>NZ_JBFTQT010000012.1:0-138713 GCF_056399145.1 Rhizobium sp. 01N48
ACCCCGTAAATGCCTCGGCTACAAGACACCAGCCGAGGTGTTTATGGCTCATTTGCAAGAAGGAGGGTGATCCCCTACCCTGAAGTACAGGCACGGCGCACTTGGGTTAGCTTCTCCACGGCTATTTAGTAATGCGACAGTTGGGCCAGTTAGAGATGCGACAGTCTCGCCTCTCGGCGCACTGGTCAAAGCCAACGTTGGGAGCAAGGATGACGATCTTCAGCCTGGTCGAGACAATGAGCGGTCGGAGTCGTCATGTCCTTTTTGATCATCATGTCGCGGAACGAATTGTATCGCCTCGAACTCATCCAGAAGATCCGTGAGGAACGCCTGAGCGTCGTCCAGGCGGCCGAACGGCTCTCCCTCAGTCGAAGCCAAGTCCATCGGCTGCTGCAGGCCTATGACCGGGATGGCCCGGCCGGGCTCGTTTCGAAGAAGCGATCACGGCCGAGCAATCGGCGCCACAGCGAGGAGTTTCGCAATGCGGCGCTGGATTTGATCCGCGAACGCTATCTGGATTTCGGTCCGACGCTGGCGCGTGAGAAGCTGATCGAGCTGCACCATATCTCTGTCGCCAAGGAGACGCTGCGACAATGGATGACCGAGGCTGGTATCTGGGTCTCACGCAGAGAACGCAAGAAGCGGGTTTTCCAGCCACGCGGCCGGCGTGATTGCTTTGGCGAACTGGTGCAGATCGATGGCTCGCATCACTGGTGGTTCGAGAACCGAGGGCCAAAATGCGCCCTGCTCGTCTATATCGATGACGCCACCGGCAAGCTGCTGCATCTACGGTTTGCCGGCTCGGAGAACACATTCGACTATCTTCACGCGACCAAGGCCTATCTGCAGCAATGGGGCAAACCGCTGGCTTTCTATAGTGACAAGCACGGTGTTTTTCGTTCGACCCATGCGTCGGAGAAGGACCGGACGAGCGGCCTGACGCAATTCGGCCGGGCGCTTTATGAGCTGAACATCGACATCATCTGCGCCAACACCCCGCAGGCCAAAGGCCGAGTGGAACGCGCCAATCAGACATTACAAGATCGGCTAGTGAAGGAGATGCGGCTTCGCGGCATCGACACGATCGAGGCTGCCAATGCTTATGCGCCTGAGTTCATTGCGGATTTCAACGCGCGTTTCGGCAAGCCGCCGCGCAATCCGAAGGACATGCACCGGCCGTTGGCCAACCATGAGAACCTTGATGGCGCCATGTGCCGCAAGGAGGTACGCACGCTGTCGCAATCCCTGACGCTGCGTTACGACAAGGTGCTGTTCATTCTCGATCCGACCGAGATTTCCAGGCCGTTGGCAGGCCGGAAGGTGATTGTCTGCGATTATCCAGACGGACGGCTTGAGATCATGCACGAGAGCTTTGCCCTGCCCTACAAAACCTTTGACACATTGCGCTCGGTGCATCGCGCCGAGGTCGTCGACAACAAGCGTCTGGACGACATGCTGTCTGTTGTCGCGGAGATGCAGGCCGGGCGTGAGCAGCAGCGCAGCAGAAGCGGCCCTCGCCGCACTGGGCAGACGGATCATATGTTCGGCATTCGCGACGGCAGCACGGCGAACGGCTATCAGAAGCGTGGCCGCAAACCGAGGACAGATTACATGAAAGATCCGGCGGTGATTGCGCGGCGCCAGAAAGCACTGGCTCGGATGGAAGCTGCGGAATGAATGGGTGTGGAGATAGTGTCCAAGCTAAAGCCGAACGGGTGCCCCTCACCCGCCCCCGCTCCGCCCTTTCAACCCCGGCCAGCCGGTCGGATCGCGGGCTGATCCGAGCAGCCAGTGTCGCGTTTCTAAATGGCTGACAACGTCGCAGCCCTATTCAGCTTTGACTTTTTGTCGCCGGGTGCATTCTATTTTCAGATGCAACGAAGATAATAAAGTCCATGCTTCCATTTAAAAGACTGCACGCCCTGTTGTTGTCAGCAACTGACCCTCACCGCTTGTGCCGGCGCCCGTAGCAGCCTTTTAGATGTACATGTACAGTCTCGCCTGCATGAGCGTTGAAGGACAACCGCGTGTCGTCATCCATACTTGATTTGTCGAAGCTGAGAGATATCGGCTGGTCGATGTGGGATCCCATCGGGCTCATGCCCGACGGGTGCACATGGCGCGACGATGACGCAGCCGGTTTCGAGGACGAATATGACAGCTACCTTCAGAACGCCGCCGCGCAGCTTCGCCAAGGTGCGCCGGCCGCTGAAGTCGTCAACTACCTGGTGAAGGTCGAAACTGTCTTAATGAGCATCTCTCAAAGACCCGACACAATCCTCAGGGCACGAGCAGTGGTTCAGGCAATTCTCTCAGAGGCTTGAGACGCGTCGTTCGCCCCAGAACGAAATACTATGCACCGCCCTATTCCCGTCGCCGCATAAGTTGACATCGCCGGTGAAGTTTTGCAGTTACATCCGTGCGATCCGGATGTCCGGCGTCGCGTCACATGCAGCCGGAGATGCCAATCATGCCCGCCGAATTTCTCAGTCTGTCGCAGATCCACTACGAGGCCAGCAAGAAGCATATCTTGCGCGGTGTCGATCTGACGCTTGAGGCCGGCCGCGTCTATGGGCTGGTCGGGCCAAACGGGTCGGGCAAGAGCTCGCTCCTGAAGACCATCGCCCGCCAGGTCGATCCGACGTCGGGCGCTGTTGCGCTTCAGGGAAAGCCGGCGGCAAGCTGGGGCGGGCGCGCTTTCGCCCGCGAGATCGCCTATATGCCGCAGTTCACCCCCGCCACCGATGGCATGACGGTGCGCGAGCTGGTCGCTCTCGGCCGTTTCCCCTGGCACGGCACGCTCGGACGCTTCACCCAGGCCGATCGCGATCTGGTCGAGGATGCGATCCGGCGCACCGATCTCGAGCGCTTCGCCGACAGTCTCGTTGCGAACATGTCGGGCGGCGAGCGCCAGCGCGCCTGGATCGCCATGATGCTGGCGCAGAACGCCAGCTGCCTGCTGCTCGATGAACCCACCTCCGCACTCGACCTCGCCCACCAGGCGGGCGTCTTGTCGTTGCTGCGCGAGCTGAGCCACGAGCGCGGCCTGACGATCGTCGTCGTCCTCCACGATATCAACCTCGCCGCGCGCTATTGCGACGAGTTGGTGGCGCTGAACGACGGCAGGATTTCGGCGCGCGGCAAGCCTAGCGAGATCGTTCAGTCGGACGTGCTGAAGTCGGTCTTCGGCGTCGAGATGGGCGTCTTCCCGCACCCTGTCAGCAACGAGCCGGTCAGTTATCTGCTCTAGCGTAAAGACGCGTTCAGTCTGCCGACCGTGTAACAGCATAGGCGGCCAAGCCTCAGATTAAATGAGACAATCAAGATCCTCACCTTAGGTGAGGATTTCAGCGCCAAAACCTACGCAAGCTTCTTCGTATCCGGCGCCCCATCATCGTCGGGGGCGCTCGTCTGCTGCGCCATATGCAGCCGCCGATAGGGGCCTGCGCGCCGGAGCAGGTCACGGTGGCTCCCCTCTTCGACCACCCTACCCTTGTCGATCACGCAGATCCGGTCCGCCTCGGTGATCGTCGCCAGCCGGTGGGCGATGACGAGTGTCGTGCGGCCTTGAGACAGCTCGGCCAACGATTGCTGGATGGCCCGTTCGGTCTCCGTGTCCAGCGCCGACGTCGCCTCGTCGAGAATGAGGATCGGCGGGTTCTTCAGGAAGATGCGGGCAATCGCAAGTCGCTGCTTCTGACCGCCGGAGAGCTTGACGCCGCGCTCGCCGATGATGGTATCCAGTCCAGCCGGCAGACCGGCGATCACCTCGTCGAGACGCGCCCGGCGGGCCGCATCAAGGATATCGGCTTCGGTCGCGCCCAGCCTGCCATAGGCGATGTTTTCGCGCATGGTGCCTGCAAACAGGAACACGTCCTGTTGCACGATCCCTATGCTCGAGCGCAGCGACGCCAGCGTCATCTGTCTAATGTCGACGCCATCGATGGAAATGGCGCCGCTGGTGACGTCATAAAAGCGCGGCAGCAGCGAACAGACGGTCGTCTTGCCGGCGCCTGATGGCCCGACGAAGGCGATCGTCTCGCCCGCCTTGATCGTCAGGTCGAGCCCGTCGAGGATCGGCTTTCCTGTCTGGTAGGCGAAGCGAACGTCGCTGTAGCGAATGTCGCCCGTCAGGCGTGGCATGTTTCGGGCGTCCTTGATATCGGCGATATCGGGATCGGTGTCGAGAAACGCCGTATAGCGCTGGAAGCCGGCGATCCCCTTCGGATAGGTCTCGATGACCGAATTGATCTTGTCGATCGGCCGGAAGAAGACGCCGACGAGAAGCAGGAAGCCGACGAAGCCGCCGGCCGAGAGTTCGCCTCGGGTGACGTACCAGGCGCCGACGAGCATCACGACCACCTGCACGAAGCGCATCGAGAGATAGGAGAGTGACGTCGAGGCTGCCATCGCCCAATAGGCCTGCAGCTTGGTCGAGAGATAGCCGGCATTGTTGACGGCGAAGAGCTTGCGCTCGTGGTCCTCGTTGGCGAAGGCCTGGACGACGCGAATGCCGCCGACCGTCTCCTCGATGCGGGCGTTGAAATCCGCCACGCGGCCGTAGAGCGAATGCCAGGTCTTCGTCATGCGGCGGCCGTAGCGCGTCGTCACAAGGGCCGTCAGCGGCACGATCAGCGCGGTCACGATCGCCAGCGGCGGATGTTCCCACCACATCAGAATAAAGGCGCCGACCAGCGTCATCACGGCGATGAAAATGTCTTCGGGGCCGTGATGCGCGACCTCGCCGATCTCTTCGAGATCCTTGGTCAGCCGCGCCACGAGATGGCCGGTCTTTTGGTTGTCGAAATAGGAGAAGGAGAGCTTCTGCAGATGATCGAACGCCCTCGCCCGCATTTCCGTCTCTATCTTCAGGCCAAGCATGTGGCCCCAATAGGTGACGATCACCTGCAGCCCGGCGTTGACGACATAGATTGCAAGCAGCCCGACCGCGGCCAGTCCGATCAGACCCAACTGGCCTGTCGGCAGCAATCTGTCGATGAACATCGTCACGGCAACGGGAAAGGCAAGCTCAAGCAGCCCTGCCGTCACCGCGCTGCCGAAATCGAGCACGAACAGCCCCCGGTGCGGCTTGTAGTAACCAGCGAACCGTTTCAGCAGCGACGATGTGCTCATCCGCGAGCCTCCCAATTGACATAAAAAGTTTGCGGCGCGCCATCGGGCGCTGAATGCAACTGTGTGGAAGACAGTGCGTCCTGGCAAAGGCCAGCCGCTTCAAGAATTTGCCCGATATCCAAATCCGGCTTCAAAAAGTCAAGTTACTTCTTGGTGAGGCCGCGTCTCGCGGTTGTAGGCAATAGTCGCGACGCGCGGACTTGCAGAATATTTAGGCGCTATCGCGTGCGGCTAAAAATTTGAGCAGCATTGTCTGCTTTTTCGGCATGAAATTTATCGTTCGGTAAAAAATTGACCAAACGATAAATAAAGCATGCTCAGCGATACCGCATCACTCTGATTTTATTGACGTTTATGAATCTGGCACGCCACCTGCATTGAAAATGCCGAACCAAGTCCTTGGCCGCATTGCCTCAAGAGGAGAGCAAATATGGAAATCGGTGTTTTCATTCCGATCGGAAACAATGGTTGGCTGCTGTCGGAAAACGCGCCGCAGTACAAGCCGAGCTTCGAGCTCAACAAGGAGATCACGCTGAAGGCCGAGAAATACGGCTTCGATTTTGCCTTGTCGATGATCAAGCTCCGCGGCTTCGGCGGCAAGACGGAGTTCTGGGACTACAATCTGGAATCCTTTACGCTGATGGCCGGCCTTGCCGCCGTCACGTCGAAGATCAAGCTGTTCGGCACGGCTGCGACGCTGGTCATGCCGCCGGCGATCGTCGCGCGCATGGCGACCACGATCGACAGCATTTCCGGCGGTCGTTTCGGCGTCAATCTCGTCACCGGCTGGCAGCGGCCGGAATACAGCCAGATGGGCCTGTGGCCGGGCGACGACTATTTCGGCGACCGTTATGAATATCTCGGCGAATACACGACCGTCCTCAAGGACCTTCTGACGACGGGCCAGTCCGATCTCAAGGGCAAGTTCTTCCAGATGGACGATTGCCGGATGAAGCCGGTGCCCGAAAGCGTGAAGCTGATCTGCGCCGGCTCGTCCGACAAGGGCATGGCGTTCTCCGCCGCCTATGCCGATTACAGCTTCTGCTTCGGCGTCGGCGTCAACACGCCCACGGCATTCGCCTCCACCAACCAGCGCCTTCTCAACGCAACGGCAAAGACCGGACGCGACGTGCGTTCCTTCGTGCTGACGATGGTGCTTGCCGAGGAAAAGTCGGAAGACGCCTGGGCGAAGTGGGAGCATTACAAGGCAGGCGCCGACGAAGAGGCGATCAAGTGGCTCGGCCTGCAGAGTGCCGCCGATACCAAGTCCGGTTCCGACACCAATGTTCGCCACATGTCGAACCCCGTCTCGGCGGTCAATATCAACATGGGCACGCTGATTGGCTCCTATGAGGAGGTCGCCGCCATGCTCGACGAGATGGCCGGGGTACCCGGCACCGGTGGTGTCATGCTGACCTTCGACGATTTCGTCGAAGGCGTCGAGAAGTTCGGAAAATACGTCCAGCCGCTGATGAAGAGCCGCCGCCACGTGACCGAAATGCTGGAGGCCGCCGAATGAGCGTCGCACCCGTTGGATACGAGGCGCCGCGCGAGCGCACGCAAAGCGTCACCCTCCCCGCCCGCCCCGAGCCGATCACGCTGAAGCCCAGCGAGACAGCCGTCGTCGTCGTCGACATGCAAAACGCCTATTCGACGGAAGGCGGCTATGTCGACCTCGCCGGCTTCGACATCGCCGGCGCCAAGGGCACGATCGCCAACATCAAGAAGACGCTCGACGCCGCGCGTGCCGCGGGCGTCCAGGTCATCTATTTCCAGAACGGCTGGGACAAGGATTATGTCGAGGCCGGCGGTCCGGGCTCGCCCAATTATCACAAGTCGAATGCGCTGAAGACGATGCGTCAGCGGCCGGAACTGCAGGGCCAGCTTCTGGCAAAGGGCACATGGGACTATGCGATCGTCGACGAGTTGCAGCCGCAGCCGGGCGATATTCTGGTACCGAAGACCCGCTACAGCGGCTTCTTCAACACCAACATGGACAGCGTGCTGCGCGCTCGCGGCATCCGCAATCTCGTCTTTGTCGGCATCGCCACCAATGTCGGCGTCGAGAGCTCGCTCCGCGATGCCTTCCACCTCGAATATTTCGGCGTGATGCTCGAAGACGCCACCCATCACCTCGGGCCTGATTTCATCCAGCAGGCGACCGTCTACAACGTCGAGAAATTCTTCGGCTGGGTCGCCACCGTCAACGATTTCTGCGGCGTCATCTCACAAGCAGCGCCCACCGAAGCCTGATTAAGAACAATAGAAGAGGACACATCATGCCAAAATCGATCATCGTCCCAGAGGGAACCCAGAAGCCGATCGCCCCCTATTCGCCGGGCACGCTTGCCGACGGCATCGTCTATGTCTCCGGCACCCTGCCCTTTGACAAGAACAACGATGTCGTCCATGTCGGCGATGCCGGCGCCCAGACCCGCCATGTGCTCGAACTCATCAAGTCGGTGATCGAGACGGCCGGCGGCACGATGGAGGACGTGACCATGAACCACATCTTCGTCACCGACTGGGCCAATTACCAGGCCGTCAACGCCGTCTATGCCGAATATTTCCCCGGCGACAAGCCGGCCCGCTACTGCGTCCAGTGCGGCCTGGTGAAACCAGACGCGCTCGTCGAGATCGCAACCGTCGCCCATATCGGCAAGAAATGACGAGCATGCATTACGACATACATGGCCAGACCCATGCCGGTGCCAGGACCGTCATCCTGTCATCCGGCCTTGGCGGCGCAGCAAGCTACTGGGCACCGCAGATCGAGGCGCTCTCAGGCGATTTCCGCGTCATCACCTATGATCATCGCGGCACCGGCCGCACCGGCGGCGAGGTGCCCGAGGCGGGCGGCATCGCCGCCATGGCTGACGATGTGCTGGAGATCGCGCTGGAACTCGGCATCGAGCGTTTCGATTTCGTGGGCCACGCGCTCGGCGGACTGATCGGGCTCGATATCGCGCTCCGCCGCCCCGACATGATCGGCCAGCTCATCCTCGTCAACGCCTGGAGCAAGGGGGACGCGCATTCCGGCCGCTGCTTCGATGTCAGGATCGAGCTGCTGGAGCGGTCGGGCGTCGAGATGTTCGTCAAGGCGCAACCGCTCTTCCTCTATCCGTCGGTCTGGATGTCCGAGAATGCCGAGCGTCTCGATACAGAGGAGCGCCACGCCATCGCCCATTTCCAGGGCAAGACCAACATCCTGCGTCGTATCGCGGCTCTCCGGGCCTTCGATCTCGACGACAGGCTGTCGGATATCGCTGCCCACACGCTGGTCATGGCCACCCGCGACGACCTTCTCGTCCCCTACACCCGATCGGTGCGCCTCGCCGAGGGACTGCCGCATGCCGAACTGGCTCTGACCGACTTCGGCGCCCACGCCGTCAACGTGACGGAGGCCAAGACGTTCAACGACACCATGCTGCGCTTCCTTCGTGACGCGAGATCCGAAATCCGCTAGGACCCCGATATGCAAGCATCAGCCAAAATGATCCCACAAGCGCCAGCGACAGTCGCGGATGCTGTTCCCGACCAGCGCAAGCAGGATTACCGCAACGCCATGGCCCGCCTCGGCGCTGCCGTCAACGTCGTCACATCGGATGGACCGGCAGGCCTCGCGGGCTTTGCGGCAACCGCCGTCTGCAGCGTCACCGACGATCCGCCCACGCTCCTGGTCTGCATCAATCGCGGCTCCTCCGCCTATCCGGCCGTGAACGCCAACCGCGTGCTCTGCGTCAACACGCTGTCGCACGCCCATGAGGATCTGAGCCGGCGCTTCGGTGGCAAGACCCCGGTGCAGGAACGGTTCGAAGGCGCCAGCTGGTCGGTGCTGGAAACAGGCGCGCCCGCGCTTGACGACGCGCTGATCTCGCTCGACTGCAAGGTGAAGTCGGTCTCCGATGGCGGCACCCACGACATCCTGATCTGCGAGGTGGTGGCGATCAAGGAGAACGAAGGCGGCCAGGCGCTGATCTATTTCGATCGCCGCTACCACACGATCTGATCCCGCTTATGGAACAAGAGCTTAGGTCAACGCGTTCCCTGCCGGAATTCTGGCTCATCCCGTAACGTGACGTCCCGTCGCGCCACGGGGATGACCATCTCGGAGACGCCGATGCCCTGGATCGCCTTTATCGTTCACTTCTTTGCCGCCGCCATCATGACCAACGGCATTCCGCACTTCGTGAACGGCGTCTGTGGCCGGCCGTTCCGCACGCCATTCGTGCGCATGTCAGGCGCCGGCGAAAGTTCGGCGGAGCTGAACGTCGTCTGGGGCTGGGCGAACTTCGTCGTCGCCTTCCTGCTGTTCGCCAATGTCGGGCCGCTCTATATCGGCACCCCGATCGACACGATCTTCATCGCCGCTGGCGTGCTTGTCGCCGGTCTGATCCTGTCGCGAATATTCGCACGCGGCCGGCTCTGATTGCCTCTTTCCTTGCGCGCTGAAAGCCCTACAATTCAAGGGGTGGCGGCTATAGCCACGGGATAGTGAGAGATATGCCGATGCGCGCCTTCTTCGCAGTCCTCATCCTTAGTCTCACCGCGATTTTCACGCTGTCGTCGGCGCGCGCGGAAGACCCGCTGGATACCACGCGGTCGATGATCGAGGCGCAGATCAAGGCCTTCCTGCAGGACGATTCGGAAGCGGCCTATTCCTATGCCGCTCCTGGTATCAAGGCCGTCTATCCCGACAAGAACGTCTTCTTTGCCATGGTCAAGAAGAGCTACGAGCCGGTCTATCACCCAGGAAACTACGCCTTCGGCCGCAGTCGCTCGATCGACAACGGCGCGATGATCTACCACGAGGTGCTGATCTCCGGCCGCGACGGCAAGGACTGGACGGCGATCTACCAGGTCATCCGTCAGCCGGATAGCAGCTATAAGATCGGTGGCGTCCAGATCCTTCCTGATACTGAAAGCAAAGGTATCTGAGCCTCAGACCGGGTCGATATCGCCCTTAGCCCATTCGGCTTCCGTCTCTGCCATGAAGTCGGCGAAGCGACCTTCGGCGATCGCCTTGCGGATGCCCTGCATCAGTTCCTGATAATAGGAGAGATTGTTCCACGAGAGCAGCATGCCGCCCAGCGCCTCGTTGGAGCGCACGAGATGGTGCAGGTAGGCGCGTGAATAGTCGCGCGTCGCCGGGCAGCTCGACTGCTCGTCGAGCGGGCGCATATCCTCGGCATGGCGGGCATTGCGGATATTGACCTTGCCGCGGCGCGTAAAGGCCAGGCCGTGACGGCCGGAACGCGTCGGCATCACGCAATCGAACATGTCGATCCCGCGCGCCACCGAGCGCAGCATGTCCTCGGGCGTGCCGACGCCCATGAGATAGCGCGGCTTTTCAGTCGGCAGGACCGGCAGCGTCTCCTCGAGCATCTTCAACATGACAGCTTGAGGTTCGCCGACTGCGAGACCACCGACCGCGTAGCCCTTGAGGTCGAGATCGGCAAGCGCGGCAGCCGAGCGTACGCGCAGTGCCGGAATATCACCGCCCTGCACGATGCCGAACATTGCCTTGCCCGGCTGGTTGCCGAAAGCGACCTTGCAGCGCTCGGCCCAGCGCAGCGACATCTCCATGGCGCGTTCGATCTCGCGCGGCTCGGCCGGAAGCGCAACGCACTCGTCGAGCTGCATCTGGATATCGCTGTCGAGCAGCCCCTGGATCTCGATCGAGCGCTCCGGCGACATGTGGTGCAGGCTGCCGTCGACATGGCTCTTGAAGGTCACGCCCTGCTCGTCGAGCTTGCGCAGACCCGACAGCGACATGACCTGGAAGCCGCCGCTATCGGTCAGGATCGGCCCATCCCAGCGGATCAGCTTGTGCAGCCCGCCAAGCCGCGCCACGCGCTCTGCCGTCGGCCGCAGCATCAGGTGATAGGTATTGCCGAGAATAATATCGGCGCCGCCCTCGCGCACCTGGTCGAGATACATCGCCTTGACGGTGCCGACGGTGCCCACGGGCATGAAGGCCGGCGTGCGGATCGTGCCGCGCGGCATGGAGACTTCGCCGAGGCGCGCGCCGCCATCGGTCTTCTTGAGGGTGAACTGGAAGTTCTCGGTCATCTAGTCTTTCCGGAAAAGAAGGCTGGAATCGCCATAGGAATAGAAGCGGTAGCCTGTGGAAATGGCATGTTCATAAGCTGCGTGCATGGTCTCCAGGCCGGCAAAGGCCGAGACCAGCATGAACAGCGTCGAGCGTGGCAGGTGGAAGTTGGTCATCAGCACATCGACCGCCTTGAAGCGGTAGCCCGGCGTGATGAAGATGCCGGTGGCGCCCGCCCAGCCCAGGATCTCGCCGCTGTCCTGTGCAGCGCTCTCGATCAGCCGCAGCGAGGTGGTGCCGACGCAGATGATCCGCCCGCCCCTCGCCTTCACGGCATTGAGCTTGGCGGCCGTCTCGCCGCTGACATAGCCGCTCTCGAGATGCATCTTGTGGTCGTCGGTGTCGTCGACCTTCATCGGCAGGAATGTGCCGGCGCCGACATGCAGCGTCACGAAATGCCGCTCGATGCCGGCCTTATCGAGTGCCGCGAAGAGTTCGGGCGTGAAATGCAGCCCGGCGGTGGGCGCTGCGACAGCGCCGTCCTCGCGGGCATAAATCGTCTGATAGTCGGCGCGGTCGCGCTCGTCCTCGGCGCGCTTGGCGGCGATATAGGGTGGCAGCGGAATATGGCCGACGGAATGGATCACTTCGTCGAGCGCAGGACCCGACAGATCGAAGGCCAGCGTCACCTCGCCGCCCTCGCCCTTTTCTTCCACTGTGCAGTCGAGCGAGCCGAGAAGGCAGCTTTCGCCACCGTGGCCGAAGGCGATCCGGTCGCCGACCTTGATGCGCTTGCCGGGCTTGGCAAAGGCCTTCCAGCGATTGGCGCCGACGCGCATGTGCAGCGTCGCCGAAACCTGCTGGCCACCCGCGCCCTCGCGATGCCGGATACCTTCGAGCTGCGCCGGAATGACCTTGGTGTCGTTGAACACAAGCGCATCCCCCGCCTTCAGGAAGGACGGCAGGTCGGACACACGGTGATCGGAGAGCTGCGTTTCGCCATTGGGATCGACGACCAGCAGGCGCGCGCTGTCGCGCGGCTCGGCGGGCCGCAGAGCGATCCGTTCATCGGGAAGCTCGAAGTCGAAAAGGTCTACGCGCATAGGGGCAGTTCCGGGAAGGCTGGTCCAGGCAAAGCGAAACCCGCCCCGCGCTCTCGCGCAAGGGCGGGTTCCAGCAAACATCACAATCAGACGTCGGCGGCAACCCGCATCGAGACGATCGAATCCGGATCGACGACCGGTTCGCCCTTCTTGATCTTGTCGACGTTGTCCATGCCTTCGATGACCTGGCCCCAGACCGAATACTGCTTGTTCAGCCAGGGAGAATCCGTGAAGCAGATGAAGAACTGCGAGTTGGCCGAGTTCGGGTTCTGCGAACGCGCCATCGAGCAGGTGCCGCGAACGTGGCTGATGGCCGAGAATTCAGCCTTCAGGTCCGGCTTCTCGGAGCCGCCCATGCCGGCGCGACCCGGGTTGAAGCTCTCGCCACCCTTCTTGCCGAACTTCACGTCGCCGGTCTGCGCCATGAAGTCGTTGATGACGCGGTGGAACACGACGCCATCATAGGCCTTCTCGCGTGCGAGTTCCTTGATGCGGGCCACGTGCTCGGGCGCCACTTCAGGCAGAAGCTGGATTACGACATTACCCTTGGTGGTTTCCAGGATGATGGTGTTTTCCGGATCCTTGATCTCAGCCATTCTTAATCTCCTACTGGTCTTGAAACTTACTTCTTGGCGATGGTGACCTTGACCATGCGGTCAGGATTGCTGACTTCGCCGTTCTGGCCTTCGCCCTTCTGGATCTTGTCGACGTTCTCCATGCCGGAGATGACCTTACCGACAACCGTGTACTGGCCGTTCAGGAAGGAGCCGTCAGCGAACATGATGAAGAACTGCGAGTTGGCCGAATTCGGATCCTGCGAGCGCGCCATGCCGACCGTGCCGCGCACGAACGGGGTCTTGGAGAACTCGGCCGGAATGTTCGGCATATCCGAACCGCCGGTGCCGACCTGGTTCTTGTCGAAGCCCTTTTCCATGTTGCCGTACTGCACGTCGCCGGTCTGTGCCATGAAGCCGTCGATCACGCGGTGGAAGGCTACGTTGTCGTAGGCGCCCTTCTTGGCCAGCGCCTCGATCTGGGCAACATGCTTCGGCGCGACATCAGGCGCGAGCTCGATCACGACGGGGCCGCTCTTCAGCTGGATCGTCATCGTGTCGGCGGCGAAGACGTCGCCAACGAACGAAGCGAGATAAAGCACGCCGGCAAATGCAATATAGAAAAGTTTCATGTGAGCTCCGTTTCGGCGAATATGCCTAGGATTTGCGCTTGGATTGAAGGGCTTTCAAGACGGCGGCAGGCACGAATGCACTGACATCGCCTCCCATGCCTGCGATTTGACGGACCAATGTGGCGGTTATGGGCCGCGAGGCCGTGCCGGCGGGCAGAAAAACGGTCTGGATATCCGGCGCCATCTGCCGGTTCATGCCCGCCATCTGCATTTCGTAATCGAGATCGGTGCCATCTCTCAAGCCCCGGATCAAAAGCGTCGCGCCATGCGCACGGGCAGCATCGACCACGAGATTGTCGAAGGACACGACCGAAATATCCGACGTCCGCTCCGGCAACACCTCGGCCAGCGACTGGCGGATCAGCTCACCCTTCTCCTCGAACGAGAAAAGCGGCGTCTTGCCCGGATGAATGCCGATCGCGACGATCACTTTCGACGCAACGTTCAGCGCCTGGACGAGCACGTCAACATGTCCGTTCGTGATCGGGTCGAAAGACCCCGGATAGAAAGCTGTCGTCATTGGCCCCGGCCATTTGTTTCGACGCCTTTTGTCACGGATAAAGCCTTGCCGCAAGTCATTTGCCCCAAGCTCCGCCCAGTGCCGATAGGGGCGCGACCGGTGCTCGCCGGGCGACTGAATGCCGGATGAACGGCCCATTCAAGGCCGCTTCAGCCGCGATCTCTATAACAGGATGCATCAACGCCGCCGGTGCCGACAGGGATCGGTTCACTCCTGGAAACCCACGATGCTCATCCTGCTTGTCATCACCTCGGTCGCACTCTCCCTCGCCTTCGAATTTGTCTACGCCTACATCCTGGAAGTGCGTGACGCGGCATGGGTACGCAGCGACGTGAGGGAACATCACGAGATCGTACGCGTTATGGGTCGCGTCTCCTTTAAACCGATTAGAGAAGACGCATAAACCGATTTAGGAAGATGAACGCCAGATGAACGAGGCATTCAAAGAGGCTTCAGATCGGCGTTGGTAAACGACTTGTCAATGTCCTGCGGAACCAATTCCAAACGGACGCGTTCTTTCAATCGAAGCGTTGCGCAAATAGGCGCTACAAGGAAGATGAATATGCCAAACAAGATTACCATGATTAGCGCAGTATGGATGGTAATGATGACGGGTATGCTTGCAGCAACTGTTGCGCTTTATGATCAGAAGGTAGATGCGTCCAAGGTTTACGGCCCTTATGCTTCGGCCCGTGCGGCTGTCGTGAGCCAATACTAACGGACGTGAAAGCAAAATCCTGGAGGATTGCTTATGTTCACGATCTTGACTGTGCTTACCGCCCTAATCAGCATCATGTTTATCGTATCTGTGGCATCGACCGTGACCGCCCTGCGGCGCGAAACCGAAGAAGATAAGAGACTACATGGCAAGCATAGCGTCTTTTGATCGGCTCTGAGCAGCCCGACATCGTCGCGCGATGCGCCATCTTGCCGGCCCGCTGCCGCAGCAGCCCCATGATAGCCACGGGCTCGTTACCGTCGAAAGCAAGAAAGACGGGATCGGCGAGCAGTCGCCGACGCCATTCATCGTCGGGAAGCTTCGCCCATTCGTCGAAGCTGCTGGCAAAGGCGGATGGCTCCAGGCGCAGCGCCTCGAGCCGGATGCGCTTGAACGCTTCCACATCGTCAGCGCCCAAAATCCGGATCATGCCGCTCTCCCAAACAGCGTCCCGATCGATCAGATCGACTTCAGCGTCCAGTCGACGATCTCGCTGGTGACGCCCGCAAATGCGCGGTCAAGCGCCTTGACGAAGGCCTCGTTGGAGCCGCCGCCAGCAGGTACCGTCTGCGAGAACACCTTCTGCGCCCGCACCGATCCGTTTCGATCGTTGAGGATCTTGGCCGAAATCTCGACCACCGCTTGGCTGCCACCACCGGTGCGGATCTCGAAGGCGCGGATATCGGTCACGACCTGATAGTCGATCGCCAGCCCCTGCCCGGGAACGCCGACGCCACCGAGCTTGCCGGAATTCTCATAGGCCTCGACGAGCTTGGCCTGAACCATGCGCGGAAGCTTGTCGCTCCACTGCGCCTTGGCGAGATACTGAATCTCCGAGGACGACACCTTGATGACGATCTGCTCGCTGTTCAGCGCCTGCAAAGCCGTCGGCTGCTGCACCAGAATCTGGCGCCCCTTCGCCGAAGGGCCGCTGCCGCTGACCGGCGCGGAGAGATCATAGGTATCGTTCTTGGCCGCCGTTCCGCATCCCGACAATGCCAGGGCAAGAAGCGGCAGAGCGAGCATGGTCTTCATAAGACGCGAACGACGCATATCCGACACAGCCATATGTTGACTTCCCCTGTTAACGCCTGGTCCGGCCATCATATTGTTTCACTGTGTCCCCGCCGAAGATCAGTCGCTGCGGGTCCTTGTCGAAATTGCTGATCGCATCGTTCAAATTCTGCACCGTCAAACGTGCATCGTTGATCAGCGCCTGAACGTTCTGCAAGCCGCCGCTCGAGAACTTCTGCAGGTTGTCGGCGATCGGTCCGATGCGGCTGTTCAGATTGTCCGCGACCTTCTTGAACGAATCCAGCGTCTCGCGCGCCTGCGTGAACATCGACTGCGTGCTGTCGTCTCCAAGCAGCGTATCGAGTTTCGCCAGGATACCGTCGACGCGGGTCGATGCGGCATTCAGCTTGTTGGCCATCTGCGTGACGTTCTGGATTGTCGAATCGATGTCCTTCTGGTGCGAATTCACCGTGTTGGCGACATCCTTGATCGAGGCGACCGCCGCGCGCGCATCCTTGGTCGTCTGCGCGATGTCGTCGACGGAACCCTTCACCTTGGCCGGGTCGATCTGCGCCACCAGCGTGTCGACCTTGTCGAGCGTCGCCTGCGCCTTCTTGCCGAAGTCGTTATAGGTGGTGGCCGTCTCCTGGAACTTCTGAATGGCGTCCTTCAGGCCGCCCGAGGCGTCGGCGACATTGCGGCTCACGGTTTCGGCGTTGGAGAGGATCGTATCGATCTTCTTGGCATCAACCGTCTTCACCAGCGATTCGATCGCAGCCAGTGTCGAGTCGACGCGGCCGGACACGTTGCGCACGGTATCGGAAAGCTGGCCTACGCTCTGCAGGAAGCTGTCGATGTTGCCGGAATTCTTGGCCAGCGCATCCGAGAAAGTCTCGGCGTTCTGCAGCGTCTTCGTCAGCGGTCCACGGGCATCCTTGACGAAACCCTGAACCTGGCCGACGGCGTCGTTGGCACGGTCGAGGATCTTGTCGGCGGTGGCAAGCAGGTTGGTGACGCTCGACTGGTCAGCGACGATGACCGCACGCTTGCCCGTCTCCGCCGCCGTCTGCAGGATGTTCTTTTCACCAACGCGGCCACCGGAAAGCTCGACATAGGCAGCGCCCGTCAGGCCCTGGATCTCAAGGATCGCCTTGGTCGTCGGATAGATCGGCGCATCGACGCGCACTTCGGTGAACGCCAGCGAGAACTGCGGATCATCGGCGTCGATCGACAGCGATTGCACCGAACCCACCTGAATGCCGTTGAAGCGCACCGGCGAGCCGACGCTCAATCCGTTCGCCGAGCCCGGAATGCGCACGATGAGCTCGGCCATCGGTCCGCCACGGCCATATTCGGCCATCCAGTAAACGAAGCCGAAGGCAGCCGCGATGACCAGAACCGTAAAGAAGCCGACGATTGTGTAGTTCGCTTTGGTTTCCATCTTATCCGCTCACTTCCCGCGGCTATCTTGCGCCAGCCTGATGTCGGCTGAAGCGTGGCCATCCTGCGGCACGATCGAACGCGCGCGCTTGCCCTTGAAATAAGCCTGAACCCAGGGGTCGTCATAGGCCAGCATGTCTTCGATCGTCCCCTCGACCATAACCTTTTTCTTGCCCAGCACCGCGATGCGGTCGCAGACGGAAAACAGGCTGTCGAGGTCGTGGGTCACCATGTAGACGGTGAGACCGAGCGTATCGCGAAGCTTGGCGATCAGCTCGTCGAATTCCGCGGCCCCGATCGGATCGAGGCCCGAGGTCGGCTCGTCGAGAAAAACAAGTTCAGGATCGAGCGCCAGCGCGCGCGCCAGTGCAGCACGCTTGATCATCCCGCCTGAGAGCTCCGAAGGGTATTTGTCCGCCGCATCCGCCGCCAGACCCACCAGCCGGATCTTCAGATGCGCCAGTTCGTCCATCAGCGCAGGCGGCAGGTCTAGATACTCGCGCATCGGAACCTGGATGTTCTCCTTCACCGTGAGCGAGGAGAACAGCGCACCCTGCTGAAAGAGAACGCCGAGACGCATGTCGAGCGCGTTGCGCTGCGGCTCGTTTAGTTCGTCGAAGTCCTGGCCGAGGATCTTGATCTGCCCGGAGCGGCGCGGCAGCAGGCGCAGCACCGTGCGCATCAGCACCGACTTGCCGGTGCCCGACGCACCGACGAAGCCCAGGATCTCGCCCTTGTAGATATTGAGGTTGAGATTATCGAGAACGATCTTCGACCCGAAGCCAACAGTGACGTCGCGCGCTGAAAGCACGATGTCCCGCCCTGCCTCGTCCTTGGTCGTTGTCTGCTGCTCGTCCACGCAAAATCCCTAAAAATTAATAGCTGCATAGAACATGGCGAATAGCCCGTCCATGAGAATGACCACGAAGATCGCCTTCACCACCGCCGAGGTCACGTGCTGGCCGAGCGATTCGGCGCTACCACCTACCTTTAAGCCCTCGACGGCGGCGACGATACCGATAACGAGCGCCATGAACGGCGCTTTGATCATCCCCGACAGCACGGTCGACAGGGTGATCGCCTCATGCAGACGGGCGATGAAGTTGGCAAACGTGATTCCCGAATAGCCCCAGGCAACGACGGCCGCGCCGAACAGCGAGGCGAAGTTGGCAAGCACGGTCAGAAGCGGCAGCGCAACGGTCAGCGCCACCAGGCGCGGGAAGATCAGCACGCCGATCGGGTTGAGGCCCATGACCTTCAGCGCATCGACCTCTTCGCGCATCTTCATCGAGCCGATTTCAGCCGTGATCGCGCTACCCGAACGGCCGGCGATCATGATGGCGGTCAAGAGCACGCCGATTTCGCGCAATTGCAGGATGCCGACGAGGTCGACGACGAACACTTCGGCGCCGAAATAACGCAGCTGGAAGGCGCCCTGCTGCGCGATAATCGCGCCGATCAGGAAGGACATCAGCAGAATAATCGGCGTGGCGCGAACGCCCATATGGTCGATCTGGTTGATGATCGACGCCGGCGAAACGCCGCTGCCGCGTCCGAATTTCATCTGCGCGCCGCGCACCGCCGATCCGAGGATGTACATCGCCGCGGAAAGATTGTTCCACAGATCGTACATCATCCGACCGATGGGCGCGAAAATCCGCTCCTGCAGCGAACGCAGCAGAACCTCTTCGGACTCGGGCTTCGGACGTTCCTCGGAAAACGATTCGAGCAGCTCGTCGATATGCTGGTTGCTGCCCTCGATATGGACAGTGCCGCCGGCATCCTCGACCTGCTTCTTCAGCCGGCAGAGCAGCCAGACGCCGGCCGTGTCGATATCGGTGATCCCGGAGAGATCGAGCGTAAGGTTCCCGCCCTTGTGGGCCGAAAGCTTGTCGAAATCCTTGAGAACGAGATGTATGTTGGCGCTTCGCCAGTTGCCTTCGAGATGCACGAGCGTATCCGAACCATGAGCTTGGTCGTCCACGTGCAGTGAGGCGGCGTTACGGTTCTCGGACTTCAAAATGCTTGTGTCTCTCAAGGCTTACGGCGACATTGCCGACTCGCGAACATAGCGTCGCGGCGTTGAGGCAATATAACGATGCCGCACCAGATTTCCATGCTTGCAGGATTGCATTTATGCCACGGTCACTTGAAATTCAGACGGACTCTTTTCCGATTGCGGGCACTTTCACCATCTCGCGCGGCACCAAGACGAGCGCGGAGGTGATCCTCTGCACGGTGAGCGAGAACGGCGTCTCCGGCCGCGGCGAATGCGTCCCCTATCGGCGCTACGGCGAGACGATGGAAAGCGTCGGCGCGCAGATCGAAGCCATCAGGCCGCTGATCGAGGCCGGCCTCTCCCGCGCCGACCTGCAACAGGCTATGCCACCGGGTGCCGCCCGCAACGCCGTCGATTGCGCCCTCTGGGACCTTGAGGCCAAGCAAAGCGGCACCTCGGTCGCGGCCATGCTCGGCCTCACCGCCCCGCATTCGCTGACGACAGCCTACACGATCTCGCTCGGAGAACCCGAAGTCATGGCCGAGCACGCCCGCGCCAACGCGGCCCGCGCGCTGCTCAAGGTCAAGGTCGGCACAGGTGACGACGAGAGCCGCATCCGGGCGGTGCGTGCTGCGGCCCCCAACGCCGCCATCATTCTCGACGCCAACGAAGGCTGGCCGGAGGATCGCCTCGCCCACCATCTGCGGGTCGCCGCCGAATGCGGCGTGGCGCTGGTCGAGCAGCCGCTGCCGGCAGGCAAGGACGAGCTGCTAGCCGAGATCGACCGCCCTATCCTCGTTTGCGCCGATGAAAGCGTCCATCACACCGGCGATCTCGCCAGCCTGCGCGACCGCTATGATGCCATCAACATCAAGCTCGACAAGACGGGCGGCCTGACCGAGGCCCTGGCGATGAAGCGCGAAGCTGAGCGGCTCGAGTTTCAGATCATGCTCGGCTGCATGGTGGGAACCTCGCTCGCCATGGCGCCGGCCGTGCTTCTGGCCCAGGACGTGGCTTTCGTCGATCTCGACGGCCCGCTGCTTCTTGCCCGCGATCGCGAACCGGGCCTGCGTTACGCCGGTTCGCTCGTCTTCCCGCCGGAACCGGCACTCTGGGGCTGAAGATAATAGGCGACGATAATCAGCCCTAGCCCCAGCACCGCCGTCAGCGCCATGATGTAGTAGCTCGCCATGCCAAGTGCTGCGTAGATGTAGCCCGACGCGATGGTCATCAGCCCCATGAACATGCCGTTATAGAAGAAATAGGCACCCTGCGCCGACGATTCCTGCGTCGCCTGCACCGAGGCGAGGATCCGCCGTTGCACGCCAGTGTGGACGAAGGCGTAGCTGAAGGCATGTAGGCACTGCAGCAGGAAGAAGCCGACGAAGCCCCACTGCATGGGAAACAACAGCCACCGGCAGACGCAGACCGCGGCGCCGACACGGATGAGCGTCCAGGCATCGAAACGTCGGCTGAGCCGCTTCGATTGGAAGAACACCGTCACCTCCGCTGCGACGCCAGCGCTCCACAACAACGCGATTTCCGTGCCCGAAAAGCCGAGATCCCGCCAATAGATCGTCGCAAACGCCTGCAGCAGCGCGTGGCTCGATTGCTGGATGGCGACGCCGATGAGCAGCACCAGCAGATGCGGCTGCCTGAGCGAACTGCCGGTCGCCTGCTGCAGATCGACAGGCGTGCCGCGCCGCCGCGTCGGCCCGATGCGCGGACAATAGAGCGCCATCACCATCGTCATGACGAAACCGAAGATCATCACGGGCAGAACCATCTGCCCGCCCCAGTTTCCGATCAGCCGCCCGCCGACGAGCGTCGAGGCGATGAAGGCGACAGAACCCCAAACCCGCATCGAGCCGTAATCGAACCCCCAGCGCCGCACGCCGGAGATGACGATCGATTCGACCACGGGCACATAGGGAGAAAAGGTAGCGCCCTGGATGGTGTAGACGATCAGCACCGGCCAGAACGTGTCGGTCCAGTAGAGCGCGATTGCCGTCAACAGCGACAGGCCGCCGGAAAACACCAGCACATCGGCGCGCTCCTTCATCCGGTCCGCGTACATCGCCACGATCGGTGCCACGAGCACGCGCACCACCATCGGCACGGCGAGGATGATGCCGATCTCGTGGTCGCTGAACTTGTGCATCGCCAGCCAGACGGGAAAGAATGGCAACGCGACACCGTTTACAAGCAGTGGCGCGCAATAGGACAAAGCGCTCAGCAGCCGGAAATGGGCGGGCGCGACCTCTGTAAAAGAGGCATTCGTGGCGGGAATCATCGGTGTGACCTGAAAGGAACCTGCAAGTTGCCTAACACGTCACCTTAATGGCAACCAAGGCGAGATGAGGTCGCCCCAAACCGATTTCAAAAATAAGCAAAAACTGTCGCGAAACGGCAACGGCAGCAGCTGCACAATGCCATTTCGCAACAGCGAAACAATTGGTGGTATCAGGCTGCCTGCTGTGCCGGTTCGCGCTTGCGGTGATCTTCGAGCGCCAGCGGAGCCGGAGCGGCAGCGCCGCCCATGGTGCGCCATTCGATCAGCTCGAACGTGCCGTCTTCGTGCTCGGCGATTGCCGTGCAGCTTTCGACCCAGTCGCCGGTGTTGATGTAACGCACGCCGTCCATGTCTTCCATGACGGCATGGTGGATGTGGCCGCAGATCACGCCGTCGGCACCGCTCTTGCGGGCTTCGTCGGCCACCACCTTCTGGAACTCGCCGATGAAGTTGACGGCGTGCTTGACCTGCAGCTTCGCCCAGGCCGAGAACGACCAGTAAGGCATGCCGAGCTTGCGGCGAATGGCGGCGAGCCCGATGTTGATCATGATCGCCATGTCGTAGGCCCAGTCGCCGAGATAGGCGAGCAGGCGGGCGTTGCGCACCACGACGTCGAACTCGTCGCCATGCAGCACCAGATACTTCTTGCCGTCGGCCGCTTCATGCATCATCCGCTCGGCCACTTCGATGCCGCCGAAGTGCATGCCGGGGAAGTCGCGCAGGAATTCGTCGTGGTTGCCGGGGATGTAGACGATACGCGTTCCCTTGCGCGCCTTGCGCAGCAGCTTCTGGATCACGTCGTTGCATTCCTGCGGCCAGTACCAGCTGCGCTTCAGGCGCCAACCGTCGACGATGTCTCCCACCAGGAAGATCGTGTCGGCTTCGTGGTACTTCAGAAAGTCGATCAGGAAGTCGGCTTTCGCGGCTTTCGAGCCGAGATGGACGTCGGAAATAAAGAGCGTACGGAAGTGGCGCGTATCCATATTGTCCTTCACAAGCATACTGCCCGTGCCCCATGCTTCATCTGTACTTCTGAAAACCAGACTCGTGTTTCAGGAAGATGACACGGCCCGGACCAGGGGGACTTCCGTCACAAATCGCCACGACTTTGCCGTCACGGGTTTTTACATTTGTGCTGTTTTAGCAATAGGAATCAAAATTCTCGCTGTTACCGTCTTTCGATTGATGTATTGAAAGCGCTCCAATGAAAGCATGTGCGACAGCCTGGAGCATTACGATGGATCACAGCGACAAACCGAAGACGGACAACAAAGCGGCAGGCGGCAGCCTCGATGAACAGGCCTTGTTCTTCCACCGTTATCCCCGTCCCGGCAAGATCGAGATCCAGGCCATCAAGCCGCTCGGCAACCAGCGCGACCTCGCGCTCGCCTATTCGCCCGGCGTCGCCGCCCCCTGTCTCGCCATCCGCGACAATCCGGAAACCGCCGCCGACTACACCTCGCGCGCCAATCTGGTTGCCGTGATCTCCAACGGCACGGCCGTTCTCGGCCTCGGCAATATCGGCCCGCTGGCCTCCAAGCCGGTCATGGAAGGCAAGGCCGTTCTCTTCAAGAAGTTCGCTAACATCGACGTCTTCGATATCGAGGTCGATGCAACGACCGTCGATCACATGGTCTCAACCGTCGCCGCGCTCGAGCCGACCTTCGGCGGCATCAACCTTGAAGACATCAAGGCGCCGGAATGTTTCGAGATCGAGCGCCAGCTGCGCGAAAAGATGAAGATCCCGGTCTTCCATGACGACCAGCATGGCACCGCCATCATCGTCGCCGCCGCGATCCTGAACGGCCTTGAACTCGCCGGCAAGAAGATCGAAGAGGTCAAGATCGTCGCCTCCGGCGCCGGTGCCGCAGCCCTTGCCTGCCTCAACCTGCTCGTCACCCTCGGTGCCAAGCGCGAAAACATCTGGGTTCACGACCTCGAAGGCCTCGTCTACGAAGGCCGCGTCGAGCTGATGGACGAATGGAAGAGCGTTTACGCTCAGAAGAGCGACACCCGCACGCTGGCCGAAAACATCGGCGGCGCCGACGTATTCCTCGGCCTCTCGGCCGCCGGCGTCCTGAAGCCGGAACTCCTGGCGCAGATGGCCGAAAAGCCGCTCATCATGGCGCTCGCCAACCCGAACCCTGAAATCATGCCGGATCTCGCCCGCGCCGCCCGCCCGGACGCGATGATCTGCACCGGCCGCTCGGACTTCCCGAACCAGGTCAACAACGTCCTCTGCTTCCCTTATATCTTCCGCGGCGCGCTCGATTGCGGCGCCGTCACGATCAACGAGGAAATGAAGATGGCGGCCGTGCGCGCCATCGCCGCACTCGCCCGCGAGGAGCCGTCCGATGTCGCCGCCCGCGCCTATTCGGATGAAACGCCGATCTTCGGCCCCAACTATCTCATCCCCTCGCCCTTCGATCCGCGCCTCATCCTGCGCATCGCGCCGGCTGTCGCCAGGGCCGCGGCCGATAGCGGCGTGGCGCTGCGCCCGATCGCCGATTTCGACGCCTATCTCGACCAGCTGAACCGCTTTGTCTTCCGCTCCGGCTTCGTCATGAAGCCGATCTTCGCGGCGGCGAAGAATGCCGACAAGAAGCGCGTCATCTTCTCCGAAGGCGAAGACGAGCGCGTGCTGCGCGCCGCCCAGGTGCTGCTCGAGGAAGGCATCGCCAAGCCGATCCTGATCGGCCGTCCGCAGGTCATCGAAACACGCCTGAAGCGCTACGGCCTGCGCATCCGTCCGCTGTCTGATTTCGACGTCATCAATCCGGAAGACGATCCGCGCTTCCGCGAATATGTCGAGCTCTATCTGTCGCTGGTCGGCCGCCGCGGTGTCATCCCGGAAGCGGCCCGCACCATCGTTCGTACCAACACCACGGTCATCGGCGCGCTGGCGCTGAAGCGCGGCGAGGCCGATGCGCTGATCTGCGGTCTCGAAGGCCGTTATGAAAAGCACCTGCGCGACGTCCGCCAGATTGTCGGCAAGCGCCCGAATGTCCGTGATTTCTCGGCACTCAGCCTGCTGATCTCGCAGCGCGGCGCCACCTTCTTCACCGACACCTATGTGACGTTCAACCCGACGGCCGAGGAAGTGGCGGAATCCGCCGTTCTCGCCGCCGAGGAAATCAAGCGCTTCGGCATCACGCCGCGCGCTGCCCTCGTCTCGCACTCGAACTTCGGTTCGCGTGAATCGGAAAGCGCCACGAAGATGCGCAATGCCCTGCAGCTCGTCCGCGACACCGCGCCCGATCTGGAAGTCGATGGCGAAATGCACGGCGAGAGCGCGATCTCGGAAACGTTGCGCAAGCGCGTCATGCCGAACACCACGCTGCACGACGAAGCCAACCTTCTGGTCTTCCCGAACCTCGATGCGGCCAACATCACGCTCGGTGTCGTCAAGTCGATGACAGATGGCCTGCATGTCGGCCCGATCCTGCTCGGCGCGGCCATGCCGGCACACATCCTGGCGCCGTCGGTCACCTCGCGTGGCGTCGTCAACATGGCGGCCCTCGCGGTCGTCGAGGCGTCCCAGCCCGCATGATTTGCCTTGGACGCTGAAAATGCGTTAGGCTCTGAGCGGCAGCTTGTTAAGACAAGCAATGTATATCGAAGGGCGGGCCATGGTCCGCCCTTCGCCATTTGGTATTTGCTCACTGACGGGACGATGCCTTGAAACGCCTCACGCTGGCCGCAGCACTCCTGATTGCCCTTTCCGCCCCTGCCTATGCGCAGTTGGCGCCGATCTGCGGTCAGTTGCGCGCCCGCTTGGCAACCATCCCGGAAACGATCGGTGGAGGAACGTCGCCCGAAATACGCCGCTTCGTCAGCGCCATCACCGAACAGAATCTGGAACTGCGCAAGCTGCGAAGCGACCAGCGCCGCAACGGCTGCAGCAGCGGCAGCATGGTGGTCATCGGCGGCGACAATGCAGGCTATTGCGGTGAACTTGAGCAGGCCGAAGCGAAGATGCTCGACAACATCGCCGACCTGCAGATGCGCCGTGACGAGTTGCGCGCGCAAAGCCCGGACGCCCGTCTGCGCAACGAACTCTTCGCCGCACTCGACGAAAACAACTGCAATGCGCCCGTGCAGCAATATGAAGAGCCGCAATATGCCAACCCGCCCAGCATCGACGATCAGGCGATGCGCAGCGACACCTTCATTCCGCTCGGCGGCGAGCGTCAGCGCTCCTACGAGTTCTCGCCCGGCGGTCAGCCTCTGACGCATCTGAACACGATCTGCGTGCGCAGCTGCGACGGCGGCTTCTTCCCCATTAGATCGAACGCCACTTCCTTCGATTTCGCCCGCGACGCCAACACCTGCCAGCAGATGTGCCCGGGGATCGAAACCGAGCTCTACTATCACGACGTCTCCAGCGGGGAGACGGAGAACATGATCTCGGCCTCGACGGGCGCGCCCTACAGCGCCATGCCGAATGCATTCGCCTACAAGAACCGCAAGCCTGGCGAAAAATCCTCCTGCAGCTGCAATCTGCCTGCCTATTACGAACAGATGCGCCGCAACCAATCTGTAAGCGCCCCGCCGCCACAGAGCTCGATCACCACGATCGAGACCCCGAACACCGCCGCCAAGCCCGAAACCCAACCCGCGCCGCAACAGCCCGCACCCCAGGCGCAGGTCCCCGATCGCCCGTACGATCCCAGTGCCGGCAAGGTGCGCCAGGTGGGGCCGCAGTTCCTCGCCGGCGATCAGGGATCGATCGACCTGAAACACCCCGCCATGCCGGGCGCCCAGCCGCAGCAACCGCCGGCACAGAAGCAATAGCAGGCGTCGCGGGCTATGCGCCCTCGCCCCAGCGATCCGTAAACACCAGCTCCTCCAACGGCAGCCGCTGCCGCCATCCCTTCACGGCGAGCTCCGGCTCCTCATAGAGCCGGTCGACATAACCGACACAGAGCCAGGCGACGATTTCGATCCGATCAGGCACGCCGAGCGCGCGCTTCAGATCCGCCTCGTGGAAGATGCTGACCCAGCCGACGCCGACGCCTTCGGCGCGCGCGGCAAGCCACAGGTTTTGCACCGCGCAGACGGTCGAATAAGAATCCATCCGCCTGTTGTGGGTCCGCCCCAGCACCACGTCGCCGCAGCGATCCGGATCGCAGGTCACGCAGATGCCGACGGGTGCCGTGCGAATGCCCTCAAGTTTCAGGGCGCGGTAGGCCTGCTGCCGCTCACCGGAAAACATCTCCGCCGCCTCTGCATTGGCCTTTGCGAAAGCCTCCCACACGGTGGATCGTACGGCCTGGTCGCGCACCACGATGAAATTCCACGGCTGCATGAAGCCGACGGACGGCGCGTGATGGGCTGCAGCCAATAGCCGCCCGATGACGTCATCGGGCACGGCATCCGGAAGGAACTCCGATCGCACGTCGCGTCTGGTCTCGATGGCTCTGTAAACGGCGTCGCGCTCGCTCGCCGAAAAGGCACCGGCTCTCGCAAGAGAGCCAGGTTGGTCTGGTCGCATCGTCAATCCCCAACAACACAACCGGCCGCTGTCCAGGCGGTCAGTCTATGATTGTCGGGCCGGTCTTCTGACTTGGCGTCATCCGTCTGCCACGCCTTCCCGGCAAAGCGCCAGTGGCATCAAGCGGCAGACGTCGGCCTTACAGCGTTGGGCACGTTCCGGTCTTGCACCGAATTCCCGATTCTCCCGCAAGCCTGCGGGCACCCGACGCGCCACCTATGCCGACAAACCGCGCCGGATGCAATCGCTCAGGCCTCGACCGGGAAATATCGGACATAGGCGAACTCGTCACCATCGGGTGACCAGTTCGGAACATTGATCGATCCCTGCCCACCGAAAAGCTCGAACAGCGTCGTGAGATTTCCCCCGTCCATATCCATGATCCGCATCCGCACATGCTTGTCACGCGGATGATCGAAGACATCGGGATCGTAGGAAATCAGCACGACCTTGTCGTTGTTGGGGGACGGATGCGCGAACCAGTTGCCGTAATTGTCGTGCGTCACCTGCTCCACGCCGGTTCCGTCGGGATGGATGCGCCAGATCTGCATCAAGCCGGTGCGGCTGGAGTTGAAATAGATCCAGCGCCCATCGGCCGAATAGTCAGGCCCGTCATTGCGCCCCTCACCGTTTGTCAGCCGCCGCTCTTCGCCGCCGGTCACGTCGATCGTGTAGATGTCGAACAGGTCGCCGCGAATGCCGCAATAGGCGAGCTCCTTCCCGTCAGGCGACCAGCCATGCCAGTAGGACGGATGATTGGTGGTCACCAGCTGCGGCGCCCCACCCTCGATCGGCAGCGTGTAGATTGCCGACTTGCCGAACTCGACCTTGTCTGAGATGACGATACGGGTGCCATCGGGCGAAATCCCGTGGTCGTTGTTACAGGCCGTCGCGAAGCCGGTATCGACATGCTCCACCTTCGCCGAGCCGTCGAGCGCCAGCCGATAGAGCAGTCCTTCGTCGTTGAGCAGCAGATAGCTGCCGTCAGGGGCGTAATTGGGGGCTTCGACCAGTCTCTCGGTCTGCCAGATCACACGGGCCTCGCCCGTCTTGACGTTGTAGATCTCGACGGAACTGCGCATGCAAACTCTCCTCTGACGCGAACATATCCATGACCTACGACAGCTAAATAAGGCACGCAAGGATCGCCCGCGCGCGGCAATAGAGGCTCCATCCGGAGCCCACGCGAAATGAGGCAACCAGCTGCCGAAAAGTTTGTGATCAAAAAAGCGTTAAGCCCACGAAACAACAATGGTTCATCTAGCGTTCATGACGAAGATGTGACAGTTCGATGACGCTATGATGACACCGGAGTTCCGCCATTGATCGCCCAAGTTTTCAAGTCCGGAGCGGCTATGCGCGAGGCGGCTCTCTATGGCGGCGTTGGCGCTGACACCCGCCCATCATCTATCCTGCGCGGCGCAATTGCCGTCGCCCTGACGGCGGTGATGGCGTTGCTTGCAACCTTCTCGGTCGAAGTGATCGCGCGCGGCGGCGCAACCGACGTCGGCGCCTTTCTGTCTTCCACGGCCCGTCCTGGCATGACCACGGTCGTCATGCTGACCATCGTGATGCTCTGCGTCGATGCGATCCTCGGCCGCCGTTTCCTCTCTGCACTGGTCGTGCTGCCGCTCGTGCTCGTGCCGGCGCTCGTCTCCAATCAGAAGCAGCACTACCTCTCCGACCCGCTCTACCCCTCGGACATGCTGTTCGGCCGCCAGATTTTCGAGCTGCTGCCGGTCATGGTCCGCGACCGCCCGATGACGGCTATCGCGGTTGCCGTCGGCATCCTTCTCTCCGTCACCGGCCTCGTGCTGGCGTGGCGCTACGCCTGGCGCCGCCTCCCGAAGATGGCGCGCCGCAACCGTATCCGCAATCTCTGCCTGACGGTTCCCGTCATCGCCGCCTTTGGCTCTCTGATGGATTATTCGCAGTATTCCTATATCCGCGACCGGCTGCAGGTGGTGCCGATGATGTGGGATCAGAAAGAGAACTACCGCAGCAACGGCTTCATTCTCGCCTTCATCTTCAACATCCCGATGGCCGACGTCGCCTCGCCCGCCGGCCTCAATACGCAGGCGCTCGACGCCATTCCCTCGCGCAATTACGGCTATCTCAGCGGCCCGAGCGACAAGCCCGACGTGATCATGCTGATGAGCGAATCCTTCTGGGATCCGACGCGCCTGAAGACCCTGAAGTTCTCCGAAGACCCGATGCCGACGATCCGCGCGGCGCAGTCAGGCCACGTCTTCTCGCCTGAGTTCGGCGGCATGACCGCCAATGTCGAGTTCGAGGCGCTGACCGGCTTCTCCAATGCCTTCCTGCCCTATGGCAGCATCCCCTACCAGCAGTATATCCGCAACGACATCCCCTCGCTCGCCACCTTCTTCCGCGGCGAAGGCTATGCGGCCCGTGCGCTGCATCCGTTCAGTGGCTGGTTCTGGAACCGCAACGAGGTCTACAAGGATTTCGGATTCGAGGAGTTCCGCACCGAAGAAACCATGCCGACCATGGAAAAGCGCGGCATCTTCGCCTCCGACGACAGCCTGATGAAGGAGATCATGCAGGAAGCCGACGGGCTCGACCGGCCCTTCTTCTTCTTCGCGGTCACCTTGCAGGGACATGGCCCCTACGAGGCCAACCGCTACGCCAACAACACGGTCGACTTCACCGGCAATCTGACCGACGCCGACCGCGCCACGCTCGCAACCTACACGCAGGGCGTCAAGGAAGCCGACCAGAGCTTCAAGATGCTGACCGAATGGGCATCCAAGCGTGACCGCGAGACGATCATCGTTCTCTGGGGCGACCACTTGCCGCCGCTCGGCAGCGTCTACACGAATACCGGCTATATGCCCGACCAGGTCGCCACCCGCCGGGCTTCCGTCAGCGTCATGAAGCAGGAGCACGAGACGCCGCTGGTCATCTGGTCGAACCGCAAGGGCGTCAAGCAGAACGTCGGCACCATCAGCCCGTCGCAGTTGCCCTATCACGTGCTGAAATTCGCGGGCTACGAGCACCCGTTCTATACCGGCTTCCTCGGCCGCGTGCAGAAGAAGTACCCGATCGTCGATCGCTATCAGCTGATAACCCGCGACAACACCGCTTCGCCGGACTGGGTTCGCGACGCCAAGACCATCGATCCGCTGGTCCGCGACTATCGCTATCTCCAGCACGATGTGATGTTCGGCAAGGCGCAGACCGTCGAGCGCTTCTTCCCGCAGCACTCCTGGCTGCGAGCAGAGGGCTCTTGAGCACGGCAGACATGCACGTTGCCGCATTGCATTCCTGGCGCATAACGGAATACTCCCCGCCAACATGAGTCATCGGGAGTCGCGCCATGAACAATCTCTCCAGTTTCGTCCACCTGCATTTCGACAAGTCCGCCAACGAACTCGGCGACATCGAAAAGCGGGTGCTGGAAAAGGCGCATGCGCGCAAGATCATCTCGACGGATATCAATGCCGCGCTGAAAGCCGAATCGTCCTTCGGCGAGAGGATGGCCGACAGCATCGCGCGCGTCGGCGGCTCTTGGGCCTTCATCACCACCTTCCTGGTCTTCCTGGCCGTCTGGTGCGTGATCAACACGATCATCCTTTCGACCCGCGCCTTCGACCCCTACCCCTTCATCTTCCTCAATCTCGTCCTCTCCATGATCGCCGCGATCCAGGCGCCGATCATCATGATGTCGCAGAACAGGCAGGCCGAGCGCGATCGCTTCGAGGCGGCGAAGGACTACGAAGTCAACCTGAAGGCCGAGCTGGAAGTGCTGTCTCTGCACCAGAAGATCGACATGCAGGTGATGACCGAGATCGCCGCGCTGCGCGAGGATATCGCCAGATTGACCCAGAAGCTCGGCAACTGATCCCAAGCCGGCGAACAGATTAGCCGGCCACAGGAATAGCGCACCATTTCCGTACACCCTGATATCTTGCAGGTACACGCATGGGGTTTATTAGGTAAGCAAAAATTAAGACGGTTAAATGTATCCTTCGGTTGTCCTCGCTGCGGCGTTGACCATTGCAAGGAGTGCAGTGCATGAGGAATGCCCGACGTCTTCTCGCCAACCGGCAGGGTGCGGCCGCGATAGAGTTCGCAATCGTTGCACCGGTCTTTCTGCTCGTTCTTCTCACCCTGATCGCCTATGGCATCTACCTCAGCGCCGCGCATGCGCTGCAGCAGCTGACGGCGGACGCCGCACGCACGGCGGTGGCCGGCCTTTCCGAGCAGGAGCGCGCCCAGCTCGTCAACAATTACATCGCGCTGTCGACCCTCAACGATCCCCTGATCGACCGCAAGAAACTCCAGGTCACCGTTGCCACCGACCCCACGAACGCCAATCAGTTCACGGTCACGACGGAGTATGACGCCAGCGCCCTACCGATCTGGAATCTCTACACATTCCCGCTTCCCGACACCAAGATCCGCCGCTTCGCCACGATCCGCATGGGTGGTATATGAAACCAGGCATGAGGCGATATCTGGCGGGTTTCAGCACCCGCCGGGATGGCAACATCGCGATCATGGCAGCGCTCTCGGCGCCATTGATCATTTCCACTCTGGCACTTGGAATCGACTTTGGCGCGATGACGTTGCAGCAGCGCCGCCTGCAGCAATTGAGCGATATCGGCGCCATCGTCGCCGCCTCCGACATCAACAACGCCGCCAGCAACCTGGTCACGAACTACCAGCAGAACGGCTTGAACGTCGCGGTAAAGTCAGGCGTGGCTTACGCAACATCGTCTGGAACCAAGCTGCTGAACGCTGCCCAGCTCGACACTTATGATGCCATCGTCCAATACACGCCAGGGATTTATCTGGCCGACCCAGCATTACCTCCGGCGCAGCGTTTCGTGGCCGGCACCCAGCCCTATGATGCCGTCAAGGTTGCGATCCAGCAGAAGGCGCAGCTGACCTTTGCAGCCTCCATCATCCCGCCCCCGACGCTCGGCGCGACCGGAACCGCATCCGCCTCCAAGCTCGCCGCCTTCTCCGTCGGCTCGCGTCTGGCGAGCCTCAACGGCGGCATTCTCAACGCCGTTCTCGGCGGTTTGCTTGGAACCACCGTCTCGCTCAAGGTGGCCGATTACGACGCACTCGCCGCCGCCAATATCGACCTGCTGTCCTATCTCGACCTTCTCGCGACCAAGCTGAACCTTACCGCCGGCACCTACGACGACCTGCTGGCAACCGACATCTCCTATCCGCGCCTGCTCGACACGCTGGCCGCCACGCAAGGGCTGACACCAACCGTCAGCAAGGCGATCACCTCGCTTTCCAAGGGGCTCGGCACCACACAGATCAAGGTCAAGCTGCAGAACCTCATGAGCCTCGGCTCCGTCGGCGAACGCATGATCGGCTCCGGCTCGCATCTGCTGCTCGAGGCAAGCGCACTCGACATCATCTCGGCCAGCGCCTTCGCCGCCAACCAGGGCAAGCAGGTCGGCGTCAATCTCGCAGGCACCGTCCCAGGGCTGACCAGCGTCACGCTGAAGATCGCGATCGGCGAACGCCCCAAAGGGACCGCCTCCAACGCCATCGGCACCACGGGATCGGCCGTCCGCACCGCGCAGATCCGCATTGCCATCGAAGCCGGTGTGACGGGGCTCAGCACCATCGCCGGCATCAAGGTTCGCGTGCCGCTCTATGTCGAGGCCGCCTATGCCGAAGCCAAGCTCGCGAGCTTCGCCTGCCTCGGCGGCGGCCCGAAAAGCGCCAGCATCGGCGTCGATGTCGTGCCAGGGGTCGCCGAGATCGCGCTAGGCGATGTCGATCCGACCGCCATGGCCAATTTCGGCACCAAGCCCCGCGTCACATCAGCCACCATCATCGACGCCCTGCTCCTCAAGGTGAACGCGCTGGCCGATATCAACCTCACCAACACCAGCAAGACGCGCCTGACATTCCAGCCGAACGACATCACCAACAAGGCGATCAAGAATGTCTCGACAAGAGACACGTTGACCTCGGCCGTGCAGTCGCTGATCGCCGGCACCGATATCCAGATCCAGCTGCTGATCCTGACACTCGGAACCAACAAGGCGGTGATGCAGGCAATCGCCGATACGCTGTCGAGCGTCACGACGCCCCTCGACGACGTGCTCTACAACACGCTGCTGATGCTGGGGATCAAGATCGGCGAGGCCGACGTGCGCTTCACCGATGCGCGTTGCCAGCAATCCGTGCTGGTGCAATGAAAAAGCCCGGCGCGATGGCCGGGCTCCTTCGATATCGTTTTTGTTAGCGATTAGCCGTTGACGGCCATCCGCTTCTCGTCGCGACCGCTCTTCATCCGCTCGGAGAGCAGGAAGGCAAGCTCGAGCGCCTGGTCGGCATTGAGACGCGGGTCGCAATGCGTGTGGTAGCGGTCGTGCAGGTCTTCCGCCGTCACGGCGCGCGCGCCACCCGTGCATTCGGTCACGTCCTTGCCGGTCATCTCGATGTGGATGCCGCCCGGATGCGAGCCTTCCGCACGATGGATCTGGAAGAAGCTTTCGACTTCCGACAGGATCCGCTCGAACGGACGGGTCTTGTAGTGGTTGAGCGTGATCGTGTTGCCGTGCATCGGATCGCAAGACCACACGACCTTGCGGCCTTCCTTCTCGACAGCGCGAATGAGGCGCGGCAGATGCTCGGCGACCTTGTCATGGCCGAAGCGGCAGATCAGCGTCAGACGACCGGCTTCATTCTGAGGGTTCAGAACGTCGATCAGGTTCAACAGATCGTCCGCCTGCAGCGTCGGGCCGCACTTCAGACCGATCGGGTTCTTGATCCCACGGCAGTATTCCACATGCGCGTGATCGAGCTGGCGCGTACGGTCGCCGATCCAGATCATGTGGCCAGACGTGGCGTACCAATCGCCCGAGGTCGAATCGACGCGCGTCAGCGCTTCTTCATAGCCGAGAAGCAGCGCTTCGTGGCTGGTGAAGAAATCGGTCTCGCGCAGGCTCGGCTGGTTCTCGGCGGTGATGCCGATCGCCTTCATGAAATCCATCGTCTCGCTGATGCGATCCGCCAGCTTGCGATAGCGCTCGCCCTGCGGGCTGTCCTTGATGAAACCGAGCATCCACTGATGCACGTTCTCGAGGTTGGCATAGCCACCCATCGCAAACGCGCGCAGAAGGTTCAGCGTCGCGGCCGACTGGCGGTAAGCCATGGCCTGGCGTTCCGGGTTCGGAATACGCGCTTCCTCGGTGAACTCGATGCCGTTGATGATATCGCCACGGTAGCTCGGCAGCGACACACCATCGAGCGTTTCGATGCCCGACGAGCGCGGCTTGGCGAACTGACCGGCGATACGGCCGACCTTGACGACAGGAAGCTGCGCACCATAGGTCAGCACGACAGCCATCTGCAGGAAGGCGCGGAAGAAGTCGCGGATGTTGTCCGCGCCATGTTCCGCGAAGCTCTCGGCGCAATCGCCACCCTGCAAGAGGAAGCCGTTACCTTCGGCCACATTGGCAAGATGCTTTTTGAGACGACGCGCCTCGCCTGCGAAAACGAGCGGAGGATACGACGCCAGCTGGGCTTCCGTCGCCGCAACTGCTGCCTGATCCGGATAATCCGGAACCTGCTGGATCGGTTTTTGCCGCCAACTGTTCGGAGTCCAATTCTGTGCCATCTCGTTCACCTGTCTCAGTATCCGGTACCGGCCGGATATCCCGTCTTTAAAATACTGGCGGCTTATAGCCGTTTAGCTTCATCTTGCATAGCGGGGTTCGGCGCGCTTTTGTCCGCCTCATCGCGCCATGCAATGACGCCCTATAAAGGTATTCCCGGCCGCGTTTTCAAACATCTGCAGCGCGCTTAACGTTCGATATACCAAGACGCTTTGTATCTAATTTATGCTTTGACACTAAGGATCGTCCCGTTTTCAGACAGCCGAGCATGATGCTCCCGCTTTTTCAGCCATGACTTTTCCCGTTTCAGGATATTTCCAATGCGTATGTTTGATCGCCTCTTGGCGGATCGATCGGGCAATTTCGGCCTGATTACCGCCCTCCTCGCTGTTCCGCTGATCGGCGCTGCCGGCCTCTCGATCGATTTCTCGCATGCACTCAGCATGCGCACGCAGCTTCAGGCCGCAGCCGATGCCGCAGCCGTCGGCGCCGTCGCGCAAATGTCGCCGGCGATGAAACAGGCGCAGACCATGACCGGCGACGGCCCGATTGCGACGGGCAAGACAGACGCTCAGGAGCTGTTCCGCTCACAGATATCAGGCGAAGCCGCCAACTTTCCGATCGACGTCAGCGTCGATGTCGTGAAGACCGGCAGTGCGCTGACCTCATCCGTCACCTTCCAGACGCGGGTGCCGACCACATTCATGCAGATCCTCGGCCAGAACAGCATGCCGATTTCAGGCACCGCCACCGCGCGCTACGAAACGCCGTCTTACATGGATTTCTACATGCTGCTCGACAACACGCCTTCGATGGGCGTCGGCGCGACGCAGGGCGACATCGACAAGATGCTAAAGGCCACGAAGTCTGGCTCCGACGGCACCTGCGCATTCGCCTGTCACATCGTCTCGACGTCAGGCGTCGAGGACAAGAACAGCTATTACAACATTGCCCGAAACAACAAGATAACGATCCGCATCGACGTGGTCGCTCAGGCGGTCAAGGCGCTGATGGCGAAGGCGACAGACACGCAGACGATGGACAAACAGTTTCGCGTCGCTGCCTACACGTTCGGAAAGACCGCGCAGGACGCCAAATTGTTCAAGGTCGCCGAGATCAACAACGACCTCGGCAAGGTCGCGACGGCAACCACCGCCATTCAGCTGATGAGCATCCCGTACCAGAACTACAACAACGACCAGCAGACGAGCTTTGATAGCGCGCTCTCCGGCATCAAGGACGAGATCAAGGGCACCATTGGCAAAGGCACGAGCGACGCCGACCGCCAGAAAATCGTTTTCTTCGTGGCCGATGGTGTCGGAGATAGCGCCAAGTCGTCAGGCTGCACCAGCCCGCGCGGCGCCAATGGAAACCGCTGCATCGAGCCCATCGACGTAAAGAGCTGCACGGCGCTCAAGGACAAGGGCATCAAGATCGCCGTCCTCTACACGCCCTACCTGCCGCTGCCTGAAAACGGCTTCTACAACGATTGGGTCAAACCTTTCGAAGGCAAGATCTCGACGAAGATGCAGGAGTGCGCAAGCCCGGGCCTCTACTTCGCCGTCAGCCCAACCGACGGCATCGCCGAAGCCATGCAGGCGCTGTTCATGAAGATCGTCAGCACGCCCCGTATTACCAGCTAAGAGGTATCACCAGCTAATAGGCGCGGGTCAGACCCGCACGCCATCCTTCAGACGGTAGCTCGGCGCATACATGGTGACCAGCTCCTCGGCTGCGGTCGGGTGCACGGCCATGGTCCGGTCGAAATCGTCCTTGGTGCAGCCGGCCTTCAGCGTGATGCCGAGCAGCTGCGCCATCTCGCCGGCGTCATGGCCGAGAATATGGGCGCCGATAACCTTGCGGCTTGCCGCATCGACGATCAGCTTCATGATCATCTTCTCGGTACGCCCCGAAAGCGTCGCCTTCATCGGCCGGAACTGCGCGCGGTAGACCTCGACGTCGCTATAGCGCTTGCCGGCCTCTTCCTCGGTCAGCCCCACCGTGCCTATCTCGGGCTGCGAGAAAACAGCGGTGGCGATCGTATCGTGATCGGGCTTTGTCGGGTTGTTCTTGTATTCGGTCTCGATGAAGCACATCGCCTCGTGGATCGCCACCGGCGTCAGCTGTACCCGGTCGGTGACATCACCCAGCGCGTAGATATTCTCGACATTGGTGCGCGAGTAGTCATCGACCACGATGGCGCCCTGCGCATTCATCTCGACGCCCGCCGCCTCGAGCCCGAGCCCATGCGTGTTCGGCACACGACCGATGGCCAGCATAACCACGTCGGCACTCATTGTTCCGTTGTTGAGCGTCTCGACAACAAGCCCGTCCGCACCCTTCGCCACGCTCTTCAGCATGTCGTGGCACTGGATCTTGATGCCCTTGGCCACCATCGCCTCGTGCAGGCCGCGGCGCAGGTCGTGATCAAAGCGCGACAGGATTTCCGCCCCGCGATAGACGAGCGTCGTCTCTACGCCGAGCCCATGGAAGATATTGGCGAACTCGACCGCGATATAGCCACCACCGACAATCACGATCGAGCGCGGCAGCTCCTCCAGATGAAACGCCTCGTTGGAGGTGATGCAGAGATCATGGCCGGGCAGCGCGCCGTGCAGGTTCGGGGTGCCGCCGGTCGCGATCACGATCGTCTTCGCTGTCACCGTCTTGCCGGTATTGACCAGTCGCACGGTGTGCCGATCGACGAGTTCTGCGCGGGTGTCGAGTATCTCGGCGTTGGCGCCCGAGAGCCCCTTCTTGTAGAGCCCCTCTAGCCGGGTGATCTCGGCGTCCTTGGCCGCGATCAGCTTCTTCCAGTCGAACGTGCTTTCGCCGACGGTCCAGCCGAAGCCTGCCGCATCCTCGAAATGCTCGTGATATTGCGAGGCATAGACGAAGAGCTTCTTCGGTACGCAGCCGCGAATGACGCAGGTGCCGCCGTAGCGATATTCCTCGGCGATCGCCACCTTCTTGCCGAGTGCCGCCGCAACGCGTGCGCTGCGCACCCCACCCGAGCCGCCGCCGATGACAAAGAGGTCGTAATCATAGGCTGTCATTGGGAATCTCCGGCAGGAATCGTCAAGTGGAAGGAAGGCTTGATATAGTACCGATGCCGCCAAAAACAAAAGCCCCGGCGAACCGGGGCTTCGTTAATGCGCGATGATGCAAGCCTTACGGCTTGGCAGCAGGCTTTGCGGCCGGAGCTGCCGGATCGGTGCCGGCGGCCGGGGCCGGCTTGATAACCTTGGCAAGCTCGGTGCTGGTCGACTTCTGCAGGTCGCGGGAGATGCCCTGCGCCCAGATGTCGGCGGCCTTGACGGTTTCGCGTGAAGCGATCGGGCCGTCCTTGAGGAGCTTCTGGCCAACCGGCGAGCCGTAGAAGGCGGCAATGGCGTTGAGTTCCTCGACCGTGAACGCCTTGGCGTAGGTCACCGCGGCTTCCTTTTCGAGATCGGCACGACGCGGTGCAAGCGCCAGCGCCTGCTTGTCGACTTCGGCGGTGATCTGGTCCTGGTAGTTCGGCGAATCCTGGATCAGGTCGGCCTTCAGGCGCTCTGCGAGGCCCGGCAGGATATTGTCGAACTGTGTGGTGGCGCCGATCGCGTCGATAGCCGCGCGGGCTGCCTTCAGCTGTTCCGGCGACGCTTCCTGCGCGTGGGCTGCAGAGCCCAGGACAACACCCGAGAGAATGACGGTCGCAGCAGCAAAACGGCCAAAACCTGCAAATTTATTCATGAGTTCCAACTCCTGTTACCTTGTTGCCCGCAGCTCGCGCGCGCCCGCCGGACCGGCGATGATCGCCAGCGCGGCCATATTGAGAAAGAGCCCGTGCTCCACAACGCCGGGGATCGCATTCAACTGAGTTGAAAGCGCCTCTGCATCAGGAATACGGCCAAAAGATGCATCGATAATGTAGTGTCCGCCATCCGTGGTGAAATTGCCGTCGCCGGATTGGCGAAGCGTCAATTCACCTGAAAGGCCAAGCCTTGCGGCCGTCTTTTCGATCGCGATGCGCGTCGAAACGAGGCCGAACATGTTGACTTCGATCGGCAGCGGGAACGCGCCCAGCGTATCCACCAGCTTGCTCTCGTCGGCGATCACGATCATGCGGCTGGAGGTGGCGGCAACGATCTTCTCGCGCAGCAAGGCTCCACCGCCGCCCTTGATCAGCCCGAGCGCCTCATCGACCTCGTCGGCGCCGTCGATCGTCAGATCGAGTTCCGGCAGTTCGTCGAGCGACTTCAGGGGGACGCCGAGCTCGACGCAAAGCCGTGCCGTGCGCTCCGATGTCGGAACACCCTCGACCTTGAACCCGTCCGCGACCTTCTCGGCAAGCAACCGCACGAACTCCTCGGCCGTGCTTCCGGTTCCGATCCCAAGACGCATTCCATGCTCGACATGGGCGAGTGCCGCAGCCGCGGCCTTGATCTTCATTTCGCGGGCGTCCATGCGCCGCTTACTCCCAGTGTTACGTTACGCATTGTTACGTTGGTTGCGTTGTTTACACGGCCAGCCAGTCAAACGAAAGCCAAAATAACGTCGCGCTTTGGAAATCCGAAGCATATGCGCGAGGCCTGCCAAACCGGGTCAAAGCGTTGCTTTTGCGGCCTTCATCGCTTAAGTCGGATGCATCCCAACACTGAACAGGCGAAAACTCCATTGACCCCTGCCCTAGTCGTCTTCGATCTCGACGGAACGCTCCTCGACACCCATGTCGACCTTGTCGACAGCCTCAATTACACGATCGCCGCACTCGATCTTGCGCCGGTCACCTATGACGACCTGACGCACCTCGTCGGCCATGGCGCCAAGGTGATGATCGAGAGGGCCTGCAAGCTGCAGGGGCATCCGCTGGAGCCCGAGAAATTTCCTGATCTGCTCGAACGCTTCATCACGCATTATACGGACAACATGCCGGGCGCGACGGTCCCCTATCCAGGGCTGATCGACGCGATGGATCAGCTGAAAGCCAAGGGATACAAGCTCGCCGTCTGCACCAACAAGCTGGAGGGCCTTGCCCGTACCCTGCTGGAGCGGCTGCAGCTCACCCATTATTTCGACGCCATCACCGGCGGCGACACATTCGCGGTGCGCAAGCCCGATGCCGGCCATCTGCTCGGCACGATCGAGAAAGCAGGCGGCGACCCGAAGCGCACGATCATGATCGGCGACAGCGCCAACGACATCCTCGTCGCGCGCAATGCCGCCATCCCCTCGATCGCCGTGCCCTTCGGCTATTCCGACGTTCCGATCGAAAGCCTGCAGCCAACGCGCATCATCAAGACCTTCAGCGAGCTCACGCCTGCGCTGGTGGACGAACTGATCGACACGGCCGACCTGCGCAACGCTGGCTAACATTATATGTCAAAACAGGGTTGTTTTGGCAGAAAACATCATCTCCCGATTGCCGAGATGGCACCGCGTCACTCGCTGGTTTAGCGAATCGCGAGGCCAATCAAATAGCGATCAAACACAGTCGCGGCGCCGTGATTTCATGTGAAAAAACGTGCGCGCGACTGTCAGATACTCTTCACAATCCGGCCTCAATTGAGGCGCGAACTCGCTCTTGCCGAGGGTTATGTACGTCACATTGTGTGCAACAATGGATTGAGGAGATCTGATATGCGCATTCAATTTGCAGCCGCCGCAGCCGTGCTTACCCTCTGCCTTTCCGGCGCCGCCTTCGCCCAGCCGATGTATTCGAACGACTACAACAACGATAGCGACGGTTTCGCTCCCGTTAAAGTTGCTCCACCGAAGCCCGTCCACTACACGCAGCACAAGGCGCCGGAATATTCCGACGACTACACCAACGACAGCGATGGTTTCGCTCCCGTTCGCGTCGCACCGCCGGTCGACAAGATGTCGACGGCAAGCATCAAGCCACTCCCCCCATGCGCTGACTCGCCGAAAGGTCACGGCCTGCATACGGCAGGTGGTGACAGCGGCGCCTCGCATACCGATGCCTGCCGCGACGTCGGCACCAAGTAGACGCGAAAAAGCGAAAGGGCCGACGGATCGCCGGCCCTTTCTCACTATCAGCACCGTCTGATTCCGCGCTCAGCCGTTCACCGTCTCGCCGAAGACCGATTCGAACGCCTCGCGCAAAAGCACATCCACATCATCCATCGTCACCGGCAGGCCGAGATCGACGAGGCTCGTGACGCCGTAGGCCGAAATCCCGCAGGGTACGATTCCCCCGAAATGATCGAGATCGGGTTCGACATTGAGCGACAGCCCGTGAAACGTCACCCATTTGCGCAAGCGGATGCCGAGTGCCGCGATCTTGTCCTCCGCCACCGTCCCTTCGGGCAGCGGCGGCCTGTCGGGCCGACAGACCCATACGCCGACGCGATCCTCGCGGCGTTCGCCGCGCACGTTCATCTCCCCCAGCGTGCGAATGATCACCTCCTCCAGCGCCGCCACGAAGGCGCGCACATCCTGGCGACGACGTTTCAGGTCGAGCATCACATAGGCAACGCGCTGGCCGGGCCCATGATAGGTGTACTCTCCACCGCGCCCGGTGGCGTGAACCGGGAAGCGGTCGGGCTGCACCAAATCGCGTGCGTCGGCGCTGGTTCCGGCCGTATAGAGCGGCGGATGCTCCAGCAGCCACACCAGTTCGTCGCCACCCTCGGCAATCGCTGCCACTTCCTGCTCCATGATATCCACAGCCTCCTGATAGGGCACCAGCCCATCGGAGATCCGCCAACGCACCGGGCGTGCGCCGGCCTGTGGAAACATGGAAAAATCGAGGTCCGTTCGTAACATAGCCATTCCTTGCGGCCCGCAGCGCCTGTGAGCGCGGGCTTTTTCGAGCATCTATATGGCTCCGAATTGCTGCCTTTACAAACGCTGTCACCTTCTTTGAAAAAATCTGTCACATGGCCCTTGTGTCCCGAAAAACCTTTTGCTACATGCTGCGTCGCCGGCACAAACCGGCACCTACCACGATGCGGTCGTGGCGGAATTGGTAGACGCGCAGCGTTGAGGTCGCTGTGGGGCAACCCGTGGAAGTTCGAGTCTTCTCGACCGCACCATCTCTCTCCTGAGGAGTGAGACCAGCCAGAATACTGGCTCCCGGCGACGCAATATGTCGCCTGCGGCATCTCTTAACGAGAGATTTTATTGTTTATAACGGCTGATCCCAGCCCAATGAAATTTCTCGAAGATGTCCGATAAAACCGACCTGCACAATCCCCTGCAAGGCATGGCGCTGATGGCCGGCGCAATGATCGTCCTCCCCGCCATGGATGCCATCGCCAAGTACATGGCGACGTTCGAAGGCATGTCGCCCGGACAGGTCACCTTCTACCGATTCTTTTTCCAGCTCGTCTGTACGCTGCCGATTCTCTTCATCATGTTCGGCTGGGGCGCGCTGTCGGCCAAGCGTCCCTGGATGAATCTGCTGCGCGGCGCGCTGCATGGGGCAGCCAGCCTCCTGTTTTTCGTCGCCGTCAAATACATGCCGCTCGCCGACGTCTTCGCCATCTATTTCGTCGAACCCTTCATGCTCGCCGGCCTTTCGGCGCTTTTCCTCGGCGACAAGGTCGGCTGGCGGCGTTGGACGGCGATCGTGGTGGGCTTCGGCGGCGCAATGATCGTCATCCAGCCGAGCTATGAAGTCTTCGGCCTCAAGGCGCTGCTGCCCGTCTGCTGCGCCTTCCTTTATTCGCTCTATCTCTTCCTCAACCGCGCCATCGGCAATGCCGATTCGCCGTTGACGATGCAGACCATGGCCGGCATCGGCGGCACGCTCTTCATGTCCGCAGCGCTCATCGTCGGAAATGGCATGGGCGTCGGTGATTTCGACGTCTCGCTTCCGGCATCGCTGCTCGGCCTCGTGCTGCTGCTGATTCTCGGCTCGCTCTCCGGCTATGTGCACATGATCGTCGTCAGGGCCTTCCGCATGGCGCCGCTCTCGCTATTGGCGCCGTTCCAATATTTCGAGATCATCTCCGCCACCATCTTGGGCTACGCCCTGTTCGGCGATTTCCCGAACTTCTCCAAATGGATCGGCATCATGATCATCGTTGCCTCCGGCCTCTTCATCATCTGGCGCGAACGGGTGCAGGCGCGGGCAGCGAAACAGGCCTGAGCCGTAAACACCTTGTTAACTCCGCCTATTGAGAGAACATCAATTCGCTGGCGCTAGAAGAATCTTCGGCTTCATGATGAGGCCTGGAGAGAAAAGATGAGCGAAATTCGACTCGCTTTTCCGGCATGTGTCATCGCCGGAAAGCATCGACTTGGCGTGGAGGATATCGATCTTCTGCGCAGACACAGTTTTCCCGAGGGAATCAGAACCGCCGACGACGTCGTCGTCATGCTGGCACTGAACAACGCCTGCCCCGAGAAATGCCCCGAATGGAACACCTATTTCGTGGAGCAACTCGCGGCCTTCATCGTCCAATATAACTATCCGCAAGGCTCTCTCGACGAAATCAACGTCGCCTGGCTGATGCGCATGGTCGCGACCGATGGTGTCATCCATTCGGCGGTCGAGCTGGAGCTTGTGCTCCACATCATCGAGATTTCGGCCTACGTGCCGGACGAGCTGCGCGCCTTTGCGCTCGATCAGCTGCGCCTCGCGCTGTCGGACAATCGCGGCGCCTATCACAAGAGCCGAGCCATCGATCGCCGGGGAATCACCCGCCAGGATGTGGATTACATCATGCGCATCCTGCGCGCGCTCAGCGACGGCGGTACCATAACGGTACAGGCGCTCACCTGGGCGGTCATGATGCAGATCGGCGAAGAGACGCTACCCGCGTCGAACCATCCGCGCTGGTCGCAGATCGTCTCGGCGCTTGTGCTCACCGACTACGCCGAAGCGCCGCGTCGCACCCGCTGGCTCCGAATCGTCGACGACAGGCTCGGGACAGAGGCAGCCGTCGCCTGATCGCGGCGCTTCTCTCCGTGCCCTATCCGTGCGTGTCCTATCCGTGATTGTGCGTTCCAGTCTTTATGCTTAAGACTCGGAACGCAGGTCACGGGTGGAGTCTTCATGTTCACGAAAATTCTGATCGCCAATCGCGGCGAGATCGCTTGCCGCGTCATCAAGACGGCGCGCCGCATGGGGATTGCGACCGTCGCCGTCTATTCCGACGCCGACCGCGACGCGCTCCATGTCGAGATGGCAGATGAGGCCATCCACATCGGCCCGGCCGCGGCCGCCGAGAGCTATCTCGTTGCCGAGAAGATCATCGACGCCTGCAAAAAGACCGGCGCTCAGGCCGTCCACCCCGGCTACGGCTTCCTCTCCGAGCGCGCCTCCTTCTGCGAGGCGCTGGAGAAGGAAGGCATCGTCTTCATCGGCCCGAAGCCCAAGGCGATCAATGCCATGGGCGACAAGATCGAGTCCAAGAAATTCGCCAGCGCCGCCAATGTCTCCACCGTTCCCGGCTATCTCGGCGTCATCGAAAATGCCGAGCACGCCGAAAAGATCGCCGCCGAGATCGGCTATCCCGTGATGATCAAGGCGTCCGCCGGCGGCGGTGGCAAGGGCATGCGCATCGCCTGGAGCGAGGCGGAGGTGCGCGATGGCTTTGACCGCGCCCGCTCCGAGGCGAAGAGCTCCTTCGGCGACGACCGCGTTTTCATCGAGAAATACGTGGTCGATCCCCGCCATATCGAGATCCAGGTGCTGGCCGATGCCCACGGCAATGTCGTCTATCTCGGCGAACGCGAATGCTCCATCCAACGGCGAAACCAGAAGGTTGCCGAAGAGGCGCCCTCGCCCTTCCTCGATGAGGCCACCCGCGCCGCCATGGGCGAGCAATCGGTGGCGCTCGCAAAGGCCGTCGATTACCAGAGCGCCGGCACCGTCGAGTTCATCGTCGATCGCGACCGCAATTTCTACTTCCTCGAAATGAACACCCGCCTGCAGGTCGAACACCCCGTCACCGAACTCGTCACCGGCATTGACCTCGTCGAGCAAATGATCCGCGTCGCGGCAGGCGAGAAACTGCCCTTCGCGCAGAAAGACATCAAGCTCAACGGCTGGGCCGTAGAAAGCCGCATCTACGCCGAGGATCCCTACCGCAACTTCCTGCCCTCGATCGGCCGCCTGACGCGCTACCGCCCACCGCAGCAAGGCAAGGCCGGCAACGCGGTCGTCCGCAACGACACCGGTGTCTTCGAAGGCGCCGAGATCTCGATGTACTACGATCCGATGATCGCCAAACTCTGCACCTGGGCGCCGACCCGCACTGAGGCCGTCGAGGCCATGGGCGAGGCGCTGGATGGCTTCGTGGTCGATGGCATCGAACACAACGTCCCGTTCCTCTCCGCCCTGATGAAACACCCGCGCTGGCGCGAGGGCCGCCTGTCTACCGGCTTCATCGCCGAGGAATATCCCGATGGCTTCGCGCCCGTAGTGCCCGATCAGAGCCAACGCGCCACACTTGCCGCCATCGCTCTCTCCGCTTCGCTCATCGAAGCCAATCGCCGCGAAACCTTCGCCGACCGGCTGCGCAGAGCCACAGATCCGCTTCGCGATCACTGGTGCGTCCGGCTCGGCGACGACTATATAAACGTGCGCCTGCTAGACGGCCTCGTGACCGTCCCCTTCGAGATGGAAATGGACATCGCCGGGCAAACCTTGAGCGTCGTCACCGACTGGAGACCGGGTGATCCGGTCTGGCGCGGCAAGGTCGGCAAGCAGCCGGTCACCGCGCAGCTACGCCCGATCCTCAATGGCGTCAGGCTCGATTGGCAGGGCCTGTCGGTGAAATCCAAGGTGCTGACACCGCGTCATGCCGAACTCGACCGCCTGATGCCTGTCAAGCTGCCGCCGGATACCTCCAAGCTCCTGCTCTGCCCGATGCCGGGACTGGTCGTCTCGATCGCGGTCACCGAGGGTCAGGAAGTGAAAGCCGGTGAAACGCTTGCCGTCGTCGAAGCCATGAAGATGGAAAACGTGCTGCGCGCCGAGCGCGACCTGGTGGTCGGTGTCGTCAACGCCAAGCCGGGCGAAAGCCTGGCGGTGGACGCCGTCATCATGGAGTTCGCCTGACCCGTTCCGGCACACCAGACCGTCACGTTCCGCTCCGCATTTATTAACGCGTCGACGCTAATATTAACCCATCCGGATCCCGCCGGATGGAGTGAATGATGAGTGTCATGCAATCCGCCCTGCTGCTGCTGTTTATCAATCTCGGCATGCTGTGGCTCCTGATGCGAATGCCCCTGGGGCTGAGAACGCTGCATGTCAGCCGCTCCTTCGATTGCACGCCGGAAACGCTGTGGGCCGCCATGAACCCGATGGGTTCGAACGCCAGTTGGCACCATCAGGTGATATCAAGCCGCCAGATGGAAATGGGCGGCAATGTTGTCGAGCAGACCTACCACTATCAGGACAGAAACAACGCCCCCACGCGCCGCCTGCTCGCGATAGAGCCGCTGGTGGCCCTCGCCCCGAACGCGCAAGGCTTTCAATCGTCCATCGTCGATGACAGCACGCTCGATGCCTCCTTCTGGAAGGACTATCGCGAACGCCGCATCATCCGGCCCACGGCAGATGGCCGCGCGGTCCTGGAAGTCGACCAGACGGACCGCTATCGTGGCCTCGCCTTCCTGATCTTCCGCTACGTCGCGCTCCACCGCGAAATGAAGGCGCTTGATGGCTGGCTGAAGACCGGCATCTCGCAGCCGCAGGGCTATTTCGAACACCCGCTCGTGCAGGTCGCGCTCGCCATCCTGTCGACCCTGCTTCTCTGGCCCTTCCTCGGCCTCACGCAACGCGGCCTGATGATCTCGACCTTCCTGACGGTCGTGATCGCGCTACACGAACTCGGCCACATGGCCGCCTACCGCATGTTCGGCCACACGTCTGTCCGCATGGTCTTCATTCCCTTCCTGGGTGGCATCGCCATCGGCAGCCGGCCCTATCGGTCGCTGTTCGAGGTCGCGACCTGCGCCCTGATGGGAGCCGGCATGTCGGCATTCCTGGTGCCGATCCTGATGCTCGGCCATAGCTTCGCCGATCACGGCATCCTCCCTGCCGCCGCCGACGCGCCGATCCTCGTCTTCCTGTTGATCCTAGGCGCCTTCAACCTGCTCAATCTGCTACCCATGCAGCGCTTCGATGGCGGTCAGGTGCTGCGGCAGATATTCAGGACCCATCGCTCGCAGATCCTGGCGAGCTTTCTGGTCACGCTCTGCATCCTCGCTGTCGGCGCCGAAATCGGGCTTTCGGCCCGCTATCTCGTCATCGGCCTGCTTGTCTTCACCCTCGTCAGCCTCATCGGTGGCGGCTCCTACAAGCCGCGCCAGAAGCTTGAGGAGATGAATGGCGGCGAGCGCATGCTTGTCTCCTTCGGCCTCTACGCCGCCATCGCCATGCACGGCTACGCCGTCATCACCGCCATCGACCGGCTGTTTTGACGCAGATGGTATAAAGACCGGCGCAAGCCGCTCATCTGACAAGGATTTTACAAAGCGGCGCGGCTTTTCCCTTGAGCCGCGCTCCCTACGCGTGCAAAAGTCCGCCCGATCAAATCAGCATATTGGAGACTACCATGGACGTTCGCGCCGCTGTTGCCGTACAGGCAGGAAAACCACTCGAAGTGATGACCGTGCAGCTCGAAGGCCCAAAGGCCGGCGAAGTGCTGATCGAGGTGAAGGCCACGGGCATCTGCCACACCGACGACTTCACGCTCTCGGGCGCCGACCCGGAAGGCCTGTTTCCGGCCATCCTTGGCCATGAAGGCGCTGGCATCGTCGTCGACGTCGGCCCCGGCGTCACCTCGCTGAAGAAGGGCGACCACGTCATTCCCCTCTACACGCCGGAATGCCGCGAATGCTATTCCTGCACCTCGCGCAAGACCAACCTCTGCACCTCGATCCGCTCGACCCAGGGCCAGGGCGTGATGCCTGACGGCACCTCGCGCTTCTCGATCGGCAAGGACAAGATTCACCACTACATGGGCTGCTCGACCTTCGCGAACTTCACCGTTCTGCCGGAAATCGCGCTCGCCAAAATCAACCCCGACGCCCCCTTCGACAAGGTCTGCTACATCGGCTGCGGCGTGACGACGGGCATCGGTGCCGTCATCAACACCGCCAAGGTCGAGATCGGCTCCACCGCGATCGTCTTCGGCCTCGGCGGCATCGGCCTCAACGTGCTGCAGGGCCTGCGCCTTGCCGGCGCCGACATGATCATCGGCGTCGACATCAACCCTGATCGTAAGGAATGGGGCGAAAAGTTCGGCATGACCCACTTCGTCAACCCGAAGGAAGTCGGCGAAGACATCGTGCCTTATCTGGTCAACATGACGAAGCGCCACGGCGACCTGATCGGCGGCGCCGACTACACCTTCGATTGCACCGGCAACACCAAGGTCATGCGCCAGGCGCTCGAATCCTCGCATCGCGGCTGGGGCAAGTCGGTCATCATTGGCGTCGCCGGCGCTGGCCAGGAAATCTCCACCCGTCCGTTCCAGCTGGTCACCGGCCGCAACTGGATGGGCACCGCCTTCGGTGGCGCACGCGGTCGCACCGACGTGCCGAAGATCGTTGACTGGTACATGGAAGGCAAGATCCAGATCGACCCGATGATCACCCACACCATGCCGCTCGAAGACATCAACAAGGGCTTCGACCTCATGCACAAGGGTGAATCGATCCGCGGCGTGGTGGTCTATTGATCACCCAGCCAAACTATACGGTCGACGCGCGGAGGCTCGATGAGCTCTCCGCCGTCGAGCTGTACACTCTGTTGAAAATGCGCGTCGACGTCTTCGTCGTCGAGCAGAACTGCCCTTATCCGGAACTCGACGGAAAGGACGCGGACGCCCTGCATCTGCGCCTCCTGCAGGATGGTGACCTTCTCGCCGCAGCCCGCATCTTCGCACCGGTAGACAAAGATGCACCCGCCAAGATCGGCCGCGTCGTCGTCTCGCCTGATCATCGCGGCAAACGCCTCGGCGACGCGGTCATGCGCGAGGCCATTTCCGTATGCGAAGAGCGCTATCCGCAAGCCCCGATCTACCTCTCCGCCCAAAGCCACCTCTCCCGCTTCTACGGCAGCTTCGGCTTCGAGACGACATCAGAGGAATATCACGAGGACGGAATCCCGCATGTCGACATGGTCAGGGCGGTACGCTGAGCTGACGACCCAAACCAGCGAACCCCACCCTGCGGATTCGCTGGTTTTCACAAGGCCGGTTTGTTAGATTTGTATCTGACATCCGATCCTGCCCAAAAGGGCTCAGGGAGCACTAAGACACACCCACCACGCAATGCGGCACGACTTTGAAATGGCCGGCGGCTTTTTCACAAATCGGTCCTGATTTGGGAGCCATCGGCAGCTGAGGAGGAGAAGCTGAGCATGGCATATCAGGTATCGATACACCCCGCGCTCGATGGCGGGGTCAAGAAAGGCCAGGCGAATTTCGGTGGCGGCACACTCGTCTGCGCCTGCGCCAGCCGCCCGGTCAAGGTGGCGGTCAAGGGCACGGTCGCCCATAACCATGCCTGCGGCTGCACCAAGTGCTGGAAGCCCAAGGGAGCCGCCTTCTCCGTGGTCGCGGTAGCCTCGACCGACAGCGTCACCGTTCTCGAAAATGGCGACAAGCTCGCCGTCGTCGACAAGGACGCGCTGATCCAGCGCCATGCGTGCAAGGAGTGCGGCGTCCACATGTACGGCCCCGTCGAGCGCGACCACGCCTTCAAGGGCCTGTCCTTCGTCCACCCCGAACGCTTCCAGGAACCCGGCTGGCCCGAACCCACCTTCGCCGCCTTCGTCTCCTCGATCATCGAAAGCGGCACGCCACCTTCGGCGATGTCCGGTGTTCGCAGCCGCCTCGGTGAACTCGGTCTTGCGCCCTACGACTGCCTGAACCCGACGCTCATGGATGTGCTCGCGACCTTCGCCGCGAAGAAGGCCGGCACGCTGAAGGAGGCGTGAGGATCAAGCTCACCGTGAAACCCGCTGCGCGCCGGCCGGCGCGCAGCCCACCATTTCATGCCTGTGTCGACATGACATTGCTGGTCTTCAAAGGACCGAATTGCTACATCTGGAGCGACACAAAAGCGTCAACCGCATTCCGTGAGGGATTGAAATGCCACGTCAATTCGACAAGGAAGCAAGTCCGGAGCAATTGGCCGCGCTGTCCGATGACGATATCGATACAATCGACATTCCCGACCTTGACGAACGCTTCTGGGAACGCGCAAAGCTTGACCAGCCTTCGTTCATTGCTGAACTGGAGGCGGCGATCGATGTCGGCCTTAAGAGTGGTCCGTCGGAGCCGATGGAACCCATGAGCGTGCTGATTGCCCGCTTCCGCAAGAACTTGAAATAGAAGACACCGACAAACACCCATGCACCATATCTACGTTGACGCAGACGCCTGCCCGGTCAAGCCCGAGGTCCTCAAGGTCGCCGAACGCCTCGGCATTGAAGTCACCTTCGTCGCCAACTCCGGCCTGCGCCCCTCGCGCGATCCGATGGTGCACAACGTCATCGTCTCCAACGGCTTCGACGCCGCCGACAATTGGATCGCCGAACATTGCGGATCGGGCGACGTGGTCGTCACCGCCGACGTGCCACTCGCGGTTCGTTGCGTCGCGGCGGGCGCCTTCGTCACCGGGCCCACCGGCCGCGTCTTCGACGACACCAATATCGGCATGGCCTCCGCTATGCGCGATCTCGGCGCGCATCTGCGCGAAACAGGCGAAAGCAAGGGCTACAACGCCGCCTTCAGCCCGAAGGACCGCTCCCGTTTTCTCGAAACATTCGATCGGCTGTGCCGCCGCGCCAAGGCCGTCACGCCACCACCAGGAGAATAGAATGAACATCCTATCCCAGGCGACCGCCTTCGGCGGCATGCAGGGCGTTTTCACGCATACGTCCGAGGCCTTGAAGTGTGACATGACCTTCGCGGTCTTCGTGCCCCCACAGGCGATCGAAAAGCCCTGTCCGGTTCTGTGGTATCTCTCAGGCCTTACCTGCACCCACGCCAACGTCATGGAAAAGGGCGAGTATCGCCGCATGGCAGCCGAGCTCGGCCTGATCATCGTCTGCCCAGATACCAGCCCGCGCGGTAACGACGTGCCGGACGAGCTGACCAACTGGCAGATGGGCAAGGGCGCCGGCTTCTATCTGAATGCCACCGAAGAGCCCTGGGCCGAAAACTACCAGATGTACACCTACATCACCGAGGAACTTCCCGCCTTTATCCGCCCGCACTTCCGCATGGACATGGATCGCCAGGGCATCTTCGGCCATTCCATGGGCGGCCACGGCGCCATGACCATCGCGCTGAAGAACCCCGACCGCTTCAAGAGCTGCTCCGCCTTCGCGCCGATCGTCGAGCCTTCCACCGCCGATTGGTCCGCCCCCGCCTTCGAAAAATATCTCGGCGCCGACCGCGCCGCATGGCGCCAGTACGACGCTTGCGCCTTGGTCAAGGATGGCGCGCGCTTCCCGGAATTCCTGATCGACCAGGGCAAGGCCGACGGCTTCCTGGAAAACGGCCTGCGCCCCTGGCTCTTCGAAGAGGCGATCAAGGACACCGATATCAAGCTGACGCTGCGCATGCACGAGCGCTACGATCACTCATACTACTTCATCTCGACCTTCATGGACGATCACCTGAAGTGGCACGCCGAGCGTCTCGGCTGATAAGGCGCCTGAAACACGATCGGCCCCCGAAGGGGCCGATCGGTCGATGCGCTCGTCCCCGACGCATCCGAATTGTCGTCTCGGCAAACGAGCCGATTACGCGTTGCGCTTGTCGATCGCGAATGCGCCCGCGCCTGCGAAGACCAGGAACAGGAAGACAAAGCAGTAGAGGATTGCTTCGGCGCCACCGTTTACGGCAGGGAAGAAGCCGCTTGGGAAGTGCGCCATGAAGTAGGCGACAGCCATCTGGCCAGCGAGGATGAAGGCAACCGGACGGGTCAGGAAGCCGACGAGGATCGCGATGCCGCCGATGAACTCGAGCAGGGCCGCGAACAGGAACAGCGGCGACAGCGGACCGCCGGCACCCTGCGGGATCGGGAAGGCGAAAAGCTTCATCGTGCCATGCTCGATGAAAAGCAGGGCGGTAACAATACGGAGCGCAGCCAGCGCGTAGGGCTGGTACGCGTTGAGGCGTTCGAAACTGGGCATAAGTCTCTCCTTAAGTCATAAGACAGAGGAGCGTTAGCGATCTGGTTGAAAACAGAGAAGTCACGATTTCTGATGCTCCCATCACATCCACTTGATTTTCATCATTTTTCCACGGCATCTTCACCTTAGAGGGGAATATTGTCGTGTTTCTTCCAGGGATTGGTAAGGTCCTTGTTGCGCAGCATCTTCAGTCCGCGCGCCAGCCGACGCCGTGTCGAGTGCGGCATGATCACCTCGTCGACATGGCCACGCTCCGCCGCCACGAACGGCGAGAGGAACCGCTCCTCGTACATCCTGGTATGTTCGGCGATCTTTTCGGGATCGGCGATGTCCTTGCGGAAGATGATCTCGACCGCGCCCTTGGCGCCCATCACGGCGATCTGCGCCGTCGGCCAGGCATAGTTGAGATCCCCGCGCAGATGCTTCGAGGCCATCACATCGTAAGCCCCGCCGAACGCCTTGCGGGTGATCACCGTCAGCTTCGGCACGGTCGCCTCGGCATAGGCGAAAAGCAGCTTCGCCCCGTGCTTGATCAGCCCGCCATATTCCTGCGCCGTGCCCGGCAAAAAGCCCGGCACGTCGACGAAGGTGACGATCGGGATATTGAAGCAATCGCAAAAGCGCACGAAGCGCGCCGCCTTGCGTGAGGCGTCGCTGTCGAGAACGCCGGCCAGCACCATCGGCTGGTTGGCGACAAAGCCGACGGTCGAGCCCTCGATCCGGCCGAAGCCACAGACGATATTCTTGGCGAAACTTGCCTGGATCTCGAAGAAATCCCCCTCGTCCGCCGTCTTCAGGATCAGTTCCTTGATGTCGTAAGGCTTGTTGGCATTGGCGGGCACCAGCGTATCCAGCGACGCATCCGTCTCGGTCACCGACTGGTAACATTCGATCTCGGGCACCGCAGACGTGTTCGATTGCGGCAGCAGATCGATCAACCGGCGCACCTGCAGCAGCGCCTCGACATCATTGTCATAGGCGCCATCGGCGATCGAGGATTTCGTCGTGTGCACCGAGGCACCGCCGAGTTCCTCAGCCGTCACCGTCTCGTTGGTCACGGTCTTGACCACGTCAGGACCGGTCACGAACATGTAGGAGGTGTCGCGCACCATGAAGATGAAATCCGTCATCGCCGGCGAATAGACGTCGCCGCCGGCGCACGGCCCCATGATGACGGAGATTTGCGGGATCACGCCCGAGGCCAGCACGTTGCGCTGGAACACCTCCGCATAGCCGCCAAGTGCCGCCACGCCCTCCTGGATGCGCGCGCCGCCGGCATCATAGATCCCGATGATCGGCGCGCGGTTCTTCAGCGCCATGTCCTGGACCTTGATGATTTTCTCCGCATGTGCCTCGGACAGCGAGCCGCCGAAGACCGTGAAATCCTTGGCGAAGACGAAGACCGTGCGGCCGTTCACCGTGCCCCAGCCGGTCACCACGCCGTCGCCGGCGATCCGGCTCTTCTCCATGCCGAAATCGCTGGAGCGGTGTTCGACGAACATGCCGAACTCCTCGAAGGAACCCTCGTCGAGAATGAGGTCGATGCGCTCGCGCGCGGTCAGCTTGCCGCGCTTGTGCTGCGCCTCGATCCTGGCCTCGCCGCCGCCCTTGCGGGCGATGTCACGACGACGTTCGAGCTCTTCGAGAATTTCCTTCAAGGCGACCTCCCGTTGCGGCGCGATTATTCCGAACCCGGGCTGAGCGTGAAGATCGACCGGATACGCGCTGAGATGTTTTCAGCAAGAATTTCGTCGGATGCGTCCGAAAGGTTCGAGCGGCTGAGCACATCGAATTTCGACACGGCGATCACAGTGCCGTCGTCGACGGAAGCCGCATCGACGGTAACATTCGCAGAACTCTGGCTCTTGTCGTATCCCTGCCCCGTGGTGACGGAAACGACGCGGATGGTGAGCACGACGCGTGGATAGACCTCGGTGCGAACGGTGGCGTTGATCGCCTTGTTGACGCGATCGCCCACGCCCGAAAGCACAGCCGGCGGCACTTTCGGTCCGGATAAGACCACGGCGCTACGCACGTCATAGATCGGCCCCGGCGGCTCCTTCGGCATCAACGAGCCGCAGGAAATGAGCGCCAAACCCGAAACGAGCGCGAGAAAAGACAGTAAAACCTTGGAAATAACCGACTGAAACATATTCATGACGAAAAACCGCGTCCACCCCATTAAGAGTCGCGATCTTCGCCATAAAGACGGTCATGGCAATCTATTTCAGCCCTTCAGTGCCAAAAAAGCACGCGTGGCGGACAGAAAATCGATGAAACGCAGCGCCCGGCGTTCTTCCGCCTCTTCGTCGCTGCCCCAGTGCTCGATCGTCCAGTCTTCTTCGAGATGCGCCAGCGACCACACCTCATTTTCGTCGAGCTCGCCTTCGGCAAAAGCCAGCGCCAGGAGCGCCGATCCCGTCAGCGTCGTGATCGTGTGCAGCACGGCGAGCGCGATCGCATTGTCGTGCTTGCGCAGCGCCGCCGAAAACGCCGCAATCGCGCTCTGCGGCTGCTGCTGGTGCACGATGCCCTCGGCGAGAATGAAGCGCGCGCCGAGCGCGTTCGACGCCCAATCAAGCACCGGATCCCAGAGCTTCGTCTGCCGCGCCACCAGCTCTTCCGGCCCCTCGGCGCGGTAGCAAAGCATGTCGGTGCCGGAAAACCGCAGTATGTCTTCGAAGACCGCCTGCGTGTCCGTTGCAACGCCATCGATCGCCGTGTTGATCAGCTTGGTCAACGGCATGGAGCCCGGGTCGATCTCGTCGCCCTGCGCCTTCCACTCGTCGGCCATCAGCTCGGCAAGCTTGCGTGTCGGAGCCGCGAGGAGATTGCGGGCCGGCGTGCGCACGGCCTTGCCGTCCAGTTCGACGACGAAGCCGGCTTCGGTACCTTGGGGGGCGGTGCCTTGGGCCTCGCTCACCGAGACGTCCTTGTAGAAGCGCTTCGGCAGCGGCTTCTTCATCTGGATCTGCGCGCGGCGGATCGGATCGGGATGGCTCAGCCCCTCGGACAGGTCGTTCAACAGATCACGCATGGCTCACCTCAGGAAAAATGCTTCAGTATATCGGCCGGATGGTAGGCGATCGTATCGGCGCCGGCCGCGACAAGGTCTTCGACGCTTGCATAGCCCCAGGACACGCCGATCGCCGTGGCGCCCGCTGCCTTCGCCATCTGCATATCGTAAATCGCGTCGCCGATCACAATGGTATCGGCGGGATTCATCCCCGTTTCGTTGCAGCATTCAGTCACCATGGCCGGATGCGGCTTCGACGGGCAATCGTCGGCGGTGCGCGACACGATGAAATCGCCGGAAAAGCCGTGCGTCTCCAGAATATGCACCAGCCCGCGACGCGACTTGCCGGTTACGGCGCCGATCAGCACTTCGTCCTTCTCGGCCAGCGTACGGATCAACTCGCTGATGCCATCGAACAGTGGCACGTCGACGCCGGCTTCGGCGCGCACATCGGCGTAGATCGCCTTGTAATGCGCCGTCATCGCCACCGCCTCGTCGTCCACATGCGGCTTGCCCTGCATGCGCGCAATCGCGATATCGAGCGTCAGCCCGATGATCGCCTTGGTCTGCGAGAGTTCGGGCCGGTCATGGCCGAAATGCACGAAAGTGCGTGCCATCACCTCGTGGATCAGCGCGGCGCTATCGACCAGCGTGCCGTCGCAATCGAACAATGCCAGTTTCATGCCTGAACTCATTCGAAATCTTCCCGGTCCGCTTCAGCCAGGTCGAGGCCGAGCAGGTTCCAGGTCTGGACCATATGCGGCGGCAGCGGCGCGGTCACCCGCAGGCGCCCGCCGTTGGGATGCGGAATGTCGATCTTGCGGGCATGCAGGTGCAGCCGCTTCTGGATGCCGCCGGGGAAATCCCAGTTGTGGTCGTCGTCGAAATACTTCGGGTCACCAATGATGGGATGACCGATATGAAGCGCGTGGACACGCAGCTGGTGCGTGCGGCCGGTATAGGGCTCCATCTCCAGCCAGGCCAGGTTCTGCGCCGCCGTCTCGCGCACCTTGTAATAGGAGATCGCGTGATCGGCGCCCTCCTCGCCGTGCTTGCAGACGCGCATGCGGTCTCCATCCGGCGTCTGTTCCTTCACCAGCCAGGTCGAGATCTTGTCCTCGTGCTTGCGCGGCACGCCCTTGACCAGCGACCAGTAGGTCTTCTTGGTGTCGCGCTCGCGAAACGCCGCCGTCAGCTTCTGCGCGGCACCGCGCGTACGGGCGATGACCAGCACGCCCGAGGTGTCGCGGTCGAGACGGTGCACGAGGCGAGGCTTCTCGCCCTTCGGGCTCGTCCAGGCCTCCAGCATCTTGTCGATGTTGCGCGTGACACCGGAACCGCCCTGCACGGCAAGGCCGGCCGGCTTGTTGAGCACGATCACCTTGTCGTCCTCATGCAGCACCATGCGCTGCAACAGTTCGTAGTCACCGCCATGCTTCAGATCATGGCTCGCGATCGGCCCGGCCTTTTTGGCGTCGACATCGAGCGGCGGCACGCGCACCACCTGCCCGGGCTGCACGCGCGCATCGGTCTTCACGCGACCGCCATCGACACGTACCTGGCCGGAACGCATCAGCTTCTGCAGCGGACCGAATCCGAGGCCGGGATAGTGGATCTTGAACCAACGATCGAGGCGCATGCCCGCCTCGTCGGCTTCGACGGTAATATGTTCAATGCCAGCCATGTCTGTACTTTCGGAAAGAGTTGCCGGCACCAGGCGCGGCCTTTGCCGCTGGCTTTAGAGCATTTTACGCAAAAACGGAAACCTGAATCTCAGAAGACCTCAGATCCCCCTCTCAGATCAACGCGCGCATGATCGCAAGCCCGGCGAAAACCGCCGCCATCGAGAGCCCCACGCTCGCCACCATATAGACCGCCGCCGAGGCCATCGCCCCGCGCTCGATCAGCGAGATCGCATCCAGCGAAAAGGCGGAGAACGTCGTAAAGCCGCCGAGGAAGCCGGTGATCAGCAAAAGCCGCAATTCGTTCGACGCATTGAAGCGCCGCGCGATCAGCTCCGCGAAGACGCCGATGACGAAACAACCGACAACATTGACGACAAGCGTCCCCCACGGAAAATTCGGGCCCATCAGCCGCAACGACCACTGGCCGACAAAATAGCGAAGCACGGAACCGATGGCGCCGCCGACGGCGACGAGAAGAGCCTGGATCATAGGCTTTGTGTAGCGCAGGCAAGATGCCTTGCCAATTGACCGTGTCCTCTGCTCTCCGCCCACTCCATCAACGATTCACTCTAATCTTAATTGCAGGATTGATCGGCCATACAGAAATGGCAACGTATGATTGCGCATACTGAGTGAACGCGACTTTGAGGACTTGCGATTGGCGATACGACGAAAATGGCTGTACGCAGCATCAGCGTGGATGGTGCTTGTAATCGCTTCAGTCACCGCGATGGCGCTCTATGATGAAGCGCCCGGGCAACTTCGTTCGATGCTCAAGATCAAGGAACTCCCGGTGTCGGCGAAGAATATCAAGTGCAGAGGACCATTCGTCATAACGGACGCTCTGGTAACGTGCGGCTTCGAGATCGAGCCTGACGACATGGCATCGATGCTGGTAGGCTGGCGTTTCTCCGTTGAAAAGGCCCGCCGCAACTCTCGAAGCGTGGACTATATCGACAACGACCTCCGCTCCGAATTCACACCATTCAACGCGAACTACATCTATCGCGCCGATGACGATCAATTTGGACCCGCCGGAGGCCACCTCTTCGTCGTCATCGACAAGGAGAGGCGCAACGCCTTGGTAGACCTCTATATCGAATAGCGGGTGGCCAGTTCACCCTCAATAGCTGCACGGCCGGTCATTGTCGAAGCCGTAGGCGCAGGCCGAGTTTAGCGGCATGCGGGCATCGCGGCTTTGCTCCGTCGAGGTGCAGGCCGTCGCTATGAAAGCCGTAACGACAAGCGCTCCGGCTAGGGCAAGAGAATGAAAACGGCGCATCTGAACTCCTCCTTTGAAGGACCGGCACTATTCTGTTGTTGAGTAATGCAAGAAGTAACCAGGCAATGAGACAGATATAGAGGCGCACTACATTTGCACTATAGCTTAAAAACTCAAATCCAGCACAAGAACCATCACAAAAGGTAATATTTTAGCGATATTCTTAGCGGCACAGGAAGGTCCGCCGTCCTAAATCTGTCACATGACAGTTCTGGTTGGTTCCATTTCGGCAAGTACGGCGGCCGCGGCGTTTGAAGCGCTGCGCATTCCCCCGCGCGTCTCCGCCAGCACCGCCGCCAAGGATGCCCGCAAGGTCGCCGACATCAAGCGCCGGACCGATTCCGGCCAGGATACGGATGAATCGGCCGCCGTCATTAACTCCACCGAAGTCGCGCTCGACCTGATGACCATGGGCCAGCGCCAGCCGCAGGCCGCCCTGCAGCAGGCTCTCAAGCTTTACGAAGAAGACTGAGACCACCCGTCCCGATCGATCCGAAATTCGACCGACGAAGAAGCCCGCGACAAAAAATTGCTCGCTCGCGACATTCCCCCTTGCCAAGCACCGCCATCGCCAGATAATTGCGCTCAACCTTGTTGGGAGAAGTCGGCTCGTCGCAGCCGGTGCCGAAGGAGCAACCGCCCCGGAAACTCTCAGGCAAAAGGACCAGCAAAGGGGCAGACGGAACTCTGGAGAGACGCGTTTTCGAAACGCGCGCCGAAGGGATAACAATCTCAGGCAAACAGACAGAGGGGGCTCGAAACAAGGCGCAACCGCGCCCGAATATTTGAGCCCGCGCATGGAACCCACGCGCAAACACCGGAGGCGTCCTTGGACGATACTGCTGCCCTGAAGAAAACCCCGCTGCATGACCTGCATCTGTCGCTCGGCGCCCGCATGGTGCCCTTCGCGGGCTATGACATGCCGGTGCAATATCCGGCCGGCGTCATGAAGGAACATCTGCAGACCCGCGCTGCCGCCGGTCTCTTCGATGTCTCTCACATGGGCCAGGTCGTCATCAAGGCGAAGTCGGGCAAGTATGAGGACGTCGCACTTGCGCTCGAAAGCCTCGTTCCCGTCGATATCCTCGGTCTTGCCGAGGGACGCCAGCGCTACGGCTTCTTCACCGATGAAAACGGCGGCATTCTCGACGACCTGATGATCACCCATCTCGACGACCACCTCTTCGTCGTCGTCAACGCCGCCTGCAAGGATGCCGACGTCGCGCATCTCAAGAAGCATCTTTCCGATACCTGCGACATCACGGTGCTAGACCGAGCGCTGATCGCGCTGCAGGGTCCGCGCGCCGTCGAGGCTCTGGCCGAACTCTGGGCCGATGTCGCCGCCATGAAGTTCATGGACGTGCGCCACTGCCGCCTGCACGACGTCTCCTGTCTTGTCTCGCGCTCCGGCTATAGCGGCGAGGATGGCTACGAAATCTCGATCCCCTCGGACATGGCCGTCGATGTCACCAAGCGGTTGCTCGAGCATCCCGACGTCGAGCCGATCGGCCTCGGCGCCCGCGACAGCCTGCGCCTCGAAGCCGGCCTCTGCCTCTACGGCAACGACATCGACACCACCACGACCCCCGTCGAGGCAGCCCTCGTCTGGGCCATCCAGAACGCCCGCAAATCGGGCGGCGCCCGCGCCGGCGGTTTCCCCGGCGCAAACCGCATCCTCTCTGAACTCGACAACGGCGCCACCCGCCGCCGCGTCGGGCTGAAGCCCGACGGCAAGGCGCCGGTGCGCGGCCACGCCAAGCTCTATGCCGACCAGGAAGGCAAGACCGAAATCGGCGAAGTGACGTCAGGCGGCTTCGGCCCGAGCGCCGAAGGCCCTGTTGCGATGGGCTACGTGCCGGTCGCGTCTAGTGACGTCGGAACGGTCGTCTACGCCGAGGTTCGCGGCAAGTACCTGCCGGTGACTGTCGCCGCACTTCCCTTCGTCACGCCGACCTACAAGCGATAAGACCATGAGCGCGGCGGCGATCCATATCGTTGCACTGCCTGTTCAGGCGCACTGTTCGCAGGCCGCCGCCGCTGGCGTTGCGCGAGGATTACCCCCCTCTGCCCTGCCGGGCATCTCCCCCACAAGGGGGGAGATCGACCAACGGCGGACGTCTCACCAAACGGTGAGCGTGGAGCGAGCGGGTGAGCCCAGCCAATCTCCCCACCTGTGGGGGAGATGGCCGGCAGGCCAGAGGGGGGCGCCGCACGGCACCACCTCAGCCAGCAACCACCACACGCCGCCGCGCCAACCAAAACAAACCGCCCATTTCCACCAAACACCCCATTCCCCAGAGAGGACCATCCCATGCTGAAATTCACCGAAGAACACGAATGGCTGCAGATCGAAGCCGGTGTCGCCACCGTCGGCATCACCACCTATGCCGTCGAACAGCTCGGCGATCTGGTGTTCGTGGAACTGCCTGAAGTCGGCGCCACCTTCGGCAAGAACGACAACGCGGCCACCGTCGAATCCGTCAAGGCCGCATCGGATGTCTACTGCCCGCTGGAAGGCGAGATCACCGAAGTGAACCCCGCCATCGTCGCCGATCCGTCTCTCGTCAATTCCGACCCGCAGGGTGCTGGCTGGTTCTTCAAGCTGAAGCTCGCCAATTCAGCCGATGCCGACGGCCTGCTCGACGAAGCGGCCTACAAGGAGCTCACCGCGTAATGACGACGCCGACGGAATTCCAGTTTACCGATTACCAGCCCTACGACTTCGCCAATCGTCGTCACATCGGCCCTTCCCCGGCCGAAATGACCGATATGCTCAAGGTCATCGGTTACAACAGCCTCGACGGGCTGATCGACGCGACCGTGCCGCCCTCCATCCGCCAGAAGGCGCCGCTCGTCTGGGGCGCGCCGATGACGGAGCGCGAGGCGCTCGACAAGCTGCGCGAGACCGCAAACAAGAACAAGGTCCTGACCTCGCTGATCGGCCAGGGCTATTACGGCACGATCACGCCGCCGGTCATCCAGCGCAACATCCTGGAAAACCCGGCCTGGTACACGGCCTATACGCCCTACCAGCCGGAAATCTCCCAGGGCCGCCTTGAGGCGCTCCTGAACTACCAGACGATGATCTGCGACCTGACCGGCCTCGACGTCGCCAACGCCTCGCTGCTSGACGAAGCAACGGCTGCCGCCGAAGGTATGGCCATGGCCGAGCGCGTCTCCAAGTCGAAGGCCAAGGCTTTCTTCGTCGACGCGGCCTGCCATCCGCAGACGATCGAGCTGATCAAGACCCGCGCCGAGCCGCTCGGCTGGAGCGTCGTCATCGGCAACCCCTTCACCGATCTCGACCCGGTCGACGTCTTCGGTGCCATCTTCCAGTATCCGGGCACGCACGGCCATGTGCATGATTTCACCGGCCTGATCTCGCGCCTGCACCAGACCGGCGCAATCGCCATCGTCGCCGCCGACATCCTGGCCCTGACGCTTCTGAAGTCACCTGGCGAAATGGGCGCCGACATCGCCATCGGCTCGTCGCAGCGCTTCGGCGTTCCCGTCGGCTACGGCGGCCCGCACGCGGCCTACATGTCGGTCAAGGACGCCCACAAGCGCTCCATGCCCGGCCGTCTCGTCGGCGTCTCCGTCGATGCCCGCGGCAACCGCGCCTACCGCCTGTCGCTGCAGACCCGCGAACAGCACATCCGCCGCGAGAAGGCGACGTCGAACATCTGCACCGCGCAGGTGCTCCTCGCCGTCATGGCCTCGATGTACGCCGTCTTCCATGGCCCCAAGGGCATCAAGGCAATCGCCCAGCAGGTCCACCAGAAGGCTGTGCTGATGGCCAAGGGCCTGGAAAAGCTTGGCTACACCATCGAGCCCGAGACCTTCTTCGACACCATCACCGTCGATGTCGGCCACATGCAGGGCGTCATCCTGCGCGCGGCGGTCGCAGAAGGCGTCAACCTGCGCAAGGTCGGCGCCACCAAGATCGGCATGAGCCTCGACGAGCGCACACGCCCGGCGACGCTGGAAGCCGTCTGGCGCGCCTTCGGCGGCAACTTCGCCGTCGCCGATTTCGAGCCCAGCTATCGCCTGCCCAAGGGCCTCGCGCGTACCAGCGAGTACCTGACGCATCCGATCTTCCACATGAACCGCGCCGAAAGCGAGATGACGCGTTACATCCGTCGCCTCTCGGACCGCGATCTGGCGCTCGACCGCTCGATGATCCCGCTCGGCTCCTGCACGATGAAGCTCAATGCCACGGCGGAAATGCTGCCGATCACCTGGCCCGAGTTTTCGGATATCCATCCCTTCGTGCCGGCTGACCAGGCGCTCGGCTATCGCGAGATGATCGATGATCTGACCGAAAAGCTCTGCGCCGTCACCGGCTACGACGCCTTCTCCATGCAGCCGAACTCCGGCGCGCAGGGCGAATATGCGGGCCTCTTGACGATCCGCAACTACCACATCGCCAACGGCAACGGTCACCGCGACGTCTGCCTGATCCCGACCTCGGCGCACGGCACCAACCCGGCATCCGCCCAGATGGTTGGCATGAAGGTCGTGGTCGTCAAGGTTCGCGAAAACGGCGACATCGACCTCGACGACTTCCGCGCCAAGGCCGAGCAGTATTCGGAGAACCTCTCCTGCTGCATGATCACCTACCCCTCGACGCATGGCGTGTTCGAGGAAACGGTGAAGGAGATCTGCGATCTCGTGCACAAGCATGGTGGTCAGGTCTATCTCGACGGCGCCAACATGAACGCCATGGTCGGCTTGTCCCGCCCTGGTGACATCGGCTCCGACGTCAGCCACCTCAACCTGCACAAGACCTTCTGCATCCCGCATGGCGGCGGCGGTCCCGGCATGGGCCCGATCGGCGTCAAGTCGCACCTGGCGCCGCATCTCCCCGGCCATCCGGAAACCGACGGTCGTTCGGGTGCCGTGTCGGCAGCAGCCTTCGGCTCGGCATCCATCCTGCCGATCTCCTGGAGCTACTGCCTGATGATGGGCGGCGAAGGCCTGACGCAGGCGACCAAGGTGGCGATCCTCAACGCCAACTACATCGCCGCGCGGCTGAAGGGCGCCTACGACGTGCTCTACAAGTCCGAGGCCGGACGCGTGGCGCACGAGTGCATCATCGACACCCGTCCGCTGGTCGACAGCGCAGGCGTGACCGTCGACGACGTCGCCAAGCGCCTGATCGACTGCGGCTTCCACGCCCCGACCATGAGCTGGCCCGTTGCCGGCACGCTGATGATCGAGCCGACGGAATCGGAAACCAAGGCCGAACTCGACCGTTTCTGCGAGGCGATGCTGGCGATCCGCCAGGAAGCCCGCGACATCGAGGAAGGCCGCTCGGACAAGGCCAACAACCCGCTGAAGAACGCCCCGCACACGGTCGAAGACCTCGTCGGCGAATGGGATCGCCCCTATTCGCGCGAACAGGCCTGCTTCCCCCCCGGCGCCTTCCGCGTGGACAAGTACTGGTCCCCGGTCAACCGCGTCGACAACGTCTTCGGCGACCGCAACTTGATCTGCACCTGCCCGCCGCTGGAAGCCTACGCCGAAGCGGCCGAGTAAGGATACGAGATCGAAACGCCCGGCTTTGTCCGGGCGTTTTGCTGTTTGGGCGTTGATCCAGTTCAGGTGTGTTGATGGATGAGAACTGTGAAACATGCCATCGCCAACCTATTGATCTGGCGTCACAATCCCCTCTCAATCGTCATCCTCGGGCTTGTCCCGAGGATCTGCAGACGCCCACCAAACCCGCTACGGCAATGGACAAAACCACCCGCCGGCACACACCCCAACTCATCCGCACTGTTGCATTCTGGGCGGCGTGCTTAGATCCTCGGGACAAGCCCGAGGAAGACGCCGTGGGGATGCTAACGCCCGGCAAACGTCGGACGAAGGGCCAACCGCAACGGTCATGGGCCAAAACGCCAACCGACAACAGGAAGCCAACACCCCAATGCCCGACCTCCAAGGCTTCCACTACCGCGCAACATCAACCGCCGACATCCGCCCACCACTCCTCCTCCTGCACGGCAGCAGCCGCGACGAAACCGAACTCCCGCCGCTGGCGGAAACCGCCGCCCCCGGCTGGCCATACCTGTCACTGCGTGGCCCGGTCCCCTGGGAGAGCGGTTATGCCTTTTTCCGCCGCAACTCCGACCGCACGCTCGACCAGGCCGACCTGGAACTCCAGACCGAACGCCTGCACGCCTTCATCCAGGCCGCAATTGAGACCGGCCTGCTCACCCGTCCACCCATCCTCTTCGGCTTCTCGAACGGCGCCATTATCGCCGCCTCCCTGATGATCCGCGATCCCGACGCCGCAGCCGGCGCCATCCTCATCCGCCCGCTCGCGCCCGATCCCGACGCGATCATCCCGACCATGCCCGCCAAGCCCGTCCTCATCCTCTCCGGTGACCGCGACGACCGCCGCTCCCCCGAGGACGCCGTCACAATCACCAGGCAATTCCAGGCCGCCGGCGCCGACGTCACCAGCCATTCATCACCCACCGATCATAATCTCCACGACGACGAACCCGCCATCATCGGCCAATGGCTGGCGTTCCGCGTCTTTCCGCTTGCCCATACCCGCCCGTCGCTTTAAGCAAGCCGCCACGCGACAACAGACAACAGGCGACCGGTCTCATGGCAAAATCCGACGGCGATCTCACCCAGCAGCCCTGGCCGAAGCCCGTCATGCTGGCGCTCGAAGAACCCGGCCAGTATGTGACGATCGACACGACCCAGGCTGCTTCCTGGGCGATGATCGAGGACTGGCCGACGGAAGACGGCCCCGCGCTCGACAAGGCGTTGCTGGTCTGCGCCGACGTCATCAAGGGCAAGCGCAGCAACGAGGACGCCCGCAAGGCCTTCATCGCCGCCGCCATCGAGGCCGGCATCGATATCAAGAAGGACTGAGCAGCCAGGCTGTCACTCGGTCGGCACCGTCAACGGCGGCCCCAGAAATTCCACGTCCCACGTCTTGGCAAAGACGTTGAGCGCCGCCGTATCCGGCCGCCCGTCGCGCATGACATCGGCAAGCCCGAGGAAGAAAGCCCGCACATCGAGTCCCGGCGCGATCAGGATATACTGCCGCGCCGGCTGGTCGGTGACATTGACGAAGGCATGCGCTGCACCACCCGGCACGGTCACGACATCGCCCTCCTCGGCATAGAACTGCACGCCATCCACCTCGAACAGATACCTGCCCTCCATCACCCGGAAGACCTCCGTCTCCTTGTGCCGATGGCGCGGCGGACCGAAGCCGGGTGCATTGACTGTGTCGATGAAGCAGAACGCGCCGCCCGTCGTGGACGGATCGACCCGCACGCCGAGCTCCAGCCCGATCGCCGGTATCTTGATGACCTCTTCGGTCGATTTGGAATGAGACGTCTGGATGGCCATGGCAGATTATCCTCGGGCGAATTGAGACATGTGGCGGAGCAGATTGCAGCTGGAAGGCCTACCAAGCCGCCGCCCGCGCCGCCAGCCTCTACAGCAAAAACATGCACGCACCGCGCGCCAAGTACGGCGCCACAAACGCTTGATACCCGCTGAGATTGCTCTAATCTTTCCTTTGTCCGCATGTTCACGCCGCCGTTCATACAGCCGAGGGAGCACTGCATGTCGCCTGTTGTCAGCATGGTCGCCCAGGAAACAGCCCTTTCCGCCCTGATATCCGCCGTCGCCGTCATCGGTGTGCCGAAGTTCTTCGACCCCGCCGCACCGGTCAATTACCCGCTGGCAATCGGCGTCTTCGCACTGATGTCGTTTGCCTTCGCTGCCTACGAACTCCTCGTGCGCCGCCGCTAGTCACCAACTGAAGACATGATGCCCACCGGGACTGTTCGAGTGAGCCCGTCATCCCCCAACAGACCCGAGAGCCGATGTCTATTTCAGATGCGATCTACCGCCCCTTCGAGCGCCTGATCCGGCCGCTCGACATCCCCTACCAGCCTCTGCCGTCAAAGGGACCGGTCGCCGTCCTCCTGCATTTCATCGCCATGTTTCGCGGCGTACTCATCGCGCTGGCTCTATCATCCATGGCCATCGAGGCGATGAACCTCACCATGGTCTGGGGCCTCTCCGTCATCGTCGACGGCGTCACGCAAAAGGGCGCGGCGCCCTTCCTCCGCGACGAATGGCCGTTCCTGACCTTTCTCGGGCTGCTTATCTTCCCGGCCATGCCGATTGCCTCCTTTCTGGTCAACACGCTGACCTCGCACACGCTCGGCGTTGGCATGCCCGCCGCCATCCAGTGGCAGGGGCACAAGGCAGTGGAGCGACAGGACCTCGCCTTCTTCCACGATCTCTATGCCGGCCAGGTCGCCTCCCGGCTGCAGCAGGTGTCGTCGGCCGTGCAGCAGCAGATCATCGCCGCCTTCCAGTCGATCCCGCGTTTCCTCCTGCAGATGGTCGGCTCGGTGGTGTTGCTCAGCGCACTCTCCTGGCAGCTCGCGCTGCCCGCCGCCATCTGGATGGCGCTCAACGTCGCGCTCGCCGTCAAGATGGCGCCCGTCTTCACCGAGCGCTCGCGTAGCACCGCCAAGCAGCGCAGTCTGGTCGCCGGCGCCATTACCGATCTCTACACCAACATGCAGATGATCAAGCAGTTCGCCGCCGAAGACAGCGAGGCCGGCGCGATACGCCGCGTCATCGGCAAGTCGGTCAGCACCCAGCACAGCGAGCAGCGCATATACCGCACCTCCGAGCTCATCGTCGTGGCGCTGAACATGCTGCTCTGGCTGGCGATGGTCTCGATCGGCTTCACCGGTCTCGTGCATCAATTCCTGACGATCGGCGAGTTCGTCAGCGCCATCTATGTGCTCCACCGCCTCTCCGGCCACACCTTCACCTTCCTGCAGATGGGCCAGCAGATCTTCCAGGCGATCGGCACGATCAAGGACGCCATGCCTGTGATGACGACGCCACCCACCATCACCGACCGACCCGATGCCGTCGATCTCTCCGTCACCAAAGGCGAAATCCGCTTCGACGACGTGAGTTTCGCCTACAAGACCGGCAAGTCAGTCATCGAAAACCTCCAGCTATCAGTTCGTCCCGGCGAAAAAGTCGGCCTCGTCGGCCTCTCCGGCGCCGGCAAGACGACGCTGGTCAGCCTCCTCCTGCGCTTCTACGACATCGGCTCGGGCGCTATTCGCATCGACGGGCAGGACATCCGCGACATCACGCAGGCAAGCCTGCGCCGCAACATCGGCGTCATCGCGCAGGACGTGGCGATGCTGCACCGCTCGGTCGGCGACAACATCCGCTACGGCCGGCCGGAAGCCGCACGCGCCGAGATCGAGGAGGCGGCGGAAACGGCGAGCGCCGACGCCTTCATCGCCGATCTCAGGGACGCGGACGGCCGCAAGGGCTACGACGCCTATGTCGGCGACCGCGGCATCAAACTCTCCGGCGGCCAGCGCCAACGCGTGGCGATTGCCCGCGTGCTGTTGAAGGACGCGCCGATCCTCGTCCTCGACGAGGCGACCTCGGCGCTCGACAGCGAATCCGAAGCCGCCATCCAGGAAAAGCTCGACCTCGTCATGCGCGGCAAGACCGTCATCGCCATCGCCCACCGCCTCTCCACCATCGCCATGATGGACCGCATCGTCGTACTCGATCAGGGCCGCATCGTCGAACAAGGCAGCCCGGCGGAACTCGCCGAAGGCGACGGTCTCTTCGCGCGCCTCTGGAAACGCCAGACCGGCGGTTTCATCCCCGAAGAGATCAGCTAGATCGCCTTGCCGATCACGCCGCAAGCGTCAATCGTGGTCGCGTCGGGCGACGTATTCAGGAAAGGCGGCAGCGCCGTGGCTCAGCGCCTTCGCCATCAGGATCCCGTCATCGAAGAAGCCGCTCCGAGCATAAAATTGCCTTGCGCGCACGTTGGAAAGCACAGCCGCGATCCGAAACAGCGCGCATCCCTCACGCTCGCCCTCCGCTTCGATCCAGGCCATCAGTCGCGCGCCGATCCCCATGCCGCGAACATCAGCATCGACCACAACATGGTCGGCCTCGACATATTTGCCGCACCATAGCTGCGTGCCGGTCCAGAAGCCTGAGACGCCAACCATCCGACCGTCCAGATGGGCCGCGATGCACCGATAGTTGCCCTGCGCGCACATTGCCGAAAGCCGAGCTCGAAACGACGCCTCATCCAGCGTACTGGCCTGCCGAAACAAGGGGTAGATCGCCGCGATCTCCCCAGGCCCGAAAAGCTCGCCTATCTCGATGTCCGAAGCCACAACACTTTCTCTCACTGTCAGCCGCCCAGCGCCACGGCAATGCCGACCATCACAAGTCCAAGGCATGTCATGGTCACCCCCGCATAAAGCGGCCGCCCGCCGGAAAAGCGCGCCCAGGCATAGCCGGTAAAGAACAGAAGCCCGATCAGCAGCAGATTGCTCCCCCTCAACGCGCGCTCGGCACTGTCGATCAGAAAGAACGGGATCACGGCCGGAATGGCCGTGGCCGCGACTAGAAAAAATACAGCCACCGCCGCACGCAGATCGCTACCCGTCAATGAAACCCTCGATGGTTCGGACCGGACAGCGAGCGCCAGCAGTGACCGATAGAGCGCCTCCGCATCAGCGCTATCGACCGCAAGCGCCGTCCCCTCCGTCGGAAATTCGTTGCGGATGACAGCAAGCGCCGTGGCCTCATCCCGTGCGGCCCTGATCTGCCGAAACAGGTGCAACCGCCTGCTCCTGAAAAACGTCGTCCCCAGCATGCGCAAGACCGCATCGATAATGCCCCAGGCGACATTGCATCCGAGCGTGGAGATGACCAGCCCGCGAACATCCAGCCCCTCCTCCTGCATCACCAGCCGCGACCCGACCGTCCAGGTCAGCGCCATGATCAGCCCGAAGAGCACTTCGGCAAGCGCATCGCCGGGATCGAGATCGTCGAAGATGGATGAGATCGTCTTCAGCGCCACGGCATTGTTCCAACCGGCAACCCCACGTCATCGCCCTGCCGGGATGCGACGGCGCACTATGGTCGAAATGGACGATCTCTTCATTGCGTGGGATCAAGGAAACGCAAAACGCCCGAACCAAAGGTCCGGGCGCCCGCTCATTCAACCTGAGAAGCCGTTCCTCAGAACTCTTCCCAATCCTTGTTGGCAACAGCCGCGTTGCCATGGCTGGCATAGACAGGTGCAGCCGCGCGCGGCGCGCGCGTCGGTGCAGGTGCAGCTGCCCGTGCCGGAGCTACCGGTTCCTGCATGCGGCGGGCGACATCGCGAAGCTGCGCGGTGCGGCCGCCGAGCTGGAAGGCGCCGATCAGCGCGCTGAGGTTGGTGCTTTCCTGCGCCAGGCCGGCGCCCGCCGCATTCATCTCCTCGACCATCGCGGCGTTTTTCTGCGTTGCCTGGTCCATATGGTTTACGGCAGTGTTGACCTCGCCGAGACCGACCGACTGCTCCTGTGCGGCCGTCGCGATCGCATCCATATGCGCGTTGACGTGCTGCACCAACTGCTCGATCGCCGTCAGACCCTCGCCTGTTTCGTTGACAAGCCGCACGCCCTCGGAGACGGCGACGGCGGAGTTGCCGATCAGGCCCTTGATCTCCTTGGCCGCATTGGCCGAGCGCTGCGCCAGTTCGCGCACTTCCTGCGCAACCACCGCAAAACCCTTGCCGGCTTCACCGGCGCGTGCCGCCTCGACGCCGGCGTTCAGCGCCAGCAGGTTGGTCTGGAACGCGATCTCGTCGATCACGCCGATGATCTTGCTGATCTGCTGCGAGGAATCCTCGATCCGGCGCATGGCTTCCACGGCATTGCGCACGACAGAGCCCGAGTGCTCCGCGCGGCTGCGGGTTTCGCGAACCGCGTCACGCGCCTCGCCGGTCCGCTTGGAGGTGGCAACGACGTTCGAGGTGATCTCCTCGAGCGCGGCAGCCGTTTCCTCCAGCGAGGCCGCCTGCTGTTCGGTGCGCTTGGCGAGATCGTCGGAGGCGCCGGAAATCTCGCTGCTGCCGTTGCGAACCATGTCGACCGCGCTGCCGACGCCGACAAGCGCCTGGCGAAGCTGGATGACCGAGGTGTTGAAGTCGTGACGCAGCGCTTCGAACTGCGGCGCGAACGCCGTGTTGAGCTCGCAGGTCATGTCGCCAGCGGCCAGCAGCTTGAGGCCGGAGGCAAGCGCGCCGGTTGCCTGGTTGAGGCGGATTTCGGCCTCTTCCTCGGCACGACGCTGCACTTCGATGCGCTCGCGCTCCGACTGCTGGCGGTTGACCTCGGCCTCTGCTTCCAGCTCCTTGTTGCGGATGGCGGCCAGACGGAACACTTCGACCGAGCGGGCCATGTTGCCGATCTCGTCGCCGCGCTCGGCGTAGGGCACCAGGATGTTGGTGTGGCCGTCGGACAAGACGCTCATCGCGGTCGTCAAGCGGCCGATCGGACGGACGACGCGGAAGACGACGATGACGAAGGCGGCGATCGTTACGGCAACCGTGGCGACCAGCATCAGGCTGTAGAAGACGAGCGTGTCGAATGCTGCCTGGCGCGTCGCCTCGGCCTTGGCGGCCAGCGCGTCCATCGCCAGCGAAGCGACGTCGCCGATCGTGCCGAGTGCTGTCGTCGCTTCCGTGCGCCACTGGTCGATGCCAATCGTCGAAGGACGATCGTGCGTCAGATCGGCAAGGATACCGGCGCGCTTGTCGGCAAACGGTCCGGAGAAGTATGTCGTGTCCGCGGTCGCGACCGCGCTCTTGATCGCCTCGGGAACGGAGGGGTGATTGGCGAGGATCTTGGTCGATGCCCAGGCGAAAGCGATGCGCACGTCGCCGGCGACAAGCTCGGAGGCCTCCTTGGCGGTCAGCGCCCGGTTGCCCGAGATCGCGCCGTTGACCGCAACCGTTGCCGAACCGCCGGCAGCGCGCGCCGACCATGCGAAGTAGCGCAGCTGCACCAGATCCATCAGCGAATTGTCGAGCGTCCGGATTTCGGCTTCAGTGGCAGCCGACGTCGTCTCCAGCTTGGCGAGGAACTCGCTGCCGAACGAAAGGACGCGTGGCGCAAGCGATGCGTCGCGCTGGTCGACGGGCTTGGCCAGCTCGGCATCGACAGAAGAACGCAGAGAAACCAGAGAGGCGTAGCCGGCATCAAGATCGGCGAGCACTGTCTTCAATGTGTTAGTGCTGAGGCCGACCGAGATGCCTTTGACTTCGCTAAGAGCCGCATCGACGATCGCCCGCTGCTTGCGCACGCTATCCATGCTGCCTGCAGCGTCTCCGGCCGAAAGCGTAAGCGCGGTCGCGCTGTCGCCGCGCTCGCTGCGAAACGCCAGCAGCGCCTGGAACAACGCCTTGTCCAGCTGCGCATTGGCAGCAACCTGCCCGTTATTAGAATATGTGGCGTGCGAAGAAAGAAGCTTGCTGGTCACCAGAGCGGTCAGTCCGGCTGAAATCACAAGAACAACGGCAATCAAAACATTACGGATCGAAAACAATTCGGCCTCCAATGAGCGAAATATCGATCACGGATATCCGTTTTGCGCAGTTAACATTGAACTAATTTCTAATAACCGGATTCACCTGCAAGAAACCACAGAGAATCTCTTTGCAACGACGCTGAACAGGGAAGACAACAAGCAACGCCGCCCATCTCGATATGTATTTCCATGCGATTGATATGATAATATATTTCAATACTATCGGGAGAGAATGCAATATCTCCCGTATGGCGTGCACCGCCACCCTGGATCAGTGGCCAGCCCTCCAGCCATTGGCATACCGGGAATGATGATGAAAATCGGCATGCGCCTAATGAAATCAGTGGCCTAACCGTCTTTTCATCCCCGCCCTTTTGGCTTGCGTCACACTCACCCCGTCCCGTCTTCGGATACACCGGTTGCGTTACCGGCGAGGCGGGGCCGGCGCTTTCGGGAAACCCCTGACGCAGGGTGAAACGAGGGGCGTCGCGGAATGGTCCCGCCAGTGAAGAGCTGGTGTGCGGATGCATAGGTCGGTTCGCCGATACCACGCGCCTATGCACATGAGGGACGGCGACTGGCCGACCGTGGAGCCCGAAAAGGCTTTTGCGGAACGGCGCCGGGGTGCCGCGGGCGACAGGTCCGCGGAGGCCCTCCCGGCGTCGATCAAGACGGCCCTTCGGGATGCCCGGGGAGCGAAAGCTTCAAGAACAAGAACAACCCCGCGAGCATATCTCTGAAAAGATGCCGACCACCCGGTAAAGGAACCAGGACACGATAGCAGACCGCCGAACGGGGCGCCGGAAGGTGTCAATAAAACTAAACTATTTACGAGGCGGCTTTTGGCGCCCCGTCCGATCAGATGCCGTATCAGCCGGGGGTAAGACCTGCCGGGTTAGAGGCATGTGTGCGGGATAAAAAAATGGCCAACGTCAGCGCCGGTAGCCCCCTCATCCGCCCTTCGGGCACCTTCTCCCCGTTGGGGCGAAGGGAAGATGGAGCGAGCGGCCTGCCAAGAGTCCCTTCTCCCCAGCGGGGAGAAGATGCCGGCAGGCAGATGAGGGGGGCCTCACGGTACAACGCCAACCACCCATCCACCCACAAACCCCTCAGCCAACCAACGTATAAGCCGCCGAACCGAGCGCCACGATACCGAAGACAATCAGCAGCCAGCTCGTCGCCCGCATCACCTTCGTGGTGAAATTCTCCGACAACCGATCACGCGCCAGACTGACGGCGCCGCTCAAGCAAAACCACCAGGCGAGCGACCCCGCAAAGACGCCACCAACGATCGCAACCGAACTGAAGCGCCTCGTCTCGTCGAGCAGGCCGAAGCCGGCGAATAGCGTTCCGAAGGAGAGGATCGTAGCCGGATTGGAAATGGTGAGCAGAAAGGTCGCGACCGTGGTGGCGAGTAGCCCGCCCGCCCTGATCTCGGCTGCCTCGACCGGATCGTGCGTCAGCCCGCGCCAACCGAGAAACAAGAGCAGCAATCCGCCGCCTATCGCCAAAGGCAGGGTCGCCATCGACATGGTTTCGGCGAAGACGGCAATGCCAGTCACCGCCACGAGCGCATAGCTGGCGTCCCCGATCGCCGTGCCGAAGCCGCAGGAGAAACCGGCCAGGAAGCCGCGCTCCAGCGTGCGGTTGATGCACAGCATGCCGATAGGCCCAAGCGGCGCGGTGATGATGACACCCAGCACGGCGCCCTTGAGAAACAGCAGAAGCATGGGATGCGGTCTTAAACGCTCTGGCGCGCACCGCAACGAAAAAAGCCGCCGAAACCGGCGGCCTGTGACGAAATGCTCAAGGCAAAATGCCCGTGAGCCGAAGCCGATATAAAATACCGGCAGAGATTGAATGGCGGCAATGAGCGGCCGCCTTCGCCCTGTTTACCGCGCCGGCACTACGGCATCGCCGCGCGCGGCCAAGGCAGCAAGATCGGAAGGCTTCAACTCGACCGATTCGCCACATCCGCAAGCGGACGTCTGGTTCGGATTGGTGAAGGTGAAGCCGGAGCGCAGCGTTGTCTGCTCGAAGCCCATCTCGGTGCCGAGCAGATAGAGAACCGCCGAGGGTTCGATCCACACGCTGGCGCCGTCGCGCTCGATCAGGTCGTCCTTGGCGTTGGGTTCGGTGACGAGGTCGATGGTGTATTCCATCCCCGCACAGCCGCCCTTCTTGATCCCGACACGAATCCCCTTCGCTTCCGGTCCCGAATTCTCAACGATCGCCTTCACCCGCGCCGCGGCGGTGTCGGTCATGCTCATGACTGCAAAGCCCATAGGCCCATTCTCCTTCCGCAACCGGGTTCAAGGTCCGGTGCTTGTGCTCATCAATTTAAGCGGCGATGATCAATGCTTCAATATCGAATGCCGAGATCATTGCCTTCAAATGCTTTTTCATCGACGGATGTACTCTACAGGATACATTTTCCATGCTAACAGTGATCCGAACGGCGACTTTCGCCAAATGGCTGTCACGGCTGAAAGATCGCCGCGCCGTCGCACGCATCGCTTTCCGGCTCTTGCGGGTCGAAACCGGGCACCTCGGTGACATCAAGGCGATCGGTGACGGCGTCAGCGAATTGCGCGTCGACTACGGTCCGGGCTATCGGATCTACGTCACGATGGATGGCTCGACGCTGATCGTGCTGCTCTGCGGTGGCGACAAGTCGACGCAAGCCCGCGATGTCATCGAAGCGAAACGCCTCGCACGGGAATGGAAGGACGCACGATGACCACCGAAACCCTGCCCTTCGATGCGGCCGAATTTCTCGACAGCGACGAAGCGATCGAGGAATTCATCGTCGCCGCCTTCGAAACCCAGGACCCAGCCTTCATAGCCAGGAGCCTCGGCGTCGTCGCCCGTGCCCGGAACATGAGCGAACTGGCACGCGAGATCGGCATGAGCCGTGCGGCGCTCTACAAGGCGCTGAGCGGCCAGGGCAATCCCGAATTCGCCACCATCATGAAGGTGATGAAGGCGCTCGGCATCGGGCTTGCGCCCGTCATGCCCGACGGCAGATCGGCGGCTTGAGACTCAATACCAGCCGACATCACCGCATCTGCTTCGGCCAATCGCGGGCGGCATGGATGACGCGAAGTATCACCACATGCCGTGCTGCAATCTGGTAGAAAATCAGGTAATTCCCCCCTTGGGGAAGAGCCGCAGTTTCCGTTTCAAGGTCGTCCTTAAGACGCCCGTGCCCGGAAAATCCCCCAGCATCGCAAATGTCTCGTAGAGCTCCGCCTGCCACTTCAAGGCGGCGGCTGGATTATCCCCGCCGATATGGATCATGATATCGTAGATATCGTCTTCCGCCCTCGGATGAAGGCGATAGGCCATTACGCCTTGTCCCCGAATTCCTGAATGAACCGACTGCGCAAACGCACAAAGGATTCCTCGCCATCAACAGGTTCGCCGCTTTCCAAGCCTTCTTCGATCAAGAGGTCGATTTCGTCAGGCGTGTAGCCGTAAATCAATTGGCCAGACTGCCATTGGTCAAGCGCAGCAAGAAGCACATCGCCAGCCGAGCCGAATTGCCCCGAGCTGACCGCAGCATTTACCGCGTCAGACATTTCAGGCGTGAGCTCCACGCTGATGATTTCGCGGCTGCCCATTGGCAAAGCTCCCTTTCAACCAGCACCATACTAGTCGAAACGGCCGATCAATACCAGCCGACAGCCACCTGCGCCTCTTCCGACATCCGGTCCGGCGTCCACGGCGGATCGAAGGTCATCGCCACCTCGACACCCGAGACGCCCTCGACGGAACCGACGGCGTTCTCGACCCAGCCGGGCATCTCGCCGGCGACGGGGCAGCCGGGAGCCGTCAGCGTCATCATGATCTTGACCATGCGGTCGTCTTCGATGTCGATCTTGTAGATCAGCCCGAGTTCGAAGATGTCGGCGGGAATTTCCGGGTCGTAGACCGTCTTCAGCGCCATGATGACGTCGTCGCTGAGGCGCGCCAGTTCATCTTCGGGAATGCTGGAATGCACGATGCCTTCGCGCACGTCGATCTTCTGTTCGCTGTCGTCCAAGCTCATGTGGACCACTCCTTATGCAAAGAATTTGCGCGCATACTCAAGCGCATCGGCCAAGGCATCCACCTCGGCGCGGGTGTTGTACATGCCGAAGGATGCACGGCATGTGGAGGTGACGCCGAAGCGTTTCAAGAGCGGCATGGCGCAATGCGTGCCGGCCCGAACAGCAACGCCGCGCCGGTCGATCACGGTCGAGACGTCATGGGCGTGCAGCCCCTCGATCTCGAAGGAGAAGATGCCGCCCTTGCCCGGCGCATTGCCGATAACGCGCAGCGAATTGATGTCGCGCAGCCGCTCGGTAGCGTAAGTCGCCAGATCAGCCTCGTGCCGCGCGATCGCCTCGCGGCCGATCTTGTCCATGTAGTCAAGCGCATAACCGAGCCCGATCGCCTGCACGATCGGTGGCGTGCCGGCCTCGAAACGGTGCGGCGGGTCGTTGTAGGTGACGGCATCCTCGGTGACCTCGAAGATCATCTCGCCGCCGCCCTGGAACGGCCGCATCGCCTTCAACCGATCCTTCTTGCCATAGAGCACGCCGATCCCCGAGGGGCCGTAGAGCTTATGGCCGGTCATCACATACCAGTCGCAGTCGATATCCTGCACGTCGACAGGCATGTGGACGGCGCCCTGCGAGCCATCGACGAGCACGGGAATGCCGCGCTCATGCGCGATCCGGCAGATCTCCTTCACCGGAACGACTGTGCCGAGCGCATTCGACATATGCGTGATGGCGACCAGCTTGGTGCGCTCCGTGAGGCTCTTTTCGAACGCCTCGATGTGGAAGGCGCCCTCGTCGTCGACGGGGACCCAGACCAGCTTGGCGCCCTGCCGCTCGCGAATGAAATGCCAGGGCACGATGTTGGAGTGGTGCTCCATGATCGAGATGACGATCTCGTCGCCCTCGCCGATATTGGGCATGCCCCAGCCATAGGCGACCGTGTTGATCGCCTCGGTCGAGGACTTGGTGAAGACGATGTCGTCGACCGAAGGCGCGTTCAGGAAGCGGCGCACCTTTTCGCGCGCGGCTTCATAGGCTTCGGTGGCGGCGTTGGACAGGAAGTGCAGGCCGCGATGCACATTGGCGTATTCGTTGGAATAGGCATGGCTGATCGCGTCGATCACCACCTGCGGCTTCTGGGCCGATGCGCCGTTGTCGAGATAGACCAGCGGCTTGCCGTACACTTCCTTCGCAAGGATCGGAAAATCCTTGCGAATGGCTTCGACGTCATAGGCGGTTGCGGGCACTATCTTGTCCATCATCTCGTCCGATCAGGCGTGCTTTTCGAGCCAGGCGGAGATCACGCCTTCCAGCGCCTCGACCAGGGCTTCGTCTTCCAGTTCCTCGACGATCTCGGCAACGAAGGCGTTGACCAGCATGGCGCGCGCCTTGTTCTCCGGGATACCACGGGCCATCAGATAGTAGAGATGGTTGTGGTCGATATCGGCAACGGTGGCGCCATGGCCGCACTGCACGTCGTCGGCGAAGATCTCGAGCTCCGGCTTTACCGAGAACTCGGCGTCGTCGGACATCAGCAGCGTGTTGCACGCCATCTTCGCGTCGGTCTTCTGCGCGTCGGGCGCGACCCGGATCATGCCCTGGAACACGCCCTTGGCGCGGTCGAAGACGACGTTGCGGATGATCTCGGTGGAACCCGTATGCGGCACGTTGTGGCCGAGCACCATGGTCACGTCGGTATGCGTCTCGGCGCCAAGCAGATTGATCCCGCGCAGCGTCAGATCGGCACCCTCGCCCGTCACCTTGATGTGCAGTTCCTGGCGCACCAGCTGGCCGCCGGCATTGATGACGAACAACTTCAGCTTGGCGTTTGCGCCGAGATCGATGCGGATCTGGCCGAGATGCGTGTCGTCGGCGCCCTGCTGCTGCACGATGATCCAGGTCACTTCGCTGCCTTCGCCGACCGTGACGTCGCTGACATGCGAGACCAGCGCCGCATCCGATGCCACCGACAGGTGACGTTCGATCACCGTCGCTTTGACGGCCGAGCCGATGCTGACCGGAAGTCGCGTATGCGTCTGACCGCCGGCATGCACGAACTGGATTTCCAGCGGCTCTTCAAGCACGGTTTCAGCCGGCACGTCGATCACGTAGCCGTCGCGCACGAAGCTGCCGTTGATGCGGCCGACCGCGTCATCCTTGTCGAGCGCACCAAGGCCATTGGCGGCCGAACCGTTCGACAGCTGCTCGGCATAGCTCGAAAGCATGAGATCGCCGGCGCGTGCCTTGTGATCGGGGCGTCCCTGGATCACTGGCAGCACGGCCGAACCCTCGACCAGCGGATCGCGGGCATCGGAGCCGGCGTCGCCGGCCTGCGCCGGTACGGCGCGCAGCAGCGTCTTCAGGTCCGTGTAGTGCCACGCCTCGACGCGGCGCGTCGGCAGGCCCGATGTCTTCAGGTCGTCGAGCAGCCGGTCGCGAATGGCGATCACGGCGCCGTCGCCCGGCAGTTCGCCGATCTGGTTGTTGAACGCCTCGATCAGCGCCGCTTCCGCGGCGGTCAGGCGGGTCGTCGTCTGCATGTTCATGCGACCAGTTCCTTTCCGCCTAGATCAGGCCGCCGCTCCGATAATGTCGGCATAACCGTTGGCTTCCAGATCATGCGCCAGCGTCTTGTCGCCGCTCTTGATGATCTGGCCCTTGTAGAGAACGTGAACGGTATCCGGCACGATGTAGTCGAGCAGGCGCTGGTAGTGGGTGATGACGATGGTGGCGCGATCGGGCGAGCGCAGCGCGTTGACGCCGTCGGCGACGATCTTCAGCGCGTCGATGTCGAGGCCGCTGTCGGTTTCGTCGAGGATGCAGAGCTGCGGCTCGAGCAGCGCCATCTGCAGGATCTCGGCGCGCTTCTTCTCGCCGCCGGAAAAGCCGACGTTGAGAGGACGCTTCAGCATCTCGGTGTTGATCTGCAGCTTGGCGGCCGCGTCCTTCACGAGGCGCATGAAATCAGGCGTCTTCAGCTCTTCCTCGCCGCGCGCCTTGCGCTGCTCGTTCATCGCGACCTTCAGGAACTGCATGGTGGCGACGCCGGGGATTTCGACCGGATACTGGAACGCCAGGAAGATGCCCTTGGAGGCGCGCTCGGCCGGATCGAGTTCGAGAATGCTCTCGCCGTTATAGAGAATTTCGCCCTCGGTGACTTCGTAATCGTCGCGGCCGGACAGGATGTAGGACAGCGTCGACTTGCCGGAGCCGTTCGGCCCCATGATGGCAGCCACTTCGCCGGCCTTCACGGTGAGGTTCAGCCCCTTGATGATCTCGGTGCCGTCTTCGGCGATGCGGGCGTGCAGGTTCTTGATTTCAAGCATTCTCTTTGTCCTTCAGGTCTCAGGCGACGGTCCGCGAGCTTATTCGCTCAGCTCAAGCCGCTTTTCCATTCGCTCTATGCGGACTTTAAGGCCCGCGATTTCCGTGTCTTGAACGAGTTGGGCGCTCATAAGCCCGCCCATGTGCTGGCGCATTGCGAACATTTCGCCGCGCATGCCGGCCATTTCCTCTTTCATCGAACTGATATCCGCCCGCACTGCGCGCAAATGTTCGAGGATAAGACTTTCGACTTTCTCGTTCATAGTTGCCGTCCTTCAAACGACCGTTTCTTGGATCCTCGGGACAAGCCCGAGGACGACGCCTGCCTCAGCTTAGCCGACACTACCCTCAAGCGAGATGCTGATCAGCTTCTGCGCTTCGACGGCGAATTCCATCGGCAGTTCCTGCAGGACTTCCTTGACGAAGCCGTTGACGATCAACGCGATCGCCTCTTCTTCGGGAATGCCGCGCTGCAGGCAGTAGAACTTCTGGTCCTCGGAGATCTTCGAGGTGGTGGCCTCGTGTTCGAACTGCGCGGTCGAGTTCTTCGCCTCGATGTAGGGCACCGTGTGGGCGCCGCACTTGTCGCCGATCAGAAGCGAATCGCACTGCGTGAAGTTGCGGGCGTTGGATGCCTTGCGGTGGGCCGAGACCTGGCCGCGATAGGTGTTCTGCGACACGCCGGCGGCAATGCCCTTGGAGACGATACGGCTCGACGTGTTCTTGCCGAGATGGATCATCTTGGTGCCGGAATCGATCTGCTGATGGCCGTTCGAAACGGCGATCGAGTAGAACTCGCCCCGGGAATCATCGCCGCGCAGAATGCAGGACGGGTACTTCCAGGTGATCGCCGAGCCGGTTTCGACCTGCGTCCACGAAATCTTCGAACGCGCGCCACGGCAATCGCCGCGCTTGGTCACGAAGTTGTAGATGCCGCCCTTGCCCTGCGCATCGCCGGGATACCAGTTCTGGACCGTCGAATACTTGATCTCGGCGTCATCGAGAGCGACGAGTTCGACCACGGCCGCATGCAGCTGGTTTTCATCGCGCTGCGGCGCGGTGCAGCCTTCGAGATAGGACACATAGGCGCCCTCTTCGGCGATGATCAGCGTGCGCTCGAACTGGCCGGTGTTCTTCTCGTTGATGCGGAAGTAGGTGGACAGTTCCATCGGGCAGCGAACGCCCTTGGGAATGAACACGAAGGAACCATCGGTGAAGACGGCCGAATTCAGCGTCGCATAGTAGTTGTCGGAGGTCGGAACGACCGAGCCGAGATACTTCTTCACCAATTCCGGATGCTCGCGGATGGCTTCCGAGATCGACATGAAGATCACGCCGGCCTTCTTCAGCTCTTCCTTGAAGGTCGTGACGACGGAAACGCTGTCGAAAACCGCATCGACAGCGATCTTCGGCCGTTCGACGCCGGCGAGAATCTCCTGTTCCTTCAGCGGAATGCCGAGCTTCTCATAGACCTTGAGAATCTCCGGATCGACCTCGTCCAGCGACTTCGGACCCGGCGTCGATTTCGGCGCGGCGTAGTAATATATGTCGTTGAAATCGATCTTCGGATAGTCGACGCGCGCCCAGGTCGGCTCTTCCAGCGTCAGCCAACGATGATAGGCGTCCATGCGCCATTCGAGCATCCATTCCGGCTCCTGCTTCTTCGCAGAGATGAAACGGATGATATCCTCGGACAGGCCCTTGGGTGCCTTGTCCATCTCGATGATCGTCTCGAAACCGTATTTGTACTGATCGACGTCAATCTCGCGGACGCGATCGACCGTTTCCTGGACGGCGGGCATATCGTTCTCCAATCTCGCCGGAGAAAAGGTCCGGCAGCTTGTCGTTCGGGCAATTTTTGTTGCCCCTTATGTAAGTGGCCAAAGGGGACTTTTCAGCCCGAATGGCAAGTGGAAATTTGCGTTTTCGCAAATTTATCAGGCGGTCGTGACGCTTTATCAGGCAATCACGCCGCCTCGCCCGCCGGCTTGCGCCGTGCGGCTATCTTCGTGAATGTGGCAACGGCCTTGGCGATATCCTCGTCCGTCGTCGAAAAGCCGAGCGACATCCTGAGCGCGCCGAGCTTGGGATCTCGCCCCATCGCCACCAGAACATGGCTCTCGCCGACCTTGCCGGACGAGCAGGCAGCGCCCGCAGACAGCGCCACGCCTTCGAGATCGAAGGCGATCTGCCCGGTCTCCGCCTTCAGCCCCGGCAGGGTGAAGAAGGTGGTGTTGGAGACGCGCTGTTGATCCGCGCCGTAGATCACGACATCGGGCGCGGCGTTGCGCATTCCGTGTTCCAGCTGCTCTCGCAAAGCGGAGATGCGGGCATTGCGCTCGTCAAACTCCCGGACAGCAACCTCGGCAGCCGCGCCGAAACCGATGACGGCAAGCGAATTCTCTGTCCCCGACCGGTGACCCTTCTCCTGCCCGCCACCATGGATGAGCGCCCTCGGCATCAGCACTTCGCCGCGCGACACAAGCGCACCGGCGCCTTTGGGACCACCGATCTTGTGCGAGGAGACGATGATGAAATCGGCGCCGAGCGCATTGATATCAAGCGCGATCCGGCCCGCTGCCTGCACGGCATCGACCACAAGCAGGCCGCCATGCGCCTGCACGATCTTCGCCACCTCGGCCACCGGCTGCACCACGCCCGTCTCGTTGTTGACGAGCATGACGGCGACCATCGGCAGGCCGGTCGATTTGTCGTGGCCGGCAAGAAGGCTCTGCATGTGATCGAGATCGACGACACCGTCAGCGGTCACCGCGATCTCGGTGGTACGATCCTTCCCGAAACGTCCGCCTTCGCGGATCGCCGGATGCTCGATCGCCGAGTGATAGAGATGGCCGATCGCCATCGGCGTACGGCCCATGCGGAAATTTGGCGTCAGCACCATGTTGGCTGCCTCGGTGGCGCCGCTGGTGAAGATCACATGAGCGGGATCGGCGCCGACGAGGGCCGCCACCTGGCGGCGTGCGCCTTCGATCGCGGCGCGCACCGCGCGTCCCTCGCCATGAACGGAACTCGGATTGCCGAACATATCCAGCGCCCGCAGAACCGCGTCGCGCGCTGCAGGATGCAGCGGTGCCGTCGCGTTCCAATCGAGATAGAGCCGGGCCGGCGCCATGATCTTTTCGTCCTGCGCTTGGTTCTTGCGTGGCAAGCCGGTGCATTTTCCTTGAAAAGTCAGCCGGGCTTGCCTTATGACACATCCAACACTGCGTGGATTGCCATGCAAGTTTCGAATTGTTCTAAACTGCGTTTTAGAAAAGCTGACAACGTCCGTCAAGTCTGCGCAGCGCGAACGCGAGAAATAAAAGCCGGAGTACCGATGCCCGAAGTCATTTTCAACGGCCCCGCAGGCCGCCTTGAAGGCCGCTACCAGCCCTCCAAGGAAAAGAGCGCGCCGATTGCCCTCATCCTGCACCCGCACCCACAGTTCGGCGGCACGATGAACAACCAGATCGTCTACCAGCTCTTCTACATGTTCCAGAAGCGCGGGTTCACGACATTGCGCTTCAACTTCCGTGGTATCGGCCGCAGCCAGGGCGAATTCGACCATGGCGCCGGCGAACTCTCCGACGCGGCCTCCGCGCTCGACTGGGTACAGAGCCTGCATCCTGATTCGAAGACCTGTTGGGTCGCCGGCTATTCCTTCGGCTCGTGGATCGGCATGCAGCTCCTGATGCGCCGCCCGGAGATCGAAGGTTTCATGTCGATCGCGCCGCAGCCGAACACCTACGACTTCTCTTTCCTCGCTCCCTGCCCGTCCTCCGGCCTGATCATCAACGGCGACGCCGACAAGGTGGCACCGGAGAAGGACGTCAACGGTCTGGTCGAGAAGCTGAAGACCCAGAAGGGCATCCTGATCACCCACCGCACGGTGCCGGGCGCCAACCACTTCTTCAACGGCCAGGTGGAAACGCTGATGGGCGAATGCGAGGACTACCTCGACCGCCGCCTCAACGGCGAACTGGTGCCGGAACCGGCCGCCAAGCGCATCCGCTGACGATGCGGATCGTTGTCGATACCAATGTGCTTGTCAGCGCTTGTATTGGCAACGGCCATAGACTCAGCGTCGTTCTCGCAGAGCGGAATTCATGACGATGCTGAGTTTTCAGGTTTCAAAGGATGTCGAGAAGAAGGTGGCCGACATCGCGGCCGAGAGCGGCAGGACCGTCGAGGACCTGCTGAGCGACATGACGGCGCGCATGGTGCGGGACTTCGAAGCGCGCCAGACGTTCGCAACGATGGCGCAACGCGGACGCGGTGAAGTCGACAAGGCGCTGGACCTGCTTCGCAAGCCCGACGCCAACGGCTGACCTAAGCTTTGCGCATCTCGGCGGTCAGCTCGAACGTCGGGCAGGACATGTTATCGATTGTCAGCGGCATGCGGCCCCGCATGCCGATTTTCGTTAGAACACGCTGCGACGCGATATTGTCGGGATGCGTGAATGCGATGAACTGGTCAGCGAATCTCTTGTCGAAAAACCAGTCCGCCAACCCCTTCCCCAATTCCGTCGCGTAACCCTTGCCCCATTCCTCGTGGCGAAGCGAATAGCCGAGCTCGAACTCGCCGCGATCTCCGCCATAGCGAGAAAAGCCGGCGCGGCCGATGAAGCGGCCGTCTTCGAGGCTGGTGACCTTGTATTTGGTCACGCCATCGCGGGCCTGCTCGGCAAAGAAGCTCATGAAGCGCTCCTGCGCCTTGGCAGCGCTCCAGGGTGCGGCACCCGAGAGATAGCGGGTGGTCTCTATCGTCGAATGCAGCAATTGCAAGAGATGGACGTCGTATTGCCCCCACATAGACAAGATGAGTCGGGGCGTCTTCAGGATAACAAGATCGGTCATGGCTTCCTCGCAATCACGCCACCGGTGACAGCCGCCGAAACGCCTGTCGTGCCGGGAAAGGTCAGCGGTAGTCCGTTGACGGAGCGCACCGCCAGATAGGCCCAGGCCTCCGCCTCCATGGCGCCGCCATCGAAGCCGGCGGCTTCCGCCGAGACGACCCGGGCACCCTTTGCCTGAGCCAAGTCGGCGAACTCGCCCATGATCACGGGATTGAGCCGCCCGCCGCCGCAGACGACATAGGTCTTGGGCGGTTGCGGCAGGTGATCGGCGAGCATGACGATCGAAGCTGCGGTGACGTGCGCCAGCGTCCTCGCGCCATCCTCCAGCGACACCTCGCCCTTGTCAGGCGGCAGGAAATCGCCGCGATCGAGCGAGCGCCTGATATTGCCGGAGAAGAACGGGCTCGACAGATAGCGGCGCGCGAGATCGGGCACGACCGCCCCACGGCTGGCCGTCTCGCCGTTGCGGTCGTAGGCCCGGCCGGTATGCGCCTCGACCCACTGGTCGATCAGCATGTTTCCCGGCCCGCTGTCAAAAGCCGAAAGCACGCCGTCGGCGCCGACGTAGGTGAGGTTCGAAATACCGCCGATATTGACGAAGACAACGGGCGCCGCGAAACCATCCGGCAGGTTCGCCGAGAGTGCCGCGTGATAGACCGGGATCAGCGGCGCGCCCTGCCCGCCATGCACCATGTCGTTGGCACGCATGTCGTAGACAACGTCGATGCCGGTCTCGGACGCCAAGAGCGGGCCGTCGCCGATCTGCACGGTGACACCAGCATCCGGCCGGTGCAGTACGGTCTGCCCGTGAAAGCCAATCAGGTCGATATCGCCAGGCTTAAGGCCATGGCGCGTCAGGAAGGACTTGATCACGGCGGCATGGCAAAGCGTCAGCACGCGTTCGGCGTCGGCAAGGTCGCCCGGCCGATCCCCGCGCTCGACCACGGCCTTGGCCGTCTGCAGCGCTTGCTTCCAGCGGCTACGGAGATCATCGTCATAGGGCACGTAGAGGCTGGGCCCACGGCGGATGATGTTCTCGCCGTCGGTCTCAAGCAGCGCCGCGTCGATCCCGTCCATCGAGGTGCCGCTCATCAGGCCGATCGCTGTCAGGATTTTCCCCATTGTCCCTCGATAATCTACAAATAAACGAGCCAATCAACCAAATGGTGACTGTGCGAGAAAACAGTGCTAAACGCGCCGCGTTGCTTCAACAATAGCCAATCCGAAAATCCTGATCCGAAAGCAAAAGGTCATGACCGAGTTCAAATCCGATTTCCTCCGCACGCTGAAAGAGCGTGGCTTCATTCATCAGATCTCCGATGAATCCGGCCTCGACGCCCTGCTCGCCAAGGAAACCGTGACCGCCTATATCGGCTATGACCCGACAGCATCGAGCCTGCATGTCGGCCACCTCACCCAGATCATGATGCTGCACTGGTTCCAGCAGACGGGCCATCGTCCGATCTCGCTGATGGGCGGCGGCACCGGCATGGTCGGCGACCCCTCCTTCAAGGATGAGGCCCGCAAGCTGATGACGGTCGACACGATCGAGGAGAACATCGCCTCGATCAAGAGCTGCTTTGCCAACTACCTCGACTACGACAAGTCGGGCAACCCGGCGCTGATGATCAACAACGCCGAGTGGCTGCGCTCGCTGAACTACCTCGAATTCCTGCGCGACGTCGGCCGTCATTTCTCGGTCAACCGCATGCTCTCCTTCGACAGCGTGAAGACGCGCCTCGATCGCGAGCACTCGCTGTCATTCCTCGAATTCAACTACATGATTCTGCAGGCCTACGACTTCGTCGAACTCGCCAAGCGCTACGAATGCCGGCTGCAGATGGGCGGCTCCGACCAGTGGGGCAACATCATCAACGGCATCGACCTCGGTCACCGGATGGGGACCGATCAGCTCTACGCGCTGACCTCGCCGCTTCTGACCACATCGTCGGGCGCAAAGATGGGCAAGTCCGCTTCGGGCGCGGTATGGCTCAATGCCGACCTGCTGCCGGTCTATGACTTCTGGCAGTACTGGCGCAACACCGAGGACGCCGACGTCCCGCGCTTCCTGAAGCTCTTCACGACGCTGCCGATGGACGAGATCGCCCGCCTGTCGGCTATTGCCGGCTCCGAGCTCAACGAGGTCAAGAAGATCCTGGCGACCGAGGTCACCGCGATCCTGCACGGCCGCACTGCTGCCGAACAGGCAGCCGAAACCGCCCGCAAGACCTTCGAGGAAGGCGCCCTTTCCGACAACCTCCCCTCGATCGACGTGCCCGCCGCCGAACTCGACGCCGGCATCGGCCTTCTCGCCCTCATCGTCCGCGCCGGCCTTGCCACCTCCAACGGCGAAGCCCGCCGCCACGTCCAGGGCGGCGCGGTCCGCATCAACGACCAGGCCGTCAGCGATGAGCGCAAGCTCATCGGCAGCGGTGAGGTCACCGCCGACGGCGTGATCAAGCTGTCGCTCGGCAAGAAGAAGCACATCCTGATCCGCCCGGCTGCTTGAGGGCGGCAGGTGCTAAGATTGCGAAAAAGGCCGGCGCGCAAGCGTCGGCCTTTTTTTGTCCCGCCTTACTGAAACTCAAAAATATTCCGAAACACTCCAGGCGCGATGATGGAGAGCGGGTTGATCGTCAGGTTCGGCGAATCGAGCTTGCCGGTCAGCTTGAAGGTGATGCCGATCAGGCCGCGGTCGGTGCCGTTGCCTAGGATGATGCCGATGATGGGTAGTTCGGCGAAGAGGCGGTTCAGGCCGTAGGCAGGCATGAAGGTGCCGTTCATGTCCATATTGCCGCGAACGTCGCGCAGCGTGCCCTGGAACACCGCGCCGACCTGATCGCCGCGCACCACGCCATTCTCGATGCTGACGACACCATTTCTTGAAAAGATACGGGCGAAGCCGCGCTGGAAGCGCTGCGCCGATGTGTCGATGTCGCGCTTCACGGCCGCGTTCAGGCTGCGTTGCTCCTGGCCGACGGGCGTCGAGACGATCGAGTGGAGACGCTGCTCGTTCACGATCGAGAACCGGCGGACGTCGATGGACCCATCCCAATTGTCGCCGGCGCCGAGCCGGATCGAAAGGTTGAGCAGGCCGCCGCGCATATGCTGGTAGAGGTCGGCGAAGCGCGAGACCGCCCCGGCATCGCCGCTGGTGATGTTGATGACACCACTGCCTTGCGTCTGCGCCACAACGGCCTCGCCGCTGCCGGTGACGCCCGAGAGGTTGAGAGACTGGATGCGGCTGCCCTGCGCGGCGTAGGTCAACTGAACGTTCTGCAGTTTCTCGTCGTTGAAGCCTACGACGCTGTCGAGCTTGGCCTTGAGCGAAATGCCACTGTCGTTCTTCGACCCGCCGTCACCCTTGTCTCCGCTGCCCGACTTGATCCGGGCAAGAACCGGCCGCACATCGGCGCTGCTGCCGGAGACAGAGACGTCCATGCCGCCCTTGGCGCGGCGAAGGGAGATGGCGAAACTGTCGAGCGATGACAGCTTCACGCTGTCGAAATCGGCCTTCTGCAGATTGCCCTTGCTCAGCGCCAGCGCGCCCGTCGCGCCAAATCCGTCACCCTTCAGCACGAAATTCTTGATCTGCAGGTTGTCGTCGGGACCGGAAATCTCGAAATTAGCGGTGGCGCCGATGCCGCTCCCCTTGGACCAGCCGATCCAGGGCAGATCGAGCCGCGCCTTGCCGAGATCGAGCGAGACCGATTGGCGATCCTTGTCGATGCGATCGAGCTCGACGCTGATCGGCCCATCGATGATATCGGAGAGACCAGGCAGGATCTTCTCGCGCTGATCGTTGCTCAGCGTCGCCGTCACGCTTTGCTGAGGCTGGATGTCGGAGGACTTGTCGGTCGGCTCCACCAGCTTGACCGTCGCCGGCACGCCGTCGATCTCGCCCTTTCCGTCGAGAACCACCTGTTTGGGGTCGGCCGTCAGCACGCCGTCGAGATTGGTGATCTTGCGCCCCGATATCGCCTTGGCGACGTCGAGGTCCTGCAGCTGCAGCGTCGCTTTCCATTCGACCGGCGGCGGGTTCTGCGAGGCGATCAGCCCGATACGCGCCTGCACCGAGGCCGTCACATTGCCCTTCAGGTCTTCAGGCACGAAGCCCGCGCGCTGCAGCACCTGGATCGGCTTGAAGGTCAGCAACTCGCCGATGGCATCGGCAGCACCCGAGATAGGCAGGTTGAGCTCGGCCATCAGCGGCTTTTCATAGGTCGACGGCAGAATGAAGGTGCCCTCGCCGACATCGACGGTGCGCCCCGATGGGAAAAACGACTTGCCGCTCTTGATCGAGATCGTCGCCTTCGGACCAGCCAGCTCGAAATGCGCGCTGGTATCGCGGATCGGCGGAATGTCGCCGGTCACGTTCATGCGGGTGCCGGCAATGTCGAAGGCGATCTTGATCTGGTTCTCGTCCAGCTTCAGCCCCTTGCCGATGGCCTCCTCAAGCCGGTCGAAGGGAATGAAGACATCGATCGAGGCATTGCTGACCACGCCACCATAGAGATTGCGCTCGACCCACTCGCGCCCCTTAGACGCCATCCAGAACGGCCAGAGCTGCTTCACCGCCGTGGTCTGCAGCTGCTGCGACTGGCCGGAGAAGCTGATCTCGGGCGACTTGCCGCCGAAGCGGACATGCAGCGAGCCGTAGAGCGATCCGGCCGGGCTCGACACCGCCATGTTGGGGAATTGCAATTCGCGGGCACCGACGAAATAGCGGCCCGTCGCCTGGATATCGAAGGGAAGCGGCTGCTCGCCCGAGGTGACGGGTGCGGCGGTACCGCCGCTGACGAGCAGATCGACGCCAAACCCCTTTTCGGCGGCCGGGTCGATCTTGTCGAGGTCGATCAGCGCGCCATTGAAGGGCACGATCGTCGGCCCGAACTGCAGCTGCGAGCGCGCGATCTCAAGAGATTGTTTGGTGAAATCATAGGCGAGATTGACCCGCCCGCCGGTCAGCGGCTGCGCCTCGCCGTCCATGTAGAAATTGCCGGGCTGTAGATTGACGGTAGCGGCAAGCGAAGGCTTGGACGTCTCTCCTCCGCGCTCCGCTGAAATGATCGTATCGGCCAGCCCATCGACACCCTGCCTTATCTCGCCGATCGCATTGCGCTTGAGGGTGAACGGCGCGAGGTCGGCGCCGGCAAGTTCGCCCGTCAGCCGTGACGTGCGCCCATCGGTCTTTTCGGTGCCGATATGCAGCGTCGTGACGCGGCCGTTGATCGCGACCTCGCCATCGAGCTGCAGCGCGCGATCAGCATTTCTCGAAAACACCAGGCTGTTGACGACGATGGAGAGCGGCCCGTTGTCGGTATCCGCGAGTTTGATGTCGAGCCCCTCGAGCTTGATCGACTTCGTGCCGCCGCGATCGAYGAAACCGTCGAGAATATCCAGCTGCTGGAATGCCGTTTCCATCGCCGCCGGGATCTGGTCGATCCTGAGATTATCAAGCTTGACCGGATCGCCAGAGGGCAGAAGCGCGGTGTCGAGCGCGATATCCTGCGCTTCCACCTGGGCGATCGCGATCCGTCCCCGAAAAAGCTGCAGCGGATCGAGCGCCATGCGCATGGCGCCCGTCGTCGACATGTGCTGGCCGCTCTTCTCGTCGATCAGGTTGACGTCGCGCGCCTCGAGCGCCAGCCGCATGTTCGAGGTGAAGCGAATGACCGTGGAGCCGACCTCGGCCCGGTAGCGCGGCCCGATCGCGGAATTTAGCGCCGATTGCGCCTGCCGCGACAAGGGTTCGTCGAAGATGCCGCTTTCGACCGTGAAGATGATGGCAGCGATGATGAAGATCAGCACGCCGATGCAGCCGCCAGCAAGCCCCGCGGTCCGGCGCATGCGCGAGCGCATGGGCGGGCAATGAACGATCAGCGGATCTTCCGTTCGCGCCGAGGGAAGATCGTGCAGCGCGACGATATCTTTCTTGCGGAATCTAATCTTCTCGCCGCGGATCGCCGACATGCGCCTCGCCTGTCTCCCTGTTCTGTGATTGGACCAGACTGGCTGGACGGTGATTTGTCCAATATATATCTGGCAAATCACCTCTTATCCACAAACCCGGCAAAAGAAAGGTTTCCCCATGGCGGAACTCAGCATCGGCTCCAGCGCGCCCGACTTCGATCTCCCGCGTGATGGCGGCGGACGCGTGAAGCTGACGGATTTCCGAGGCAAAGCATTGGTTCTTTTCTTTTATCCGAAGGACGACACCTCAGGCTGCACGACCGAATCGATCGCCTTCACCGCCCTTGCCGACGAATTCGAAAAGGCCGGCGCCGCCGTTATCGGCATGTCGCCGGATTCGGCTGCCTGCCATGATCGCTTCATCAAGAAGCACAAGCTCGGCGTGACGCTCGCGGCCGATGAAGAAAAGACCACGCTGGAGGCCTACGGCGTCTGGAAACAGAAGAGCATGTACGGCCGCACCTATATGGGCGTCGAGCGCACGACATTCCTGATCCGTCCTGACGGCACGATCGCCACGATCTGGCAGAAGGTAAAGGTCGCGGGCCACGCCGAAACCGTGCTGACGGCGGTCAAGAATCTCGCTTCTTAAGTGTAGCGAGAGTAAACTCCAATAATTCGCCCATGCGTTGAATAAGGCCAAATCTAAGGCTTTGTTAACCTTAACAGTATGTAATCGACCCAATTCAGGCAGGTCCGTGAGTTGGGAGATTCTCCGTGGCGCACACACAGCAGAACGGCGTATTCGGCAAGCAAAAACAGGAACATATCCTGATCCTTGCCAGCGGCGATCGGGTTCGTCACCTGACCGTCAAGCCTTGGATGGCGGCAATCRCGGTCTGCTTCGTCGGCGTTTTCGCCATCGGCTACCTGATCGCCACTTCTTATTTGGTGCTGCGCGACGACCTGATCGGCGCAACCATGGCGCGCCAGGCGCGGATGCAGCATGACTATGAGGATCGCATCGCGGCACTGCGCGCCCAGGTCGATCGCGTCACCTCCCGCCAGCTGCTCGACCAGCAGGTGGTCGAAGACAAGGTCGACAAACTGATGGAGCAGCAGCAGGCGCTGACCTCGCGCCGCGGCAAGCTTGGGCAGCTGCTCGACCGCGCCGAGAACTCCGGCCTCGACGCCAAGACGGAAACGCCCGCTTCCGCCTATGCGCCCGAGACCAAAGGCAAGCGCGCCGAACTGCCCGCCGCCATGCAGGCGATCGAGCGGCAACTCGCCGGCGACGCAACGCCGGCTGACGTGACGCCTGATAACTCGACGCTCTCCTACGTCCCGGCCCGCGAAACCATGGGCGACCGTGCCGACCGCGTCTTCTCCAAGGTGACTCTCTCGCTCAAGGGGATCGAGCAGCGCCAGCGTGATCGCGTCAGCCAGCTGACGACCGATGCCACCGACGCGTCGGCTGCGATCTCCAACGTGCTGACCCGCTTCCAGATCCGCGTGCCCTCCGAGACAGCGAGCGCAAAGGCCGCAGACGACAGCGCCGTCGGCGGTCCCTATGTCGAGCCCGAGAGCGGCGACGATTTCGACAATTCGCTGGCACAGCTCGACACCGCCCTCACCCGGCTCGAAACCGTGCGCAACACCGCCTCGTCTCTGCCCTTCCAGAACCCCGCCATCGGCAAGGAAATCACCAGCCCCTTCGGCAACCGCCGCGATCCCTTCATCGGCCGGCTGGCGCTGCATTCCGGTGTCGATTTCCGCTTCGCACCCGGCGAAAAGGTCCGCCCGACCGCGCCCGGCAAGGTCGTCACGGCCGGCTGGACCGGCGGTTATGGCAACATGGTCGAGATCGACCACGGCAACGGCATCTCCACCCGCTACGGCCACATGTCCGAGATTCTGGTCAGGGTCGGCGACACTGTTGGCCGTGAGGACACGATCGGTCTCGCCGGCAGCACCGGCCGTTCCACCGGCACCCATCTGCACTACGAAGTGCGCCAGAATGGTCGCGCCGTCGACCCGATCTACTTCATCAGCGCCGGCACGAAACTCGCCAGCTATATAAACTGAACGATCCCGCTAACGGTGGTTTTACCTCAACAACCCTGAGACCGCGCCGGTTCCTTGACTTCTCAACCGTTTCAGCCTATGTGGCGCTGCATTGCGGCATGCAATCCCGCCGACTCAAGCCTGAGCCTGGCCGAACCGGAACGGAAACAGTTTTCCCTTTGACGACATTTGCTGATCTTGGCTTGAGCCAAAAAGTGCTTTCCGCTGTCACCGACGCGGGCTACACGGTGCCAACACCTATTCAGGCTGGCGCGATTCCGTTTGCGCTTCAGCGCCGCGACATTTGCGGCATCGCACAGACGGGCACCGGCAAGACCGCCTCCTTCGTTCTGCCGATGCTGTCGCTGCTTGAAAAGGGCCGCGCCCGCGCTCGCATGCCGCGCACGCTGATCCTCGAGCCGACCCGCGAACTCGCCGCCCAGGTGGCTGAGAACTTCGAGAAGTACGGCAAGAACCACCGCCTCAACGTCGCGCTGCTGATCGGCGGCGTTTCGTTCGAAGAGCAGGATCGCAAGCTCGAGCGTGGCGCCGATGTCCTCATCTGCACCCCCGGCCGCCTGCTTGACCATTTCGAGCGCGGCAAGCTCCTGATGAGCGGCGTCGAGATCTTCGTCATCGACGAAGCCGACCGCATGCTCGACATGGGCTTCATTCCCGATATCGAACGCATCGCCAAGATGATCCCGTTCACCCGCCAGACGCTGTTCTTCTCGGCCACCATGCCGCCGGAAATCCAGAAGCTGGCCGACCGCTTCCTTCAGAACCCGGAACGCGTCGAAGTCGCGAAGCCTGCCTCTGCATCCAAGACCATCACGCAGCGCCTTGTCGCCGCGCACGGCAAGGATTACGAAAAGCGTTCGACGCTGCGCGATCTCATCCGTGCCCAGGAAGAGCTGAAGAACGCCATCATCTTTTGCAACCGCAAGAAGGACGTCGCCGATCTGTTCCGCTCGCTGGAACGCCACGGCTTCTCCGTCGGCGCGCTGCATGGCGACATGGACCAGCGTTCGCGCACGACCATGCTGCAGAATTTCCGCGACGGCCAGCTCCAGCTTCTGGTGGCCTCCGACGTCGCCGCTCGTGGTCTCGACATCCCCGATGTCAGCCACGTCTTCAACTTCGATGTACCAATCCACGCTGAGGATTACGTGCATCGCATCGGCCGTACTGGCCGCGCAGGCCGTGCAGGCGCTGCTTTTACCATCGTCACCAGCCGCGACCAGAAATTCACCGACGCGATCGAAAAGCTGATCGGTGAGAAGATCGAATGGCACAATGGCGATCTCACGTCGTTGCCGCCGGCCGAGCCGAGCCGTGACGACGATCGCTCGCGCCGCAAGGGCGGCCGTGAGCGGGATAAGGACCGTGGCCGCGGCAGAAATCGTTCGGGTCATAAATCTGATATCGCCGCCGAGGATAATGGCGTCGAGACGATCGAAACAGCAGCCGCACCGGTACAAGCCGCACCAGCAAGGGTCGAAAGCGTGAAGCAAGAGCGCAAAGCAGAAAACAACAGGCAGAACAACAACGCGCGCGACCGCCGCCCTTATCCGGCTAACGATGACAATCGCGACCGCCGCCGCTACCGCGACCATGATGACGGCCCGACACCGGTTGGCTTCGGCGACGACATCCCCGCCTTCATGCTGATCACGGCAAACGCCAAGATCTGATAGGATGGGCAGCCCCGGCATTGATTTTCCGGGTCTCGGCGTAGGATTGGTTATCCTGCGCCACAGAAAGATCCTCCTCTACAAGCGCGTCAAGGCGCCCGAAGCCGGCCACTGGAGCATCGTGGGCGGCAAGGTGGATCATATGGAGCCGGCCGAACAGGCGGCAAAACGCGAGGCCGAGGAAGAAAGCGGCCTTGAAATCGGTCGCGTCAGCCTCTTGGGCCAGACCGAGGTGATCAGCGACGCCGACCGCCAGCACTGGATCTCGCTGCTTTACATCGCTGAAGACTACGCCGGCGAACCGGCATTGACCGAGCCCGACAAGCTTTCGGATTTCGGCTGGTTCACGCGCAACGATCTGCCGCAGCCGCTCTCCGCTTTCGCCGAGGCCGCCATTGGCCATCTCGGCCCGGAACAGTTCTAGAATTGAAGATTGAGAGCGCGGCCGCTCACTCCGCCCGCATCGCCGCCTCGTAGGCCAGCCGCACCCAGCCCGCCATCAGATCCGGATCGTCATAAGCGTCGTCGGGGATTGACCAGTATGGCATCTTCACCGGCTTGCCCGTCTTTCCCTCATAGGTCCACTGGCTGGCGCCGGCATCAGCGAAGGCGGGCGAGCTGACGTCATCGGCCTTCAGCAGCATGTCGCCGCGAAACTCCAGCGCAATGATCCGGCCGAGATGATAGATTCCCTTACCGCCGAACATGCGCTTGATGGTGACGGGGCCAAGCCCCTGAAACATCTCTTCGATTTCGGCCGCGTCCATGAGAAAGCTCGCTCTACAGGCTGTAATAATCGCGGTTCATGTAGAACAGCGCCGGCTTCGCCTCGTCGAACCGCACCGCCATGACTTCGCCGAAGATGATGTGATGCGTCGTCATCTCCTTGATCTCTGTCACCCGGCAATCGAAGGAGGCGAGCGCGTCCATCAGCACCGGCGCGCCGGTGACCAGCTTGTCGAAACGGCCCGTCGAGAAACGATCGCCGTCCTCCACTTTCGTGCGCCCGGAAAACGCGTCGGCCAGCGCCTGATGATGCGCGCCCAGCGTATTCAGCGCGAAGATACCGCTGCGGAAGAAGATCTCGTTCTTCGGATTGCTGTTGTTGAGGCAGACCAGCACCGTCGCCGGGCTGTCAGAGACGGAACAAGCCGCCGTGATCGTCACCCCGCGCCGCTGGTCGCCGACCGCGGTCGTCACCAACTGAACGTGCCCGCCAAAGCGGCTCATCGCGTCCCTGTAAAGGCCGGGATCGATCGGTTGCTTGCTCAACAAAATTTCACTCCACGAACACACGCATTTCGCGCGCATTATGACGGTCATAGGTTATCTTTTCTACAAACCGATGCCGAAAAGCGACCAATCCGCGCGTTTTTCTTTGACGATCCATTCCGGACGGATAAAAGAGCAGGAATAAACGGTTGGGGCGTGCATCTTTCATGACTATCTCGCGTTGCTTAGGTCTTCTGCCGCTGCTGCTTGTCGCAGCCGGGGAATGCCATGCAGCCGGCGTGACGATTGGCGTCGTCGCTCCGCAGACGGGTAGTTTCGCGCCGCTGGGCGCTCAGATCGCCGCCGGCGCCGAGGCGAAGATCCGCCAGGATGGTGATACCATCGTCACCGTCAACGAACCCTGCGAGGACAATAGCGGTGGCGCCGTCGCCGATGCGCTGATCGCAGCCAAGGTCCAGGTCGCCATCGGCTTCCTCTGCAGCCAGACGCTCGACGGCGCGCTCCCCAAGCTGAAGGACGCCAACATCCCTGCCATCACCGTGTCGGTCCGCTCTCGCATTCTCATGGAAGATGCGTTGAAGAACGGCTGGCCGCTATTTCGCCTTGCGCCCGCCGATGGCGCCGAGGCCGCGAAGATCATCGATGTCATCCTGCACGACTGGGCATCGAGCCCCATCGCCCTGGTCGAGGACGGCACGATCCACGGTCGCGAGCTCACCGAAGCGGTGCGCAACGCTCTGGAGCAGAACGGCCTGAAGCCCGTCTTCACCGATACATACCGCCCCGGTCAGGAGCAGCAGATCGCACTCGTTCGCCGGCTCAAGAGAGCGGGCGCGACCAAGGTCTTCATCGGCGGCGACCGCAGCGACGTCTCCATCATCGCCCGCGACGCCAAGGCCGAAAAGATCGCGCTCGACCTGATGGGCGGCGACGGAATGCGCGCGGCCGACCAGCCGCTGCCGCTTGCCGATGGCGTCTTGGCCGTAACACTGCCCGATTATACCGCCCGCGCGGATGCGTCGCCCGCTGGTGTGGCGCTACGCGCCGCCGGAATCGAGCCCGAGGGCTACGTCCTGCCAGCCTATGCCGCGGTCGAGATCGCGATCAAGGCGGTGCAGGCGGCGGCAAGCGACGAGCGGCCGGTCGTCCAGCATCTCGGCGGCATGCCCTTCGACACCGTGCTCGGCCAGATCACCTTCGACGCCGGCCACGAACTGTCGCAAAACCCTTACCAGCTGATGCAATGGCGCTCCGGGGCATTCGTCCCCTTCAGCGCGCCGGCGCAATAACGCCTGCTTGATCCCAGGCGACTTCAACGGAGAGAGACAATGACCCAGCCCATCCGCATCGCGCCATCCGTTCTGGCCGCCGACTTCGCCAAGCTCGGCCAGGAGGTGCGCGACGTGACCGCGGCCGGCGCCGACTGGATCCACCTCGACGTCATGGACGGTCACTTCGTTCCCAATATTTCCTTCGGCCCGGATGTCATCAAGTCGCTGCGCTCCTACACCGACGCGACCTTCGACTGCCACCTGATGATCGCGCCTGTCGACGACTATCTCGAAGCTTTCGCCAAGGCCGGCTGCGACCGGATCACCATCCACGCCGAGGCCGGCCCGCATCTGCACCGTTCGCTGCAGACCGTGCGCAATCTCGGCAAGAAGGTCGGCGTCACCCTCAATCCGGCAACGCCGCTTTCCGTTTTCGAGAACGTACTGGATGATATCGACCTGATCCTCATCATGTCGGTCAATCCCGGTTTCGGCGGCCAGAAGTTCATCCCCGCCATGGCCGACAAGATCGCCGCAGCCAAGTCACTGATCGGTGACCGGCCGATCGACCTCGAGGTCGACGGTGGCGTGACGATCGAAACAGCACCTGTGATCGGCAAGGCGGGCGCCAACGTGCTTGTCGCCGGCTCCGCCATATTCAAGGGCGGCTCGGTCGAGGCCTACAAGCAGGCGATTTCGGCGCTCCGCACCGCTGCGGAAGGGCAATCCAAGTAAGATCGGGCAAAGTAATCTCGGGAGCGGCGTGTTGCTGATGGGAGACCGGCTACGGGCTGCGTACCCGCCCTACTCCGCCATGCTCATCGGCGCGCCGCTCTGGGCTCTCCAGATGCTGGCTGCGGCAATGAGCACGCTCTATCTGCGCAACGGCCTGGAGACCAGCCACCTCGGCGATCTCGCCATCCTCTATTTCGCGGGCGGCCTGCTTGCCTGGCCGTTTGCGCTGATGCTCGGCCGCTTCTTCGCGCACAAGCGCCGGATCGAGACGCGGTTTGCCGCCTTCTTCGTGGCGCTAGCGGCCTGCACCATCCTGATGACGGCGTTTCTCTTCGCCATGGACTACAGGGTTTTCTACTCGCGCTGGCATGCACCGGGAGGATCTGTGATCTGGTTTTTCCAGCTCATCTTCACCGGCGCGAGCTCCGTCTACCAGTTCATGGTGCTCGGTTTACGGCTCTTCGTCCCCCTCGGGCTTGCCTGCCTGCTGGCAACGAGTTTCGCGCTTGCGAAACGCATGCGTTGAGATTGCCGCGCGTCTTTGCTACACGGGCGCCAACATTCCCCTTTAGAACGCCAACATTCCTTACGAACGAAAGCAGGAAGCCATGATCCCGCGCTACTCCCGACCTGAAATGGTCGCCATCTGGTCGCCCGAAACCAAGTTCCGTATCTGGTTCGAGATCGAGGCTCATGCCTGCACCGCGCTCGCCAACCTCGGCGTCATCCCGCAGGAATCCGCGCGCACCATCTGGGAAAAGGGTTCGGTCGCCGAATTCAACGTCGCCCGCATCGACGAGATCGAAGCCGTCACCAAGCACGACGTCATCGCCTTCCTGACCCACCTCGCGGAATTCATCGGCCCCGACAGCCGCTTCGTCCACCAGGGCATGACCTCGTCCGACGTGCTGGACACCACCTTCAACATCCAGCTGGTGCGCGCATCCGATCTTCTGCTTGCAGACATGGACCGCGTTCTTGCGGCGCTGAAGACCCGCGCCTTCGAACACAAGGATACGGTCCGCATCGGCCGCAGCCACGGCATCCACGCCGAGCCGACCACGATGGGCCTGACCTTCGCGCGCTTCTACGCTGAAATGAAGCGCAACCGCGATCGTCTGGTCGCTGCCCGCGCCGAAGTCGCAACGGGTGCGATCTCGGGCGCCGTCGGCACCTTTGCCAATATCGACCCCAGCGTCGAGGAATATGTCTGCGAGCAGCTCGGCCTCGCCGCCGAGCCGATCTCGACCCAGGTCATTCCGCGCGACCGCCACGCGATGTTCTTCGCCACGCTTGGCGTCATCGCCTCGTCGATCGAAAACGTCGCCATCGAAATCCGCCACATGCAGCGCACCGAAGTGCTCGAAGCCGAAGAGTTCTTCTCTCCCGGCCAGAAAGGCTCGTCGGCCATGCCGCACAAGCGCAACCCGGTGTTGACAGAAAACCTGACGGGTCTAGCCCGCCTCGTGCGCATGTCCGTTGTTCCGGCGATGGAAAATGTCGCTCTCTGGCATGAGCGCGACATCAGCCATTCGAGCGTCGAGCGCGCCATCGGCCCCGACACGACGATCACGCTCGATTTCGCGCTGAACCGTCTGGCCGGCGTTGTCGAGAAGCTGGTGATCTATCCTGAAAACATGCTGCGCAACATGAACCAGTTCAAGGGACTGGTCATGAGCCAGCGCGTGCTCTTGGCGCTCACCCAGGCTGGCGTGTCCCGCGAGGACAGCTACCGTCTGGTCCAGCGCAACGCCATGAAGGTCTGGGAAAAGGGCGCCGACTTCCTCGAGGAGCTGCTTGCCGACGCCGAGGTGCGCGCCGCACTGTCGGAAGAGGAAATCCGCGAGAAGTTCGACCTCGGCTACCACACCAAGCATGTCGACACGATCTTCAACCGGGTCTTCGCCAATAGGTGATCGACCTGATCAACTCTTCTGCGGCGCCTTTCGGGGCGCCGTTTTTCGTTTGTCCTTCTGCGAACGCGCCACATCGATCTTCTTGCGCACGGCGGTTGCCGTCTTCGTGGATTTCGGCGCGGCATCGGCCGCCGCCAGCTTCTCCGCCTGCCCGCCCTTTGCAGCCTTCGCCACCAGCCGGTCCAGATGCTTCAGGTCGTCCTCGTCGAGGTTCTCGATACCGATGAACCGGTTCTCCGCATGGCTCGTCAGGATCAATTCGTCGAGCTTCGCCTGGATGGCCCGCGTGTCGCGCGTCTGGGCGTTCTGCAGCACGAAAACCATAAGGAACGTGATGATCGTCGTGCCGGTGTTGATCACCAGCTGCCACGTCTCGGAATAATCGAAGAACGGCCCCGTAACGGCCCAGAGGATCACCAGGATCAATGCAAGGACGAAGGTCACGGGCTTGCCCGCCCATTCCGACGTCTTCGCCGAAAAGCGCATGAAGATATGCTGCGTGTCTGCCATGTTTGCCTCCCTCAAAGCTTGCACCAGTCAAACTCCGAGGAAGGCATTGGGTTCCGGAGTGAACCAGATGGCGATCAAACGATGGGCGGCGCCACCAGCTTCCGATAGAGGTGCCAGGTCGAATGGCCGAGGATCGGCATCACCAGCGCCAGCCCGACGAAGAGCGGGATTGTGGCGACGGCAAGCGACACCGCGACGATCAGGCCCCAGCACAGGACCGGAACCGGATTGGCAAACGTGGCCCGCAGCGACGTCTCCATGGCGGCTACAAGGCCGATGTCACGGTCGAGCAGGATCGGAAAGGTGACGACGGTCGTCGCCAGCACGATCAGCGCGAAGCCGAACCCGATCAGATTGCCCCAGATGATCAGCTGCATGCCTTCTGTTGTACCGAAGATCTCGGAGAAGAAGGCTGACATCGAGCGCGGAAACACGTCGCTCAGCACATTGAGATAGAGCGTCTGCGCGGCCACCAGCCAGACGACGAAGAAGGCAAACAGCATCAGCCCGCCGGTGACGATCGACGGAAAAGCCGGCGACCGCGTCACTTCCATCGCGTGCCGCCAGGAACTGTCCATTCCAGCCTCCCGCCGCCTGCTGATCTCATAGAGGCCAATCGCCGCCAGAGGCCCGATCAGCGCAAAGCCCGCGATCAACGGAAAGATCATCGGCAACAGGTTGGCGCTCGACGTGGCCACCGCGAGAAAAATGCCCGCGATCGGATACATCAGACACAGGAACACGTAATGCGATGGTTTTTCCCTGAAATCCGCCATACCGAGCCGGATGGCGTCGAAGACGTCGGCAAGGCCAATTCTGTTGATGACCGGGCGCGAATAGACATCGTCCGCGCCGGACATGACGTGAAATGCCGTCATGGCTTTCTCCTCCTCAGCCATTGAGGCCAGCGGCGAAAGCATCGGCGGTGCCGACATCGAGCGCGACCGGCAATGCGCTAACATAACAAAAATTGGCCGCGCTGTCCTGCTTTCCCTTGACTTTATCGCCGCGCCTTCTCACATCGGCGGCACCATGAAAGCTTCAGACGCCGAAATCCTCATCATCCCCGGTTACACCAACTCCGGCCCCGACCACTGGCAGAGCCGCTGGGAGGCGAAACTCAGCACCGCGCGCCGCGTCGAGCAGGCGGAGTGGTCCAAGCCCGTGCGCGAGGACTGGGCAGCGCGGATTGCAGAGGAAGTCAATAAATCGACCCGTCCGGTGGTCCTTGTCGCCCACTCGCTCGGCGTGCCGTCGCTTCTGCATGCGATCCCGCAATTCGAGAAGCCGGTCGCCGGCGCCTTCCTGGTGGCGCCGCCCGATGTCACCAACCCCGACATCCGCCCGAAGCACCTGATGACCTTCGGCCCTTACCCGCGCGAACCCTTGCCGTTTCCGAGCGTCACGGTCGCCAGCCGCAACGATCCATTCGGCACCTACGAGCATGCCGACGAGATCGCCGCAAGCTGGGGCTCATTGCTTGTTGATGCGGGAGAATCCGGCCACATCAACGCCGATTCCGGTCACGGCCCGTGGCCCGAGGGCACGATGGTCTTCGCGCAGTTCCTCAGCCGTCTCAAGGGCTAGGCCGCGCTCGCATTCCCACGCGAATAAAACTCAATCACCCTCGCCGCGCACGAAAAACACGCTCGCAAACGCGGCGAGAACGACGCATTGCATGATGAACATTGGCCAATCCTGAGCCATGGCTTTTCCTCCATACCCATCATATAGGGCGGAAAACACCGAACAGGTATTTTGCGGGCGTTGTGCCATCGTTGCAAATGACATCGCCGCGATTGCTCGGCCGGATGCATGTGACCGAGACCACGACTTTGGGAGCACTGGACAGCGCGATAAGTTTGCTCCGATATTAAGCCCAACTTAATTCAATATAAGCAAATTGACACACGCCAGACGAGCGAGTGCGAGCATTGACCAAAAAGAGGCCTGATCACGAGATTGGTTCGAGCAAAAGCGGTGACAGCATCGCTTCAGCGGATGCTTCCGATCGCGAGACCGACGCGCTAGTCGAGCGCGAAAGCCGCTGGAATTACGCGCTTGTCGGCTCGGATCTCGGCGTGTGGGATCACAACCTCAAGCTTGGAACGCGCTATTATTCCGAAACGTGGAAGACCATGCGCGGCATGGCGCCCGACGAAGAGGCGGATGGCGACTACGATGCCTGGATCGCGCTGATCCATCCCGACGACCGCGCCTTCGTCATCGAGGCGATCGACCGGCAGAATGCCGGCGATCCGAATTTCCGTGTCTTCGAATATCGCGAGCGACATAGGGACGGCCACTGGATCTGGATCGAATGCCGTGGCGCCTGCGTGGAATGGGACGAAAACGGCGCCCCCGCCCGCCTCGTCGGCACAGACACCGACATCACCGCCCGCAAGGAGGCGGAAGAGCGGCTGGCGCACATGTCGCGGCGGCTTGATCTTGCGCTCGACATTTCGGGGATCGGCGTGTTCGAATCCGATCTCGATGCCGGCACCGTCGAATGGGACGCGCGCCTCTTGTGGATCTACGGCATCACGAACCCGACACGCGCCTCGCAGGGCGACGTCTGGACCGAAACGCTGCATCCCGACGACCGCGACCGGGTACAGGCGACGGTAGCAGAGAACATCGAGCGCCAGTCGGGCTTCCAGCACGAATTCAGGATCATACGTGGCGACGGCGCCGAACGCGTCATCCGCGCCAAGGCGGCCTTCTTCATCGACGGCAACGGCCACCGCAAGCTGATCGGCGCCAATTGGGACGTGACCGAGGAAGTGGCGCTCAACGCCGAGCTCCAGCGGGCCAAGGATCTTGCCGAGGCCCACAACCGCGAACTCGAGGCGGCCAAGGAGAGCATCGAGCATCTCGCCCTTCATGACTTTTTGACCGGGCTGCCGAACCGCCGCTATCTCGACCGCAAGCTCGAAGAATATTCGACTAAAGCAAGCACTACCGACGATACGCTCGCGGTGCTGCATATCGACCTCGATCGCTTCAAGCAGATCAACGACACGCTCGGCCACCGCGCCGGCGATGCCATGCTGAAGCACGCAGCAGTCGTGCTGACCGAGACCGTTCGACCTGGCGACTTCGTGGCCCGCATCGGCGGCGACGAATTCGTGGTGCTCTGCGCGCTCGATGTCACGCCGAAGAAAATCTCCAACATGGCCGAGCGCATCGTGCGCGAGCTCAGCCGTCCGATACGCTATGAGCACCATGAGTGCCGCTTCGGCGCCAGCGTCGGCATCGCCACCGACAGCGGCCCGACGCTCGATGGCAAGCAGCTCCTGCTCAACGCCGACATCGCGCTCTACCGCGCCAAGAGCGGCGGCAGGAACCGGCACGAGTTCTTCTCCAAGGACGCCCGCCGCCAGGTAATCGCCAGCAAGCGATTGGCCGATGATATCCTGATCGGCCTAGAGCGGCGCGAATTCGTGCCCTTCTATCAACCGCAGTTCGATGCCCGCACGCTTGATGTCACCGGCGTCGAAACGCTCGCCCGCTGGCAACACCGCGAACATGGCCTGCTGGCTCCCGATCGCTTCCTCGACATCGCCGAGGACATCAACGTCGTGGCGACCATCGACGGCGTCATTCTCGAGCAGGCGCTTGTCGACCGCGCTGCCTGGGAGAGCGAAGGCATCATCATTCCGAAGATCGCGGTCAATGTCTCCTCCCGGAGACTTGATGATCCGGCGCTCGGCAAGAAGCTGCGGGCACTGAAGATCGTGCCCGGAACCATCGCCTTCGAGCTACTGGAATCCATTTCGCTCGATGATTGCGACGACGCTGTCATCGCCAATCTACGCCAGTTCCGCCGTCTCGGCATCGACATCGAGATCGACGACTTCGGCACCGGCCATGCCTCGATCGTCAGCCTGCTCAGGCTGAGCCCGAAGACGCTGAAGATCGACCGCGAACTGATCCGCATGCTGCCGACCTCGTCGGAACAGCGCAAGCTCGTCCGCTCGATCATCGAGATCGGCCGCTCCCTGAGCATTCTGGTGACCGCCGAAGGCGTTGAGACCATGGAGCACGCGCGTATCCTGGGCGACCTCGGCTGCGACGTGCTGCAGGGCTATGCGCTGGCCCGCCCGATGCCGGCAATGCAGATCCCCTCTTTCGTTCGCGCCGCCAGCTGGCGCCAGGCGGCCGCAGCCGCCCATACGGCGACGCCACGCAAGCCGAGCAAGGCGACTGCCTCCAAATAAAACACTGCAAAACCCCGGCACTAACCAGCGGTCGTTTTGTTAAGCCGGGAAACGGGGTAGAATGGATTTCTTAGACATTCGATTCTCGCATCGGTGCTCCGGAAGACCGGAATCCGGGGAAGGAGTGACAGGCGGATTGTGAAACCCTCGCTTTTCCTTTATGGGGACGCCACGAGATCGATCCACTCGCGCTAATCCCAAGAGCGCCAACGACAAGAGAACAATCGCAATGAACCGTCGCCGCCGTATTTACGAGGGCAAGGCCAAGATTCTGTATGAGGGACCCGAGCCAGGCACGCTGATCCAGTTCTTCAAGGACGACGCCACCGCCTTCAACAAGAAGAAGCACGAAGTCATCGATGGCAAAGGCGTTCTGAACAACCGCATCTGCGAGTTCATCTTCAACCATCTGAACAAGATCGGCATTCCCACGCACTTCATCCGCCGCCTCAACATGCGCGAGCAGTTGATCCGCGAAGTCGAGATGATCCCGCTTGAGATCGTCGTGCGCAATGTCGCCGCCGGCTCGCTGGCCAAGCGTCTGGGCATCGAGGAAGGCACCGTGCTTCCGCGCTCGATCATCGAGTTCTACTACAAGTCGGACGCGCTCGAAGACCCGATGGTCTCCGAAGAGCACATCACCGCCTTCGGCTGGGCCAACCCCGCCGAGCTCGACGACATCATGGCGCTGGCGATCCGCGTCAACGACTTCATGACCGGCCTGTTCTTGGGCGTCGGCATCCAGCTCGTCGACTTCAAGATCGAATGCGGCCGCCTCTATGAAGGCGACATGATGCGCATCATCCTCGCCGACGAAATCTCGCCGGACAGCTGCCGTCTCTGGGACATCGACACCCAGGAAAAGATGGACAAGGACCGTTTCCGTCGCGACATGGGTGGCCTTCTCGAAGCCTATTCGGAAGTGGCGCGCCGCCTCGGCATCATCAACGAGAACGAGCCTGTGCGCGGCACCGGTCCGGTTCTCGTCAAGTAACTAGCAAGACAGGGAAGACAAAGTGATCAAGGCTCGTGTAACCGTCACGCTGAAAAACGGCGTTCTCGATCCGCAGGGCAAGGCCATCGAAGGCGCGCTCGGCGCTCTCGGCTTCGACGGCGTCGGCCATGTCCGCCAGGGCAAGGTATTCGACGTCGAAGTCGAAGGCACCGACAAGGCCAAGGCCGAAGGCGACATCAAGGCCATGTGCGAAAAACTCCTCGCCAACACCGTTATCGAGAACTATACTATTTCTCTCGACTAACAGTTGCGGAGATTGTCCGATGGCTGAAATCAGCAGTGAACTCGTGTATGAACTTCTGAAGCGCGTGCATGCAGATATCGCTGAGCTGAAATTCGGCCAGCGCGGATTGAAGGAAGAGATGAACGCGATGCGCGGAACGATGGTGTCCATGCATCACGACATCCACAACATCTACAGCGTGCTCGACCGTCAAGACCAACGTCTCGAACGCATCGAAAACCGTCTCGAACTTCGAGAACTCGCAGAAGCACAAGCAAGGTTTGAACCACACCCATGAAATCCGCCGTCGTTCAGCTTCCGGGCCTCAATCGCGATCGTGACATGATCGCCGCTCTCACCAAGATCTCCGGCCAGGCGCCGGTGACGATCTGGCAGACGGAGACCGATATCCCCGATGTCGACCTTATCGTCATCCCGGGCGGTTTCTCTTATGGCGACTATCTGCGCTGCGGCGCGATCGCCGCGCGCATGCCGGTCATGCAGGCGATCATCGAGAAGGCCAACAAGGGTGTGAAGGTTCTGGGCGTCTGCAACGGCTTCCAGATCCTCGTTGAATCCGGCCTGCTTCCGGGCGCACTGATGCGCAATTCCTCGCTGAAGTTCGTCTGCCGCGAGATCAAGCTTGAAGTGGCCAATGCCGAGACGGATTTCACCCGCGCCTATGCCAAGGGCCAGATCATCCGTTGCCCGGTCGCCCACCACGACGGCAACTACTTCGCCGACGCCGAGACGCTGGCGAAGATCGAAGGCAACGGCCAGGTGGTCTTCCGTTACGCCGAGGGCACCAACCCGAACGGCTCGTTGAACGATATCGCCGCCGTCATGAACGAGGGCGGCAACGTGCTCGGCATGATGCCGCATCCGGAAAACCTGATCGAAGCGGCCCATGGCGGCTCCGACGGCCGGGCGTTGTTCGCTTCCGCGCTCGACGTAATCGCTGCTTAACCTTAAACGGATATGAGGCCATTCATCCGGTCCACTGGAGCAAGATCGATGCGCCCTCACCTGCCCCTGACACATGTCCTCGCCATTGCCGCGACCGCGGCACTGGTTGCTTCGTGCCAATCCAAGACACCGGCGCCCACGCAGGACCGCAGCGCGTTATCGACCATGGAACGTGTGGCGGTAGCCGCCAACAACTGCTGGTTCAAGTCGGGCGACGCAACGTTTGCCGCCTACAAGCTGGCGCCGGAGCTCAACTCCTTCTCCGGCCGCCCGCGCATTCTCGTCGTCCACAAGGGCAGCCCAGAAAGCCGGCCGCTATTGGTCGTGCAGGCGGAAGGCAACCCTTCCAAGCTCGACGCTTTCGGCCCGATGATGGACAGCCCGGCACGCCCGCGCATCGCTGGCGACGTCACGCGCTGGGCCGGCGGCAACAAGAGCTGCAGCTAAGCCAGTATTAGAGCGCAGTGCGTCCGAATGGACGCACAAAGGACGCTCTAACTCTTTGAATCTACGCATCGAGCTTTCCGAAAATCGATTCCGATTTTCGGGCCGATGCGCTAGGCGCACAAAGCCTCAATCCCAGAAGAACGATTTGCCGACTTCCTTGCCGGCATCGGCCCTGCTGATGCCGATATCGAGAAGCTCTGTATCCGTCAGATCCCTGAGCACACGACGACTGGCTCGCTTCTGCTGCCAGAGCGCGACCTTGCCCCACACGCGACCAAGAATGGCCCACACGTCGTGCCGATTGAACCTCGGCGTATCGCGGAATTGTTCCGCTTGGTGGAGCCGATTGTCTCTCCTGAAGTCAGGCGCTACTGACATGTCACTATCCGATCGCTGATTGTATGCGTTCACCCTGATAGACTTGACAGGATAAGGGTGACAATCTAGGAAATTGTCATCATGACAAATTGGCTCCCTGATCTCTCGCGCGGTTCCGGTCCCGTTTATCTGCGTCTCGCGGACAATATCGAATCCGCCATCGCCAGCGGTGCCCTGCCCGCCGGTAGCAAGCTGCCGCCGCAGCGCAATCTCGCTTATGATATTGGCGTAACAATCGGCACAATCGGCCGCGCCTACGCGCTGGTGCACGAGCGCGGCCTCGTGGCAGGCGAAGTGGGACGCGGCACCTATGTGCTGGACCGGGCCGAAACGGCACCGGGCAATCAGCCCGATCCGCTGACGATTGCGCTCGGCGGCACCAGGACAATCGACGCGCCATCAGGAAAAATCCGCTTCGACACGACGGCGGCTCCCGATCTTGGCCAGGGCAAAGCCATCGGCCGCATCCTTGCCGATATCGGCGAGCAGCAGCTTGCCGAGATCTCTTCCTATTCCCGCGTCTTCCCGAAAAACTGGTATGAGGCCGGGCGTCGCTGGCTGTCGCGCAACGATTGGGCGCCCGACACCGAAAACATCGTCCCCACGCTTGGCGCGCACGCGGCTGCCATCGCCGTAATCTCGGCGATATCCTCGCCCGGTGACAAGATTGTCTTCGAGAACCTGAGCTATACGCAGGTAAGCCGCAGCGCCCGCATCCTTGGCCGACGGACGATCACGGTCGATTCCGACGAGCATGGCGTCATTCCCGATGATTTCGAGCGGCTCTGCTCGCAGCAGCACCCGAAGCTCGCCTTCCTGATGCCGACGGCGCACAACCCGACGCTATCAACCATGCCGCATGCGCGACGCGCCAAGATCGCAGAGATCGCGCGCAGACATGGCGTCTGGCTGATCGAGGACGATCTCTATGGCGGCATGACCGGCGACGAAAACCCGCTGCTTGCCTCGCTGGCGCCCGATCGCACCTTCCTCATCAGCGGGCTGTCGAAATCGGTGGCCGCCGGCATCCGCGGCGGCTGGGTCGCCTGCCCGCCGCATTTCGCCCAGCGCATCAAGGTCACCCACAAGATGATCACCGGCGGCCTGCCCTTCATTCTGGCCGAAGCCTGCGCCCGGCTTGTCGAAAGCGGCGAGGCCCATGATATTCGCGAGACCTGCATCACCGAGCTTTCAGGGCGCGAACACCTGGCGCGCGAGACGCTGCAGGGCTTCGACTTCGTCTCGCATCCGCATGTGCCGTTCATCTGGCTGAAGCTTCCCGATCCGTGGCTCTCGGGCACCTTCAAGAACGCCGCCTTCCGCGACGGCGTGCTGATCGACGATGAAGACGAGTTCAAGGCGGCGCGCACCGACAAGGTCTATCACCGCGTGCGCATCAGCTTCTCCTCCCCCAAGGATAGAGGGGAAATGGTTGCAGGTTTGATGACAGTTCGACGCCTGCTTGAAAGTGGCGGCGCCGGATACGACGGCGAGGTCTGAAGCTGTTGCAGATCGGCCGCACCCGCTGAAATCTAGGGCTTACAGCGCCTGTCCGCTTTACCGAATCGATTTGCATGCTACCAATTGCGTTGAGGACGGCGATCTGCGCCGGCACCAAAGGCGGCGCATCTAATGAACAGCATGGCATCGGCATCGACCGGTCGCGGACTACTTCTCGCGGCTCTCCTTGCAAACATCTCGCTCCTGCCGGTCTCGGCCCATGCAGATGAAAAGATCTTCGACGAATTGCGCTTTGGCGCTTCCGCGTCGATCCAGGGCGGCCACAGCCACGAAGATGGCGTCTTCCCTGAGGTCACGGTTTTCTTCGACCCGTTCGGCCAGGATGCGGCAACCGACTGGAAGCAGACGCTGGCGCGTCCGCGCCTGAACCTTGGCACGTCCATAGGCACCGCTGGCGAAGCAACGCAAATCTTCGGCGGTCTATCGTGGACTGTCAATTTCAACGAAAAAGTCTTTGCCGAAGCCGGCTTCGGCGGCGTCTGGCATAATGGCAACCTCGACTACGCGAAGGACGGTCCCGAGCTCGGCTGTCGCTTTATGTTTCATGAGTATGTCGGTGCGGGCTATCGCTTTGATGCGCATTGGAATGTCATGGCGCAAATCGCTCACTCCTCGCACGCCAACCTGTGCGATGGCCCCAATAGCGGCATGACCCGCGCTGGCATCCAGGTCGGCTACAAGTTCTAAACTTCCCGATATTACGCTCCGAAGCCCGCTCTCTGTGAACAGCGGGCTTTTTTCTGTCGCGCGCCGCACCCACTTAGGCTAAAGACACCGAAATCGCGCAACGGCAGGGACTTCGCAGAGCTCATGACCATTTCCAATACCCGCCCGATCACTCCAGAATTGATCGCCGCCCACGGCTTGAAGCCGGACGAATACCAGCGGATTCTGGATCTGATCGGCAGGGAGCCGACCTTCACCGAGCTCGGCATTTTCTCGGCCATGTGGAACGAGCACTGCTCCTACAAATCCTCCAAGAAGTGGCTCCGCACGCTCCCCACCAAGGGTCCGCGCGTTATCCAGGGCCCGGGCGAAAACGCCGGTGTCGTCGATATCGATGATGGCGACGTCGTCGTCTTCAAGATGGAGAGCCACAACCACCCGTCCTACATCGAGCCTTACCAGGGTGCCGCGACCGGCGTCGGCGGCATTCTGCGCGACGTCTTCACCATGGGCGCCCGCCCGATCGCCGCCATGAACGCACTGCGTTTCGGCTCGCCTGATCACCCGAAGACGAAGCACCTCGTTTCCGGCGTCGTCTCCGGCGTTGGCGGCTACGGCAATTCCTTCGGCGTTCCGACGGTCGGCGGCGAGGTCGAGTTCGACGCGCGCTATAACGGCAACATCCTGGTCAACGCATTCGCGGCCGGCCTTGCCAAGTCCGACGGAATCTTCCTCTCCGAAGCCAAGGGCGTCGGCCTTCCCGTCGTCTATCTCGGCGCCAAGACCGGCCGCGACGGTGTCGGCGGCGCGACCATGGCATCGGCCGAATTCGACGAATCGATCGAAGAGAAGCGCCCGACGGTTCAGGTCGGCGACCCCTTCACCGAAAAGTGCCTGCTCGAAGCCTGCCTTGAGCTGATGCAGACCGGCGCCGTCATCGCCATCCAGGACATGGGTGCGGCCGGTCTCACCTGTTCGGCTGTCGAAATGGGCGCCAAGGGCGACCTCGGCATCCTGCTCGACCTCGACACCGTTCCGGTGCGCGAGGACCAGATGACGGCTTACGAGATGATGCTGTCGGAAAGCCAGGAGCGCATGCTCATGGTTCTCGAGCCCGCCAAGGAAGAAGTCGCCAAGGCGATCTTCGTCAAGTGGGGCCTCGATTTCGCGATCGTCGGCAAGACCACGGATGACCTGCGCTTCCGCGTCATGCACCAGGGCGTTGAAGTCGCCGACCTGCCGATCAAGGATCTCGGCGATCAGGCACCGGAATATGACCGCCCCTGGCGCGAAGCCGACAAGCGCGCACCGCTTCCGGCCAACTTGGTCGCAGCCCCCGAGGATTACGGCCAGACGCTGCTCAAGCTCGTCGGCTCGCCGAACGAATCCAGCCGCCGCTGGGTCTACGAACAGTATGACACGCTGATCCAGGGCAACTCGCTGCAGCTGCCTGGCGGCGATGCCGGTGTCGTGCGCGTCGACACGCATCCGACCAAGGCGCTTGCCTTCTCCTCCGACGTGACGCCGCGCTATGTCGAGGCCGATCCGTTCGAAGGCGGCAAGCAGGCTGTGGCTGAATGCTGGCGCAACATCACCGCAACCGGCGCCGAGCCGCTGGCAGCGACCGACAACCTCAACTTCGGCAATCCGGAAAAGCCTGAGATCATGGGCCAACTCGTGCAGGCCGTGAAGGGCATCGGCGAAGCCTGCCGCGCGCTCGACTTCCCGATCGTCTCGGGCAACGTCTCGCTCTATAACGAGACCAACGGCGTCGCGATCCTTCCGACCCCGACCATCGCCGGCGTCGGCCTGCTTGGTGACTGGAAGAAGATGGCGCGCATCGGTAGCGCATCCGATGGTGACAAGGTCATTATGATCGGCACCGACGGCAGCCACCTCGGCTCGTCCATCTATCTCCGCGACATTCTCGGCAGCACCGACGGCCCGCCGCCGGAAGTCGATCTCTTCGCCGAACGCCGCAACGGCAACTTCGTCCGCTCGGTTATCCGCAACGGTCAGGCAACCGCCTGCCACGACATTTCCTCGGGCGGCCTGGCGCTGGCTCTGGCGGAAATGGCGATGTCCTCGGGCAAGGGCCTGAAGATCAACCTCAGCGAAGGTCGCGGCGAAACCCACGGGCTCCTCTTCGGCGAAGACCAGGCACGCTATGTGCTGACCGTTCCGGCCGATGTCGCCAGCTTCGTCTGCGCCAACGCCGAAGGTGCGGGCGTTCCGTTCCGCCGCCTCGGAACGGTCGAGGGCGACGCGCTTGTCGTCGACGATCTGCTGTCGCTGCCGATTCAGCAATTGCGCCACGCCCATGAATCATGGTTCCCTGAGTTCATGGATGGCAGCGGCACGCTCGCTGCCGCGGAATGATGCGCAAGGAGTAATCGACCATGGCCATGAAACCCGGTGACATCGAAGACATGATCAAGGCCGGCATCCCCGGCGCAAAGGTGGTCATCCGTGATCTGGCCGGCGACGGCGATCACTACGCCGCCGAAGTCGTAGCCGAAGCCTTCCGCGGCAAGAGCCGCGTGCAGCAGCACAAGATGGTCTACGACGCGCTGAAGGGCAACATGGGCGGCGTTCTGCACGCTCTGGCGCTACAGACCTCGGCGCCGGAATAAGGGCCGCCGTCAAAGCCAGTTGAAAAATGCCCGGTTCCGCCGGGCATTTTTGTTTTTCGTCCTTCCGTGAACGCGCGCCGGCAAATCAATCGTGCCTCGGCTCTCGACGGCGGCACGTCTCCACTCTCGATTCCACACTCCAATCGTGCTCGATCGGCCAATCGCCGGTCGCTCGCCACGCGTTGTCGGCGCCGCGCGGCTGAAACGAGACGATCCGGATGACATCCGTGATCAAACGATAGACTTCGCTCCACATGGTCTTTCCTCTCGGGTAGATCGAGATGGCCATTGGATTCCGGTTGCCCAAGGTCTTCAAACGAGCTTATCGTGCGCTTCGCATGACTTGAGGTTATCCATGAAACGTGGTCGCCCACCTTTGACCGCCCTACGCAGTTTCGAGGTCGCGGCACGTCTGCGGAGCTTCACCCGGGCGGCCGACGAACTGCTAATTTCACAGTCCGCGGTTAGCCGGCAGGTGCGCGAACTGGAGCGGCAGCTTGGCCAGCCGCTGTTCGAGCGGCGCCACCGCATGGTCGTTCTCACCAGCTCGGGCGAGACGTTGCTGGCCGTCCTTACGGCGAGTTTCGACGCGATCGGCACATCTCTCGACCGATTGAAGGCCAACAAGCCCGCCTCTTCATTGTCGATCAGCGTCGAACCGTCCTTCGCGGCGGGCTGGCTGGCGCCGCGCCTGGCCTCATTTCGTCGCTTGCAACCGGATATCGACCTGTTGCTTGACGTGGACCCACGCCCCGTCGAATTCAGGGCCGGCCGTGTGGAGATCGCCGTTCGCCACAGCGCGATGAGAACGGAGTGGCCGAGGGTGGAATGCCAATGGCTCGCCGACGTGACAATGATACCGGTGATCGCGCCTAATCTGCTGAGTGCGCGCGGCCCCGTGACCAAGCCGACGTATCTGCTGCAATTCCCGTTGCTTCATGAAGACAATCGAGACCTTTGGCATCGCTGGTTTACGGCCGCCGGTGCACAGGCCGGCGAAACGCGAGGCTCGGTCTATCCCGATGGCGCGCTCATCCTGCAAGCGACGCTGCGCGGAGAGTGTATCGCATTGATGGACAGGATGTTTATCCGCGATGAGCTCATGGCGGGAGAACTTGTGCAGCCGTTCGATACCACCATTCCGCATGGCGCATACTGGCTTGTGGCCAGGAGTTTCGCTGATCTCTCGCCCCAGGCGTCTGTTTTCGTGGATTGGCTAAAAACCGCCTTGATTTCACAGGAGCCTTCAAAAGGCGATGGCCAGGCGTAACGGATCGGCAACAGCGGGAACATCAGACCGATAGGGCCCTCCTTTTTTTGTTCCCACCTGCTGGAATTCCGGTCGTCACATGCTATCTAAGCTTAACGATTGAAACGGCGGGCCTTTAACTCGCCTGTTGAAAGGATTAAGTCCCATGAGCGGCATCAACGAATTCATCGACAACGAGATCAAGACGAACGACGTCGTCCTCTTCATGAAGGGCACGCCGCAGTTTCCCCAGTGTGGTTTCTCCGGCCAGGTCGTGCAGATTCTCGATTACATCGGCGTCGACTACAAGAGCGTCAACGTGCTCGCTGATTCGGAAATCCGCCAGGGCATCAAGGATTACTCCAACTGGCCGACCATTCCCCAGCTCTACGTCAAGGGTGAATTCATCGGCGGCTGCGACATCGTCAAGGAAATGTTCCAGGCTGGCGAATTGCAGCAGCACTTCCAGGAAAACGGCGTAACCGTTCGCGGCGCTGCTTGACCTGACCGGTCACCGGGCGTCCGCCCGGTTTCCATTTCTGTATTTTGAGTCCGAGGCGCTGTGCTGAACAGCGCCTTGGCCTGTTTTTGGGAATTACATTGTGACAGATTCATCACAAGCCGCGCACGTGGGCCGCGTCCCCATGCGCAAGGGTGAGTTCATCGCGCTTGCCGCCTTCCTGATGGCGATCAACTCGCTGGCGATCGACATCATGCTGCCTGCGCTGCAGCAGATCGGCGCCAGCCTGAACGTCGAAAGCGAAAACCATCGCCAATTCGTCGTCTCCAGCTACCTTCTCGGCTTCGGTTTTGCCCAGCTCATCTATGGCCCGCTGTCCGATCGCTTCGGTCGCCGCATTCCCCTGCTGGCCGGCATCGGCATCTATATCTGTTCGTCGCTCGGCAGCGCGCTGATTCCCACCTTCGAAGGCCTGCTGATCCTGCGCTTCGTCCAGGGTCTCGGCTCCGCCGCCACCCGCGTCATCACCATCTCGATCGTTCGCGACATCTATGGCGGTCGGCAAATGGCCGAGGTCATGTCGCTGATCATGATGGTCTTCATGATCGTTCCCGTCATCGCGCCGGGCAGCGGCCAGATCATCATGCTGTTCGGCAGCTGGCACCTGATCTTCCTGTTCATCGCCGTCATGGCGGCAATCATTGCCGGCTGGGCCTATCTCCGCCTTCCCGAGACGCTGCGCCCGGAAAACGTTCGTCCCTTCACCGCGAAATCGGTGTTGGGCGGCTTCAAGCTGGTTCTGACCAACCGCATCGCGCTTTGCTACACGATCGCCAGCACCTTCATCTTCGGCTCGCTGTTCGGCTTCATCAACTCGGCGCAGCAGATCTATGTCGGCATCTACGGCCTCGGCGTCTATTTCCCCTTCGCCTTTGCCGGCGTTGCGGTCTTCATGTCGATGTCGTCGTTCCTGAACTCGCGGCTCGTCGGCAAGTTCGGCATGCGCCGCCTGTCGCATGGCGCGTTGCTCGGCTTCATCACCATCAACACCATCTGGCTGCTTGCCCTGGTGTTTGGGCCACATCCGATGCCGTTCTTCCTGTTCATCGGCTTCTTCGGCCTGGCGATGTTCCAGTTCGGCTGGATCGGCTCGAACTTCAATTCGCTGGCCATGGAGCCGCTCGGCCACGTCGCCGGCACCGCCTCCTCGGTCCTCGGTTTCATGATTACCGTCGGCGGCGCGCTGATCGGCGCCGGCATCGGCCAGGCCTTCAACGGCACCGCACTTCCCATGGTCGCCGGTTATTTCACGGTCTCGATCATCGGCCTCGTCTTCGTGCTGATCGCCGAGAAGGGAAAGCTCTTCCAGCCGCATAATCCGGCTGTTTGAGCAAGCATGCGACGATTGAGACACATCTATATTTCAGGACAATCACATGACGCCGCCCCATAAGCCGCATACCGAAAACCAGGGGTCCAGCCGTATCGGCATGGGCTTCCTCGAATTCGTCATCACCATCGCCATCATGACGGCAAGCGTCGCCATGGCGATCGACAGCATGCTGCCTGCCCTGCCCGCCATGGGCCACGCACTCAATGTCGCCAACGCCAACGACGCGCAGCTCGTCATCGGCGTTTTCTTCCTCGGCTTCGGCGTTTCGCAGATCATCTTCGGCAGCCTGTCGGACACGTTCGGCCGCCGCAACATCATGCTCGGTGGCCTCGCCGTCTATGTGCTCGCCATGTTCGGCGCCGCAGCGACCGGCAGCTTCGAGATGCTGCTCGTCATGCGCTTCATTCAGGGCCTCGGCGGCGCGGCCGTCCGCATCACCACCATGGCCGTCGTCCGCGATTGCTTCGGCGGCCGCGAAATGGCGCGCGTCATGTCCTATGTCATGATCGTCTTCATGATCGTGCCGATCGTCGCTCCCTCGGTCGGGCAGCTGATCATCACCTATGCCAACTGGCACTGGATCTTCATCCTGCTCGGCATCGTCGGCGCCATCCTGTTCATCTGGGCATCACTTCGCCTGAAGGAATCGCTGCCGCGCGAAGAGCGCATCCCGCTCTCCTTCGGCAACATCGTCGATGGCTTCAAGACGGTTCTGACCAACAAGATCACCTGCGGCTACATGATCGGCCTGACCATGTTCACCGCCGTCATCAGCGCCTACGTCATTTCCGTTCAGCAGGTCTTCGGCGAGGTCTACGGCCTTGGCGACTGGCTTCCGATCGCCTTTGCGGCGACCGCCGGCGGTATCGCGGTCGCCAACTTCGCCAACGGCTTCTTCGTGCGCAAGTTCGGCATGCGCCGCATCTCGCATGTCGCGATGATCCTCTTCACCATCATCTCGGCGATCGGCTTCTTCAAGGCGCTCGGCGGCACGCCAAGCTTCACGCTGGCCTATACGCTGTTCACGATCCTGCTGATGATGTTCGCCGTCATCGCCACCAACTTCACGGCGATCAGCCTGGAGCCGATGGGCAATCTCGCAGGCACCGCCACCTCCATCACCGGCTTCGTCTCGACCACCTTCGGCGCCATCCTCGGCGGCGGCGTCGGCCAGCTGTTCAACGGCACGGTGCAACCGCTCTTCGGCGGCTTCGCACTGTTCGGCCTGATCAGCATCGTGGCCACGCTCTGGGCCGAAGGCGGCAAGCTCTTCACCCACCCGGGCGACGATCCGCAGCTCGATCCGGGCGCTGGACATTTCTAAACGACCGCGGTAGCCGGTGCGCTGACATGCGCGCCGGCTCTTTTAATCTGGCTTCCACGAACTGCCGATCGTCGCCGGCTCGTCGGTCCCATCAGGAAGATCTGTCAATCGCCGTGCGTCCTGCGGCCGGCGTCCCGGCCTGGTTGGATGCAGCATCTCGGTGATTACGGCGTCGGCGGACTGGATAATGCCGACCTCTTCCATGCCTCTCAGCAGGCCGACCGTGGACAGCAGGTGCAAATTCGGCGGCTTGGCGATCAGGCGTAGCCCGGTGTCTTCGAAGAGAATTGCGACCGGCTCATCGGCGCTGAGATATTCAGTTATCCCGCCCTCATCCGACATGAAATCGACCATCGCCAGCTCGCCGGCATTCTTCTTGAGCTTCTGCCCGAGGCGGCGCTTCTCTCGCTCCAGTTTCCCGATATCGGTTTCCGCGATGACGAAAGGCGGGATGTTGCTATCGATGAACAGCTTGACCTCGTAATCCTTCAGATAGGACAGGTCGCTTGTCAGCTCGTCATAAGCCGCATCGACGATGACGATCCTCATGTCGAGCGCAAGCAAAAGCTCAAGCCGATCGGCAACCCAGAGACTGTTGATCGGCCCGGCATCGGGAAGGATGAGCGTACATCTCTTCATCCCATCCGCCAAAGCTTCACGAAAGTCGCCGCCTGCTCTTCGAGCTCATGAGCGGGCGGCAGCGGCAGCGGTAGATCGGCGTCGCCGAGCGCGACGAGCAGCGACGCATAGTCCCGCAACCCAAGGCGGCGAACTGCCTCCCGTCGCGACAACAGGCCCTTGGAATAGGCAAGAAGGACGTCATCGTCGGTCGGGGCCCGACTCGGCTCGACGATGGCTTCTAGATGTTCGCGGACGATCGCCGTGACCGTCGTTCGTTTCTCGGCCGCGTAGGTTTCCACGCGTGCCAGCAGTTCTTCAGGGAGATTGATCGTCGTGTGCTTGAGCATGCCCACCTCCGCTGACATTTATAGGAGCAACGAAGGTGGGATTGCAACGATCGGAACGGAAACGTCGCGACGCGGCGCTTTAAACCGTAAACACCTCGCGCCGCAGCAGCTCCCAGCTCTCCTTGTCCGGCGCGATCAGCAGGCCGCCGTCGACATGCTCTGGCAGATAGGCCGAGCCGTCGAAGCGCGCCGCATAGCCGCCGGCTTCGACGCAGGCGAGCGTGCCGCCGAGGTGATCCCAGGGCATCAGCTTGTTGTACATGAGGTAATGCACATGGCCGCCGGCGAACGCCCGGTGTTCGTGCGCGGCGCAGCGGTAGTTGCAGATGAAGCGAACCTTGGCGAGGTTGGCGAGCACTTCGGCGCGCTTGCCGGGCGCCAGAAAGCCCGTCGAGGCCATGCCGACCATCTGCTCGAGCGCCACGGGCGCGGTTGTGCGAAGGCGCTGCGTATCGCCATCAGGGCGATTCAGCCATGCGCCGGCGCCCTTCTCGGCGATGACCCAGTCGTCGCCCATCGGATCGTAGATGATGCCGGCGATGCATTCGCCATTCGCCACCACCGAGGCCATCACGCCGAAGGCGGGGATTCCCGAGGCGAAATTGAACGTGCCGTCGACGGGGTCGACGATGATCGACAGCGACGCATCCTTCAGCTTGCCAAGCAGCGCCGGATCGGCTGCGACGGACTCTTCGCCGATGAACAGCGCCTCCGGCCACAGCGTCGCGACCCCGGCCTTGATCATGCGCTCGGCTTCGAGATCTGCTTCCGTGACCAGATCGGTCGCCTCGGTCTTGGCGCGCACATCGTCGCTGYCGAGCCGGCGGAAACGCGGCAATATTTCCGCCTTCGCCGCCCGTCGCAAAAGATCGGCAAGCGTGGTGACATCTATCTTGGAAACCATGGTACATCCTTCCTGGCGCTGTGACATGCCGAAAGACCATGCCGCATTTCTGCGACAACGACATGTGTCAAAACAAGAGCTTACGCCCGCGACGAAATCAGGTTTTCGGCGCGGCATCGCCCGCCATCAGGCCGGCAAAGTCGAAAAGCTTGGGGTCGAGCAGATGCGACGGGTTCACATGCGAGAGCGCCCGCAGCATCGTGTCCTTGCGGCCCGGYATGCGGCGCTCGATATCGGCGAGCATGTCCTTCATCGCGTTGCGCTGCAGCCCGTCCTGCGAACCGCAGAGATCGCAGGGGATGATCGGAAACTGCATGGCGGCGGCGAATTTCGCCATGTCGTCCTCGGCGCAATAGGCCAGCGGCCGCAGCACCATCAGGTCGCCCTCGTCGTTCAGGAGCTTCGCCGGCATCGAGGCCAGGCGGCCGCCGTGGAAGAAGTTCATGAAGAAGGTTTCGAGAATATCCTCGCGGTGGTGGCCGAGCACCAGCGCGTCGCAGCCTTCCTCGCGAGCGATGCGATAGAGATTGCCGCGACGAAGGCGCGAACAGAGCGAGCAGTAGGTGCCGCCGGCCGGAACCTTCTCCTTCACGATCGAATAGGTGTCGCGATACTCGATGCGGTGCTTGACGCCGATCTTCGCCAGATATTCCGGCAGGATATGCTTCGGAAAGTTCGGCTGGCCCTGGTCGAGATTGCAGGCAACGAGTTCGACAGGCAGCAGTCCGCGCCATTGCAGATCGAGCAGCAGCGCCAGCAGGCCATAGGAATCCTTGCCGCCGGAAAGCCCGATCAGCCAGCGCTTCTGGCCCTTCAGCATGCCGAAATCGTCGAAGGCCTGGCGCACCTGGCGCAGCAGCCGCTTGCGCAGCTTGTTGAACGAGACGGAGCCTGGCGCATCGGCAAACAGCGCATGCGCGATCGCGCCCTCGGTCTCAGGCGTTTCAAGCTCGTCTCCGATGCTTGGCGCGATATTGGCTGCGATATTCATTGTCTCATCCGTTCAGGCCCCAGGTCGAAACCAAATCCCGTCTAGCAGAAAGCCGCGCCACAACCCAGCATCAATCTCCGAAAACCGACCATCCGGTGCGCGCCGCCAGCATTTCCAGCGCGACCGCGCCGAGCTGCGAATTGCCGACCTTGTTCAGCCCCGGCGACCAGACCGCGATCGAGGCGATACCGGGCGCCACAGCGAAGATGCCGCCGCCGACGCCGCTCTTGCCGGGAAGGCCGACGTGATAGGCGAAGTCGCCGGATCCGTCATAATGGCCGCAAGTCAGCATCAGCGCGTTGATACGCCGCGCGCGCTTGGGCGAAACGACCGAATGGCCGGTCATCGGGTTTGCGCCACGGGCAGCGAGGAAGAGACCGGCGCGGGCCAACTGCTCGCAGGTCATCGACAGCGCGCACTGGTGGAAATAGACACCGAGCACGTGCTCGACCGGATGATCGATGTTCTTGTAGGCGCGCATGAAATTGGCGAGCGCGAAATTGCGGTAGCCCGTCTGCGTCTCCGACTTGGCGACCTTGTCGTCGATCGTCACCGTCTCGTCATCGGCCAGATAGCGCACGAAACGTAGGACCTCGCCGATCGCCTCGCGCGGCTCGTGTCCGGCAAGCACCACGTCGGCAACGGCAATCGCACCGGCATTGATGAAGGGATTGCGGGGAATGCCGGCTTCCTGCTCGAGCTGGACGATGGAGTTGAAGGAATTGCCCGATGGCTCGCGCCCGACGCGCTTCCACAGCCCCTCGCCGACCTTGCCGAGCGCCAGCGTCAGCATGAACACCTTGGAGATACTCTGGATCGAGAACGGCACGGCAGCATCGCCGACGCTATAGACCTTGCCATCGACGGTCACGACCGAGAGCCCGAACTGCGTGGGATCGATCTTGGCAAGCTCAGGAATATAATCTGCGACCTTGCCCTCGCCGATGCGCGGCTGGAGTTCGGTATAGATACTGTCGAGGATTGCCTGCAAATCTGTCATCACGACCCCTCTCAAGATAACAAAAAAAGCCGCCCCGAGAGGCGGCTTTTCCGTATGCGAAAACGCCTCGCGATTAACGCGAATAGAATTCGACCACCAGATGCGGTTCCATGATGACGGCGAAAGGCACGTCAGCAAGAGCCGGTACACGAGCGAAGGTAGCAACCATCTTGTTGTGGTCGACTTCGATGTACTCAGGAACGTCGCGTTCAGCCAGGCTGATAGCTTCGAGAACCGAAACCAGCTGCTTGGACTTCTGACGAACTTCGATGACGTCGCCGGCCTTGCAACGGTAGGAACCGATGTTGACGCGAACGCCGTTCACGGTCACGTGGCCGTGGTTGACGAACTGACGGGCAGCGAAGACGGTCGGAACGAACTTGGCGCGATAAACGATCGCATCCAGGCGGGATTCCAACAGACCAATGAGGTTTTCAGAAGTGTCGCCCTTGCGGCGAGCTGCTTCGGCGAAGATCGCGCGGAACTGCTTCTCGCGCAGGTCACCGTAGTAACCCTTGAGCTTCTGCTTGGCGCGCAGCTGCACACCGAAGTCCGAGAGCTTGCCCTTGCGGCGCTGGCCGTGCTGGCCCGGGCCGTATTCGCGGCGGTTCACCGGGGACTTAGGACGGCCCCAGATGTTTTCGCCCATACGGCGGTCAATTTTGTACTTGGACGATTCGCGCTTGCTCATCGTATTTCCTTTCAGAATGTTACGGCGGTTTGTTTCCAAACCGCTCGAAGGAAACACGCCCTCCTTTGGCCTCTTTGAGGGAGGCCCGACAGGATTTTCCGGTTACGCGAACTGGAAACTCCACGGGACATGTCAAATGAAACACGGGACATTGCTGCCCCGTGCTGGCGCGGTCTTTAGGGTGAAGTCACTGGAATGTCAATCACAATCCATGGCCGCACCGGCAAAACCGTCTGATCTCGAGAAAGCCGGAACGGCTTGCTTCCAAGAATGCCCGGCGGGCTTACTTCATCGCTGCCTTCTGGACTTTAAGGCCAAGCGCGTCGCTGATCGTGTAGAACAGGTCGGTCTGGTCGGTCAAACCGCTGACGTTGGCCGCGCGCGGACCGTAGGCAGCGATACGCAGCTGCGAGCCGGTGTGGCCCTGGTCGTCAACTTCATCAGAGTTGCCATAGCTGACGGCCATCACGGCGCCGTCCTTGGTCATCAGCGCTTCCGTCAGGCCGGGCGCCTTGGCGCTGGCGTCGATGATCTGGCTGGCATGCGCGTGGTCGGCGGTGACGATGACGAGCGTATCGCCCTTCTGCTCGGCGAACTTCAGCGCTTCCTGGACCGCTTCGTCGAGATCGACAGTCTCGCCGATCTGGCCGCAAGGGTTGGCGGCGTGGTCCTGCTTGTCGATCGAGGCGCCCTCGACCTGCAGGAAGAAGCCCTTCTCGTTCGTGCTGAGCAATTCGATCGCCTTCGACGTCATCTGCGCCAGCGTCGGAGTGGCGGCCGTGCGCTTCTCGTTCGGCTTGCAGACGACGGGCTCCTTCTCGACATTGCCGTAGTGGCTGGCCTGCGGGCCCTGCCAGCGGATCGGCATGTTGCCCTCGGCGAAGAGGCCGAGAACAGGTGCGCCGTCATTGGCCTGCTTGACGGCTGCAAGCTCGTCGGCGTTGGTGACGATCTTGTAGCCGCGCTCTTCGGCCTGCTGGCGCAGCGTCTTGCCCTTCCATTCGCCGGCCTTGGCCATCTCGCCGAAGCTCTTGGCGCCGCCGCCGAGCGTCACGTCGGCGCGGGCATTGATCAGCTGCTCGGTGATCGAGCCCTTGCCACCGTTCTCAAGCGCGTTGCTGGCGCACTTCTCGGTCGTCGCTTCAGGACCGTAGCACTTGCGCTGCGTCACATGCGCGATCTGCACGGCAGGCGTCGCGTCCTGCAGCTCGGCGGTGGACACGTTGCCCGTTGCCAGACCCGCGGCCTTGGCCTTCTCCAGCAGCGTCTCGTGCGCCTCTTCGCGGATATCGACGCCGATCGCACCGTTATAGCTCTTCACGCCGGTTGCCCAGGCGGTGCCCGATGCGGCGGAGTCGGTAACATAGGTCGGCTTGCCGGTCTTCTTGTCGAGCGAGTAATGGGTGTACTGGCCGGTGACAGGCAGAGCATCGATGCCCTTGAAATACTGGCCGGCGCCAACGGCGTAGTTGCGCGCGATGGTGATTTCGGAATCACCCATGCCGTCGCCGATCAGGAGAATCACGTTCTTCGGGCGGCCGTCGACGATCGCAGCGCGGTAGGCTTCGGTGATGTCGCCGGAGATGCGGCGTGCGCCGCCGGGCGTGCTCAGGTCCTCGCTGGCGCCGCGCTCCATGAGCTTGGTCGCAGCCGCATCGGCGGCATGAGCAGGCTGAATGGCAACGGTGGCAAGCAGCGCTGTTGCGAATGCTGTGATCGCACGGGTGGAATTCGACATGGCCAACATCTCCTTTGGGCAAAAGGTCTAAATACGCCCGCGTGGGGCATGCGGGGTTATCCACCCCTGAGATGAACAGCATGTGACACGAGCAACCCTATCGTGTACCGAGCGCCGATACACGACAAAAAACCGCAAGGCGGCTTTCTATCTCAGAACGTGAATACGGAAGCTGGCTGCTTTTATTCAGCAGCCGACTGCACGTCATCTACGTCAGGCGCATTGGCATCACCAGGCGCCGTCTGGCAGTTGATGTCGGGGAAAGCGACAATGCGCTTGCCGGAGAAATCGGTGTGGACGACAACCGTCCCCTGCTCCTCGAAATAACCGAGAAGACGCCGCGCGCGACGGGCAGAATGCGTGCCATAGGCGCGCGCGATGCGGGCGTCCGACGGGCAAGGCTCGCCGCAGACCGCGGCCTTGGCGAGCATCAGGAAGACGCCCTGCAGATCATCCGTCACGCCTGAGGACAGCGACAGTGCCGTCGCCCACGCTTCCGTCCCGGCTGTCTCGGGATCGACGCCCGAGCGCGATACGGCGACGCGGCGGCGGAACTCCGGCAGCGACATCGGCGATCCCGGCACGCGGCGCATGCGAAGGCGCACGAGGAATTCCTGATAGAGCACCGAATCCGTGCGGAAACCCGAGCCCGGATCGTCGAGGATCTCGCTGAGCACGGCAGAGACACGCTCCTCACGGTCTTCCGCCGACATTTCCGGCTGGCTGGCGCGACCTTCGGATGGCTGCGGCGCGGTGGCGGCGGGTGCGGAGCGCGAAAGCTCGGCCAGGATATCCGTGGTTGGGCGTGGCGCGGGAGCAGCGCGGCGCACGATCGGCCGCTGGAACTCTTCCGGATCCGGCGTGAAGATCAGGTCTTCGACATCCTGAGGAGAGTCCGGCAGCGGCATCAGCTTCGGGCTCGACGAACGCGCCGAGGTCTCGACATTGCCGATCTGGATCGGCAGCGGCCGGCGCGACAGGGCCGGGCCGAGCGCGACGAAATTACCGCGCTTCAGGTCGCGGAACATTTCCGCCTGGCGACGGTCCATGCCGAGCAGGTCGGCGGCGCGCGCCATGTCGATATCGAGGAAGGTGCGGCCCATCAGGAAGTTGGAGGCTTCGGCCGCGACGTTCTTGGCGAGCTTGGCCAGACGCTGCGTGGCGATGACGCCGGCCAGACCGCGCTTACGGCCACGGCACATTAGGTTGGTCATCGCGCCGAGGGACATCTTGCGCGCATCGTCGGAGACTTCGCCGGCCACCGACGGCGCAAACATCTGCGCTTCGTCGACGACCACGAGAACGGGATACCAGAACTCGCGGTCGGCATCGAACATGCCGTTGAGGAAGGCGGCGGCGGCGCGCATCTGCTGCTCGATCTCGAGCCCTTCGAGCGTGAGAACGCAGGAGACGCGGTGCTGGCGAATGCGGTTGGCGATACCCGCAAGTTCCGCCTCGGTGCGCTCGCCATCGACGACCACATGGCCGAACTTGTCGCTCAACGTGACGAAATCGCCCTCGGGATCGATGATGACCTGCTGCACCCACGGCGCGGATTGCTCGAGCAGGCGCCGCAACAGGTGCGACTTGCCGGAGCCGGAATTGCCCTGAACAAGGAGACGGGTCGCCAGAAGCTCCTCGATATCGAGCGTGGCCGGATTGCCTCCCGACGCCGATCCCATATCGATACCAACCTGCAAGTCCCATTCCCCTTCTGAAATCAACGCCACTCTTTAGCAGATTCGCGGCGGAATGCTCGGCCTACCGAACAAAACCCACAAGCAATCACAGCTTTTCGAATCAAGCCGCCTTGTCCGCCACGACCGCGCTTGCATGGCTCTCGGCACGCGGTATCAGCATTCGGGTGAAGAGCAGGCTGACGGCAAGCGGAATGAGCAGTATACCCAGCCCGACACGCAGCCCGAAGGCTTCGGCGACGAAGCCGATCGCCGGCGGGCCGACGAGGAAGCCGCTGAGCGCGATGAAGGTCAGGATGGCGACGCTCGCGGCTGCCGGCCGGTCCGTCAGGCTGGCGGATGCCGTCACCGCCAGCGGGAAGCCGACCGAGACGCCGACGCCGATCGCAGCAAAACCGATCAGCGCCACCGCGGTGTTCGGCGCAAGCAGCACGATCACCATGCCGGCCAGCGACGCGCAGCCGCAGACCCGCGCGATGGCAACGGCGCCGAAGCGGCTCTTCATGTAATCGCCGCCGAAACGCCCTGTCGCCACGAGGCAGGCGAAGACCGAGTAGCCGAGGCCGGTCAGCGCGCCGGTCGCAAACAGCACGTCTCGCAGATAGACAGCGGACCAGTCGGCGATCGCGYCCTCGGTCATGGTGATGCCGAAGGTGAAGGCGCAGATGCCGAGAAGTGCTGCGCTCGGCAGCTTGAATGGCGCGCTTTGCGCATGCGATGCCTCCGCCGCCGGATCGGGGCCGTGCGGCAACCGCACGCTGACGAGGAGCGCGATCGGCAGCACCAGCAGCGCGATCAAGGCGATCGACCAGTTGGCCGGCAGATGCAACGCCGCGGCCCCCACGCCGAGCAAGCTGCCCGCCATGATGCCGAGGCTCCAGAAGCCATGGCAGCGGCTCATGATCATGAGGCCGGTCGTCTTCTCCGCCCGATCGGCCTCGACATTCAGCCCAAGCTCAAGCGTCGAAAGCGTGACGCCAAGGATCATCAGCGCGAAGAACAGCGTCGTGATATTGTCGGCGAAGGCCGGCAGCGACACGACCGCGAGAAAAGCCACGAAACCATAGATGATCGTCGCGCGTCCGCCGATCTTCGCGACCAGCCGACCGGCGAAGGGCAAGGTCATCAGCGTGCCGATCGGCAGCCCGAGCAGCGCGATGGCAAGATCCGCTGGCCCCATGCCGAGCTTCGCCTGCACATCGGGAATGCGCGGCAGCCAGCTGCCGAAAGCGATCGGCTGCAGAAAGAAGATCAGCATCACAAGTCTTTGAAACGACATAAGACATTCCCCTGTTCGCGTCAGGGAGCCGAAGCCCGCGAACGATTGTCCATCTGTGAGCTTGCGATATCGGCATCGCGAAGGAAAGCGCCGACGGCGCGAAAGATCGCCGCAACGAGGCTATGTCACCTGACGGTGAGACCAAATCCCTGCATCAGCCGTTTCGTCGAAAAATCCGGATTGCCCGAGGTAAAGACCGCGAAGTCGAAATTGTCGGGATGCACAGCATCGGCCACTTCAGGCACGAGACTGCGCGCCCGCCGGGCGATGGCCTCCGCCGGATCCAGCCAGTCGACCGGCCACGGCGCTAGCCTTCTGAAGATGTTGGCCATGAACGGATAGTGCGTGCAGGCCAGCACGACGATATCCGTCTTCCTGCCGTCCTTTTCGACGAAGCACTGGGCGATCTCGGCCATCACGGCCTCGTCGGAGAGCGTATCGCCGCGAATATAGGCTTCCGCCATGCGCGCCAGATTTTCCGAACCGACGAGGCGCACATGGCACTGCTGCGCGAAGGACTGGATGAGATCGCGCGTATAGGCGCGCTTGACGGTTCCGGGTGTCGCGAGCACTGAGACGAGGCCCGAGCGCGTCCTCTCCGCCGCCGGCTTGATCGCCGGCACCGTGCCGACGAAGGTCATGTCAGGGAATGCGGCGCGCAGATCGGCGCCGGCCAACGTGAAGGCCGTGTTGCAGGCGATGATGCAGACCTCGGGGTCGTACTCGCGAAGCAACCGGGCGAAGAGAGCGATRATCCGCTCCTTCAGAGCCTGCTCTTCCCATCCGCCATAGGGAAAGCCGGCATCGTCGGCGACATAGATGAAACCGCGCTCCGGCATCAGCACGCGCGCCTCGCGCAGCACCGTCAGCCCGCCAATACCTGAATCGAAGACCAGGACGGGTTTCAGCTCATGCGTCGCTGCTGTCATCTTCCTGATGTTCCTTGACGTCTACGGGCGCCCGGCTTCCGCGCGGATATTTCCGCGAGAAACGGTCGAGGGAGGAGATCACGCCGCGCATCACGCTGATTTCCTGCTCCGTGAAGGCGCGGCGGGAAAGGACTGCCCGGAGATTGTCGATCATTTTGGGCTTTTTCGCGGGCGGATGGAAATAATTGCGCGAATCCAGCGCTTCTTCCAACTGGTCATAGAGCCCGTGCAATTGCTCTTTCGTCGATGGCGTCTGCTCCATCGCCTGGAAGGGAACGCTGCCGAGATCGTCCATGCCCGATTTCATCCACTCGTAGGACATCAGAAGCACAGCCTGCGCGATATTCAGCGAGGCGAAGGCGGGATTGACCGGGAAGGTCACGATCTCGTCGGCCAGCGCAACCTCTTCGTTGGACAGGCCCCAGCGCTCGCGCCCAAAGAGGATGCCGGTCCCCTCGCCCGCTGTAAACCGCGCGCGCAGCGTCTGCGCCGCCACCACGGGCGAACGCACCGGCTTGAAGCCATCGCGCTCGCGCGCCGTCGTCGCATAGACGAAATTGAGATCGGATATCGCCTCTTCCAGCGTCTCGAACACCTTGGTGCCTTCGATCACATGGTCGGCCTTCGACGCTGCGGCCTGTGCCTTCTCGTTCGGCCATCCGTCGCGCGGATTGACGAGGCGCAGTTCGGACAGACCGAAATTCGCCATGGCCCGCGCCACCATCCCGATATTCTCGCCCATCTGCGGTTCGACCAGAATGATGACGGGACCTTCCGTCAGAAGAAGACGCTCGCTGTTCGTGCCTGCCATGAAGTCAAAATCCTTTTGCTAGGCGCGGAAATAGCCAAGACGGGCTGAAACGGCAAGGCTTACGCGTCCGGATACAGCCGCTCCAGCGTCAGCCCGATCATCTCAAGCCCTTGCCGCCAACCCTTGCTGGCATGCGGATGGTGCCGCGTGGTCGATACGGGAATCTTGCGATCGACAAAGAAACACTCCGAGCGGCGCGCCGATGCAGACGTGACGCGGGCGAGACTGGTCTCGATCAATTGGCGCGTGTCGTCGTTGACAATCGAAGCCTCTCGGTTCTTCGCCATCATCCGCGCCCAGTAGGTGGCGGCCAGAAAGATCGCCAGCGTCTGCCGGACCTGTCCCGGCCTGGTGACAACCGACCATGACGAGCCGAGCGGCCGCGCCGTCGTCGCCAGATCCTTGTAGGCGGCGTCCAGCGTCTGCGACAGGCCGATGAGCCTGTGTCGCGGCTCGCCGGCGGCGGTGGCCTTCAGCAGCGCGGTGAGTGCCGCGAACCATTTGTCGAGCACGAGATCGAGCGCGCCGCGGGTGCGCGCCGGAAAGACGACGAAGGCGACCAGCGTGCCGACGGCCGCGCCGAGTGCGGTTTCCTCGACGCGCAGCAGAAGCAGATCGAGCGTCAGCGATCCGATCATCCCGTAGATCAGGCAAAGCGCGATCGACACGAAGAAGGTCATCGTCGCATAGCTCGTCTGCAGGAAGTAGAAGGCGAGGAAAATGGAGAGGCTGGTGATCACAAGCGCCGGCGCCAGATGGCTGCTAAGCAGCGTCGCGAGCAGAAGCCCGATGCCGATGCCGAACAGCGTGCCCACTGAACGCTGCAACGCCTTCATCGCGGTATCGCCGCGCGAATTGGTGTTGGTGAAAACGAGGAAAGAGGCGAGCACCGCCCAGAACCAGCGCTCGCGCGACAGGCCGAGACCGAGCGTCATGGCGATCGCCGCGGCGACGGTGATCTGCAGCGCCGAGCGCATGAGCGGATTGCTCAACGAGAAATCCAACTGAGACGCTGAAGCCGGCGTCTCAGCCACGGCGGCGATATCGGCAAAGCCCGTCCGGTTGCCCTCATCGATGGTCTCGACGAGCTCAGCGCGCGCATTGCCGAGCCTGATCAGAGCGCGTCGAGCCTCGGCCGAGGGACCTTCGTCATCCTCGGCGGGCGGGCGCACCTTGTGGCCCTCGATGATCCGATGCACCAGCTCGAAAGGCGGCAGCGATTGCGAGCAGAGCATGATCGCGCCCTCCGCCGCCAGATGCGCGTCGAAAAGACGGATCGCCAGCTCGCCCGCCGGCTCGGTGCCGGCATCGAAGACGCCGCTTGGGGGCCTGGGAATGAAGCTCTCGGCCATCAGCACCACGTCTTTCAGCCGCTCCTCCAGCTGATTGAGCTCCTGCCGGTCCGCATCCGAAACGTGCCCATCTGCCGCAAGTGCGGCGATCTTGAACAAGATCTGGTTGATCCGCCCCTGCACGCTCTCGAGCGATCGCAACAGATCGCGCCGCCAGTCGTCGGGCAGCACGACGGAGCGCACCGCATGCGCGATCAGCGAGGAGACGATAGGACCGATCGCCACCAAGGGCAGCTCGGCAAGCGGCGGCTGGAAATAGGCGCCGAGGAAATACGACATGAAGGCGAACATGCCGATCGCATGGCCGCGCGGCCCGAAGACGCGGGCGGACGCCGCGAGGAAGATAATCAGAAGAAAGGCGGCGTCGGAGATCAGCCGGTGTCCTTCCAGCCCGGCGGCGATGAGCACGACCACCAGACTGGCGGCGCAACCGAGAAGCCGCGTCACCAGCTGCCGCCCGCCGCCCTTGTCGCGCACCGCAACACCGCCCTCGATCGCCAGCACGATCCCAAGCCCATAGGAGGCGATCGGCAGCGGAAACAGCAGCGAATGGATGACCAGCAGAACACAGAAAGAGAGCGCCACCGACAGCGTGACGCGCAAGGCCATCCTCAGCCGCGACAGCGCCGGATCGTTGGCTAGCAGCCAATCTCGGAAATCAAAACCGGAAAACAAAGAGTTCAGGCCCCGGAGCGGAGGAATGGTATTTCACCGCTCACATATCGCCACAGGCATCAAAAGCAAATCAATCTTGCCGGGCGACAGCGTCCCAATCGCACGCGATCATTGCCCCTTGGCGATCTGCACCATGGTGTTCTTCAGCGAGTTCGCCGGCTGGCCGGGATCACCTTCGGTGAACACGTCGTCAACGACGGCCTTGCCGCCCTCTTCCAGCACCTCGAAGCGCACCGTGGTCAGCGCCTGCTTGTCGTCGATGCCATCCATGCAGGTCTGCTTCTTGAACGTCACCACCACTTCCGTCGCGCCGTTCTCGCCGGGCTTCGGCGTATAGGTCATGTCCTGCAGCGGGCACGCATCCTCGCCGTTGACGATGACATCGTAATCGAACGGCGACACGCCATCCTCGTCGGCAGCAGGGTTCTGCATCGCCGCGCGGTACTTGGCGACGAAATCCTTGCTGTAAATCCGCGTCAGCCGGCTCTCGTCGAAGATATCCTGCCAGTCCTCGTCGGCGCCCGACCAGTTCTTGGTCGTGGCCTCCATGATCTCCTTGACCGGCGCCGTCGCGTCAGCGGCGAATACCGTGGCGGTGAGGCCGAGCAGAGCGGCAAAGGCAAGCGAAATCGTCTTCATGATCAAATGTCCGAGGCAATGGTTTTGCGCGGAGACTAGCCATTTTCCGTGTCTTGGCAATGGCGCAAAAACACACAAATCGGCCCTGCTTGCGGCTTTGCACTCCGGGCGCACAATGCTATAGCCCACGTGATTTTATATCACCCACCAGGGACGCATGTCCCTCAAAAGCTTAACGAGGCAGATACATGAAGAAGATCAAGGTCGCCAACCCCGTCGCCGATCTCGACGGCGATGAAATGACGCGCATCATCTGGCAGTTTATCAAGGATAAGCTGATCCACCCGTATCTGGACCTCGAAATCGACTATTACGACCTCTCCGTCGAAAACCGCGACGCCACCAACGACCAGGTGACTGTTGATGCCGCCAACGCGATCAAGAAGCATGGCGTCGGCATCAAGTGCGCGACGATCACGCCGGATGAAGACCGCGTCAAGGAATTCAACCTCAAGCAGATGTGGAAGAGCCCGAACGGCACGATCCGCAACATCCTCGGCGGCGTCATCTTCCGCGAGCCGATCATCTGCCAGAACGTTCCTCGCCTCGTTCCCGGCTGGACCAAGCCGATCGTCGTCGGCCGTCATGCCTTCGGCGACCAGTACCGCGCCACCGACTTCAAATTCCCGGGCAAGGGCAAGCTGACCATCAAGTTCGTCGGCGAAGACGGCCAAGTCATCGAGAAGGAAGTGTTCGACGCTCCCGGCGCCGGCGTTGCCATGGCCATGTACAACCTCGACGAGTCGATCCGCGAATTCGCCCGCGCCTCGATGATGTACGGCCTGATGCGCAAGTGGCCGGTCTACCTGTCGACCAAGAACACCATCCTCAAGGCCTATGACGGCCGCTTCAAGGACATCTTCCAGGAAGTCTATGAAGCTGAATTCCAGGATCAGTTCAAGGAAATCGGCATCACCTACGAGCACCGCCTGATCGACGACATGGTCGCATCCGCTCTGAAGTGGTCCGGCGGTTACGTCTGGGCCTGCAAGAACTACGACGGCGACGTCCAGTCCGACACGGTTGCGCAGGGCTTCGGTTCGCTCGGCCTGATGACCTCCGTTCTTCTGACCCCCGATGGCAAGACCGTCGAAGCCGAAGCCGCGCACGGCACGGTGACGCGTCACTACCGCCAGCACCAGAAGGGCCAGGAAACCTCGACCAACTCGATCGCCTCGATCTTCGCCTGGACCCGTGGCCTCGCGCACCGCGCCAAGCTCGACGACAACGCCGAACTGGCGAAGTTCGCAGCCACGCTCGAAAAGGTCTGCGTCGACACCGTCGAAGCTGGCTTCATGACCAAGGACCTGGCGCTGCTGATCGGCCCCGATCAGCCTTGGCTGTCGACCACGGCTTTCCTCGACAAGATCGACGAAAACCTGCAGAAGGCCATGGCATAAGCCATCTGGAATATGCGAACGATGCGGCGGGGTTTTCCCCGCCGTTTTCGTTTCAGGGATATCAAGAGGGAACAACAAGATGACCACGACCATCCGCCCGCTAAAACCATCGGACCGCAGCGCCTGGGAGCCGCTATGGGCCGGCTATCAGCGTTTCTACGAAGTCACGATCCCCGAGGAGACGACGGACCTGACCTGGGGCCGCTTCCATGATCCGGCAGAACCGATGCACGCACTCGGCGCGTTCGATGGTGACGACAAGCTGGTCGGTATCGTGCACGCGATCTTTCACCGCTCCACCTGGTTGCCGAAATGGACCTGCTACCTGCAGGATCTCTATGTCGACGACAGCCAACGCGGGCTTGGAACCGGCGCTGCATTGATCGAGGCCGTCGCCGATCTTGCGCGCGCGCATGGCGCCGGACGGCTCTACTGGATGACCCACGAGACCAATGCCACGGCCCGCAAGCTTTACGACCGTATCGCTGAGAGCTCCGGCTTCATCCAGTATCGCAAGGCGCTCTGACCGGCGCCGCTACTGCCAAAATCTGACATCGCCATGCCATAGACGTTGCCTCGCCGCCAACTCGCGCCAGTTATCAAGCGAAACGAGGAGAACACCATGGCCGACGAACTGATTTTCTACACCAATCCGATGTCGCGCGGACGGATCGCCCGCTGGATGCTAGAGGAAACCGGCGCCCCCTACACGACGCAAATCCTTGGCTTCGAAAGCAGCATGAAGGCGCCGGATTATCTTGCCGTCAACCCGATGGGCAAGGTGCCGGCGATCCGTCACGGCAAGACTGTGGTCACCGAATGCGCCGCCATCTGCGCCTATCTGGCGGAGGCCTTTCCGGAAGCAGGCCTTGCGCCGACGGCCGAAGAGCGCGGCAGCTATTATCGCTGGATGTTCTTCGGCGCCGGCCCGCTGGAAGCAGCCACCACCAACCGCGCCCTCGGCTTTCACACGCCGGCCGATAAGAGCCGGATGGCGGGCTATGGCAGCTATGCCGACGTGATGGACACGCTCGAAAAGGCCGTCAGCGCCTCGCCCTATATCGCCGGCAACCGCTTTACGGCGGCCGACGTCTATGTCGGTTCGCATGTCGGTTGGGGCCTGGGCTTCGGCACCTTCGAGAAGCGCCAGGCCTTTGCCGATTACGTCGCCCGCGTCACCGACCGCGCCGCCTATAAGAGGGCGAACACGATCGATGACGAAGCCACCAAGGCGCTGCAGAAGAGCGCCTGACGGCCTCATGCGAGCGGCATGTAGATCTCGGTGACCAACTCGGTCGGCGGCACGTCGCGCGGATTGTTGAGGTAGTCCTCGAACATCAGCCCGTCGCGCAGCTGCCGGCCCGAGGTCGGTAGCCACTCCGAAAACAGCCACTGATAGGCCTTGTGCATATCAGCATAGGGTCCCTTGTGGCTGAGCACCGCATATTCCCCGCCGTCGAGGGTGAAGGGTTCGAGCGGTGCCTCGACCTCAATCTCGCCTTCGACCGAGACACAGGCGATGGAGCGAAGCTCGTCTGCCGGCACGAGATCGGGATCGTCGAAATAGACGCCGATCATCCGCATATCGGGCCTCGCCAGCCCGCGCGCGTGGAGCGTGCCGAAGAGAACCTCGAACGCCTTGCTGATCTGCATATAGGAGCCTGTGTGGCGCACGCCGATGAGTGCGATCGGGTCGATCTTCCGTAAGGTAACGTTGAACATGGCTTTGGTCCTTCCGTTAGGTGAGGGTTGGAACTCCGTGTGGCTTCCCTCTTTCCGATAACGGGCCGGCGGCATGCCGTAGACCGATTTGAAAATGCGATTGAAAGACTGGAGGTTGGGATAGCCGGATCGCCTGGCAATTTCCCCGATACCGAGATCCGAACGGACGATATCGCCCGCCGCGCGATGCAATCGCAGCCGCTTGACGGTCGCCGCCAGCGTCTCTCCATGAACCGCGCGATAGATCCGGTGCCAGTGATAGCTCGACATGCAGGCGATCTCGGCGAGCGTATCCATATCCAGCTCTCCATCGAGATGATCATGGATATAAGCAGAAACCCGCCTCAGGCGGCTTTCGTAGAGTGCCCATGCCGTGGTGCCGTTCATGTCGAAACCTCATGCCAGTTGACCGGCTGCAGACAAACATAACGCGATTTGACAAATCCTGCTGAATTGCCGGCGCAAAAGAAAAAGGCGGGCACTCGAAGCACCCGCCTTTCGCAATTCAATCAGGAACAGGCCGATCAGCCAGCCAGCGCAGCCGCCACGGCCTCGAGCGCCTCGTCGGCCTTCGATCCATCCGGACCGCCGGCCTGCGCCATGTCGGGACGGCCGCCGCCGCCCTTGCCGCCGAGAGCGGCAGAGGCGATGCGCACCAGATCGACGGCGCTGAAACGGCCGACGAGATCAGCGGTGACAGCGACCACGGCGCTGGCCTTGCCGTCGTCGGAGACGCCGATCAGCGTCACGACGCCGGAGCCGAGGCTGGCCTTGCCGTCATCAGCGAGACCTTTCAGATCCTTCGGATCGACGCCGGAGATGGCCTTGCCGAGGAACTTGACGCCGCCGATGTCGCGCACGGCCTCTTCCGATGCGCCCTGCCCGCCGCCCATGGCGAGCTTGCGCTTGGCGTCCGCCAGTTCCTTCTCAAGCTTGCGGCGCTCGTCCATCAGCGCTTCGACGCGCGTCAGCACGTCGGCCGGTTGGACCTTGAGCGAGGTCGCCAGCGCCTTCACGCGCTCGTCCTGCTCGGCGAGATAGGTGCGCGCCGCCTCGCCGGTGACGGCTTCCAGACGGCGAACGCCGGAGCTGACGGCGCTGTCGCCGAGAATGCGCACGAGACCGATGTCACCAGTCGCAGACACATGCGTGCCGCCGCAAAGTTCGATCGAGTAAGGCTTGCCTGTCTTCGCACCATGCAGCCCCTGGCCCATGGAGACGACGCGGACCTCATCGCCGTATTTCTCGCCGAACAACGCCATGGCGCCCTCGGCGCGGGCGTCGTCGACGCTCATCAGACGGGTCGTGACCTGCGAATTCTGCAGAATGATCTCATTGGCCATGTCCTCGACGACCTTGAGCTCTTCCGCCGTCATCGGCTTCGGATGCGAGACGTCGAAGCGCAGACGATCCGGCGTGACCAGCGAGCCCTTCTGGGCAACATGGGTGCCGAGCACTTCGCGCAGTGCCTCATGCAGCAGGTGGGTCGCCGAGTGGTTGGCGCGGATATGCGAGCGGCGGGCGTGATCGACGGTCAATGCCACGGCATCGCCGGCCTTGACCGTGCCTTCGACGACGGTGCCCGTGTGAACGAACAGGCCCTCGCCGCGCTTTTGCGTATCGGTGATCTCGATCTTGGCATTATCGGACGAAATCACGCCCGTATCGCCCATCTGGCCACCGGATTCACCGTAGAACGGCGTCTGGTTGACGACGATTTGCACCTTGTCGCCCTTGGCCGCTTCGCCGACGGCGGCACCGTCCTTGACGATCGCCTGGACAACGCCTTCGGCCGTCTCGGTGTCATAGCCGAGGAATTCGGTGGCGCCGTGCTTGTCGCGCAGCTCGAACCAGATCGTCTCGGTCGCCTTGTCGCCGGAACCTGCCCAATGCGAGCGGGCTTCGGCCTTCTGGCGCTCCATGGCGTCGGTGAAGCCGGCGAGATCGACGTTGATTTCGCGGGCGCGCAGCGCGTCCTGCGTCAGGTCGAGCGGGAAGCCGTAGGTGTCGTAAAGCTTGAAGGCGGTCTCGCCGTCGAGCATGTCGCCCTTGCCGAGCGTGGTCGTCGCATCCGACAGAAGCGACAGACCGCGCTTCAGCGTCGTGCGGAACTTGGTCTCTTCGAGCTTCAGCGTCTCGGTGATCAAAGCCTCGGCACGCACCAGCTCCGGATAGGCGCGGCCCATCTGCTGGATCAGCGCAGGCAAAAGCTTCCACATCAGCGGCTCGCGCGCGCCGAGCAGTTCGGCATGGCGCATGGCGCGGCGCATGATGCGACGAAGCACGTAACCGCGACCTTCGGCGGACGGCAGAACGCCGTCGGCGATCAGGAAGGCGGACGAGCGCAGGTGATCGGCGATGACGCGATGGCTGGCGCGCTGCTCACCCTCCGCCTTGACGCCGGTTGCTTCCTCGGACGCCGAGATCAGCGCGCGGAAGAGGTCGATGTCGTAATTGTCGTGCTTGCCCTGCAACAGGGCTGCGATACGCTCGAGACCCATGCCGGTGTCGATCGATGGACGCGGCAGGTCGACGCGCTCTTCCTTGGTGATCTGCTCGTACTGCATGAAGACGAGGTTCCAGATCTCGATGAAGCGATCACCGTCTTCTTCCGGCGAGCCGGGAGGGCCGCCCCAGATATGATCGCCGTGATCGTAGAAGATCTCCGAACAGGGACCGCACGGGCCGGTGTCACCCATCGCCCAGAAATTGTCGCTGGTCGGGATGCGGATGATCTTGTCGTCGGACAGTCCCGCTATCTTCTTCCAGAGATTAAAGGCCTCGTCGTCGGTGTGATAGACGGTGACCAGCAGACGCTTGGCGTCAATGCCGAATTCCTTGGTGATCAGCGTCCAGGCATGCTCGATCGCCTGCTCCTTGAAGTAGTCGCCGAAGGAGAAATTGCCGAGCATTTCGAAGAAGGTATGGTGGCGCGCGGTATAGCCGACATTGTCGAGGTCGTTATGCTTGCCGCCGGCGCGCACGCACTTCTGCGCGGTCGACGCCGTCTTGTATGGGCGCTGCTCGAGACCGGTGAAAACGTTCTTGAACTGCACCATGCCGGCGTTCGTGAACATCAGCGTCGGGTCGTTGCGCGGCACCAGCGGGCTCGATGAAACGATCTCGTGGCCGTTCTTCTTGAAGTAGTCGAGGAAGGTCGACCGGATTTCGTTCACACCGCTCATGCTATGCCCTTCAGTGCTGCCCAAGGCAGGTCAAATCTTAAAAATTCAGTGGCTTTTATCGCTGACGTTAACCACTGTCCAGCAGACAAACAAAACCGGCTGCATTCTGATCAAGGAATGCAGCCGGCTTTGAACTATTCAGTCTTGGGTCGAGGCTTATTCGCCGTCGGAATCGTTGGCGTCCGGGCCACCGTTCTGCAGCTGATCGGCGATCAGGCCGGCATTCTGGCGGATCGAGGTTTCGATCTCGCGCATCAGCTCGGGATTGTCGCGCAGGAACGTCTTGGCGTTCTCGCGGCCCTGGCCGAGACGCTGGCTGTTGTAAGAGAACCAGGCGCCCGACTTCTCGACGATCCCGGCCTTTACGCCGAGGTCGACCAGTTCGCCGGTCTTCGACACGCCTTCGCCATACATGATGTCGAATTCGACCTGCTTGAAGGGAGGCGCCATCTTGTTCTTGACGACCTTGACGCGCGTCTGGTTGCCGATCACCTCTTCGCGCTCCTTGACGGCGCCGATGCGGCGGATGTCGAGGCGAACCGAGGCGTAGAACTTCAGCGCGTTACCACCCGTCGTCGTTTCCGGCGAACCGAACATGACGCCGATCTTCATGCGGATCTGGTTGATGAAGATGACCATGGTCTTCGACTTCGAGATCGATGCCGTCAGCTTGCGCAGCGCCTGGCTCATCAGTCGAGCCTGCAGACCCGGAAGGCTATCGCCCATCTCGCCTTCGATTTCGGCACGCGGCGTCAGTGCGGCGACAGAGTCCACGACCAGCACGTCGACGGCGCCGGAGCGCACCAGCGTGTCGGTGATTTCGAGTGCCTGCTCGCCGGTATCCGGCTGCGAGATCAAGAGATTGTGCAGATCGACGCCGAGCTTGCGGGCATAGACCGGATCAAGCGCGTGTTCGGCGTCGACGAAGGCGCAGATGCCGCCCTTCTTCTGGGCTTCCGCGATCGTCTGCAGCGCCAGCGTCGTCTTACCCGAGCTTTCCGGCCCGTAAATTTCGATGATACGTCCCTTGGGAAGACCGCCGATCCCGAGCGCGATATCCAGTCCGAGAGAGCCCGTCGAAACGGTCTCGATCTCGACCACGCTCTCATTCGAGCCGAGCTTCATGATAGAGCCCTTGCCGAACGACCGCTCGATCTGTGAGAGTGCCGCTTCAAGTGCCTTGCTTTTGTCCACCGATTTGTCCTCTACAAGCCGCAATGTATTCTGTGACATTCGATCCACCTTTAGGTTATTGAAGCCGCTCAAGCAATGTCGCCGCCGATGTCGATTTTGTACCGCATTTGTTCTCATCACGCAAGTGCCGTTCAAAGCATTGAAAGAAAGAGGTAAAACGGCCTGTGTTCTACATTTGTTTTATCCATGCAAAGCAAGAGCTTACAGCACCTGGACGGCGGCTGACCGCGCTTCCGGAGGCCGCACGATTCGGCCAGGACGGCATTTCGGAGCGATGAGATGAGCAAGAAGATTCTCGTGCTTGGCGGCGCCCATGTCGATCGCCGCGGCCGCATATCGGGCGCGACGGCAGATGGCGCCAGCAACCCCGGCTCATGGTTCGAGGAGGCTGGCGGCGGCGGCTTCAACGCGGCCCGCAACCTCGCCCGCCTCGGCTTCGATGTTACGATGATCTCGCCGCGCGGTGGCGACCCGACCGGTGAGATGGTGAGCGAAGCCGCCGATCTCGCCGGCGTCAACGACCGCCCCTTCATCTTTCTCGACCGCAAGACGCCGAGCTATACCGCGATCATCGAGCGCGACGGCAATCTGGTAATCGCGCTGGCCGACATGGATCTCTACCGCATGTTCGTGCCGCGCCGCCTGTCGATCCGCTCGGTGCGCGACGCGTTTTCGGCGACCGACATGATCCTCTTCGATGCGAACCTGCCGGAGGAAACGCTGGTCTCGATCACCGCGCGCGCCAAGGCGCTTGGTAAGCCGGTCGCGGCGATCGCCATCTCGCCGGCAAAGGCGGTGAAGCTGAAGGCCTGCATGCAGGGGATCGACTATCTCTTCCTCAACGAGGCCGAGGCCACCGCGCTGACCGGCGAGCGGCCGGAGAACCCCGTCCACTGGCCGTCACTGCTCGGTGATATCGGCCTCAGGGGCGGTGTCGTCACCCGGGGACAGCGCGAGCTGGTCGCCTTTTCCGCCGGCCACGTGGCGGCGCTGCAGCCGGCCAATGTCGAGCATGTGTCCGACGTGACCGGTGCCGGCGATTCCCTCGCCTCGGGCGTTATCGCAGCACTTTTGCGCGGGCTGCCGATGAGCGAGGCCATCCGCGAGGGTGCTGCGGCCGCGGCGCTGACCGTCCAGTCGCCCAACGCGGTCAACGAAAATCTATCCGCCGATCTCCTAAAACAGGCTCTTGCTCTTGTCCCACAGGCGAGAATTCTGCATTGAAACCCGATCAGACGAAATGGAAGATCCGATGACGAACACTCTCTCCTCCAAGCTGCCGATCACCTATTCCAAGGAAGTGGCGAGCGCCAAGCAGCGCGGCGCGCCGATCGTGGCGCTCGAATCGACGATCATCACCCACGGTATGCCCTACCCCGGCAATATCGAGATGGCCCGCAGCGTCGAATCGATCATTCGTGAGCAGGGTGCGGTCCCCGCCACCATCGCCGTCATCCACGGCACGCTCCACATCGGCCTTGAAGCCGAAGAGCTCGAGCAGCTGGCCAAGGCCAAGGATGTGCTGAAAGTCTCGCGCGCCGACCTCGCCTTCGCGATCGCCGAGCGCCGCCATGGCGCCACCACGGTCGCCGCCACGATGATCGCGGCGGAACGCGCCGGCATCAAGGTCTTCGCGACCGGCGGCATCGGCGGCGTGCATCGCGGTGCGGAAGAGAGCTTCGACATCTCCGCCGACCTCGAAGAACTTGCCCGCACCGGCGTCATCGTCGTCTGCGCCGGCGCCAAGGCGATCCTCGATGTGCCGAAGACGCTGGAAGTGCTGGAAACCGCTGGCGTGCCCGTAGTCACCTACGAGAGCGAAGAATTCCCGGCCTTCTGGTCGCGCTCATCCGGCCTGCGCAGCCCGCTGACGCTGAACAGCCCGGCGGCCATCGCCAATTTCCAGACGGTGCGCGAACAGCTCGGCATCGACGGCGGCATGCTGATCGCCAATCCGGTGCCTGAGACCGACGAGATCCCGGCCGAAGAGATGGAAATCTACATCCAGCGCGCGCTCGACAGCGCCGAACGCGACGAAATCTCCGGCAAGGCGGTCACGCCTTACCTGCTGAGCACCATCTTCGACCTGACCGACGGCCAGAGCCTGAAGACCAACATCGCACTGGTGGAAAACAACGCCCGGCTCGCCGGCGAAATCGCGGTTGCGCTCAACGCCTGACACTTGATGGGGCGTGCCGCCACGGCATGCCCCACTCGTCTAGGGGCCTTCGCCAAATCATAAGATTGGAGCGAGCGGCTGCGTCTAGCCGATCTCCCCCCTTGTGGGGGAGATGCCCGGCAGGGCAGAGCGACTGTCTTGCCGGTCAAGCGTTTTGCCATGGTTTGTTGTCCCTGATGATGGCGTTGAGAATGGTGAGCAGCTTGCGCATGGCGG
>NZ_JBFTQT010000013.1:0-135599 GCF_056399145.1 Rhizobium sp. 01N48
CGCCGCGATGCGCAGACGGTTGCCGCACTCCGCGCCCAGGTCAAGACGACCCAGGAAACGCTGGATCTGTCGACCGCCAGCTACAAGGACGGCGCCTCCTCGCTGCTCGACGTCCTCGACGCCCAGCGTCAGGTCTCGCTCGCCCAGGCCAGCCTGGCCGCAGCCGTCCAGCAGATGGCAACCGACTACGTTGCCCTCAACGTCGCCATCGGCGGCGGCTACAACCCGGGCGGCAACACCGCCCCGGTCAAGCAGGTCGTGGCGAAGGCAAACTGAGACGACAACAGCAATTGAGAAAAAGCCCCGGTTCGCCGGGGCTTTTTTTGTTTCTGCCCGCGATTGCGGAAAATCGCAAAGCGGCGCAAGATTGGATTCGACAACGACGACGACGTCATGTACGCATTGGTTAAACGATTAATCCAATCCGTCTGATATCATGCCTCCAGCCCGACCGGGACCAAATCTGAGCAGGATCGCAACGTCGCTTGGCGTCTCCGTCGCGACGGTGTCGAACGCGCTCTCGGGAAAGGGCCGTGTATCCGAACAGCTCGCCGAGCGGATTCGCGAACACGCGGCCGAGATGGGCTATGTCCCGAGCCAGGCGGCGCGCGCGCTGCGCACCGGCCGCAGCGGCGTCATCGGCCTTGTCCTGCCCGATATCGCCAATCCGCTTTTCCCCAAGCTCGCGCAGGCCATTGAATTCGCCGCCACATCGGCCGGCTACGGCGTCCTCATCGCCGACTCCCGCGGCAACATCACCGCACAGACGGAAGCCATCAACCGGCTGGTCGAGCGCGGCGTCGAAGGTCTTGTCATCGTGCCGCGCCGCGCGACCCGCATCTCGGCCGCGAGCTGTCCGGTCGCCGTCATCGACACGGCCTCGACACCCGGCAACACGGTCGCCGCCGACCACTGGCAGGGTGGCCGCGATATAGCCGATCATCTGGCCGAACTCGGCCACAAGCGCATCCTCGTGATCGGCAACAATCCCGAATCCAACGTTCAGAACGATCGCGTCGGCGGCATTCGCTCCGGATTGCGCCCCGACATGCAATCCTCCACCCTTTGGGTCGAGCGCCTGGAACGCGAGAACGGCATGGGCTGCACGCTCGGCCTCGCCGAAAAGGTCCGCGAAGGCTACACCGCCTTCGCCGCGCTGTCGGACCTGCAGGCGCTGAGGGCGCTCACCGAACTGCAGCGCGACGGCATTGTCGTTCCCGACATGGCAAGCGTCACAGGCTTCGACGACCTGATCTTCTCCCCCGTGATCACGCCGAGCCTGACGACGGTGGCGATGGACATGGCGACGATCGCCGATGTCGCCATCTCGTCGCTCCTGAAGACCATACAGGCAAGCGGCAGCCGCGACGGCGTGCTTGTCAGCGCCGACACCGATCGGGTGCCCATGCAGCTGATCGTTCGCCAATCATCGGGTCCAGTCGATCCAAGCAATCGCGGCCCAAGCAAACCGGACCTAGCCTCTCAGACGGAGAACTCCTGACATGAAGCATGCCCTCATCGCCTCGGCGGCCCTTCTGGCCCTGACACCGGTTGTCGCCAGCGCTCAGGAAAAGACGCTCACCATCTCCGTCTACGCCTTCGCGCAGGATGACTTCAAATCGATCGTCTACGACCCCTTCGAAGCCAAGTGCGGCTGCAAGCTGGTAGTTGAAACCGGCAACAGCGTCGAGCGTCTGGCGAAAATGGAGGCCAACAAGGCCAACCCCGTCGTCGACATGGCCGTCGTCTCCATGGCCGATGCACTGTCGGCCACCCGCAAGGGCCTGATCGACAAGATCGACACCGCGAAGCTCACCAATTTCGGCAAGCTCTACGACCTCGCCAAGGATCCGAACGGCGACGGCATGAGCGTCGGCTACACTTTCTACGCCACCTCGATCGCCTACCGCTCCGACAAGATGAAGATCGAGAGCTGGGCCGATCTGCTGAAGCCCGAATATGTCGGCCACGTCGCCTTCCCGAATGTCACCACCAATCAGGGCCCGCCGGCGCTCTACATGCTTGGCCTCGCGCTCGGCAAGGACAGCCCGGACCTGAAGGCGCCGATCGAAGCCGTAGGCGAAAAGAAGGACGACATCGTCACCTTCTACGAGAAGTCCTCGCAGCTGGTGCAGCTGATGCAGCAGGAAGAAATCTGGGCCGCCCCGATCGGCCGCTTCTCCTGGGCTGGATTCACCAAGCTCGACGTCCCCGTCTCCTGGGCAACGCCCAAGGAAGGCCAGACGGGCGGCATGAACGTCATGGTCATGACCAAGGGCTCGAAGAACCAGGATCTCGCGCTGCAGTTCATGGATTTCTGGCTCTCCACCGAGATCCAGACCAAGCTCGCCGAAAAGCTGGTGGATAGCCCGGCCAACAAGGAGGTGAAGGTCTCCGACGAGGCCGCCAACAACCTCACCTACGGCGAAGACACGGTGAAGAACCTCAAGCTCATCCCCTCCGCTGCCGCCCTCGATAACCGCGCCGGCTGGCTGAAGGATTGGAACGACACGGTCGGCCAGTAGCGGTCGAGAGACACCGAAACGGCTCCGGCACCGGCCGGAGCCGCCTTATGCGATTGCTCTGAAAGACGCCTCATGTTTCAAAACCGCACGGAAGCCCTGGCGCTTGCCCTGCCCGCGGCCCTGTTCGCCGCGCTGGTCTTCCTGCTGCCCGTCGTCATCCTTCTCTCCGAAGGCTTTCACATCGACGGCAGCTGGACGCTCAGCGCCTATACCGGCTTCTTCTCGCAATCGCTGAACCGCACGGTCTTCCTGCGCACCTTCAAGCTTGGCCTCGAAGTGACCGCCGTCTCCGCCGTCATCGGCTATGCTGCGGCATTCGCCATCGTCAACCTGCCGCCGAAGGGCAAGGGCCGGATGATCGGCCTCGTCACCCTGCCGCTGATGATCTCGCCGGTTGCCCGCACCTATGCCTGGATCGTCATCCTCGGCCGCACGGGCATCGTCAACCAGGCGATCCAGGGCCTCGGGCTCAGCGACAGCCCGCTGCGCCTGCTCTTCACCGAGACCGCCGTCTTCATCGGCCTGCTGCAACTCTTCCTGCCGCTGATGATCCTGTCCCTGATCAGCGCGCTCGAAAACATGCCGAAGGACGCCATTCCCGCCGCCCGCGTGCTCGGCGCCAACTGGTTCCAGGTCTTCTGGAAGGTGATCCTCCCTCTCACGCGCGAAGGCCTCGTCGTCGGCGGCACGCTCGTCTTCACCGGCTCGCTCACCGCATATATCACCCCCGCCGTGCTCGGCGGCTCCAAGGTGCTGATGCTGGAGACCTTGCTCTACCAGCAGGTCTCGGTCGCCAACGACTTCGTCGCCGCCAGCGTCATCGCCTTCATGCTGATCGTCATGAGCTTCGCCGCCAACATCCTGCTCAAGCGTCTGGCTACAGCGAGGAACAAGCGATGACACCACGCATCCTCTCGCCGCTGGTGCTCGGCCTGCTGCTGATCTTCCTGATCGGCCCTTTCTTCATCATCATCGCCGCCTCGCTGTCGGCGGGCGACACGCTGGCCTTCCCGCCGCAGGGCCTGTCGCTGCGCTGGGTCTTGAAGGTCTTCACCATCGACAGCTTCCGCGACAGCTTCGCCATGTCGATGCTGCTTGCCGTCGGCGGCACGCTGGCAGCCCTTGTCCTCGGCATCCCCGCCGCCTACGCTCTGTCGCGCTACAAGCTGCCGGGCGCGGAAACCATCCGCACCATCGTCTCGCTGCCGATCATCGTGCCGGGCATCATCGTCGGCCTCGCGCTGCTGCGCTATCTGGTCGTGCCCTTCGGCTTCAACATCACGCTGGCGCTGTTTTTCGCCCACACTGCACTGGTGCTGCCCTATGCCGTGCGCGTCGTCTCCGCGAGCCTAAACAACCTGCGCTCCGATATCGAGGAGGCGGCCGTCCTGCTCGGCTCGTCGCGCGCAGGCGCCTTCTTCCGCGTGGTGATGCCGAACATCCGCGGCGGCATCCTCGCCGCCTTCATCCTCGGCTTCGTCACCAGCTTCAACCAGGTGCCCGTCTCGCTCTTCCTGTCAGGTCCCGGCGTCCGCACGCTGCCGATCGACATGCTGGGTTATATGGAAACCACCTACGACCCGTCGATCGCCGCCCTTTCGGCGCTGCTCGCCTTTCTGTCCATCGGCATCGTCTTCCTTGCCGAACGCTTCCTGGGGTTCTCTCGCTATGTCTGACACCTATCTGCAACTCGACAAGCTGACGCTTGCCTACGGCGATACGGTCGCGGTGAAGGATCTCGATCTCTCGATCAGGAAGGGCGAGCTCGTCGCCCTGCTGGGCCCCTCGGGCTGCGGCAAGACCACGACGATGCGCTCGATCGCCGGCCTGCTCAACCCCGCCTCCGGCCGCATCACGCTCGATGGCGCCGATATCACCAGCGTCTCCGCCAACAAGCGCAATATCGGCCTGGTCTTCCAGTCCTACGCGCTGTTCCCGCATCTCACCGTCTATGAAAACGTCGCCTTCGGCCTGCGTCTCAAGGGCGTCAGCGGCCAGGATCTCGACGCAAAGGTAACCGCTGGCATCAAGTCCGTCGGCCTCGCCAGTTTCGCAGCCCGCAAGCCGGGCGAACTCTCCGGCGGCCAGCAGCAGCGCGTGGCGCTTGCCCGCTCCATGGTCATGGAGCCCAAGGTGCTGCTCCTCGACGAGCCGCTCTCCAACCTCGACGCCCGCCTGCGCCTGGAAATGCGCGCCGAGCTGCAGCGTGTCCAGAAGGAAACCGGCGTCACCATGATCTTCGTCACCCACGACCAGATCGAGGCGCTGGCGCTCGCCGACCGGATCGTGGTGATGCTGAACGGCGGTATCGAGCAGATCGGCACGCCGGAAGAAATCTACAACAAACCCGTCTCGGCCTTCGTCGCCGATTTCGTCGGCTTCGAAAACGTCTTTGCGCTGGAAAACGGCAAGCTCGCGACATCCAACTCACTCGTCGAGCTTTCCGCCCCAGCGCCGCAGGCCGCCAAAGGCCTGGCCTGGCGTCCGCGCATGGTGATCCTTGGTTCAGGTCCTTTCCAAGGCACCGTGCGCGGCACCTCGTTTGCCGGCAACGTCAGAGAATATCTGCTCGACACGCCGCTCGGGCCCATCAAGGCCGAGGTCGATGCCGCCGAGCCGAGCCACGCCATCGGCTCCACGCTTGCCTTCGATCTGCCGCTTGGCGCCGCTGCCCCCCTCTCTCGCTACAGGTAATATCATGGGCGTCTGGATCGACACCGACATGGGCTTCGACGACATCGCCGCCATTCTGGTCGTGGCGCATGCCAAGCTTGACATCGCAGGCATCTCGCTGGTCTTCGGCAACACGCCGCTGCCGCAGGTGCGCTTGAACGCAGCCGGCGCCGCAAAGGCCTTCGGCTGGACCTTCCCGATCCACTCCGGCCGCGCCTCAGCCGTGCTGGGCGAGATCGAGACCGCACAAGCGATCCTCGGCGAAACGGGCATCCCGACATCGGGCAAGACGCTGCCCGAAGCCGCCGCCCTGCCCGACAGCGACGCCTTCGCAGCACTCTGCAACTGGCTCGAACAGGACGGTCCGCACCGCATCCTGGCGCTCGGCCCGCTGACGAACATCGCAGCCCTTGCGCTCGCCCGCCCCGATCTCGCCGCCCGCATCACCGAGCTCACCTGGATGGGCGGCGGCGTCACGGCTGGCAACCACACGGCATCCGCCGAGTTCAACGCGCTGGCCGACCCCGAAGCACTCGCCATCGTCATCGCCTCCGGCCTGCCGCTGCGCATGGTCGATCTCGACCTCTGCCGCAAGGTGATCGCCATGCCCGATGACGTCGCCCCGATTCGCAAGGCCGGCGGCGCCAACGCCGAGATGCTCGCCGATTTCCTAGACGGCTATATCGGCATCGGCACCAGCCGTGGCCGCGCCGGCATGGCGATCTACGACCCCTGCGCCGCCGTCGCCTTCGCCCACCCCGAGATCGTCACCTTCCGCGCCGCCCGCATCGACGTCGAGCTGCAGGGCAAACTCACGCGCGGCCGCACCGTGGTCGAAACCCGCGCCACCCATGCCAAGCCGAACGCCGACTATGCCGTCGAGATCGACAGCGAAGCCGCCCGCGCCACCATCCTCGGCGCGCTCCAGCAGGAGGCAGCCCGATGAGCCAGTTGGAACCGATGGACCTCAGCGATCCCAAACTGCGCGCCCGCGCCGTTGCCGCCGCGCGCGGCGATGCGCCCTTCGACGTGTTGATCACGGGCGGCCAGCTGCTCGACGTCGTCACCGGCCTGATCCGTGACGCCGATATCGGCCTCGTCGGCCCGCTGATCGCAAGCGTTCACACGCCGCAGAGCCGCAAGGACGCCGAGGAGACGATCGACGCCCGCGGCAGCATCATCGCCCCCGGCCTGATCGACACCCACATGCACATCGAAAGCTCGATGGTCACCCCATCGGCCTATGCCGCCGCCGTCCTGCCGCGCGGCGTCACGACTGTTGTCTGGGACCCGCACGAATTCGGCAATGTCCACGGCATCGATGGCGTGCGCTGGTCGATCGAGGCAACGCGCGGCTTGTCCCTGCGCACCATCCTGCTTGCCCCCTCCTGCGTGCCCTCCGCGCCGGGCCTCGAGGTCGCGGGTGCCGATTTCGACGCTTCCGTCATATCGGAACTGCTCCGCCGGCCCGAGATCGGCGGCGTCGCCGAAGTCATGAACATGCGCGGGGTCATCGAAGGCGATCCCCGCATGACCGGGATCGTCAATGCCGGTCTTGCATCCGGCAAGCTGGTCTGCGGCCACGCGCGCGGACTTGAAGGCAGCGATCTCAACGCCTTCATGGCGGCGGGCGTCACCTCCGACCACGAGCTCACCTCGGCCGACGATCTCTTGCTGAAGCTCGCCGCCGGCCTGACGATCGAGCTGCGCGGCTCGCACGATCACCTGCTGCGCGAATTCGTGGCGGCGTTGAACGGCATCGGCCACCTGCCGTCCACCGTGACGCTCTGCACCGATGACGTCTTCCCCGACGAGCTCCATTACTGTGGTGGTCTCGACGACGTCGTGCGCCGTCTGGTCAGCTACGGCATGAAGCCCGAATGGGCGCTGCGCGCCGCGACCTTCAACGCCGCCCAGCGCCTGCGCCGCCCCGACCTCGGCCTCATCGCCGCCGGCCGCCGCGCCGATATCGTGCTGTTCAGGGATTTCACCGAGTTCGAAACATCGGCCGTCTTCGCCAATGGCCGCCTCGTCTCACGCGACGGCAAGATGGCGATCGATCTGCCGGCCGTCGACAGCGCGCCGCTGCAGCACTCTGTCAAGCTCTCCGCTCTGACCGAAAACGACTTCCGCATCCCCTCCGAGGGCCGCCGCGTCCGCGTCGCCACCATCGACCGCCCGCGCTTCACCCAATGGGCGCAAGCCGAGACCACAGTGGAGGACGGTTTCGTCGTCCCACCCGAGGGAAGCGCGATGATCTCCGTTGTCCACCGCCACGGCAAGGTCGACGCACGCCCGCGCATCGGTTTCCTCACCGGCTGGGGCACATGGCGCGGCGCCTTCTGCACCACGGTTTCGCATGACAGCCACAACCTCACCGTCTTCGGCGGCAATGTCCAGGATATGACCATCGCCGCCAACGCCGTGATCGCGGCCGGYGGCGGCATGGCGGTGGTGCAAGACGGCGAGATCAAGGTGCTCTTGCCGCTCCCCCTCTCCGGCCTCGTCAGCGAAGCCCCGCTCGAACAAACGGCAGAAACCTTCCGCGCCATCCGCCGCGCCATGGAAGACGTCGTCGACTGGCGGCCGCCCTATCTGGTCTTCAAAGCCTGCTTCGGCGCCACCCTCGCCTGCAACCTCGGCCCGCACCAGACGGATCGGGGGATTGCCGATGTGTTGACGGGGCGGGTGATGGAGACGCCGGTGATTGAGGTTTTGTAGGGGGTGTTAGGAATGGTTGAGGTTGTGCCGGGCGGCCCCCTCATCCGCCTGCCGGCACCTTCTCCCCGTTGGGGAGAAGAGACTCGTGGTGGCCAGTCGCCCAGATCTTTCTCGTTTGCGAAAAGGACGTCAAGATTGGGCGCGCCGGTGCGCCCAGCCCCTTCGCCCCAGCGGGGAGAAGTGCCGGAGCGACAGCGAGGCGATGAGGGGGCCACGGGCTCAGACGGTGCGCCTCCAGCAATCCGCACACCACAAAACCCCGCGCCCGAGCAAAGCCCGGCGACGGCCAGCTGAAAAACGGGAACGGGCAGGCGGCATCGTATAAAGTGGTGTGGGTATCAGGCGTTCCCACCTGCCCGATCGCGTCAAGATTTCCAGTTCGTCCGGGCCGACAGGAGCGTCTCTCGGCCTTTCCTTGCCGGATGGATATCAGGCCCTGACAGCCATCGATCCACCTGTGGCGACCATCACCAAACGCCGGATACCAAACTTGGCGTTACCGGTTCGCGAACCCGGCTCCCTGTCCGATGACATGGCCATTGTGGAGCGGCACCGGATGACGGGGATGAATGAGGACGACGATTCCGGCCAACGCGCTGATTACCAAGCGATATTCGTCGTGCGCGACACTAAATTTTGCCCGCCCGCCACAAACGGCACCCTCACCCCGCAGCCAACTCCCGCTCCACCAGCCGCGTCCAGAACGCCACGCCCGGCCCGATCGCATCATCGTTGAAATCGTAAGCCGTATTGTGATGCAGCGCGCCATCCACCGCCGGGCCGTTGCCGAGCCAGACGTAGCACCCCGGCGCCTGTTGCCCGAAGAAGGCGAAGTCGTCGCCCGCCGTCGAGGGCGGGAAGTGGGTCACGACCTTCTCGCCGAACACCTCTGAGGCCGCAGCCAATGCCCGCTCCGTCGCATCCCCATCGTTGACGACGGGCGGAATGCGCCGTTCGAAGCCGTAGTCGGCGGCAATCCCGAACATCGATGCCGTGCCCTCCGCCAACCGGCCGATCTCGTGTTCCAGCTGGTCGCGGACATCTGGCGAATAGGCGCGCGCCGTGCCGCCGATCTCGACGATATCGGGGATGACGTTGAGCGCCTTGGGATCGCCCGCCTGCAGCGAACAGGCGCTGACGACGGCCGGCTGCAGCGGATCGACGACACGGCCGACGATGGTCTGCAGCGATGAGAGGAACGTGCCGGCGGCGGTGATCGGATCGCGGCCGAGATGCGGCTTGGCGCCGTGCGTGCCGGTCCCACGGAAGGTGACGCGCCAGCTGTCGGAGGAGGCAAGCTGCGGCCCGGCGACCACAGCCATCTCATCGACAGCAAGCCCCGGCATGTTGTGCAGCCCGTAGACGGCATCGCAGGGGAAGAGCTCGAACAGTCCGTCCTCTACCATCCGCTTCGCCCCGCCGCGTCCCTCCTCAGCCGGCTGAAAGATGAAATGCACGGTGCCGGAAAAGCCGCGCGTGGCCGCGAGATGCCGGGCAGCGCCGATGAGCATCGTCGTGTGCCCATCATGACCGCAGGCATGCATCTTGCCTGGCACTGTCGACTTGTAGGGCCGATCGGCCATCTCGGGCATGGCGAGCGCATCCATGTCGGCGCGAAGCCCGATCGTCCGTGTGCCGTTACCCACCTGCAGCGTGCCGACGACGCCGGTGCCGCCAAGCCCGCGATGAACCTTGATGCCCGCCTCGTCCAAAAGTTTGGCGACGATGTCGCTCGTCCGCACTTCCTCGAATCCGAGCTCCGGATGCGCGTGCAGATCGCGGCGCAGCGCGGTGAGGAACGGCAGATCGGCTTCGATCTCGGCGGAAATGGGCATGCGATTGAGGATCCTGTAAACGCGATCGGGCGCCGGAGTGACGCCCGCGATAGACCCTGTTTATCAGGCAAACGGGCGGCGAATTCAACCTTTCGCGACTGCAGCATTGCGTCTTGCGGCGCCGTTTTCGCCGACCTCCCGCACTTGTGAACGCGCGGCGAATTTGCGGCATGAAGCGGCAACTTGACAGCAACGGGGCTTGGGTGACGTAATCCCGGCAACGCGAAAGGCCGAACGATGAGCGACGACCAGATCCCTGCCGATAGCAAGCTCACCAATTCGAAACGCCGCTGGGCCGACGAGGGCAAGTTCCTGACCGGCCGCACGAGCAGGCCGGAGACCGATCGGCTGCCGCCCGGCCAGCATCTCGTCAAGAACTGGCCGGTGCTCGATCTCGGCGAGCAGCCGGCCGTATCCACCGACACATGGCGGCTGGAAGTCGGCGGGCTGGTCGAGACCCCGCTTGATCTCAGCTGGGCCGCGTTTCAGGCGCTGGAGCAGAGTACCCGCGTTTCCGACATCCACTGCGTGACGACATGGTCGCGCTACGACAACAAGTGGAAGGGCGTCGCAACGCGCGATCTGCTCGACCTCGCCATGCCGAAGATGCAGGCGAGCCACGTCATGCTGACCAGTTATGACGGCTATACCACCAACCTGCCGCTTGCCGATTTCGCCGCCGAAGACGCCATTCTCGCCACCGCCTGGGAGGATCTGCCGCTGACCCGCGAACATGGCGGCCCGATGCGGCTGATCGTGCCGCATCTCTATCTGTGGAAGAGCGCCAAATGGCTGCGCCGCATCGACATCATGGCGGCGGATGCAGCCGGTTTCTGGGAGCGCAACGGCTACAGCATGTATGGCGACCCCTGGCGCGAACAGCGCTACGCCGACGATTGATCGGCCGGCATCCGCGAAGCCTCGCACGACGAAGATCGGCAAACGCGTTTAACGCGCATTCACTCCGGTGCAGCGCGAAGATTTACTCGCCTCTACATTGAATATTCTGTTCAAACGAATCCTTTGGTGTAAGTTGGCCGCAGAATGGTGCACCGCATGAACCCATCCTGGGTTGTTCGATTAACCTGTCGCACATTTCACGCCTGAGTTGATGACCAAGGACACCACGTTTCACACCGTCACGCAGAAACTTCTCGACGCCTGGCTGAGCACGTCTCCAGACAAGCCCGGGCCGCCCGAGGCTGTTTATCGCGATGCGGTCGACCTCTTGACGATCAAGATGCGGCTGACGGTCATCGTGCTCGATGGCGAGGATCCGCTCGATTGGCAGCTGCAGGGGGTCCGCTCTTCCGGCTTCGCCTCGCGCATCCTCAACATCAACAAGCTCTTCGCGAACCAGCGCATCGGCGATTTCAAGGATCGCAACTACATGGAGACGGCGGTCATTCCACGATATCGCGAGGTGATCGCCTCGCAGAAGCCGTCGATGGAAATGGTCAAGACGACGCTGCTCGGCGTCAACATCGCCTATGAGCGCCTGATCCTGCCGCAACGGACGACCGAGGCCAGGCCGGCATGGCTGCTGACCGTCACCAACGGCCGCTTCATGTTCAACGCGCCGGAGCAGCAGGCCAAGCTCGACCTCACCGACGAGGCTGTGGTGCAGCTTTTGGCCGAGGGTGCGACCGCCAAGCAGATCGCCACCGAACTCGGCATCTCGCATCGCACGGTCGAGCACAGGCTGGAGCGGATGAAGGAGCGCTACGGCGCCAAGAACACGGTGCACCTCACCGCCATGCTGGTGGCGATGCACCTGCACCGCGAAACCGACCGGAACTAGCTCTTGTCGGGCGTCTTCGCGCCAAGCAACCGCCTACAACCCATCACGATCAGGAAGCAGAGAGCCGCAAGGCCGGTCAGCAATGCCATGCTGGCAGGGTGGGTGGGAATGTCGGCCCAATGCGGACGGATCACATCGGCCGTGTTGAAGGCCTCACCGCTGAAGGCGCAGGTGATCAGCGACAGTCCGCGCATGGTCATGGCGACATCGATCTCGGAGACGATCGCCCCCGCCGCGTCAGCCTCGCGCGGCATGTCGCGCAGCTTGAGCAGCACCGCCTTGGTGGCGGCCAGATAGGCGTGCGAGCATTCGTTGAAGGGGCTCGCCTCATCCGTCACGCCGCCCGGCATCTTGCCCCAGAAGCAATAGGCATACTGGATTGCGGCATAGTTCAGCACGCGACGGAACGGCTCGTCGGTATCGGTGGCGCGCGACGCGAGGTCGATGATGGCGGCCCGATGCTCGGCCATCACGATCATCTCGCCATGCGATATCTCGGGAATGGCGAGACCGGTGTGCGGCCCGTCCGTGCTGCGCTGATGCGCAAACGCGTGCCCGCCGGCGGCAAGAAGCGGCAGGATGAGGCACAATAAAAGACGGGCGGATCGAGAGATCATGTCGGACAAAAGCCCCGGCCGAACCGGGGCTTTCCTTTTCGTCAGTGAAGAACCGGCGCGGCCGGCCGGCGAACGGCCGAGGCAACCGCCAGCTTGCGCTCGGCAAGCGCCCCGAACGCCAGACCGATCACGGTCCACAGGATCGCATGCATGCCGATCGAGGTGGTGCGGAACTGCCAGAGCACCATCGCCGAATAATTCTCGGGCACCTCGTTGATCGCGGGCAGCAGATACTGCACGACGCCGATGAAGAGCACGTAGGCAAATCCTGCGATGATCGCGCCGTTCCACGCGCCGAACTTGGGCGCCAGCCGCCGAGCCAGCGAGATCGCGGCAATCAGCGCGGCGATCGATACCACGATCATCAGGAAGAACAGCTCGGTTCTGACCCCGATCGTATCCGGATTGCCGACCGCGGGCGGATTGGCGGGATACTTGATGTTGGGCACGATGACGATGGCAACGAAGGCGGCGGCCGCGATGACGGCCGAAGTCGCCCGCGCGCTGAGCGTGCTGACGCGGCCCTGCACGAAGGCGAAGATCAGCGCGAAAATGCCGCCGACGGCGATCGCATAGGCCATCACGCCCGTGAACAGGCCGATACCCGCCTGTGTGGCGCGGCTCACCAGTTCCGGCTCGGCCGCTTCACCGGCCGCCTGTGCTGCCGCCTCTTCGAAACCGATCGCCTGATCGACGAGCGGCTCGCCGAACGTATGGGCAAAGGCAAACACCAGGACGCCAGCGATCAGGCCCGCCAGCATGCCGCGAAGCAAAAGTCTTCCAACCATGTCTCAAACTCCCCAAGAGCATGCCGCGCAAAAGCGCGTAGCGATTTTGCGGCAACGACATGCGATAAAACAAAGACTTAAATCGTGAGAAGCGAATCCGAAGGATCGCGACACGATTTAGTGGCAGGGAAAGCCGAGCAGGTGTCGGCCGTCATGCACGAATTCGTGCACATACATGCCGTTGAACAGCGCCATCGCGCCTTCTTCGGTGCCGACGAAATAGATGGCGATCAGCATCAGCAGGCCGCCGAAAATGGCCCATGGCAGGATGTCGCCGACGGGAATGGGAGCAGCCACCGAGGTGGGCGCGAGCGTGGTATGAGACATGAATTCCTCCTGGAAAAACGCGTTCAGTCGAGAATGTTCGTGGGTAGGGTCTGACTTCCAGTTTGAGGTATCCTCATCCTGATCACAGTGGCGCGACCGCACCGGAATTTCACCGGCTTCCAAACCTACGAGATCAACGTTATAGCTGCGGCCCTCGACCTGTCAACGCGCTGTCACACAAGGGCACTGCTACAGAAGGGCAGCGCTCGCATGACAAGGAAAAAGCCAGCGTGATGACGCGTCTAACCTTCATCTGCCACGGCGCCACCGACGCTGTCAGGCAGGCTCGCTTCCCGCTCGACGAGGCGCTGGAGAACAAGGCGATCATCGAGGCCCGCGCGCTGGCGCCGACGATGCCGCGCGCCGACCGCATCATGACCAGCCCCGCGCTGCGCGCACGCCAGACGGCCGATGCTCTCGGGCTTGGCGCCGACATCGCCCCCGCTCTGGCCGATTGCGATTATGGCCGATGGGCGGGCCAGTCGATCATGGCGCTGCAGGAGAGCGAACCGGACGCCCTCTCCGCCTGGCTGACCGACACCGACGCGGCTCCGCACGGCGGCGAGAGCATCCGCGCCCTTCGCGATCGCGTCGCGCCCTGGATGCAGGCGCAGTCCACGCTCGGCGGCCACGCCATCGCCATCAGCCACGCCCCCATCATCCGCGTTGCGGTTCTCATCGCGCTGGGAGCGCCCTTGTCGTCCTTCTGGCATATCGATGTGGAGCCGCTCTCCGCGATCAGGATGACCAGCAACGGCACACGCTGGTCGCTGCGCTTCGACCGCGTGTAATTTCAATAGTTTCACATCCAGAAATTTAGATAAGCCTTGCGCAAGCCAATTGCGCAAAAGCTAAATCGCCTGGCTTCTCCAGGTGATAATCCTTCGTAAAAGGAGGCCTGACCATGTCTTACGACTGGAACGGGGCGCGGCTGAAACGCACGCGCCTCATGCGGTTTACGGGCGGCGCGATCTTTCTGTGCCTGGCCGTCACCGTATCCATGCTGATGCATCTGTAGAGCATGTGAATAGCGGGCGAACGACGATGTTCGCCCGTTTCCTTTCCCGTATTTCATTAGATACGGATACGCCTATGAGTAGGCGGAGATAACTAGAAGTCACCCCCTAGTTTCAACGGATACTTTAGACTTCCGTGCTATATCCCGCCAAGGTGGAGATGGAGTGGGGAGCATGCCGGTATTTTTCCGGAGCAGAGCCGGACGGCAGTGGCTGTCCCTGATGGCGCTTGGCGCGGCCTTGTGGGTCGTCGGCGCGGTGTTGCAATTCGGCGATCTGCTCGCCTTGTTCGTCCAGCAATTCGATAGCTACGGCGCCGACAAGCTGGTGCTGGCGCTCGCCGTCGCCGGCACGATGAGCTTCGTCTATTCCGTCCTGCGCATCACCGATCTCCGCAAGGAAATGGATCTGCGCGCCAAGGCGGAGGCCAAGGCCGACTGGACTGCGACGCACGACCACCTGACCAAGCTTCCCAACCGCTACGCCTTCGAACGCGCCGTACTCCTGCATCGGCGCGCGCAGATCGATGCATACAGCGACGAATGGGAGCGCAACGTCAGCATTTTCTGCGTCGATCTCGACGGCTTCAAGAAGGTCAACGACCTGATCGGCCACAATGGCGGCGATGCGCTTCTGGTCGAGGTCTCCAAGCGGATCTGCGCCATCGGCAGCGCCGATTCCGTTTATCGCTTCGGCGGCGACGAATTCATCATCGTCGCGACCGGCCTGTCGTCGCAGCATGAGGAGCGCCTGTCGCGACTGCTGATCCAGGCCGTCACGCGCCCGATCCACATCAATGGCTTTGCCGTCGAAGTCGGCGCCAGCGTCGGCTATGACCGCTGGCAGCAGGGCGAGCGGCTGGAAGACACCGCCCACCGCGCCGACCTAGCCATGTACGAGGCCAAATCGCGCGGGCCGAACAACTACCTCGCCTTCGAAGCCTCGATGCGCGACAAGGTGGCTCTCCGCGCTTCGCTTGAAGCGAAGCTCCGTGTCGCGATCAAGAACAAGGCGATCCGCCCGTTCTACCAGCCGCTGATCGATCTCAAGACCGACGAGGTCTGCGGTTTCGAGGCGCTTGCCCGCTGGACCGACGACGAAGGCAACAGCATTCCGCCCGCAGTCTTCATCGGCATCGCCGAGGAAACCGGGCTGATCACAGTGCTCTTCGAGGATCTGCTGAGCCAGGCCTGCAACGACGCGCTCGACTGGGACGATCACATCACGCTCTCCTTCAACGTCTCGCCGGTGCAGATGGAAGACCGTCTCTTGACTGCGCGCATCTTCAAGGCTCTGACGGTCAACAATCTTCCCGCCCACCGCCTCGAGATCGAGATCACCGAAAACGCACTGATCCAGGACCCCGCGAGCGCCGCGGCCGTGCTCGATGAGTTGCACGATGCTGGCGTGCAGATCGCGCTCGACGATTTCGGCACCGGCTATTCCAGCCTCTCCCAGCTCGCCAGCTACCGCTTCGACAAGATCAAGATCGACAAGAGCTTCATCGCCACCTACCGCGACGACGAGCGCCAGGAAAAGATCGTGCGCGCGATGCTGGCGCTTGGCGTCAGCCTCAACATCAAGACCACCGCCGAAGGCATCGAGGAGCCGCGTCAGCTGAACCACCTGCTCGAGCTCGGCTGCGATGTCGGCCAGGGCTACTTCCTCGGCCGGCCGATGCCTGCCGCAGATATAAGCGCATTCCTGAGCCAGAGAAACGCGACTCTGGCGGCCGAATAGGCACGCTCTCGGCCTTCCGCCGTAAAATTAGCCATTTGTGATGGAACCATTCGAGAAGTGGCGACGTTGGTACGTCGGGTCGCATAGGCGCCATTGTCTGCGGCATGCCGTTGGCGTGCGTAACGCAGCGATCCACGGTTGGGCACCGCGGTTCCCGATTGAAGTGAAGAGTGTACCCTTATTCATAGGAGAGGGATCTATCATGAATGTTCGCATCGTTACTGCGTCAGCAGCGATACTCATGCTTGCCGGGTCAGCCTCGGCGGCCGACCTTGTCTCCGAACCACCACCCGCACCCGTCGAGCAGGCAGCACCTGTCTTCACCTGGACGGGCTTCTACACCGGTCTTCAGGGCGGCGGCGCCTGGGGCAATGGTGATTTCTCCGGCATCGGCTCGTCCAACATGAATGGCGGCCTGATCACCGGCTTCGCCGGCTATAACTGGCAGCTGGACAACAGCATCGTGCTGGGTGTCGAAGGCGACGTTTCCTATAACTGGAACTCCGAAGACGTCGGCGTCAACAGCTACAAGTTCGATACGACGGGATCGGTTCGCGCCCGTGTCGGTTATGCGCTTGACCACGCCCTGCTTTACGGCGCGGCCGGCTGGACCGGTGCCCGCGGCCATGTCGATACGCCTCTCGGCAGCGACAGCGCCACCTTCTCCGGCTGGACGGTCGGCGCCGGTGTCGACTACGCCTTCACCGACAACATCTTCGGCCGCCTCGAATATCGCTACAACGATTACGGCAGCAAGGATCTTCTGGGCGTCGATACCGACTTCAACCAGAACGTCGTGACCGTCGGCGTCGGCTTCAAGTTCTGACCCAACGTATATCAAGGCGGCACGCCGCCTGTCGAAAGAGCCCGGTCCTGCACCGGGCTTTTTCGTGTCGGGAGCAGGCGGAGCGGCGCGGGCGCGTTTCAGGCTTGCGTCAGTTGAGCGGGCTATGCGGCGCCTGGGCTGACAACCGAAAGCGATCCGCATGCCGCTTGAAACGCACACCGCGATATCCTCCTCCCCGCAATCCTATTCGCTCGCGCAACGCATCCTGCATTGGCTGACGGCACTGCTCGTCTTCTTCAACCTCCTCCTCCCCGACGGCATGAATGCCTGGCATCGCAGCATGCGCCTCAACGGCAGCGCCACCGCCGACCAGATCGCAAGCGCCAACATCCACGCATGGGCCGGCATCGCGATCCTCGTCGCCGTGGCGCTGCGTCTTGTCCTAAGGGCAACGCAGGGCGTACCGGCACACTCCCCGGACGAACCGCCCCTGCTACGCGCGGCAGCGAGCATCACGCATGGCCTGCTCTATCTTCTGCTGCTCACCATGCCGCTAAGCGGAATGGCCGCCTACTATCTCGGGATAAGCGCGGCAGGCTCCGTTCATGCCGAGATATTGAAGGTCATCCTGTGGGCTGTGATCGGCCTGCACGTGCTCGGCGCGCTCGCCCACCAGTTCTACTGGAAGAGCGACAGGCTGCGGCGGATGACGGTCGGGTGAGTAAGGGTGGCCTCGACGCAAAGATCTGTGGGCTTCGCCTGATAGCACCCGCGATTTCCTTGTCCGACTCACCACCAGAAGGTAAGAAGGCGCTAATAGACGGCTGCGTTGACAGGCCGAACCGTTAGTACGTCCTCAACCTCTAACGCATAAAATCTCAATCAAATTCAGCAGCATAGACTGCCGCCGCGCGCCCCCGCGGCGAGCCGAAAGGTGTGATCATGCGGATATCATTCATGATTTCAGTATTGGCGACAATGCTGATGGCCTTCCCCAATACCAGCACGGCCGGCTCGACGCTGCGCGCATCCCGCTCGATCGGCGCGCCCATCGGCTTCCCCTCGGCCTGCACTCGCTATGCATGGCTCTGCCACAAAAACACCAGCAGCGGAGAGATGAGCGACGAGAAGGCGATGCCGCTTCTGAAGAAGATCAACCGTGATGCCAATTCGAGCGTCCGGCCGGCAACGGACTATGCCACGACGGGCAAGGCCGAATACTGGTCGCTGCCGATCAACAACAAGGGCGATTGTGAAGACTACGCGCTTCTGAAGATGAAATCCCTGCTCGACGCCGGCTTTCCCGCAAACAAGCTCGCCATCTCAGTGGTCATCGACCGCAACGGCGGCAACCACGTCGTGCTTCTCGCCCGCCTGAAGTCCGGCGACTATGTGCTCGACAATCTCGCGGGCAGCGTTAAGCCCTGGTCCAGCACCGGATACACCTTCCTCGCCAGCCAGAACTTCAACAACAAGAGCGCATGGCAGGTGACCCTTGCCGGACCGCGCGCGGCCCAGTTCTCCGGCACCTGAGAGCCTTCGGCCCAGACGTTGCCGCTAACCGCGCTTCTTGCCGAGCGCTGAAGCCTGAATGTCCAAACCCCAAAAGCCCGGGCACCTCGCCCGGGCTTGATGTTTGCGAGGGCGAAATGGCGCGGCCTTTGTAAACCGCCGCCATTTCCCCATCGAGGCATGTGCGACAAGCGCTTAGTTGTTGCTGCCGCTGCTGCCGCCGGCGCCACCCTGGCCGCCAGAGCCACCGGAACCGCCGCCGCCGCTGCCGCCGCTGCCGCCGTTGCCGCCAGCACCACCGTTGCCACCGCCGGGACCGCTGCCGCCGCCGCCGCCGCTGCCGCCGTTACCGCCGCCGCCGCCGCTGCTGCCGTTGCTGGAGCCGTTGCCGCCGTTGCCGCCGCTACCGCCAGCACCGCCGTTACCGCCGCCGTTGTTGCCGCCGTTGCCGCCGCTGCCGCCGGAGCCGCCGCCGCCGCCGCCGCCAGCGCCACTACCGCTGCCGCCGCTGCCGCCGTTGCCGCCGTTGCCAGCTGCACCGCCGTTGCCGCCGTGGTTGCTGCCGCCGTTGCCGCCGTTGCCTGCAGCACCGCCGTTACCACCGCTGCCGCCGCCGTTGCTGCCGCCATTGCCGCCAGAACCACCGTTGCCACCGCTTCCGCCGAAGCCACCGTTGTTGCTGCCGCCATTGCCGCCATTGCCGGCCTTGCCGCCATTGCCGCCGTCGCCGCCATGGTTGCTGCCGCCATTGCCGCCTTTGCCGCCGTTGCCGCCCTTGCCGCCGTTGCCACCGCGGTTGTTGCCGCCGGCGCCACCGTTGCCGGCAGCACCACCGTTACCGCCGTCGCCGCCCCACCAGTTGCCGCCAGTGCCGCCGCCGCCGCCGTTGCCGCCGTTGCCGCCCTTGCCGCCGCGGTCGTTGCCGCCGCGACCGCCGTTACCGGCTTTGCCGCCGTTACCGCCGTCACCGCCCCACCAGCTGCCGGCATTGCCGCCGCCGCCGCCGTTGCCACCGTTGCCGCCATCGCCGCCTCGGTTGTTTCCGCCGTTACCGCCGTTGCCGGCATTGCCGCCGTTGCCGCCCTTGCCGCCATGGTAGCTGCCGCCGTTTCCGCCGCCGCCGCCACTGCCGCCATTGCCACCGTTACCGCCGTAGTTGTCGCCGCCATTGCCGCCGTTGCCGGCATTGCCGCCGTTACCACCGCCTCCACCGCCACTTCCGTGGCCGTGGCCATGTCCGTTACCATTGCCGGGGTCGTTCCAACCACCGCCATTGTTGTTACCACCATGATGGCGGCCATGATGACGGCCTCTGCCGTTGCCGCCATCCTCGCCGCCAGGATCACTTACAACGGTGATCGGCGCGGCACTCGCGGTATCGCTACCGCCGCCGCTGCCACCACCATTGTTGCTGGAAGAACCATTGTTCCCGTTCCGACCACGGTCATGGTTGGAATCCGTGAAGGGGTTCACGTCAAAAATCGACTGCACCGGGAAGCACAGTCGCTCCTCAATCGATCCCGGCTGCACGCTTCTGCAATCGAGATTGAGCGCCTGAGCGCTCCCTAGGCTCGTTCCTGCCAGCAGAAATCCTACACTGACAGAGAGCTTCAATAGTGTTCTGTTCATTTCGCTCACTCCCATCGTTAACGTGGCGTTAACAGGGAATTTTTATATGAGTGAGCGGTAAATTAGGAAGGACAAATAAAAATGAGGAGCGTACTCAATTCGGCTGCAATTGCATTATTTAGTATAAAAGCATCATCTAATAGTAGATAATCGCGGAACCACTGAATAACTCCAGGAGCTTTATATGCGAAGAATTGCGGCCATTCTAGGTTTTGTTTTGAGTATTCCTTTAATTTCTAGTCAGAGTTTTGCAGGGTCCGAAATTCCCGCCAGCCGTTCTATCTCTCCACCTGTCGGCTTCGGCGCGGCCTGTGCCAAATATGGATGGGTCTGCCATGGAAAGGGCGGCGCCGATGTTGGCGACAAGGAAGCGCTGCGGGCACTCCAGGCGGTCAATCGCTACGTAAACGCCAAGGTGAAGCCGACCGAGGATCGGGTCACGAGCGGCCGTTCGGAGAACTGGACGCTGCCCGTCAACAACAAGGGCGACTGCGAGGACTATGCGCTCTTGAAGATGAAGACCCTGCTCGACATCGGCTTTCCGACCAGCAAGCTGGCGCTTTCGGTGGTGCTCGATCGTCGTGGCGAAAACCACCTCGTGCTCATCGCCCGTCTGAAGTCCGGCGACTACGTGCTCGACAATCTCGCCTACAACGTCAAGCCATGGCAGCGCACGGGCTATACCTTCCTCGCCAGCCAGAACTTCAACAGCAAGGCCAATTGGCAGGTGACATTGGCAGGGCCACGCGCCAGCCAGTTCATCAAGGGCTGAAAGGGCATTATCGGCGCGATCGACCGCTGAAGGCCGCAAAATGCGGCCTTCGCAACCAACGCTGGAATCTCGCACATAACGGGTACAATTCGATATGTTGCGGGCGAGACACACATCTCGCAATGCAGCATAGACGACCGCACTGCCGCATTTTTGTCATCGAACTGTCACCAACCTTCCGGTAGGCAACTTCCTATCAACAACGATAGGAACGCCCCCTATGACTATCCGTACCATCCTCCTTGGCTCCGCTGCCGCCATGAGCATCATGTCGACCGCGCAGGCCGCCGACGCCATTGTCGCGGCCGAACCCGAAGCCGTTGAATACGTCCGCGTCTGCGACGCCTACGGCACCGGCTACTTCTACATCCCCGGCACCGAGACCTGTCTTTCGGTCGGCGGTTACATCCGCGTCGAAGAACGCTTCGGCCGCAACGTCTCCGGTACGTCCGACTGGAACTCCTGGACCCGTGGCCAGGTCACGCTGAGCTCCAAGAGCGAAACCGAATACGGCACGCTGACCGGCGTCATCACCATGCGTACCAACGCTGAAAACGCCTCCACCCAGACGGCCCTTCTGCAGGAAGGCTATATCGACCTCGCCGGCGTGCGCGTCGGTATGCAGTATTCCTGGTGGGATAACGACCGCAGCATGGGCACCGGCGAGACCGATGTGATCTCCAGCAACCAGACGATCCACAACTCGATCCGCTACATGTACGAGACGCCGAACTTCAGCGCCGGCGTTTCCGTCGACGAACTGGAAGATCGCTACCGCACCAAGCCGGGCGAAAGCCCCAATAACATCGGCGTCACCGGCCAGCTCCTCGGCAAGGCCGGCGCAGTCAGCGGCTACCTGCTCGCCGGCTACGACACCGACACTGAGGAAGTTGCGCTTCGCGGCATCCTGTTTGCCGACGTCGGCCCGGGCCAGCTCGGTGTTTATGGCCTGTGGGCCAGCGGCGCCAACTACTACTACGAGGAGTCCGAGTGGGCGCTCGGCGCGCAATACGCCTGGAAGGCCACCGACAAGCTCTCGATCATCCCCGGCTACCAGTATTTCAGCAAGATCTCGCTGGATTCGAATGGCGAATTCACCGGCGGCGACGCCTGGCGCGCCGGCGTGACCGTCGATTACAAGGTTGCGACCAACCTGCTCACCAAGCTCAGCGTCCAGTATTACGATCCTGACAACGCGCCCGAGCAGGTCCAGGGCTTCCTGCGCTTCCAGCGCACTTTCTAAGCAAACGCAAAACGACGTGGGCCGCGCTTCGGCGCGGCCCACTCTTCTTGGTCCCCTCTTGAGGTGCATCAGCCGTCAAGCCGGGCCAACCTGACAGGCAAGCCGCCTCGACCGCTTCGTCGCCATCGCCGACCTACGCGCGGCCAACGTCGCCTACCGCGATCGCGACAATTCCAAGCACATAAATCAACGACCGCACGGTCTATCCTGCGACACCGAAAACAGTCACCTGCCCCGGAAACGGATCTCAGGCAAGATGGTCGCCGGCTTCTCGCGGGAGACAAACAAGTTGCATCGACGCCACGCAATAGCCGGCTCAGGACTGAGAAAAGGCGAGGAAGTGTTTTTTTGGTGGCGGAACAATGCGATCCGCCCTATCGTTTCCTCTAGGCAATGGAGGTTGCCGAAGGAGGAAAACATGAACGATAGCGTTTTTGGCTTTCTGGTCGCTGCGGAAATGTCCGCTTTGTTTTGGGCTGGTGTATTCCTGGTGGCCGGCACATTGTCTTAAGACGGTGTTATCACCGGAAGAATGGTAGCGGGGGGCGGAATTGAACCGCCGACCTCAGGGTTATGAATCCTGCGCTCTCACCAACTGAGCTACCCAGCCAAACCACCTAACGATGCCGTTTGCGACGCGCCCGGCTCGTTGAATGAGCGGCTTATAAGGCGGCCTTAACGGTCATGTCAAGCACATGATCGAGAAAATCACCGGGCATTTGTCACGCCGCCACCGCACCTTCAAGAAGCGCCTTCAGCGACGCTTCCGCCGCCGGCTCGCGCTCAGAGCGCTCGATGAAACCACCGCCATAGACGCGCGCATTGTCGCCCGGCGCCGAATAAAGCGCGCAGGCCTGACCGGGCGCGACACCCGCTTCGCCCACCGCGAGATCCACGTAGATGCCGGTGTGATCGGCATGCAGCACGGCCGGCGTCGGCATGCGCGTCGAGCGCACCTTGGCGAAGCAGGCAAAGCCCTCGCCCCCAGCCGCCTGCGCAAGCTCCTCGTCTCCAAGCCAGTTCACATCGCGCAGATAGACGCGGTGCGTCTCCAGCGCTTCCTTCGGGCCAACGATGACGCGTCGCGAGCGGGCGTCGAGATAGACGACGTAGAGCGGCTCGCCGGTGGCAACGCCGATACCGCGCCGCTGGCCGATCGTGTAATGCAGGATGCCCTCATGCTGGCCGAGCACCCGGCCGTCAAGATGCACGATCTCACCCGCCAGCGCCGCGTTTGGCTTCAGCTTGTTGATGATATCGGTGTACTTGCCCTGCGGCACGAAACAGATGTCCTGGCTGTCTGCCTTCTTGGCGACGACGAGGCCCATCTCTTCGGCGAGCTTGCGGGTTTCCGCCTTCGGCAGCCCGCCGAGCGGGAAGCGCAGATAGTCGATCTGCTCCTGCGTGGTGGCAAACAGGAAGTAGCTCTGGTCGCGATCGGCATCAGCCGGGCGGTAGAGCGCGCGCCGGCCGGGATTGCCGGGGGCCGGGTTGGCGCCGGAGCGGATATAGTGACCTGTTGCCAGCGCATCGGCGCCGAGCTCGCGCGCGGTCTCCAAGAGATCGGCGAACTTGACCGTCTGGTTGCACGACACGCAGGGGATCGGCGTCTCGCCGGCGACATAGCTTTCCATGAACGGATTGATGACGGTGTCGCGGAAGCGCTTTTCGTAATCCAGCACATAGTGCGGAATACCGAGCGTTTCGCAGACCCGGCGCGCATCGTCGATATCCTGACCGGCGCAGCACGAGCCGGCGCGATGCACGGCCGCACCATGATCGTAGAGCTGCAGCGTGATGCCGAGCACATCATAGCCCTGCCGCTTCAAAATGCCGGCCACGACCGAGCTGTCGACGCCGCCAGACATGGCCACGACAACGCGCGTATCTTCCGGCCTCTTGTCAAAATCCAGTGTGTTCACGGGGGTGCTGCCAATTCAAAAGGGTATCTCGATCCGCCCTATCCTACAGAATTTTGGCGGATTTGCATCGCGACCAACGGGATCGACCGCCGGCTCTTGTCTGGCGGTGGATATAGAAAGGATTGGGGGCGGGTGCAAGGGGCGGTGATTTTGGGGTGGGGGGTGGGTGTTTTGGCGTGTGGCGCTTGGGCTCCTGGCCGTTGTGCCGTGTGATACCCCCCTCTGCCCTGCCGGGCATCTCCCCCACAGGTGGGGAGATTGGCTGGGCGCGACCGCTCGCTCCACGCTCATTGTTTGGCTAGGAGCAAGCCACGGGTCGATCTCCCCCCTTGTGGGGGAGATGTCCGGCAGGACAGAGGGGGGTATTCCACGGCACGCCCTCTCGGCAGCTCCTCACTCCCCTCAAGCCGCCGTCGAAGCCACCAAACCCCCGCCCGCAATCAACCGCTCGGCTTCCGCAAGCGGCATCGGCTTGCCCAGCAGATACCCCTGAACCTCATGAAACCCTTCCTGCCGCAACCGCAGCAGTTGCGCGTCGGTCTCGATCCCCTCGGCGAGCGTCGTCGCGTTGAAGCCGGAGCCGATACCGACGACGGCGCGCACGATCGCCAGGTTACCGGGATCGGTGTCGATGCCGGCGATGAAGCTGCGGTCGAGCTTGATCTTGTCGAAGGCAAAGGCGCGCAGGTAGCTGAAGGAGGAGTAACCGGTGCCGAAATCGTCGATGGCGATGCGGATGCCGAGCTCCTTCAGCGCCTTCAGGAGCGGCAGGCTCTGCCCGACATCGGCGAGGAAGACCGATTCCGTGATCTCGATCTCCAGCCGCTCCGGCCGCAACCCGCTCTCGTCGAGCGCCGAGACGACGCTCGCAAGCAGGCTGGTGTGGCGGAACTGGCTGACGGAGAGATTGACGGCCACCTTCAGGTTCGAGGGCCAGCGTGCAGCGGTCCGGCAGGCCTCGCGCAGCACCCACTCGCCGATCGCGACGATCAGCCCGGTCTCTTCCGCAACGGGAATGAACTCCATCGGCGGCACCAGCCCGCGCTCCGGATGGTTCCAGCGGATCAGCGCCTCGAAGCCGCCGAGGCCGTCATTTTCCAGCTGCACGATCGGCTGGTAATAGAGCTCGAACTGGTTCTTCTGCAGCGCCTCGCGCAGCTCAACCGTCAGCAAGTGCCGGCGCTCGGCCTCGAGCCGCATCGAAGGCTCGTAGAAACGATAGGTCGAGCGGCCGCTTTCCTTGGCGGCATAGAGCGCAAGGTCGGCATGCCGCATCAGCACGTCGTCGTCCTCGGCATGATCGGGCGCCAGCGCGATGCCGATGCTGCAGGTGACATGCTCGTTGACGCCATCGAGATCGAAGGGCGAGGATAGCGACGCAAGCAGTCGCTCGGCGAACCGCTCGATGCAGCCGGCCTCTCGGAAGCCGACCACAAGCGCGAACTCGTCGCCGCCGAGCCGCGCCACGAGATCGCCGTCGTCGGCAAGACCGGTCAGCCGCGCGGCCACCTGGCAGAGCAACGCGTCGCCGGCCGCATGGCCCTTGCTGTCGTTGATATGCTTGAAGTGATCGACATCCAGATAAAGCAGCGCCACCGGCTTGTCGGCGGTGGCAAGCGAAGAGACGCGCTTGATGTGGTCGGCGAAGAAGGCGCGGTTCGGCAGGCCGGTCAGAACGTCGTGCATGGCCATATAGGCCAGCCGCGCCTCGACCGAGCGCTCCTCGGTCACATCCTGCGAGATGCCGAGCAGGTAGCGCGGAGCGCTGCCATCGGGTGACGGCAGGGCACGCTTGACGGTTCTCAAAATCCGCTGCTGGCCATCTGAGCGCTGCATTGTCTCTTCGAAGCTGATCGCCGCAGGCGCCGCGAAGGCGCGGGCATCCTGCTCGCGAAATGCAGCCGACTGCTCCTTGTCGAAGAAAAGGTGATCGCTGCGGCCGACCACGTCTACAGAACGACGGCCGACGATCTCGCCGCAGGCTTCGTTGAAGAGGATATAAAGGCCATCCGCGTCCATGTCCTTGACGAACACGCCGACCGGCAGGTTGTCGACTATGCTGTCCAGGAGCGAGCGCGTGTCGCTGACCTCGCGATGCGCGGCATTGACCTCGGTCTGGTCCTGCACGATGGCGAGGATCGCGTCGCGGCCGTTGAAGCGCACGCCGCGCCCATAGGTCAGCACCTCGAGCATCGTGCCGTCGGCCTTCAGATGCGTCCAGCGCTCGGCCCGCTCCATGTCGGTGCGCGCATGCACGGCTGTCAGCATCCGCTGACGCTCATGCGCAGGACGGATGTCGAGCACGGTCATGCCTTCATAGGCTGCCCGCGAATAGCCATAGAGATCGACGGCGGCATTGTTGACGATCAGGAAGCGCAACGTGTCGGGGTCGTAGACCCACATCGGCGACGGATGGGTTGCGAACAGAGACTGGAAATCATCATTGGGAGTATCGGTCGAAACGAATGCTCTCTGAATACCTGTCATAGGCAATATCACAATCACATGAATCTGATGGCTGATTCCGATGACCATAGTGAAAAAAACTAAATAAAATCAGAATCATAGTTCGCACAAACTTTAGGCGAACCGCCTTCGCGCTGTGCAGCGCTAACCGCTTGTTATGATGTTTTGCGGCTTTTCTTCACACACTGGAAAGGTCTGCACAAAGATCGGCCAGATCAGTGATGCCAGATCAGTGGTGCCAAATCAGTGATGGTTATGCGCGCACTGCCCGTGATCGGCCAGAACCTCGATCACCCGGCACTGATCGACCCGCCCGTGGCCGCATCCGGCGACCATCGCCTCCAGCTCCACCTTCAGCGCCATCAGGCTGCGGATGCGCTGCTCGACATCGATAAGCCGCGCCTTGGCGATCGCATCGGCCGAGGCGCAGGATTGGTTCGGATCGTCCTGCAGCGTGAGAAGCGTGCGGATCGCATCGACCTCGAAGCCAAGTTCGCGGGCATGGCGGATGAACACGAGGCGGCTGATGTCCGTCGGCTCGTAGGAGCGCTGGTTGCCCTCGCTGCGGCTTGGCGCGCTCAAGAGGCCGATGCCCTCGTAATAGCGGATCGTCGGCACCTTCACGCCGCTTTGGCGCGATGCCTCGCCGATGGTAATCTTTTTCATCATTTCCCCCTTGCACCTCTAGTCGCTAGAGGATGTAGGAAGGATGCTCGTCAATGACAAGGAAGCCCAAAAGGAAGCCGATGATGAGCGACAGGATCGAGAAGCGCTACCGGGTCGAGGGCATGGATTGCGCCAGCTGCGCGRCCAAGATCGACACCGCCGTGCGCCGCGTCTCCGGCGTCGAGGACGTCTCGGTGTCGGTAACCTCTGGCACCATGACCGTGCGCCACGACGGCAGCAGCGACCTTGCCGCGATCGAAAAGAAGGTGACCGGCCTCGGCTACGGCCTGCGCGCGTTAGCAACCACCGAGGCACCCCGCCCGAGCGGCCAAAGCGCGGAGCACGTGCACGGACCGGACTGCGGCCATGACCACGGACATAGCCACGCGCGGGACCACGCGCACGACGAACATGATCACGACCACCATGACCACGATCATGCCCGCGACAGCGCAAGCGCACCCGCCGAAATCGAAGGCTTGCATGGTCATGACCATACGCCCATGTCCGGCCCATGGTGGCAAAGCCGCAAGGGCCGCCTGACGATCCTCTCGGGCGCCGCCCTCGTCGTTGCGTATATTGTCGGCCATCTCGTCCCATCGATCGCGCCCTATGCCTTCATCGCCGCCATGCTTGTTGGTCTCATCCCGATCGCCCGCCGCGCGATCATGGCCGCGCTCTCAGGCACGCCCTTCTCGATCGAGATGCTGATGACCATCGCCGCCGTCGGCGCCGTCATCATCCATGCCGGCGAGGAAGCCGCGACCGTGGTCTTCCTGTTCCTGGTCGGCGAACTGCTGGAAGGTGTCGCGGCAGGCAAGGCGCGCGCCAGCATCCAGTCGCTGACGACGCTGGTGCCGAAAAGCGCCCTTCTCGAAGAGGGCGGCGCAACCCGTGAGGTGCCTGCCGAAACGCTCTCGGTAGGTTCGACCATTCTCGTGCGCCCCGGCGACCGCATCTCCGCCGACGGCATCATCTTGTCCGGTGAAAGCGCGATCGACGAGGCCCCGGTGACAGGCGAAAGCACGCCGGTGCGCAAGGGCGAAGGCGACGTCGTCTTCGCGGGAACGGTCAATGGCGACGCGGCACTGCGCGTCAAGGTCACCGCTGCCGCCGCCGACAACACCATCGCCCGCGTTGTGCGCCTCGTCGAGGAAGCGCAGGAGAAGAAGGCGCCGACCGAGCGCTTCATCGACCGCTTCTCGCGCTATTACACACCGGGTGTCGTCGTCGTTGCCGCCCTCGTCGCCATCCTGCCGCCGCTGGTCGCTGGCGGCGCATGGGACGAGTGGATCTACAAGGGCCTTGCGATCCTGCTGATCGGCTGCCCCTGCGCGCTCGTCATCTCCACGCCCGCCGCCATCGCCGCCTCGCTGTCCTCAGGCGCACGGCGCGGCCTGCTGCTCAAGGGCGGCGCGGTTTTGGAGACGCTGGGCAAGATCAACGCGGTGGCGCTGGACAAGACCGGCACGCTGACGGAGGGCAAACCAGTCGTCACCGACATATTGAGCTTCGGAAAGCCCGAGGCCGAGGTGCTGACCTATGCCGCAGCACTCGAGACCGGCTCCAGCCACCCGCTGGCGCTCGCCATCCTCGGCAGGGCCGCGCGCGACGCCATCGCCATCCCGCAGGCAACCGACGCCAAGGCGGTGGGCGGCAAGGGTGTGACCGCCACTGTGGCCGGCCTTCAGGTCTTCCTCGGCTCCCCCAAGGCAGCCGCCGAAATCGCGGCACTCTCAGACGAGCAGCAGGCGCGCATCACAAGGCTGAACGACGAAGGCAAGACCGTCTCCGTGCTTGTCGTCGGCGACCAATTGGCCGGCGCCATCGCCATGCGCGACGAGCCGCGCGACGACGCCAAATCGGGCCTCAAGGCGCTGACCGACGCCGGCGTCAGGATCGTCATGCTGACAGGCGACAACGCCCGCACCGCCAATGCTATCGGCAAGGAACTCGGCATCGAGGTCCGCGCCGAACTGATGCCGGAAGACAAGCAGCGCATTGTCGGCGAACTGCAGAAAAGCGGCCTGAAGGTCGCAAAGGTCGGCGACGGCATCAACGACGCGCCGGCGCTTGCCGCGGCCGATGTCGGCATCGCCATGGGCGGCGGGACGGATGTGGCGCTGGAGACGGCGGACGCCGCGATCCTTCACGGCCGCGTTTCCGACGTCGCCGCCATGATCGCGCTGTCGAAGCGCACCATGCGCAACATCGGCGAAAACATCGCCATCGCGCTCGGCCTGAAGGCGGTGTTCCTGGTCACGACCATCGCCGGCATCACCGGCCTCTGGCCCGCCATCCTCGCCGACACCGGCGCCACGGTGCTGGTGACGATCAACGCATTGCGATTGCTGCGGCCGGTTTCATCACAGGCTTAAGACTGTGTTAACAGCATGCGTGGCGCGCCTTTTCCCATGAATATTGAGGGATGAAGAGCGCCACGCTCCGCAGGGCGTGCATTCTCCAATCTATTCAACTAGATGCAAAATTAGATCATTAAACCTGTCTTAAAAAGCGGCAGCTGTTTGAGAGGTTTTTGCAAGGGATTGCCTCTATCCGGCGCGAGTCATTCAATTTGCAAGGCTCGCATATGTTACTCGACGGCATATTTTATCCCAATCAACCGCCCAGTGGATCCGCATCCACGACAACCCCTTCACAGAGCGCTCCGGAAACATCGACACCACCAGAGCAATCCGCTTCCCCCTCCCCGGCAAGCGAAGAGCCCATCAGCTATCCGCCCGAGGAAACGGACGACCAGACCTACACCGCTGAGCCGCAGACCAAGCCTGAGGCCAATTCCGAGCCCGAGGCAGCAGCTCCGGCCGAACCCCAGCCGCAGCAGGCAGCCCCCACGCAGCCCGCAAGCGAGCCGGCAACATCTGGCGAAGCCAGCGAACCAGCAGAACAGCCGGCCACGGAAACGCAGCCAGCCGCCTCTGGTGAGGCCGCGCCGGCACAGCCGCAGCAGAACGCGCCCGCCACGCCCGCCAACGACAACAACGGCGCGCCCAGCGGCACGGCCCCCGTTGCAACACCATTGCCGACGTCTCCGGCCCACACCGCGGGCGCTTCGGCCACGAAGTCATCGACGACATCGGCAAGCGCAGTCGGCAAAAGCGATGACATCGACCTGACTGATCTGGTCCGCAAGCAGGCAGAGCAGACAAGCCAATCCCAGCGACTCCTGTCGATGTTTGCAGGCGGCTCCACCGGCTCGGCGTCGCCGTTCCTGTCGCTTTTCGGCGTCGCAGCCGGCAGCGATGAAAGCCGCGTCAACGCCGTCACGCTTCTCTACCAGCAGTTTTGACGGCGCGCGCCGCAAGACGCCCGCGATCACCATGACAAAGCCCGGCGCAGCCTCCCGCGCCGGGCTTTCGCGTTTCGTGAGCCGCAACCGGAAGGCAGCGCCTGCCACATTCTGGAACCTATCTCTTCCTCGCGCGTTTGTGATCGAGGAGGAGAAGCACCATGACCAATGATTTCAATCGTCCGAATGCCGCGAACACCCCACCACCGGCGAAGAGTTCGTCGAAAACCATGTGGGTTGCAATCGCACTTCTGGTCGTCATCGTCGCTCTGGCGGCAACCTATTGGCCAAGGGGTGCATCCGCTCCCACGGCAACCGCGCCGAGCGCAACGGCACCCGTGACCGAACCCGCGGCACCGGCAACGCCGCCCGCCTCGCAGGCCACCCCGCCGGCTGCAACGCCACCGGCCGCAGCCCCTGCGACCCCGGCCCCGGCAACGCCCGCACCGGCGACGCCTGCCCCCGCAACACCGGCTCCCGCGAACCCGTAGTAGAGCCGGTTCGATCGTAGATAGCGAAAAGCCCGCCAATCCAGGCGGGCTTTTTTGCATGCGAGATCGGCGGGCTCAGTTCTGGCCGGCCTTCAGTACCCGGTGCGTGCTGTCATCGACGGCATTGCCCATCTGGCGGCCGTCCTTGGCGAGGCCGTTGGCGGTGTTGGCACAGGACGAGAGTGCCAGCAGCGAGGTGAGCGCAATGGCGACAGCAAATCGTGTCATGAAAATCTCCCTAATGATCGGCCGGAGCGGCACGCTATCAGGTAGATAGCGCCCGCCAGTCCGCGATCAACGTTGCCGCGAGAACCCGAAACAGAAAACCCGGCACAGTCGCCTGCGCCGGGTCTCTTCACATCTTCCCTGGGAGGAAAGCCTCAATCAACAGCAAATACGAGCGGCTTGGCCTGTCGGATTGCCGGGTTGGCGGTCAATTTTCCAAGCACGTCATCGCTGACGGGGCCATCGACGTAGAGCAGCGCGATCGCGTCACCGCCCTGCTCGCCACGGCCGAGCTGGAAGTTGGCGATGTTGACGCCGGCGGCGCCCAGCGTCGTGCCGATGAAGCCGATCATGCCGGGAACGTCGGTGTTGGAGATGTAGACCATGTTGGCACCGACATCGCCGTCGAGGTTGATGCCCTTGATCTGGATGAAGCGCGGCTTGCCGTCGGAGAAGACCGTGCCGGCGACCGAGCGGGTCTGCTTTTCGGTCTTGACCGTCAGCTTGATGTAGCCGTCGTAAACGCCGGTCTTGTCGCGCTTGACCTCGGAAAGGACGATGCCCTTTTCCTTGATCATGATCGGCGCCGAAACCATGTTGACGTCGGCAACCTGGTTGCGGATGAGGCCGGCGAGCAGAGCCGAGGTCAGCGCCTTGGTGTTCATCGTCGCTGTCGCGCCGTCGAACAGGATCTCGATCTCCTTGATCGGATCGTCCGAGACCTGGCCGACGAAGGCGCCGAGAACGTCGGCGAGCTTGATGAACGGCTTCAGGATCGGCGCTTCTTCAGCGGTGATCGACGGCATGTTGATGGCGTTGGAAACGGCACCCTTGACGAGGTAGTCCGACATCTGCTCGGCAACCTGCAGAGCAACGTTTTCCTGCGCTTCCGTGGTCGATGCGCCGAGATGCGGCGTGCAGACGACGTTGGGCAGGCCAAACAGCGGGCTTTCCTTGGCGGGCTCGACTTCGAAGACGTCGAAGCCGGCGCCGGCGACGTGGCCGGACTTGATGGCTTCGGCAAGTGCCGCTTCGTCGACCAGGCCACCACGGGCGCAGTTGATGATGCGAACGCCGGGCTTGGTCTTGGCGAGGTTTTCCTTGCCGAGAATGCCGCGCGTTTTGTCGGTCATCGGAACGTGCAGGGTGATGAAGTCGGCCTTGGCGAGCAACTCGTCGAGCTCAACCTTGGTGACGCCCATCTCCTGCGCGCGCTCAGCCGAGAGGAAGGGGTCGTAGGCGAGAACATGCATGCCCAGCCCAATGGCCTTCTTGCAGACGATGCCGCCGATATTGCCGGCGCCGATGACGCCAAGCGTCTTGCCGGTGATTTCGACACCCATGAACTTCGATTTTTCCCACTTGCCGGCCTGCGTGGAGGCATCGGCCTGCGGCAGCTGGCGGGCAACGGCGAACATCAGGGCGATGGCGTGTTCAGCCGTCGTGATCGAGTTGCCGAACGGCGTGTTCATGACGATGATACCGCGGCGCGAGGCGGCCGGGATATCGACGTTGTCGACGCCGATACCGGCGCGACCGATGACCTTGAGGTTGGTCGCGGCAGCAATCAGCTTCTCCGTCGCCTTGGTGGCGGAGCGGATGGCGAGACCGTCATAATTGCCGATGATTTCGGCGAGCTTGTCCTTGTCCTTGCCGAGCTGCGGCTGGAAATCGACTTCGACGCCGCGATCACGGAAGATCTGGACGGCGGTTTCCGACAGTTCGTCGGATACGAGAACGCGAGGTGCCATTGGGGGCTTCCTTCAAAAGGTTCAACGATGGAATGTAATCGGGATTGCGAGGCTCCGCTTTTTCAGCGGAGCCGGACGCGATCAACTCAGGCAGCAGCCTGGGAAAGCGTTGCCTTCTGGGTCGAAAACGCCCAGGAGAGCCACGGCATCAGCTTCTGCATGTCAGAAGTTTCGATCGTGGCGCCGGCCCAGATACGCAGGCCCGACGGCGCGTCGCGGTAATGGCCGATGTCGTAGGCGACACCTTCCTTGTCGAGCAGGCTGACGATGCCCTTGGCGAAGTTCGCCTGGCCGTCGGCGTCGAGCGCCAGAACGTCCTTGTCGGTGATCTTCAGGCAGACCGACGTGTTGGAAGCCGTCTCGGCCTTGACCGAAAGGTTGGCGATCCAGTCATTGGCGGCGACGAAGTCGGCGATGACCTTGGCGTTGGCGTCGGCGCGGGCCATCAGACCCTTGAGGCCGCCGACATCCTTCGACCACAGCAGCGCATCGATATAGTCCTCGACGCAGAGCATCGACGGCGTGTTGATGGTTTCGCCGGTGAAGATGCCCTCGATCAGCTTGCCGCCGGAGGTCATGCGGAAGATCTTCGGCAGCGGCCAGGCCGGCGCGTAGGTCGTCAGACGCTCGACAGCGCGCGGCGAAAGGATAATGACGCCATGCGCGCCCTCGCCGCCGAGAACCTTCTGCCAGGAGAAGGTGACGACATCGAGCTTGGCGAAATCGAGGTTCTGCGCGAAAGCGGCAGAGGTCGCGTCGCAGATCGTCAGGCCCTTGCGGTCGGCGGGAATGAAATCGCCATTCGGAACGCGAACGCCCGAGGTGGTACCGTTCCAGGTGAAGACGACGTCGCGGTCGAAATCGATGGTCGAGAGATCGGGCAGTTCGCCGTAACCGGCTTCGATCTTGCGAACGTCCTTCAGCTTCAGCTGCTTGACGACGTCGGTGACCCAACCGGCGCCAAAGCTTTCCCAGGCGACCATGTCGACGCCGCGCTCGCCGAGCAGCGACCAGAGCGCCATTTCGACGGCGCCGGTATCGGAAGCGGGCACGATGCCGATGCGGTAATCCGCAGGCACTTCGAGAACTTCGCGTGTGAGATCAATGGCTTGCTTGAGCTTCGTCTTTCCGACTTTCGCGCGATGCGAACGGCCGAGCGGCGCGTCGGAAAGGGCTTCGAGCGACCAACCGGGGCGCTTCGAGCAAGGGCCAGAAGAAAAATGGGTGTTATTCGGACGGACGTCCGGCTTCGCGGTGGCAGTGGCCATATGTATACCCTTCCAGGTAATTAGCCTCTCGTTGGGGAGAGGTGTCCCGCCGCCGGATCTATTCCTGGTCCCTGTCGCAGTCAAGCGGAAAATCGTTGTGGCTGGATGAGTGCGTTTGGCCACCGCGCAAGATCACGAAAACGTGATCGACAGCCCTTGCACGGCTTGACGCAGATCAAGACCAGCGGGAGCGAACTGCGGAACATGGGGTTCGTAAGCAACCACATGCACCTAAGAAAGTGATTGCCATGAATGCCCCTACAGCCTTTTACAGCACCAGAGCCAATTTGATTATTCCTTTCATGTCGGGCTTCTACGACCGCTTCGCGGAACCCTTCGCATGGGCGGCCATGAGAATCGCCGTCGGCGGCATGCTTGTCGTCGAGGGATGGGTAAAGATCAGCCACCCCCTCGCCCAGGTCGGCTTCGTCGAGAACATCGGGTTCCATCCCGGGTGGCTATGGTCGCCGCTTCTGGCCGGCCTGCAGTTTTTCGGCGGCTTCCTGATCGCGATCGGCCTCTTCACACGGCCCTTGGCGCTCGCCAACACGATCATGCTCGCCATCACGCTATGGTATCATTTTGCCTTCCCTTACGGCTCGGAGTTTCTGACACCGGCCGGTATCGAGGCACTGAAAAGCGGCACGACCGACTACTTCACCCCCGCCGCGCTCGCCCGGCTCAAGGACGGCGGAGAGGCCTTCCTGGAAGCAGTGCAAACCAAGGCGGAACTCGCTTCGCTGTTCTGGATGGGCGGCACGGGCCTGTTCGCAGCCTTCGGCGGCGGCTCCTTCTCGGTTGACCGCACCTTGCTGCAGAAGGAATTCTGACGCCCACCACGCCCCAAAACAAAAAAGCCGCTCGGCGTACCGGGCGGCTTTTTTTTGTTCAATGCACTGGCCTTACTTGTAGACCGGCTGCTGCAGCGGAATTTCCGGAGCAGGCTCGTAGGAAGCCGTCTCGCAACCGCCGAACAGGTAGCGGGCGCCGACGCGTGCTTCGTGAACGTTGAAGCCCTTGTCGCGGCCCGGGCCGCCGTTTTCCGCGAAGCCGAACATGTCGCCGCCGTTGACGTGCAGGAAGCGGTAGCCGACGTCAGCCTTGACGTTGCAGGTGACATCGATCGACGCACCGGCCATCAGGCCGTAGCTGAAGCGCCAACTACCCTTGCCGCCGTGGGTGACGGTGTCATCGCAACCAAGGCCGCTGCCGCTGGTGTCGCAAGACGTGTTGTTGAGGTCTTTCCACTTGACGTAGGTACCGCCGATGCCGGCGCCGACGTAAGGCGTGACGTAGCCGTAGGTGCCGAGATCGACATAGGCGTTTGCCATAAGCGACCATGCGGTCAGCGAAGAAACGTCTGTCGAGGAGCACGAGAAGGAGCAGGCGCCGCCGCCGATACCGCCGCCACCACCGCTGGTCGAGCCATGGAAGTCGGACTTGCCGAGGTAGTCGAGCGTCAGGTCGGTGCGGAAGTAGTTGTTGACCTGGTAACCGACACCGCCGCCGATGGTCCAGGCGTCATCGAGATCGGCGCGGTCGAAGCTGGCTTCGCTGGCACTGCTGCCGCCCTGGAAGAATTTCGCGCCACGCAGGTCGTTGAAGCCGTAGCCGACATCGCCGCGCAGATACCAGCCGGTCGCTTCGGTCACGGTGACCTCGGGAGCGGCGATCGGTTCGGYGGGCATGAGGTCCGCGGCATAAGCATTCGAGGTAATGAGCAATGCGGCGAAGACGCCAGACAAGCTTCTCTTCATGGATCCCACTCCAAGGTTCGACGCCTGGCAGGATCGAGCTCCGCCAGTTGAGTACGTTTCGGTAAGGATAATGAAGTGGAAACGTTAAGCGCTGCTTAACTGTAATTGTAAAACATCGCCTTTTACTCAAAGGCACTGGCAAACCGCTGATTTGGCTCGGATTTTATTGGCGGAACACACATCGGGCTGGTGCCGTCAAAGCCTGCGGATATCACCGTCCGCGCGTCGCTGCCACGCTCATAAAAAGCGCCCGACTTAACAAAGTTAATAGCGGTTCCGGCCGTAAGCGCGTAGGGTGCATCGTCGGTCAGGACTTTTAAGGCAATGACCGCTTGGGAGTTACTAAGCGCTTCCGCCCCTTTATGGAGGTGCGCCCATGTCCAAGCTCAATAGAGCTATTTCGTTCGAAGAAGATCTATCGCCCGTTTTCGAGGCCCTGTCGCTTTGGTGCAGGGAGCAGAGATTCGGGGCAGACAGCCTGCAAGGCTGCGCAGCCGCATCCCGGCTGCTCGACTTCTTCGAAGACGGTGCCATCACGACACCAGCGCTTCTCGACCTCATGCGTCGAGACGTGATCTGACAAAATCGCGATGTACGAATGAGAATGCCCAGCCAAAGGCTGGGCATTGGAAGCTGTGGACGGTGCCTGAGAAAGTCAGGCGGCCGTGCGCACGCTTGAGATCGTTCCGATCAGGTCGTTGACGATGCGCTCGATCTGGCTGCGATCGTCGCCTTCAGCCATGACGCGGATGAGCGGCTCGGTGCCGGACGGACGGATGACCAGACGGCCGCTCTTGGCAAGCTCGGCTTCGGCCTCGGCAATCGCCTGCTGCACATGCAGATCCTCCAACGGCTTGCCGCCGGAATAGCGCACGTTGCGCAGAAGCTGCGGCACAGGCTCGAAACGGCGGCAAATCTCGCTCACCGTCTTGCCGGTGCGCTTGACCGCAACCAGGATCTGCAGCGCGGCCACGAGGCCATCGCCGGTCGTGCCGTAATCCGACAGCACGATATGGCCGGACTGCTCGCCACCGACATTGTAATTGTTGTTGCGCATGTGCTCGACCACATAGCGGTCGCCGACAGCCGTGCGCACCAGACCGAGACCCTTGCCCTGCAGGAAGCGCTCCAGCCCGAGGTTGGACATGACGGTGGCGACAATGCCATCGCCGCGCAGCTGCTGGCTTTCGGCATAGCTTTCGGCGATCACGGCCATCAGCTGGTCGCCATCGACGATCGCGCCGTTCTCATCGACGATAATGACACGGTCGGCGTCGCCATCGAGCGCGATGCCGATATCGGCGCGCACTTCATCGACCTTCTTCTGCAAGGCCACCGGGCTGGTGGAGCCGCAGTTGAGATTGATGTTGGTGCCATTCGGCTCGTTGCCGATGACGACGACGTCGGCACCCAGTTCCCAAAGCACGGCCGGTGCCACCTTGTAAGCTGCGCCATTGGCGCAATCGATCGCGATCCTCAGCCCCTGCAGCGTCACGTCGCGCGGCAGCGTGCGCTTGGCATGCTCGATATAGCGGTCATGAACGCCATCGACGCGCTTGGCGCGGCCGATATCGTCGGACTTGGCCAGCTGCGCGCTCATGTCCTTCTCGAGCAGATCCTCGATCTGCATCTCAAGATCGTCAGAGAGCTTGTAGCCATCCGGACCGAAGAGCTTGATGCCGTTGTCTTCGTATGGATTGTGCGAGGCGGAGATCATCACGCCGATATCGGCGCGCAGCGAGCGCGTCAGCATGGCGACGGCAGGTGTCGGGATCGGGCCGAGAACGAAGGCGTCGAGGCCGGCGGCGGTGAAGCCCGCGACCATGGCGTTTTCGAGCATGTAGCCGGAAAGCCGGGTGTCCTTGCCGATAACGACCCGGTGGCGGTGGTTGCCGCGGCGGAAGATCGTGCCTGCCGCGATACCGACCCGCATCGCGAGATCCGGCGTCATCGGAAACACATTGGACTGACCGCGAATACCATCAGTGCCGAAATAGCGTCTTTTCATATGCACCCCTGTGCCTTGAGCGCGCGTTACGCTGCGCGTCGTCTTAGTCGCAAATTGCACGCCTGCGCGTGTTCCCTCGCCAGAGAGGCCTTCATTGAGGCCACCTTATGTCAGCGGAATGCCACAAAACGCGGCAACCATCACGTCAATTAACGAGAAAATCGATTATATCCCGTTACCAACGAAAAAGGCCGGACACCATCTCGGGTGTCCGGCCTTCTCATGATTTCCAAAGAAAATCAGTGTGGTTGCGGCTCCATGCCGCCTTCGGCCTCATCGCCCTTGGCAGGACGCGTGCCGGTCTTCGGCACGGCCGAACCACGGCTTGGAGGCGTATCGTCGCCCAGATCACGCGACGGCTTTTCGCCACGAATCAACGCTTTGATCTCTTCGCCGGTCAGCGTCTCGTATTCGAGCAGGCCTTCGGCGATGGCCACGAACGCGTCATGGTCGTCGGTCAGGATACGGCGCGCTTCGGCATAGGCTTCGTCGATCAGCTTGCGAACTTCCGAATCGATGGTCATGGCCGTCGCTTCGGACACGTTCTTCGACTGCGAAACCGAGTGGCCGAGGAAGACTTCCTGCTGGTTTTCACCATAGGAAACCTGGCCGAGCTTGTCGGAGAAGCCCCACTGGGTGACCATCGCACGGGCAAGCTTGGTGGCCTGCTCGATGTCGGACGATGCGCCCGATGTGATGTTCTCCTTGCCGAAGGTCAGTTCTTCGGCAACGCGGCCGCCCATCATGATGACGAGGCGCGAGACCATCCACTTGTAGCTCATCGAGTAGCGATCGCCCTCGGGAAGCTGCATGACCATGCCGAGTGCACGGCCGCGCGGAATGATGGTTGCCTTGTGCAGCGGATCGGCCACCGGAACCTTGAGCGCCGTGATGGCGTGGCCGGCTTCGTGGTAAGCGGTCAGCTTCTTTTCGGCTTCGGTCATGGCGGACGAGCGGCGCTCGGCGCCCATCATGATCTTATCCTTGGCGTCTTCGAATTCCTGCATGGTGACGACGCGCTTGTTGCGACGCGCAGCCATCAGGGCAGCTTCGTTGACGAGGTTCATCAGATCGGCACCGGAGAAGCCGGGCGTACCGCGAGCCAGAACCTTGAGATCGACATTCGGCGCCAGCGGCACGTTGCGGGCGTGAACCTTGAGGATGCGCTCGCGACCGACGATATCGGGGTTCGGAACGACGACCTGGCGGTCGAAACGGCCCGGACGCAGCAGCGCCGGATCGAGAACGTCGGGACGGTTGGTCGCCGCGATCAGGATGATGCCTTCGTTGGCTTCGAAGCCGTCCATCTCGACCAGCAGCTGGTTCAGCGTCTGCTCGCGTTCGTCGTTACCGCCGCCGAGACCGGCGCCACGATGGCGGCCGACGGCGTCGATTTCGTCGATGAAGATGATGCACGGCGCGTTCTTCTTGGCCTGCTCGAACATGTCGCGGACGCGGCTTGCGCCGACACCGACGAACATTTCGACGAAGTCGGAACCCGAGATCGTGAAGAACGGAACGTTTGCTTCGCCTGCGACGGAGCGTGCGAGCAGCGTCTTACCGGTACCGGGAGGGCCGACCAGAAGCACGCCGCGCGGAATCTTGCCGCCGAGACGCTGGAACTTCTGCGGATCGCGCAGGAATTCTACGATTTCCTCAAGGTCCTGCTTGGCTTCGTCGACGCCGGCGACGTCATCAAACGTGACGCGGCCATGCGCTTCGGTGAGCAGCTTGGCCTTCGACTTGCCGAAGCCCATCGCGCCGCGCGACCCGCCCTGCATCTGCCGCATGAAGAACAGCCAGACGCCGAGGATGAGAAGCATCGGCAGCAAGGTGCCGAGATAGCTCAGGAAACCGGAAGAACCGTCGGTTTCGGGACGTGCCGAAACGAGAACATTCTTCGTCTGCAGGCGATCGAGCAGATTGTCGTCGACCACAGGCGTATAGGTTTGGAAGGTGGTGCCATTTTCAACATAGCTGCCGGAGACGCGGTTACCCGTGACGACGACTTCCTTGACGCGGCCCGCATCCACTTCACGCAGGAACTGCGAATAAGGGATATCGCGGGAGCTGGTCTGCGCCGGCGACGTCTGGAACATACTGAAGAGGGCAATCAGCAAAAGCGCTATGATTGCCCACAAGGCGAAATTACGTAAGTTAGGGTTCATCGAACTCCCCAGCACTGGAACGACCGCCTCATGGCGACCGCTTTATTTGGCTTCTAACATAGGATTGCGTCAGGCGGTTGCCAAGGCAAACCCATCAGTTAGATGGTTTTTCCGTCAATAAGACCTAAAGGCGGTTTTGGATAGGGGCGTGTTCCAAAGGCTGCCGCGAGGCTGGTCGCGAACTTGACGTCCAATCGTGTCAAAAAACGGTCGAAGGGCGCGAAATATGGCACGACGGCGATGTCCTCGGCGAGATCGGGCGACGGGTCGGCGGCGATGACGCGCGGTTGCGCCGCACGGGCTCTGGCGAGCGTGCTTTTGGGGAGGTTTTCGGGTGCGGGCATGGCACTCCGCTCGCCGGCTCTGTCAGCGCCTTCCTCGCCTCTCGCTGTTTCGGCGCCGCCCTCCTCGCCACCCTCATTCCTGTGCTTGTCACAGGAATCCAGCAACGGCGCGTCCGCGCCGTGAGAGACTCTTTTGTGCCCAAGGACTTGGGCACACTGGATTCCTGTGACAAGCACAGGAATGAGGGAGTGTGAGTTAGGCGCTTGGTGCCCTACTGCAGCGTCGGCACTCGCCCCCGAAGCCTCCACCGTTACCTCAACGCCGGAACCATTCGCCAGCAGATACCGTCCATCCCAAACGCCACGCTCTCCGGCGCCAATTGCAAGCGGCACCAGCCCCCGCGTCTCCCGCGCCAGATACAGCCCATCTCGACGAAGATCGAACACCACCCGCCCCGCCGTCATCCGGCCCGGCCGGCCCGCCGCGACGAAGTCGACCACCGCGCCAATCTGCTCCGCCCCAAGCGCAAACGCCTGCCCGCCAATCACGGCCGCCAGCCGCGCAAGCCCGTGCCCGAGCACCGCCCGATCAACTGAAAGCCCCGCAACGCCAACCCGCACCAGCATTCCCTCATGCACATCGACATGCGCATCGACCCACCCAGCCGCAGCCTCGTCGAGCGCCATCCGCACAGCCGTCATCGCCTCGATCTCGGCGACCGAAATCCCCTCGCCCGCCAGCGCCTGGCGCGCCCGCACCCGCTCGTATTTCACGTCCTCGTTGCTCGGATCATCGCTCCAGCCGAGCCCGCGCAGCTCAAGCATCGAGCGAATATCCGCCCGTAGCGAAGACAGCAGCGGTCGCGCGATCCAGATGCGTCGGTCGAACAGCACCAGATCGGCGATCCCGGTCGTGGTGGCGGCCGAGCGTTGGCCGCGCATGGCAAACGTCTCGCGCTGATCGTCGAGCGTGTGGCCGGTCACAATAATGTCAGCGGCGAGCTCGACCGTCGCCTCGGCAAGTAGCGCGTAGCGCGCGTCGCGCGCCGCCGCCATGATGCCGGCCTTCGGTTTGGCGCCCTGCCAGATCTTGGTGACGTGAGGAATATCAAGCGATCGGCAAAGAGCAGCGACATCGCGCGCTTCATCGGCCGATTGCGAACGCAGCGCGTGGTCGACGGTCGCGGCGCAAAGTGAAATTTTAGGATTGGGTTCAGCCTTCAGCGCATCATGGAGCGCAATCAGCAGGCCGGTGGAATCACTGCCGCCCGAAATCGCGACGAGAATGCGCGAGGGCTGGTCAAGCGAGGAGAGAAAGCGGCGTGTCGCCATCTCTGGAGATAGAATGCCGTCCGGGCGCAAGACCGGAAAGCCTTAGCAGGAAAGACGCTTCTGCTCACTCGCGACCTTGGATATGACGGCGCGGGAAGCCTTGGGATAACGCTTCGGCACTTCGCGCAGCGTTGCGCAGGCGGTTTCCGTGTTGTCGAGCGCGGCGAGCGACATGCCGAGCTTCAGAAGCATTTCCGGCGCCTTTTCCGACGTGCCGTACTTCTGGTGCGCGTTCAGGAAGGTCTTGGCCGATTCGTTGAACTTGCCCTGCGAATAGAGCGCTTCGCCAAGCCAGAAATTGGCGTCGGCCGCGCGCGCGCTGTTCGGATACTGGCCGATATAAGCGTTGAATTCCTTCTCGGCGGTCGAATAGTCGCCTGACAGCACATGGCCGTAAGCAGCCTTGTACTGATCGGCTTCGCTGCCGAGCGACGCCGTCTGCGAGCCGGCGGCACCGACCGGCGGCAGCGGGCTGGAGCCGACCTCGGCGCCCGGATTGACCGAGCCACCGATCGGATTGCCGTTCTGGTCGAACTGCATGGAGCCCAGCTGCTGCGGCGGCTGGCCGAGGCCGGTGTTCTCAGGGACGTCGGTCGAGGGCGACGTTTCAGGTGCCCTCGAGGTCTGGATGGCGCGGGCGACATCGTCGCCACCGCCCTGTGCCATCCCCTGGCCCTGGCCCATTCCCTGACCTTGCGCCGTCTGGTTGGAAGCCGGGATATCGGCTTCGCTCTTCTTCATCGGCTTGGATGCACCACCGGCGCTGCCGCCACCGCCGCCGCTCTTTTCCAGTTCCTGGAAACGGAATTCATTGTCTTCCTGTGCCTTGCGGATGGTTTCCTGCATCTGCAGCAGCTGGAAGCTCATTTCTTCGATGCGGCCGTTCAGCTGGCGAAGTTGGTCTTCGAGCTGCTGGATGCGCACTTCCGCGCCGCCGGCCTGCACGTTGACGACGGGCGCCTGCGCCGGTGCCTGGCTGGCCGTCTTGTTTCCGAAATGCAATCCGAATAGCGACGACGCGTTCGCCGACTGGCCAACCCCGGCCACCGTTGCGAGGCAGAGCATGCCCGCCACGACAAATTTCTTCATTTGGTTCGTCCTGTCCCAGTGATTCTTCGCGCCTCGATGGCACGAACAGGAGATTTTTCCAATTGCTTTCAAAAAGCAACGGAGTTCGGCCAAAGTGTGTTCAAAAAGAAAAGGCGGCCCGCGATGGAGCCGCCTTTCCAATTTGTAATAAAACCCGGCATTTTATCGCCGGATCGGCAATTACATGCCGGCGCCACCGAGAACGGTAACGGCGCGGCGGTTCTGCGACCAGCAGGAGATGTCGTCGCAAACGGCAACCGGGCGTTCCTTGCCGTAGGAGATAGTCTTCATGCGCTGAGCCGGAACGCCGCGCGAAGCGAGGTAGTCCTTGGTGGCAGCTGCACGGCGAGCGCCGAGAGCAAGGTTGTATTCGCGCGTGCCGCGTTCGTCGGCATGGCCTTCGATCGTGATTGCGTACTTCGGATAGCGGCCGAGCCACTGAGCCTGACGATCGAGCGTCTGGGCAGCGTCGGCGCGAACCGAGGTGCTATCGGTGTCGAAGAAGATGCGGTCGCCAACGTTGACGGTGAAGTCCTGGGCCGAACCCGGCGTTGCGGCGCCGGCACCGAGGCCGAGATCACCGGCGCTGTTGGCCATGTTCTTCTTGTTGGCGCAGCCGGCAAGTGCCAGACCCGCGACGAGCGCGATCATGACCGGGTTGCGGGCGAAGTTCTGCATGCGGCTCATTGCCGGGGTATGAATTCGGCTCATGGCCGGTCTCCTTGCGACTTGATTAAGGTTGCCGGACTGTAACCGTTCTCGGTTAATCGGCTTTCAAGAACTATGGTTAACGAATGGTTGATTTGGCCCTCTGTCGCCCCATTCGTAGATTTTTGAGGCGACAAGAAGGCAGGCATGCGGACTTCCCTACTCCAGAAGCGGCGACCAGGCCGGGTCGGAAGCGTAAGCGGGGGTCTTGATCATCTGCTCGTTGTAACCGCTCAGATCGATCGAATAGAGCTGCGGGCCACCTGCACCCGCCGCCTGGCGGAAGAACATGATGACGCGGCCGTTCGGCGCCCAGGTCGGGCCTTCATTGTGGAAGCCCGTGGTCAGGATGCGCTCGCCCGAACCATCCGGCTTCATCACGCCGATCGAGAACTTGCCGCCCGACTGCTTGGTGAAGGCGATCAGATCGCCGCGCGGAGACCAGACCGGCGTGGAGTAGGAACCGTCGCCGAAGGAGATACGCGTCTGGCCGGAACCATCGGCGCTCATCTTGTAAAGCTGCTGGCGGCCGCCGCGGTCGCTTTCGAACACGATCTGGCTGCCGTCAGGCGAATAGGACGGCGAAGTGTCGATCGCGGCCGTGGAGGTCAGGCGCGTCGTGGTGCGCGAACGCAGGTCCATCGTGTAGATGTTGGCATTGCCTTCCTGCTGCAGGCTCATCACCACCTTCTGGCCATCAGGCGAGAAGCGCGGCGAGAAGGTCATGCCGGGGAAGTTGCCCACCACTTCGCGCTGTCCGGTTTCCAGCTGCAGCAGATAGACGCGCGGCTGCTGGTTGGCGAAGGACATGTAGGTGACTTCCTGCCGGTTCGGCGAGAAGCGCGGGGTCAGAACGAGGTCGCTGCCATTGGTGAGCATGCGCACGTTGAAGCCGTCCTGGTCCATGATGGCGAGCTGGCGCTTGCGCTCCTGCTTGCTGCCGGATTCGGACACGAAGACGACGCGGGTGTCGAAGTAGCCTTCCTCACCGGTGATCTGCTTGTAGATCGCGTCGGCGATGATGTGGGCCACGCGGCGCCAGTTCTCAGGCTGCGTGTAGAACTGCTGGCCGGTCATCTGGCTGCCGGCAAACGTGTCCCAGAGGCGGAACTCGGCGCGAAGACGGCCATCGGCCTCCTGCGTGACGCGGCCGGTGACCAGCGCCTGCGCGTTGATGACCTTCCAGTCCTCGAAGCGCGGAGCGGCATCCGGATTGGAGATCTTCTCGATGAAGGCATTCTTGGCGATCGGCTTGAACAGGCCCGAGCGCTGCAGATCCGCGGCGATAACCTGCGAGACCTGGGCGCCCATGTCGCCCTGCAGGAAGTCGGTGATCGCGATCGGCAGGGGCTCGACATTGCCCTTGTTGATGTTGATTTCGACAAGCGCATGCGCAGGCGTGGCGATGACCGCGGTGGTCATCATGCCAACGGCGACCATCAGGGCGCGGAAAAGGGAACACTTGGTCATAGAGGACAAGCCTTTCAGCATTTTAAAGGGCTAGATCGCTGGGGTCGAAATTGACGATGACTTCGCCCCAGGCGTCGTATTTGTCTTTCGGCAGATTGGTGAACGGCGACGACTTCATCACGGCGCGCTTGGCGCCGCTGGCGAGCGCCATGCGGGTCGATTCATTGGTGCCGCCGATGGCTTCCACTTCGGGAGCGCCAATGATGTTGCCGTCGGGATCGAGCTTCATGTGAACCCTGATGCGAACTTCGCTGGCGCCTTCCATGCCGGGAATGACCGACCAGTTGCCGGCGATCGCGCTGCGCAGCGCATCCATTTCGCTCATCGACAGCTTGGAGCCGCCGGTCGCCTTCTTGGCGCCGAGCGAGGCTACTTCGGTCGAGCTCTTGGCGCCGCCATTCGACGGATCCTGCTTGTTCAAGAGTGCTGCGATGTCATCGGCGTTGAAGTCGCTCTTCTGCGCGGAAGAGGCCTTGGCCTTTTCCTGCTTCTTGTCGGACTTCTTCTTGTCCGACGGCTTCTCGTCGGTCTGCGCCTTGTCTTCCGTCTTCTTCTCCGCGGGCTTTTCAGCCGGCTTCTGTTCGGGCGGCTTCGGCTGCGGCTTGATTACGGGTGTCGGCACCTTGTCCGGCAATGCTTCCGCATCCGGCTTCGGCGGCTCGGGCATGTCCTGCGGCTTTTCCTCGGCCTTCGGAGGCGTCGGCGCGATTTCCGGCTTCGGCGGCGTGATCGACGCGACCTGGCTCGGCTCCACCGCCGTATCTTCCTTCATGATGTCCTTCACCTCGTTGGGCACGGGATCATTGTCCGGAAGCGGCTTTTCGGAGGCCTTGGGTGCTGCGGCCGACTCGTTGTTGTTTGGCTTGGCGTTCGGGATCGGCGGCGTCTTCAGGTCGACCTTGTTCTCGCCCATGTTCTCGGCGTTGGCCACATTGGTCGGCTTGGAGGTCGGCTTCGGCGCCGGCTTGTCGCTCGGCTTGGCCGTCTTGTCTCCCTGCTGCAACTGCGTCAGGTCCTCGACAGGCACGAGGTTGACGGGCATGGCCTCGAAATCCTCGACCTTGAACTCCGACGGGGAGCCGATCGAAATCAGCGCCCAGGCGAGCAGAGCACAGTGCAGTACAGCAGATGAGACAATACTGGCCTTCATAGCTCTACTACGGGCCCTTCTTCTCTTGGGTGACGAGACCGATGTTCTTGAAGCCCGCACCCTGGATGCGTGCCATGACATCGGCGATCACGCCGTAAGGCGCGGCAGAGTCGCCACGAACGAAGATGCGCTCATTGTAGCCGGTGGTGGCGATCGCCTCGAGCTTGGCGGCGATTTCCTCGACCGGGATCGGCGTTTCCTGCAGGAACGCGGTACCGTCGTTCTTGACGGAGATCGTGATCGGCTGCGTTTCGGAGTTCAGCGCCTTGGCCTGCGTTTCCGGCAGGTCGATCGGCACGCCGACCGTCATCATCGGAGCGGCGACCATGAAGATGATCAAAAGCACGAGCATGACGTCGACCAGCGGCGTCACGTTGATTTCGGAAATGGCACCACCTCTGTGGCCACCGCGACGACGCCGACGGTTTCCACCGCCTCCGCCACCGCTTGGAGCACCCATACCCATGTCGTTCTCTCCGTTTCCGTCGGATTACTGCGCGGCCTGACGCGGCTGCAGCTTCTCGTCGATTTGGCGCGAAAGAATGGCGGAGAATTCATCCGCGAAGCCTTCCATGCGTGCCGAGAGCTTGCCCGCATCGGCGGAGAACTTGTTGTAGGCGATAACCGCCGGGATAGCGGCGACGAGGCCGATCGCGGTTGCGAGCAGCGCTTCGGCGATACCTGGTGCAACGACGGCGAGGTTGGTCGACTTCGAACCGGCGATCGCCTGGAACGAGGTCATGATACCGACGACGGTACCGAACAGACCGATGAACGGGCCGGCAGAGCCGATCGTCGCCAGCGAGCCGAGACGGGCCGAGAGCCCTTCGGATTCGCGGGCAAGCGTCACGTCCATGGCGCGGTCGATACGCATCTGCAGGCCGATCGGTGAACGTGCGCCGCGCTCGAACGACTTCTTCCACTCGCGCATGGCGGCGACGAAGATCGATGCGAGGCCCGTGTTGTTACGCTCGGACAGCGAGCGGTAGAGTTCTTCCAGCGACTGGCCCGACCAGAATACCTGCTCGAACTTGTCGAACTGCCGGCGCGCGCGGCCGAAGGCCAGATATTTGTCGATGACGATCGCCCAGGTCCAGACGGACGCTGCGATAAGACCGAGCATGACGAGCTTGACGACGAGGCCAGCCTGCATGAAGAGCGACCAGAGACTGACGTCCGTGTGAGCCGCTGCCAATCCTACTTGTTCCATTGATCCAAAATCCCCGAATCCAAACGCCCGGCGCTTGACCGGGCGGCACAAAGTGATCTCGCAAGATATGTCTGGCTGCCGCCGCCCAAAGCCCTGGTCAAGCTTCCAAGCTCTTATCCGCCTTCCTTGCCGTCAAATTTGGTCAAAGGAAGGCGTGCACCGCACAAACTCTGACAATCCGAGTAAGACACTATTATCGTTAATAGTTCGTTAGCGCCGGATCATAAAAGGCTGACTATTGGCGTTAGGATGATCCCTTGGAATACTTGGCCAGATCTCAGATCGATGACCAAAACAGCACAAACCTTGCGCGCGGCAATTCCTTCACATGAAAGTCATGTTTTTGCAAGGGCTGGTTGGCCATATAGGTGCATGGCGGCAATGCGGTAACGGAAGGGCTCTTCCCGAACACCGGTTAGCAGCACGCATCACGCCCGCTTCAGCTCCTTGATCGCACCGGGATCACGATCGAGCAGACGGAAGAGATTGACGACAGCAGGCGTCGGCATGACTTTGCCGGTTTCGTAGCGCGAAAACGCGTTGTGCCCCCCACCCGTCAGCTCTGACGCTTCGACCTGATTGATCCGGAGTTTCTTGCGGTTGCGACGCAACTCGCTACCGAGCGCTTTGCGGGCTTCGAGCACCAAGGCGTCGCCGGCCGCCGCGTAACGCTCAGCGCTTTCCTGATCATATTCGATCTCGCCGCAGGCGCCGCACCGAAAGCCGGACAGGCCCTCCACATCAACTTTCATATCCCGAAAGACGACCTGATGTGTTTCATTGGCAAAGGGCACCATCTCGCACTCCGCCTCGCAGCAAACACACAGCTTGGTCATGAACCCAACTCCTTGAACGGTATCACCGGCGCGCCATCGGCCCGAAGCGTTACCTTCACATAGGCCATGCCGGCCGGCGTATCTGCATGGTAGACGTCCTGCCATACGGAACTGTCGGCATATGTGGTCATCGACTTGTAGAGATCTTTTCTCTTCAGACCGCAGATCACATCGATCATCTCCGAGATCGCCAGGCCCATCGCTCTGCCGCCGTCGATCGCGGTCTTGGTGAAAGCTGCAGCGCGGCGGGCTCTCACCACCACGACAATCGCCGCAAGATCGTAATGCGCCGTCCGTTTCTCCATACCCAATATTACCCTTTGAGGGTAAAAATTCAAGGATGGCGCCGGATGATTGGTCTAGATTAGACCTCGATCATCATCTGCTTCGCCAACCCCTCCGGCAGCCGTCGCGGCCGGCCGCTGGCATTGATGACGGCGATGATCACCTTGGCGGCGATCAGCAGCGTGTCGTCGCGGCGGATCTCCTGCGCGAGCACCATCTTGGCGCCGCCGGCCTTTTCGGTGCGCGTCGTCACCGTCAGGATATCATCCATACGCGCCGGCGACTTGAAGTCGATCTCCATGCGATGGACGACGAAGACCAGCCCCTCTTCATCGGCGGTAATCAGCTCGCGCTGCTCGACGCCGAGGCAGCGCAGATAGTCGGTGCGGCCGCGCTCGAGGAAGTGCAGATAGCGGGCGTGGTAGACCAGACCGGAGAAATCGGTGTCCTCGTAATAGACCCGCTGCAGCAGGCGATGGCCCGCTTCCGTCAGTTCACCAGAGATCAAATGCACACCGTCCGCCATAATTTTCTCCAAAGTCGCGCGCCCTCTTTGGCTGAAGACATTCCGCCTTGCAAGCATTGAACAATTGTCACGCTTTCTAAGTAATCCTCGATAGCGAAGGCCAAGAAGGAGACGACACCATGAAGATTGCGGTGATGGGCGGAGATGGATTTATCGGCTGGCCAACATCATTGCATCTGTCGGACGCCGGCCACGATATTCACATCCTCGACAACCTCTCGAGACGCTGGATCGACACCGAACTCGGTGTCCAGTCGCTCACCCCGATGGACTCGATCCAGGAGCGCACCCGCATCTGGCACGCCGAGACCGGCCGCCGCATCCACTTCAACCTGATCGACCTCGCGAGGGATTACGAGCTCCTGAAGAAGTGGCTCGCCGAGAACCGGCCCGACGCCATCATCCACTTCGCCGAGCAGCGCGCCGCGCCCTATTCGATGAAGAGCGACCGCCACAAGAACTACACCGTCAACAACAACATCAACGCCACGCATAATCTCCTGAACGCCTTGGTCGAACTGCAGCTCGACGCGCATCTGGTCCACCTGGGCACCATGGGCGTCTACGGATATTCGACGGTCGGCGCCGCCATCCCAGAGGGGTATCTCCCCGTCGGCATCGAGACGACGAGTGGCGAAACGGTGAGCCAGGAAATCCTCTACCCCGCCAATCCCGGCTCGATCTACCACATGACCAAGTGCCTGGATCAGACGCTTTTCCACTTCTACGCCAAGAACGACGGCCTCAGGATCACCGACCTGCATCAGGGCATCGTCTGGGGCACCCACACCGAGCAGACACGCCGCCACGAGCAACTGGTCAACCGCTTCGACTATGACGGCGACTACGGCACCGTTCTGAACCGCTTCCTGATCCAGGCGGCGATCGGCTATCCACTGACCGTCCACGGCACCGGCGGCCAGACCCGCGCCTTCATCCACATCCAGGATTCCGTGCGCTGCATCGAGCTGGCCTTGAAGAACCCGCCGGCGCGCGGCGCCCGCGTCGAGATCTTCAACCAGATGACCGAAACCCACCGTGTCCGCGATCTCGCCGAGATGATTGCGAAGCTGACCGGCGCCGAGATCGCCTGGTTGCCCAATCCGCGCAAGGAAGCGCCGGAAAACGAGCTGATCGTGAAGAACGACAAGTTCCGCAATCTCGGGCTTAATCCGATCACGCTGAAGACGGGACTGATGGGCGAGATCGTCGATGTCGCGAAGAAATTCGCCTATCGCGTCGATCGCAGCCGGGTACCGGCGGTGTCGGCATGGACGCGGGATATCGCGCCGACGATCAACCACGATCCCGAGGGCAAGCGATTGAAGTCGGTGTCGTGAGGGAGGGTGGATATCGGAAGCGCCGAGTTCGAAGCCCCCTCATCCGCCTGCCGGCACCTTCTCCCCGTTGGGGAGAAGAGACTCGTGGCGCGCGCTCGACCTCGCCTAACCTCACCGTTCCTGCGATAGGACAGAACGCCCACCACCTCCCGCTTCTCCCCAACGGGGAGAAGTGCCGGAGCGCCAGCGAGGCAATGAGGGGGGCGAGGCATGCCGAGCGGCCTGAGCGACAAGCGAAGGCCAATAAAACCTTCCTCGCCGAGACCCACCCACGATGACCTCCCCCAACGCCTACGTCACCCTCGTCACCAACGCCGACTACGCCATGGGCGCCACCGCGCTCGCCCGCTCGCTCCGCATGACCCACACCACCGCCGACATCGTCGTACTCCATACCGGCGGCGTCACCGACGCGGACCTCGAACCCTTGCGCACCCTCGACTGCCGCCTCATCCCCGTCGAACACCTGCCGCTGTCTGACGCCTTCAACACCCGCCACGCACGCGGCAACATCCACGCCGCCGCCCCCTTCACCAAGGGCCGCAAGCCGCTGTTCCACTCGCCGCTCGACAATTTCTGCAAGCTCCGCCTCTGGGAACTGACCGAATACACGACCTGCGTCTTCATCGACGCCGATGCCATCGTGCTGCGCAATATCGACCGGCTCTTCGCCTACCCCGAATTCTCCGCCGCGCCCAACGTCTACGAATCGCTCGCCGATTTTCACCGCATGAACTCCGGCGTCTTCGTCGCGAAGCCCTCGAGGGAAACATTCAGCGCCATGCTGGAGCGGCTCGACCAGCCGGAAATCCTGTGGAAACGCACCGACCAGACCTTCCTGCAGACGTTTTTCCCGGAATGGCATGGTCTACCTGTTTATTTCAACATGCTACAATATGTCTGGTTTACCATGCCTGCGCTTTGGGACTGGAACAGTATTTCCGTCCTGCATTACCAGTATGAAAAGCCATGGGAAACCGATCATCCGAAGGCGGAAAGCCTGCGGCCGCTGATCGACCTGTGGCAGGCATTCTACACGGGCAAGGACGTGCCGGACATATCGGCCATGGCCAATCCGAAAGGGGCAGCATGAAGGTACTGGTATCGGGTGGAACAGGACTTGTCGGTCGCTATATCGTCGAGGAACTGCTTGCAGCCGGATATTCGGTCATCATCGGTGGCCGCCACGCCCCGCTGCCGCGCGCCTTCTCCCGCCCCGTCGATTTCGCACCGCTGTCGCTCGATCCCGAGAAGGACCACATCGAAGCCTTCGACGACGCCTATTTCTTCGTGCACGCCGCCTTCCACCACGCGCCCGGCAAATATCGCGGCGGCGAAGGCGACGATCCCGAGACCTTCAAGCGCTTCAATCTCGACGGCACCGTGCGTCTGTTCGAGGCCGCCAAGCGCGCCGGCACGCGCCGCTGCATCTTCATCTCCAGCCGTGCCGCCTATGGCGAACACCCGCCGGGAACGACGCTGACGGAAGCCACGCAGGAAAAGCCGGAAACGCTCTACGGCCAGACCAAGCTCGACGCCGAACGCAGTCTGGCGCATCTGGCCGCCCCCGGCTTCGCGACCGCCAGCCTGCGCCTCACCGGCGTCTACGGCAATCTGCGCCCCAACAAATGGGACAAGCTGTTCGGCGACTATCTGAGCGGCCGACCGATCCCCGCGCGGGCAGGCACCGAAGTGCACGGCCAGGATGTCGGCAAGGCCGTCCGCGTCATGCTCGAGGCCGATGCCGGCCGTATCTCGGGCGAGACCTTCAACGTCTCCGATCTCGCGCTCGACACCTGGGATATCCTCGAGCCGATCCGCTGGGAGCATGATTGCGCCAACCGCCTGCCTGTCGCCGCCGACAAATCGCTGCTGACGCCGATGGACACAACCAAGCTGCAGGCGCTGGGCTGGCAGCCGGGCGGACTGCCGCTCTTCGAGGAAACCATCCACGCGCTCGCGACACAGCCGGCGGCCTGACGCACGAACGTCGCATTCGCGCGTTGCTTTTGCATACGCGCGTTGCATTGCGCGCCGTCCGTTCTATTGTCGCCGCCGAACGAGCAAGGCGGACACCAATGAACGCAAAAGACATCAAGGCCGGCCTGCGCGCCGAAAGGCTGGCGCTGAGAGATGCCATTCCCGTGGAGACCAGGGCAGCGATGAGCCTTGCCATGGCCGAACACGCCGGCGAAGCTATCGCGTTTGATCCCGGCACGATCATCTCCGGCTTCCTGCCGATCCGCTCGGAAGCAGACCTTCGCCCGCTGATGGCGCGGTTTCGCGCACGCGGCGCGCGGCTCTGCGTCCCCGCCATTCTCGACCGCCAGACCATTGTCTTTCGCGAACTCGTGGATGGCGCACCACTGGTCTCCACCGGCTTCGGCACGTCTGGTCCCGGCCCTGACGCACCGGTTCTCGACCCCGAGATCCTGCTGGTGCCGCTGTCCGCCTTCGACAGACGCGGCCACCGGATCGGCTACGGCGCCGGCCATTATGACCGCGCGATCGACCGTTTGAGGCAAAAAGGCATGCATCCGAAACTCATCGGCATTGCATTCGACTGCCAGGAAGTGGCACATGTGCCCGACGAGCCGCACGATGTAAGCCTGGATGCCATCCTGACAGAAAGCGGCCTGCGCTTTTTTGCCTCTTGGATTGGATAGCAATGCGACTGCTTTTTTTGGGTGACATGGTCGGCAAGACGGGACGCACGGCGGTGTGGGATCGCCTCCCCGGCCTGATATCGGACCTGAAGCTCGACTTCGTCGTCGTCAACGGTGAAAACGCCGCCGGCGGCTTCGGCATCACCGAGGATATCTTTCTCGAGACCATCAATGCCGGCGCCGACGTGGTGACGACGGGCAATCACGTCTGGGACCAGAAGGAAGCGGTCGCTTTCGCCGGCCGCAACGATCAGTTCCTGCGCCCGGCCAACTATCCGCAGGGCACGCCCGGCCGTGGCTCTGGTTTGTTCTACGCCCGCAACGGCGCCCGCGTGCTGGTGGCCAATGTCATGGGCCGCGTCTTCATGCATCCGGAACTCGACGACCCCTTCAAGGCGGCCGAGACCATTCTCGACGCCTGCCCGCTGAAGGAACAGGCCGATGCGATCATCTTCGATTTCCACGCGGAGGCCACCAGCGAGAAGCAGTGCTTCGGCCACTTCGTCGATGGTCGCGCCTCCTTCGTCGTCGGCACCCACACGCATGTGCCCACCGCCGACCACCAGATCCTGAACGGCGGCACCGCCTATCTCTCCGATGCCGGCATGTGCGGCGACTATGACAGTTCGCTCGGCATGGACAAGGAAGAGCCGCTCAACCGCTTCATCTCGAAGATGCCGAAGGGCCGCATGGAGGCCGCCACCGGCCCCGCCACCATCTGCGGCGTCGGCGTCGAGATCTCGGATGCGACGGGTCTTGCCGAAAAGATCGCGCCGCTGCGCCTCGGCCCGAGACTGTCGGAAACCATCCCGGAATTCTGGCGCTAAACCGGGCACCATATTCCGGTGACGGAAAAGTGAGCAGCGGTTGCCGGATTTGATCTGGACCGCTGCCGACCCTTGCCGCATCCTTTTGCCAGTGAACGCGCTGGGGACGTGGCATGAAGCTGCATTTTCTTGTCTTCGCAATGACCACCCTCTCCGGCCTGCTACCGGGTTGGTGGGGTCCTGACGCCGCGCAGGCGCAGGAAGCGCGCCGCAACGTCAGCCAATGCCAGGCGATCGCGCAATCCATTCCCAAGGCAACTTTCGCAAGCTTCTCCGGCACCGTCCCGATCGCAAGCGCGGCGGACAACGAGACGGTGACGCTCACCTATATCGGCCACTCGACCTTCCTGATCGAAACGCCCGGCGGCGTCAGCATCGCCACCGACTACAGCGGCTGGTACACGCCGCCGCGCATGCCGATGGTGGCGACGATGAACCGCGCCCATTCCTCGCACTATACGCTGACGCCTGACCCGGCGATCAAATACGTGCTCCACGGCTGGAGCGATGTGCCGGGAGAAAAAGCAAAGATCGATTTGATGGTCGGCGACACCTACATCCGCAACGTCACCACCGACATCCGAGGCGGCTACGGCGCGCCGCAGGCGGATGGAAACTCGATCTTCATCTTCGAGGTTGCAGGGCTGTGCATCGGCCATCTCGGCCATCTGCACTACGAACTGACCGACACGCATTACACGGAGATCGGCCGGCTCGACATCGTCATGGTTCCTGTCGACGGCGGGCTGACCATGGGCGCCGACAGCATGAGCCGCATCATCAAGCGCCTACGCTCATCGCTCATTTTGCCGATGCACCAGCCACGACCGCTCGCCAACTTCCTCTCGATGTTCGGCCCCGACTTCGACGTCGTCTACGCCACAGGCAACAGCATCGACGTCTCGATGCGCACGCTGCCGAAGAAGCCGCAGATTTTTGTGGCCAAGGGGATGCAGTAGAGGGATTGCCTCGGCCACTCAGAGCGACAGAAACACCGCAGCCGGGATCGAAAACCGCTCGCTCAAAGCTCGCGCCTGTCTGACATTGATCTGCCGCTTTCCGCTCAGTATCTCGGACACGACCGACTGAGCCCCCACCTCCGGCAAGTCGGATTGCCCAAGGCCACGCTCCTCCATCACGTATCGCAAAACATCGACGCCCGATACCTCAGGCATCGGACGGTTCTCTTCGTCATATGCTTCGATAAGATCGCCCATCCGCGACGCCAGCAACGCGAGCGGATGATCTTCATCATCACCGACCTCGGCAAGGATTTCGTCGAGTTGGCCGACAAGACGATCATACTCCGCCTCGTTCGTCGGCATGGCGAGAAGTGGCGCCACATGCGCCCAATGCTCGCTTACCAGCTTCACCAGCGCGCTCATTGTCCTAACCCTTCCACTTTCCCTTGTCGTATCCGGCATGATCCAGGATCTGCTGAATATAGACCTTCTTGAATCTGTATTGCACCATTGCGATCAGCCGCAGCTTGTTTCCGCCGATGTCGAAGACGTGATGCTGGCCGACTTTGTCGGTTGCCGGAAACAGCGATTTCATCGCGGCGAAATCGACAGGCTCCGAGCCCTTCATCAGCCGATACCAAGTATCAAGAGCATTGGCCGCATGCGGCCATCGCTCCTTCGCCTCCCAGATCTTTCTCTGCGTGATGACGTGCATGGGCCATGACCGTATATCGCAATTTGCTATGCCACCTTAGCTGGGATGATCGCCCATAGCAAGTTGCTATATTCGCAACAAAAAAGCCCAGGAGCCAAAGCTCCCGGGCCTCGATCGACCTCGCTACAAGGCCTGCGTCACGCAAACTGCAGATGCTGACGCACGCCGACGTCGGGCATCTTGTCCTCGTCGAGATTGGCCTTGGCGATTTCCCAGCCGAATTTCAGCTTGCTGCCGGTCGACACCCAGATTTCGGCGTCGTCGACATGCATGGCGAGCATCGTCAGTTTCGGGTCCTTCTTGCCGTCCTCGTACCAGGCGGCCACCACCGAGTTCCAGTATTCCTCGATCTTGGAGGCATCCTGGCGAATCTCGATCTTGCCGGCGAGGCAGGCGTGATAGTCGTGATCCTTGCCGACCACGCAGAAATGCGCGCGCGTTCCGGGCTTGATCGCCCGCACGATCTCGGCGTCTGACTTGGTGTAGAACCAGATGGTGTTGGTCTTGGGATCGGCGTTCGGCGCCATGGGCTGCATGTGCATGGCGGCGCCATCGACGCCGAGCATGCCGGCATGAATGTCGTTGACCTGATCCCAGAGCTGGCGTGCCGGGTGTTCCCGAGCCTCGTTGAAACTAGCCATAGCGCTTCCTTCCGTTTCGAATGGTCCGTGTTTGAAACGTCATCTCGCGGGCTTTGTTCCCCAAAGTGAAAACAGATGCTACGCTCCTGGTATCGTGGGGATATGGGGGATCGTCATGCGCATAGCGGCATTGGTCACGCTGGGCTTCGCCTCGGCATTGTCTCTGGCATCGGTCTCGCCCGCCGACGCCGCCGACCGCAGCTTCATGCCCGACGAGAACGGCCAGATCGTCTTCGTCACCCCATCGAGAAACATCGGCTGCACCTACATCCCGAAGGGCGGGACGGAGATGTACAAGCCCGATGACGGTGGCCCCGAGCTCGGATGCGACCGCATCGAGCCGAAATACATCCGGCTGATCCTCTCGGCCTCCGGCAAGGCCTTCATCTTCGAGATGGAGGGCGACACCGCCTGCTGCGACGATGTCAACGTGCTGAACTACGGCGATCGCTGGAAGGCGGGACCGTTTACCTGCATGTCCGATGAGAGCGGCCTCACCTGCCGCCGCAAGGACGGCCATGGCTTCTTCGCGAGCCGCAACAAATACACGGTCGATTGACGCTGCGCCCCAGCGTCGCGGCCATCCGGCACGCCTGTTTTCCCTTGAACGCGCCCCGTTTCACTCTTATAAGGCGGCCCATTCCCAACAATAAGACGTGAACAGGGGTGCCATGGCTGGCCATTCACAGTTTAAAAACATCATGCATCGCAAGGGCCGTCAGGATGCCGTGCGGTCGAAAATGTTCTCCAAGCTCGCGCGCGAAATCACCGTTGCCGCCAAGGCCGGTCTGCCCGACCCGACGATGAACGCCCGCCTGCGTCTGGCGATCCAGAACGCCAAGGCCCAGTCGATGCCGAAGGACAACATCGACCGCGCCATCAAGAAGGCTGCCGGCGCCGACGGCGAGAACTACGATGAAGTGCGCTACGAGGGCTATGGCCCCGGCGGCACCGCGATCATCGTCGAAGCGCTGACCGACAACCGCAACCGCACCGCCTCCAACGTCCGCTCGATCTTCACCAAGGCCGGCGGCGCACTGGGCGAAACCGGCTCGGTATCCTTCTCCTTCGACCATGTCGGCGAGATCACCTACAAGCTCGCAGCCGGCGATGCCGACAAGATGATGGAAGCGGCGATCGAAGCCGGCGCCGACGACGTCGAGACCGACGAAGAAGGCCACTACATCACCTGCGGTTTCGAAGCCCTCGGCGAAGTCGCCAAGGCGCTGGAAGCCTCGCTCGGCGAAGCTGAAACCGTCAAGGCCGTCTGGCGCGCCCAGAACAACGTGCCCGTCGACGAAGAGCGCGCCCAGTCGCTGCTGAAGCTGATCGACAGCCTCGAGGACGACGACGACGTGCAGAACGTCTATTCGAACTTCGAAGTTTCGGAAGAAGTGTTGGCCAAACTCTCGGCCTGATCGCTTCCGATCGCAATCCCAAAAACCGGCCCCGGAAACGCGGCCGGTTTTTTGTTGTCCACAGGTCTATCCGCGTGAGCCCTCACATACTGCCCCCAGGCAGTAACACGTCCGTGAACACGCGGTGTTTGTTAAGGCCTCGGTAACCCTGGCCGCTTTGAATGCCGCCCATTCGCTCCAGCCGGTCTGCCTCAAGGCCAGCCTCACTTCATACTCTCGGCGGGAAAACGACCCATGAAAAGACTATCCCTTTCGCTCTCCATCGCACTTGCAGGCACGCTCGCAGGCGCGGTCACGGCTCATGCGCAGCCATCCATGGTCAAGCAGTTCGACGATTGGGGTGTCTATTCCTACGACCGTTCGGGCAAGACGGTGTGCTATATTCTGACAGTGCCGAAGACCATGCAGCCCGCCGCCGTCGATCACGGCCGCAACTATTTCGTGGTCGGCCGCGCGCCGGGCCGGGGCACCAATTACGAGCCGCAGGCGATCATGGGCTACGATCTGAAGCCCGGCTCGCGCGCCAAGGTCGAGATCGGCGGCAAGGAATTCACCATGTTCACCAAGGGCTCGTCAGCCTGGGTGCTGGAAGAGACCAAGGAGCCTGATCTGATCGACTCCATGCGCGGCGGCAGCGACATGACCGTCGACGCCGTCTCGCGCCGCGGCACCGCCACCAGCTACACCTACTCGCTGAACGGCGTAACCGCCGCGCTGAAGCGCATGGCCCAGTGCAACTGAGCCGATCGCAATGCGTAAGAGAAAACTGACGAAGCGCATCTCGGCATGAGGCGCGCTCGAAAGGACGGCGCCCGCGTGCCGTCCCCTGCCCGCCTTGCTCGCGGCTGGAAGCGTACGGCGGCGATCTGCCTTGCCGGCATGGCGCTGGCCTGTACCTCGATCGCCGCCAATCCGCTGCTGTCGCAGCCAGCCCCCGTCGCGGCCAAAGCAGACAGCGGCCCCAAGGGCCGCGAGACCGGGCTGAAGGTTCCCCGCTTCGTGTCGCTGCGGTCGCGCGAGGCCCGCATGCGCGTCGGCCCCTCGCTCGATTACGGCATCGCATGGATCTACCGCGTTTCCGGCCTGCCGCTGGAGATCACCGCCGAATACGGCAACTGGCGCCAGGTGCGCGACAGCGACGGCGTTTCCGGCTGGATGCACCGCGCGCTGCTGTCGAGCAACCGCACCGCCATCGTCGGGCCGTGGCTATCGGCGCACGTTCCGTTGCGCGACGGACCAAGCAGTTCGGCCCGCAAGTTGGCCTCGCTGACCCCTCGCGTTCGCGTCGCGATCAGCGATTGCGACGGCAGCTGGTGCAAGGTGGATGTGACCGGCCATGATCTGGACGGCTTCGTCAGGCAATCCGCGCTCTGGGGCGTCTATCCCAACGAGACGGTCAAGTAGAGGCCAGGCCACCGCCCTCAGGTGGCGGCCTGTATCCCGGTTGCTGCCGTCAGGCAGCAGCCTGCATCCCCCTCGCTGCCGTCAGGCGGCGGCTTGCATCAACGTGTTGAGCCCGGCGAACAGTTCGACGGACTTCAGCCGCGCCTCGATATCGTGGATCGGCATCGAGATGATCAGCTCGTCGGCCTGCGTATCGCGCAGGAATTCTCCGAGCTTCGCCTCCGCCGTCTTTGGTGACCCGACCACGGCGTAGCGCAGCGTATGCTCGACGGTCATCTTCTCCATCGGCGACCAGAAGCTCTCCATATCCTGGAGCGGCCTCGGGAACTGGCCGCGCACGTTGCGGCGCAGGTTGACGAATTGCTGCTGCGCCGAGGTGAAATGATACGCGGCCTCCTCGTCGGTCTCCGCCACCGATCCCATGACGCCGACCATCGCATAGGGCTTGTCGAGCACGGCTGATGGCTGGAACCGATCGCGATAGATATCGAGCGCCTCCATCAGCGAATCCGGCGCGAAGTGCGAGGCGAACGCATAGGGAAGGCCGAGCATGCCGGCGAGCTGCGCGCTGTAGAGGCTGGAGCCGAGCAGCCAGATCGGCACGTTGCTGTTCATCCCAGGAACGGAAAGGATCGCCTGGTTCTCGACCGGCGCGCCGAGCAGCTGCTGCAATTCGACGACATCGTTGGGAAAGCTGCTGGCATCGAGATTGCGGCGCAGCGCCTGCGCGGTGCGCATGTCGGTCCCCGGCGCCCGCCCGAGCCCGAGATCGACGCGCCCCGGAAACAGCGCCTCCAGCGTGCCGAACTGCTCGGCAATCACCAGCGGCGAGTGGTTCGGCAGCATGATGCCGCCCGAGCCGATCCTGATCCTTTTCGTCGCCGCCCCCACATGGCCGATGACCACGGCGGTGGCGGCGCTCGCGATCCCCGGCATGCCGTGATGTTCGGCCAGCCAGAAGCGGTTATAGCCGAACGCCTCGGCCCGCTGCGCCATCCGCGCCGAACTCTCCAGCGACTGCCTGATGGTGCTGCCTTCGGCAACGGGTGAGAGATCGAGGATCGAGAAGGGAACCATGGCGCGGCCTGTCGGTGGTTGGATTGGACACCGTATGTAGGTAGCCAATCGGCAGGGCCAAAGCTTTCCCCGCGAAAAAGGCCCGCGCACGGCAACCAGCGCGGGCCTATGATTGAGGCCGACGGATCAACCAGCCTTTGCCGATCCGATACCGTCGAGCTTGGCGACGGCATCGGCGGGCAGCACGAGATCGGCAACCGCGAGGTTTTCCTGCAGATGCCCGCGCGACGAGGTGCCGGGGATCAGCAGGATGTTCGGCGCGCGCTGCAGCAGCCAGGCCAGCGCCACCTGCAACGGCGAGGCACCCAGCTCGGCCGCGACATCCGACAGCGTCGAGGACTGCRGCGGCGAGAAGCCGCCGAGCGGGAAGAAGGGCACGTAGGCCGTCCCCTCGCCCGCAAGCTTGTCGATCAGCGCATCGTCGCCGCGATGGGCGAGATTGTACTGGTTCTGCACGCAGACGATCTCGGCGATCTTGCGCCCTTCTGCGATCTGCTTGGCAGTGACGTTGGAGAGGCCGATATGCTTGACGAGGCCTTGGCGCTGCAGATCCGCAAGCACGGTCAGCGGCTCTTCCAGCGAGCCCTCGGCCGGGCCGTGCACGTCGAACATGGCGCGCAGATTGACCACCTCGATCGCATCGAGGCCGAGGTTCTTGAGGTTGTCGTGGACCGCCTGCGTCAGCGCCTCCTTCGAAAAGGCCGGGTTCCAGGATGCATCCGCCCCGCGCACCGCCCCGATTTTGGTGACGATCACGAGGTCGTCCTTGTAGGGATGCAGCGCCTCCTTGATGATCTGATTGGTGACGTGCGGGCCGTAGAAATCGCTGGTGTCGATATGATCGACACCGCTCTCGACGGCCTCGCGCAGTACCGCCACCGCTTCCGCGCGATCTCTCGGCGGCCCGAAGACGCCCTTGCCGGCAAGCTGCATGGCGCCATAGCCGAGCCGTTTGACGGTGCGGTTGCCGAGTTTGAATGTTCCGGACTTTTCAAGATTGGGCTTCTCAAGATTGGACATGGTCTTTCTCCGTTTCGATCAAGACGAGAAATAGGTCAGTCTGGTTCCAGCGATAAGCCAGGACAATCCGCACGGGCTGTTCGGCATTTCGGACAGTGAGTTAGTATCCGCTCATGTCGGAGACGGAACAGGAACCGCCTCGGGCTTGCCGAACCGCAATCCGCAGACGAGCGGCACGCTGACCGCGTAGACGACGATGACCGACAGCCAGATCGCGCCGGGCCATTGCGCCCTGACGAGAAAATAGATGCTGGAGAAGCCGAGCGGCGTGACGATCGAGGCAAGGCTCACCGCCGAGGACAATACGCCCTGAAACCGCCCCTGCTGGCTCTCGTCGACCTGGCGCGTCGCCAGCGATTGTAGCGCCGGAACGCCGATGCCGCCGAGCGCGAAGAGCGGCATGATCGCGAAGATCATCCATCCCCGCGTGGCAAACGCCATGACGACGAGCGAAAGGCAGGCGCTGGCGACACCGGTCAGGATGGCGCCGCGTTCGCCGAGCAGCTTGACGGCGGGACCCGGAAGGAAGGCCTGGGCTAGCGTCTGGCAGACGCCGAAGGCGCCGAGTGAGAGGCCGACCCAAAGGCCGTTCCACTGGAAACTGTCCGCGCCCCATAGCGCCCAGCAGGTGCCGTAGACCTCGCCCGTGGCGCTGAAGACGAAGAAGATGAGAACGATGGGCAGCAGGTTCTTCATGGAAAAGAGCCAATGAAGCGGCCGCAGCGGGTTCAATGCAGCAACATCGATCTTCTCCCGGCTGGGATTGCGCGATTCCGGCAGCATGAGGAAGGCGAGAAGCAAGTTGCAGCCGTTCAGCACCGCCGCCGCGATGAAGGGCAGCCGCAGCCAATAATCGCCCAGCGCGCCGCCGAGCACCGGGCCGACAATGAAGCCGGCCCCGAACATCGCATTGATGAGGCCGAAGCGGCGGGCGCGTTTGTCCTCCGGCGATATGTCGGTGATGTAGGCCGATGCGACGGAGACATTGGCGCTGGTGAGCCCGGCGATGGCGCGGCCGAGAAGCAACATCCACAGGCTGGGGGCAAAGGCGAGGAACAGATAGTTGATAGCGGCACCGCCAAGCGAAATCAGAAGCACCGGGCGCCGGCCAAGCCGGTCGCTCAGCGACCCGAGCACAGGGGCGAAGATGAACTGCATCGTCGCGTAAAGCGCAGTCATGATGCCGATTGTGGAGGCGACGTTGTCGGTGTGGGTGACGTCCTTCAGCAGTGCGGGAAGGATGGGAAAGATGAGCCCGATGCCGACGGCATCGAGGACGATGGCGGTGAAGATGACGAGAAGTGGTCTGGTCACAGATGGTGTGGTCATGGATTGTGTAGGCATGGCGTGTTCCGATCGAACGCAAGCGCACGAGCGCACGCGGCGCCGATGGCTCACGATAGGGCCTGACGAGGCAGGCATGATGTTTGGGAACGCTGGCCGATCGATACCTGAGGCGGCATGGATGGCGTGTGCTTGACCGCATGGACGACAATTCGTCCACCTGTTTTACTCCGCCACTGAGCGGATCAAGGAAAGCGGTCGCTTTTCGCGATGCGCTTATTTACGCCAATCGCGGGCTTGCGACAAGTGGCGTGCTGGTGGCTTGAGCCGGACGGCTGGCTGACCGGAGAAGAACATTCGCGATGGAGCTGATTTCGCCCGCAGCCGACCTTAAGTATACGCAGATCCGTCACCGCCGCTTCAACCGTGTGAAGCGGCGGGCTCAATGCATATCTTACCCACGCCGCCGCAGCACATGCACCTCTGCGCTGTGCTGATGCTCACCCTGCGCCAACGTGAAATTGGCGAGCTGGCGGTCCATCTCGACAGCCTCGGTGGCGAGCAGATGGATGGCGGCCGTGCTTTCCTCGACCATCGCCGCATTCTGCTGCGTCATCTGATCTAGCTCGGCAACCGCCGCGTTGATCTGGCGCAGCGTCTCCGCCTCCTCGCGGGTGGCGTCCATGATCTCGCTGATCTGGCCGTTGATCGCCTCGACATGACCGCCAATGCCCGTCAGCGCCACACCGGCCCGCTCGACCAGCGATACGCCGGCCTCCACCTCATGCGTGGATTTCTGCAGCAGATGCGAGATCTCCTTGGCTGCACCCGACGAACGCTGCGCAAGCTCGCGCACTTCCTGGGCAACGACCGCAAAGCCCTTGCCGGCCTCGCCGGCGCGCGCCGCCTCGACGCCGGCATTCAGCGCCAGCAGATTGGTCTGGAAGGCGATGGAATCGATGACCGAGATGATCGAGTTGATCTGCCGCGACGAGGCCTGGATCGCCTCCATCGCCGCGATCGTGTCGCGCATGATCTGGCCGGAGCCCGATGTCTCGCGCTTGGCGTCGCGGGCGATCCGCTCGGCCTCTTCGGCGCGCGCAAGCTGCGAGCGGACCGACTGGGTGATCGCGTCGATGGCGCTTGCCGTCTCGGTGATCGACGCCGCCTGCCGCTCGGTGCGGCCGGCAAGATCGTCCGAACCGGCGCGCATCTCTTCCGAGCCCGAACGCACCGCCGCCGAATTGCCGCCGATCGCCGTCATCGTGTCGCTGAGCGTGCCCAGCGCCTGGTTGAAATTGTGGCGCAATCCCTCCAGCTCGTTGGGGAAACGACGGTCGATCTGATAGGCGAGATCGCCGTTCGCCAGATGCAACAGCCCTTCGTCGATCGCCTCGACCACCTCCTGCAGCGTCTTCGCCTCCGCCTCGCGCTCGGCCATGTGCTGCTGGCGGTCGCGGTCGGCCCGTTCGCGCGTTTCCGCACTTGCCGCTTCCAGCGTGCGGCTGTCGATGAGCGACTGTTTGAAGCGGGCAAGCGCCTTGGCCATCGTGCCGATCTCGTCGTGGCGGTTCTGGCTGCCGATCTCTACCTCGAGATCGCCATCGGCCACCGCACGGGTGACGCCCGCAAGCTTGGCGAGCGGCGAAAACAGCATCTTGGTGATGATCCCGGTCGCGATAGCCATGACCACGAGCACACCGCAGCCGATCATCGTCAACAGCATCGCGATTTCCAGCGAACCGGCGTTGATCTCGCTGAGGCGCATGCTCTCGACCACCAAATAGCGCGCACCCTGATAATCGACGGGCTTCACATAGGCGCGCGCAGCGCCATCGGCGCGGCTAAAATCGTTGACCGACATCGCGGGATTGGCAAACGCATCCTTCAGGAAGGTGAAGGCCGCGGTATCGAGCGTCGCCAACCGGCCGGCCTCGTTGACCGTGACCGCCGATCCATCCTCGGAAACGATCGCCGCCTGCGCAGTGCTTCCGGCAACGATACCCTTGGAGAGGATGCTGGCGACGACATCGTCGCGCACCTTAAACAGCATCACGCCCTTCGGCTGGCCGAGCTTGACCACAGGCACGGCATAAAAGATCGCCGACGCACCGTTCGCATCCACCCGCAGGCCGGAGAAGCCGGCAGGCGCACCATCGTCGGTCGCCTTGGCGGTGTTTTCGATCGCCTTGGCAAACGCCAGACCGGCACCGGTCGATTTCCACGCATCCGACTTCAGGTTTTCGGCGAAATCGTCGTTCTTCTTGTAGGAATAGAGCACGAAGCCATCGAGATCGGCGATCAGCAGGTCGCTGAACGGCGTGTTCTGCAGATCGCGCGCGACTTCGCCCTGGGTCTTCTCATGGTTGGAATAATAGAACCCGCTCGGCGCATCCGGCTTCACCAGCTTCTCGCGCTCGCCGGCCGGGTTCGGATTGTCGGTGATGAACACCTTCTTGAGCTCGGCGCGGACATCGCCCGAGGTCTTCTCGATCGTCTTCCAGCCGCTCTTCAGGCTGGTAATCGACATCTGCAGCGCCTCGATGCGGGCGATCGAATTGGCCTGGTTTTCCAGCTGCGCCAGCTGATCATGCAGCATGTCGCCGCGAAAGATCAGCACGCTCTCCTTGGCCTTCAGCGCCTGCTCGCCGGAAATCCGGCTGCTGGCGAAATAGGCGAGACAGTTGATGGCGGCGATGGAAAGCGCCGTCAGCAGAATGAAAGTAGCAATGACCTTGAAGGACAGCGACTGGAATCTCTGAACCATGGAAAAACTCGAACCCCTTCCGGAACGGCTGATACCGACGGGGCTGGCGCCCCACAGGCAGGCCTGAAAACAGAACACGGGGAGCCTTCGCCCGAAAAGCTGGCTCCTCTCATCTCTTGTGGATCATAAGTTACCGAGGGAATTTAAATTCCCGTAAATGAGCCCTGACAAAAACGCCGGGATGTTTTTGTTTTGTTCACATATCGATGGCAGTTATCGCTGATCTGCAATAGGATTACCGCATGCAAAGCGCGATTCGTATCATCGGCATCGACCCCGGCCTGCGCCGCACCGGCTGGGGCGTCATCGAGACGCTGGGCAATTCGCTGCGCTTCGTAGCCTCCGGCACGGTCACATCCGATGGCGACATGGACCTCGCCTCGCGCCTCTGCCAGCTGCACGACGGCCTTGCCGACGTCGTACACGTCCATCAACCCGACGAAGCCGCCGTAGAGCAGACCTTCGTCAACAAGGACGCCGTCGCCACGCTGAAGCTCGGCCAGGCCCGCGGCATCGCCATGCTGGTGCCTGCCCGCGCCGGCCTGCAGGTCTCGGAGTATGCGCCCAATGCGGTGAAGAAAGCCGTCATCGGCGTCGGCCACGCCGAGAAAAAGCAGATCCACATGATGCTGAAGATCCTGATGCCGAAGGCCGAGTTCAAGGGCGACGACGCCGCCGACGCGCTCGCCATCGCCATCTGTCACGCCCACAACCGCGGCGGCGCCCGCATGCGCATGGCAGCGCTCGCCGGCTAGCTTGTTCTTGACTTGTTCTCATTCTGTGGTAGGTAATACCTGAGAGGTATTACCATGCGTGTAACCGAAAAAGGCCAGGTGACCATCCCCAAGGAGATCCGCGACCGGTTGAACATCGGCCCGGGGTCGGAGGTGGATTTTGTCATTTCCGACCAGGGCGCGATGCTGGTGAAGATCGGCGACAGCAAGGCCGAAATCCAGAGCTTCGAGGAATGGGCGAAAAGCGTCGAGGGCACGTTCGACACCCAAGGCATGACCACGGACGAATATATGGAATGGCTGCGGGGACCGCGTGAAGATCTCGACCGTCATTGACACCAACGTGCTGATCGACGTGCTCGGCCCCGCAACAGTCTTCAGGACCTGGTCGCTGTCCGCGTTGAAGCGCTGCCACGAAGAAGGCGAACTGGTCATCAATCCCGTGATCTGGTCGGAGCTTTCCGCATCGCCGTTGAGCGAACTGGAAATCAATCTGGCGTTCGGCTGGCTGGGCCTGAAGCGCGAGGCGCTTTCCTATGAGGCTGCTTTCGAGGCAGGTAAGGCGCAGTTTTCCTACCGCCGCGCCGGCGGCGCGCGTGAACGCACCCTGCCCGATTTCCTGATCGGCGCGCACGCGTCCGTTCGCTCCCATCGCCTGCTGACCCGCGATCCTGGACGCTACAGGGCCTACTTCCCGGCGCTCGACCTCATCACGCCCGAAACCCATCCCATCTGAACTCTTAACCGGCGGACCACCAAACATGATCGGCAAGCTCAAAGGCACCATCGACGAAATCGGCGACGACTATGTGCTCGTCGACGTGCACGGCGTCTGCTACGTCGCCCATTGCTCGGCGCGCACCCTGTCGCGCATCGGCTCGGTGGGCGAGGCCTGTATTCTCTTCATCGAGACCTATGTGCGCGAAGACCAATTGAAGCTCTTCGGCTTCATGACCGCGCTTGAGCGCGAATGGTTCAACCTGCTGCAGAGCGTCCAGGGCGTAGGCGCCAAGGTCGCCCTTGCGGTGCTTTCGACGCTGACGCCGGGTGAACTCGCCAACGCCATCGCCCTGCAGGACAAGACGTCGATCTCCCGCGCCAACGGCGTCGGGCCCAAGGTCGCGGTCCGTATCGTCACCGAGTTGAAGAACAAGGCACCCGCCTTCGCCGGCGAGGCATCCGCCAATATCGGCCTGAAGCAGGAACTCGGCGAAGGCGTCGCCTCCGCCCCTGTCGCCGACGCCGTCTCGGCCCTCACCAACCTCGGCTACAGCAGAGACCAGGCCGCCAACGCCGTTGCCGCCGCAATGAAGACGGCGGGAGAAGGCGCAGACAGCGCCAAGCTGATCCGGCTGGGGTTGAAGGAGTTGTCGCGGTAAATTCCGACGATTTTGAATTTGTCGGAAATTCCTGCTATCGTCCGACCGCAAGACAAGGAGCGATCTATGACTGTTTGGGAAGCAACATTGTCTGCCAAGGGACAGGTCACCATCCCGAAGGAGATGCGTGAAGCCCTCAATCTGCGCCCCGGAGATCAGCTCGTCTACAGCATGGTTGACGGCGAGGTGATAGTCACGCCCAAGAACATCGATTTCAAGGACCTTGCCGGCCTGCTGGGAGCGGCGCCGAATGGCCCCGCGACCCTTGCCGAGATAGATGCAGCGGTCGCAGCCGCTGCCGGCGCCAACGCGCTAGACATAGCCGACGCCGACGGCAAGCCTGATGTCGCAGCATGAAAATGATCGGACTGGACACCAACGTCGTCATCCGCCTTTTGACCGACGACGATCCACGGCAGCGCCGCGCCGCCCTGAAGCTCGCCGACGGGTTGGGCCGAGACTACATGGCATTTCTCCCGTTGGTCGCGGTCCTCGAACTCAATTGGGCGCTTTGGGCAAAGCTCGGCTTCTCCAAGCAGGACACCGTCAAGGCAATCGAAAGCCTCCTCAGGACACGCGGACTTGTCGTGGAACATCATGATCTGGTTGTGAAAGCGCTACGGCTGGTGTTGACTGAGAATGCCGACTTTGCCGACGCGCTGATTGCCGCACGTTCGCTGCAGGAAGGATGTGCAGCGATCAAAACATTCGATAGAAAAGCCGCATCCCGCGTCCCCGGAATGGAACTTCTCGCATGACCGACACCGCCCGCCTCATCACCCCGGAAAAACGCGGCGAGGATTTCGACGCGACGCTGCGGCCGCAGTCGCTCGACGAGTTCACCGGCCAGGCGGAAGCCCGTGCCAATCTCAAGATCTTCATCGAGGCCGCGAAGAACCGTGGCGAGGCGCTCGATCATGTCCTCTTCGTCGGCCCACCCGGCCTCGGCAAGACGACGTTGGCGCAGATCATGGCCAAGGAACTCGGCGTCAACTTCCGCTCGACGTCAGGCCCCGTCATCGCCAAGGCCGGCGATCTGGCGGCGTTGCTCACCAATCTCGAGGAGCGCGACGTGCTCTTCATCGACGAAATCCATCGTTTGAGCCCCGCCGTCGAGGAAATCCTCTATCCTGCGATGGAGGATTTTCAGCTCGATCTGATCATCGGTGAAGGCCCTGCCGCCCGCTCTGTGAAGATCGACCTGTCGAAGTTCACGCTGGTCGCCGCCACCACCCGCCTCGGCCTTCTGACGACGCCGTTGCGCGACCGCTTCGGCATCCCGGTGCGCCTGTCCTTTTACACCGTCGACGAGTTGGAGCTGATCGTGCGCCGCGGCGCCCGGCTGATGAACCTGCCGATGACCGACGAAGGCGCCCGCGAGATCGCGCGCCGCGCCCGTGGCACCCCCCGCATCGCCGGCCGTCTGCTGCGTCGCGTCCGCGATTTCGCCGAGGTCGCGAGAGCCGAAGCCGTCACCCGCGAGATCGCCGACGAGGCGTTGACCCGCCTGCTGGTCGACAATCTCGGCCTCGATCAGCTCGACAAGCGCTATCTCAACATGATCGCGGTGAATTTCGGCGGCGGCCCCGTCGGCATCGAGACGATCGCCGCCGGCCTGTCCGAGCCGCGCGACGCGATCGAGGATATCATCGAACCCTACATGATCCAGCAGGGCTTCATTCAGCGAACCCCACGCGGCCGCGTGCTGACAGCCACCGCCTGGAAGCATCTCGGCATGCAGCCGCCGAAGGATCTCGAGGCCGCCCAGTTCCGCTTGTTCCAGCAGGACGATTAAGGAACCCCTACCCCGCTTCGCGCATTGGCATCTCGAAAGGAGATCGTCATGCAGAAGTACCGCATCGGCACTGATGTCGAATGGAAATGGGGCAAGGGCACCGGGACCGGCAAGATCAAAGAGAGCTTCACCGACGACGTCGAGCGCACGATCGAAGGTGCGGTCGTCAAGCGGAAGGCGAGCAGCGAAGAGCCGGCCTATCTGATCGAGCAGGAAGACGGCGGCAAGGTGCTGAAGAGCCATTCTGAGCTGAAGAAATCCGGCTGACGGCGGCGTAAAGCGCCTGCATGATCCAGCCCATGCAACGAGGAGGACATGCCGTGACGGCTTTCGACCCCATCCGATCCTTCCGCAAGCTCGCCTATAACAACGCGCTCGCCAATCATCGCCTGCACATGGCCTGCGCGCTGTTGCAGCCCGGCGAGTTCGAAGCGCCGCGCGTCAGCTTCTTCCCGTCCATCAAGGCGACACTGAACCATATCCTGACGGTGGACTGGTTTTATGTCGATGCGCTGGAGGGCGGCACGTTGGGGCCAAAAGCCTGGGCGGTCGAGGAGCCCTGCCCTGATATCGCAAGCCTTGCTGCCGAGCAGAAATCCGTCGATGCGAGACTGGTGACGCTCGCCGAAGCGCTCTCTCCTCAGAAGCTGGTCTCGACCGTCGAGATCCATCGCGGCGAACGTATCCAGCGGGAGCGGATGGAGGATGTGCTCGCTCATCTCTTCCAGCACCAGACGCATCATCGCGGCCAGGTGCATGCCATGCTGGCGGGCACCAGCGTGAAGCCGCCGCAGCTCGATGAATTCATCGTCGCCGACGACGCCAGGTTCCGGGGCGACGAGATCGCCGCCCTCGGATGGAGCGAAGCACGGATTATGGACTAGAGCAATTCCAGGAAAAGTGCGAAGCGGTTTTCCGTCCGGAATTGCGTGAGAACAAAAGAGTAGAGCAGTCCGCGATTCGAAGAAAAGCGGAACTGCTTTAATCCTGCAGCCGCGCCTTCAGCCCGTCGATGATCGTCTTGCTGAGCAGCGCGTAGTTTTCGTCGAAGTGGTGGTCGCCGGCGAGCGCGATGACATCGACGCCGCTGTCCTTCAGATCCGGGCAGGCAACCTCGTCGTCATCTTCCTTGCCGTAGACGCACTGGACGATCTTCGGATCGACGGCCTTCAGATCGGCCACCGGGTCGCCACCGGCGCCTTCGGTCTTGGCGCCGAGCCAGCCCATGACGGAGATCTGGTAATCCACCTCGTGCGACAGCGACAAAAGTGAGATCTGTGCAACGGCGCTCTTGGCAGCCGGCTTCAGCCGTGAGAAAGCGGCCGGGACGACGTCGGCGCCGAAGGAATAGCCGACCAAGAGAACATGCTTGACCTTCCACTGCTTGCGGTAGAGCTCGATGATCTTGCCGAGATCGTCGGCGGTTTCCTGAGGCTTACGCTCGGACCAGAAGTAATGCAGCGAATCCACGCCGACCACGGGAATACCCTGCTTCTGCAGCGCCGCACCCACTTCCTTGTCGATATCGCGCCAGCCGCCATCGCCGGAATAGATGATCGCCATCGTGTCGAAGGCGGGCTTGGCGTCGAGGATCGTCAGCGGCAACCCAAGCGGATTGTCGGCATTGCCGGATGCGGCGATCAGGTCGTCAAGCGTGCTGCTCAGCGTCGTTTGCGCATCATCCTGGACTTCGCGAATGTCGATGTCCGAATGCGCCTTCTTCAGCTCGTCCGCATGCGCGCGGCCGTCCTTGTCGGCATTGGGTGTGAAGGCGACGATGATCGGATCGGGCAGCGCGATGTCGCTGAGGCCATAGATCATCCGGTCGCCGACGGTCTTCTTCTTGGCCGGCGTGCAAAGCTGCTGCGTCAGCGGAATACCCGCGAGCGGATCGATCGCCAACGTCTGGCCGATGGTCGCATCCGGCGTCTGCGCGGCGATTGCCAGCGCCAGCGCCCCGCCCTCGCCGATACCAGCCACGATCGGCAGGTGATAAGGGCTGTTGCCGGCGGCGCGCTGCACCTGCTGGCTGAGCGACTCGATATCGGAAACCAGATAGATGCAGCCGTCATTGTCGCTGACGTCGTATTTGCGCAGAGCATCGATGTAGGATGGGAAATCGACGCCGATGACAACGGCGCCCTCGCCCACCAGCCGGTCGGCTTCCGTCTTCTCCTTGTCGCCCCAACCGCCAGCGTCAGAGATCAGCATCACGGCGCCCTTGACGTCTCCGTCAGGCAGGAAGATGTGCGGCGACGGGATGAGCCCGGTCTCGAACTCCTGCGTCGTCTCGTCGGCCGCATGTGCGGCGGGAATGGAGAGCGCCAGCGCACAGGCGGCGGCCAGAATGTGTCTTTTCATCATTTCCTCACGACCCCTTTCAATCCGCCACCGATCAGGAGCGTCGCGTCCATCAAAGCGATCATCGGATTGCCTCCTCCGGACACCGCAAGATAGCGCGGATGCCATTGAGGATGAAACTTGGATTTGAAGGCCCTGAGGCCCTTGAAGTTGTAGAAGCGCTCGCCGTGCTCGAACACGGTGCTGCCGATGCGGTCCCAAACGGGCGCCGTCTCGCGCTTCGACATGCCCGAAAGCGGCGCCATGCCGAGGTTGAAGTGCGAGAAACCCTCGGCGCGCAGATATTCCATGATCTGCACGAACAGGAAGTCCATGGAGCCCTTGGGCGCATCCGGCGAGAAGCGCATCAGGTCGATCGTCCCTTCGTCCTTGGCGCCGGTGATCAGGATATTGGCGAAGGCGACGATCTTGCCCTCGAGCTTCAGGATGCCGACCGGCTGCGCAAGGATGTAGTCGGGCGTGAACGCACCGAGCGAAAAGCCCTTCTCCTTGGCGTTATGGTCGGCAAGCCAGGCATCGGAAACCGCCGCCAGCTCGTCCATCACATCAGGCACGTCTTCCGCCGAGATCACCTCGAAGGTCAGCCCGTCGCGCTGGGCGCGGCTTGCGGTCTGGCGTAGGTTCGCCCATTTGCCGCCCTTCATCTCGAAGGTCGAAAGATCGGAGACAGCGAGCTCGCCGAGCTTGAAGGCGCGCAGGCCCGCATCGGCGCAGTGCGAAAGCAGCGCCGGGGAGATCTGGTAGAACACCGCGCGGCAGCCGGCGGCGCGCGCTGTCTCGACAAAACGCCACACGAGTTCCGGCATGGCGCTGCGGTCGCCGACCGGATCGAAGAGCGCGATCCACGAACGCCCCTGGCGGCCATACATGATGAAGGCGTCGCCCTTGTCGGAGAACATCACGCTCTTGTCGCCCATGCGCACCAGATTGGCGTCGGCGTAGCGCTGGTTCTCGACGATATCGACAGCGCGCTCCAGCGCCTCGTCGGTTGCCGGCTCAAGCCGGGTCGTTGCCGGCCGCAGCAGGCTGAATACGGCGATGGCGGTCGAGATGATGGTAATGCCAAGCACGGCGCGCAGACCGCGCGGCGCCTCGTCGGCGAATTCAAACTGCCACCATAGCTCGTTGCTGTAATCGACGTCGCGATAGACGAAGAGCAGGATGACAACGGCGCCGACGCAGACGACGGCGATCGCCGTCAGCCACGACGCGGTCAGCGTCTGGTTAAGCAGCGAGGCGCGGCGACGGAACAGGCGGCGGCTGACGAACAGGCCGAAGATCAGGAAGGCGAGGAAAGCGGCCTCGACCAGCGCCACGGCCTTCAGCAGCGACAGCATCAGTGCCGCGGCGGCCGAGAAGATGGTGATCCACCATGCGCCGTCGAGCTTCTGGCCAAGACCGCGCGCGGCAACGACCAGCGCCAGTCCGGCAAGGCTCGCCAGGAAGTGCGCGCCTTCCACGATCGGCAGCGGCAGATAGTTGGAAAGGAATTCGAGATTGGAGTCCGGCGTCGGCGTGACGCTCGAAAAGATCAGCATGACGCCAAGCAGCAGCGACAGCGCCGAAAGAAGCTGCGGCATCAGCCGGATGCCGATCCGGCGGAATCCGGAGGCGACGGGATGGTCGGCGAAGCGGCGAAGCTCGGTCGCCGAGACCGCCAGAACCGCAAGCAGCAGCGGCACGACGTGATAGATCAGGCGGTAGAGCACCAGCGAGCCGAGCACGGCATCGATATTCACCGCACTGCCAAGGGCCGCGATGATGACGGTTTCGAACACGCCGAGACCGGCCGGCACATGGCTGAGCACGCCGAGACCGACTGCAATCGCATAGACGGCCAAAAAGACCGGCCAGCTGATCGCCGTCTGCGGCAGGAGAACGTAGAGAACGGTAGCAGACGCCGCGATATCGAAGGCGGCGACCAGGAACTGACGCGACCATGTGGCGGAATCAGGCAGCCGCAGTGAGAAGCGCCCGATGCTGACCGCGCGACCGCCACGGCCGAGCACGACGCCCGCCGCCAGCACCAGCACGATCGATCCGCCTAGGAGACGCAAAACCCAGCTGCTGACATCGATGAGCGGCGCGATCTCGTCGGCGATGGCGAGAAGCGCGATGGAGCCGACGCCGGCCAGGCCGAGGCCGAAGGCGATGGTAACGAAAGCGATGACGCGGCCGATATCCTCGGGCGTCAATCCGAGCCTCGAATAGGCGCGGTAGCGGATGGCGCCGCCGCTCAGAGCGCCGAAGCCCGCCGTGTTGCCGACGGCATAGGCAGCGAACGCGGTCAGCGCGACCTGCGGGAACGGCAGCTTCTTGCCCACGTAATCGATGGCGTTGACGTCGTAGAACACCAGCGCGAGGAAGCTCAGCGCCGTGAAGAACAGCGCCAGCACGATCGAGCTGATCTTGGTGTCGGCCAGCGCCTGCACCACGTCGTCGTAGCGCACCTCGGTCGTCAGCTGCTCGATCGCAAAACCGACCATGCAGAACACGGCCAGCGTCGCAAGCGCCGTCAGATGCGTCCGGTACCGGCTGAAAAATCGCGAGATGCCCGATTCTTCTATAACTTCAATCTCTTCCAAATTGGCGTGCTTCGACATTACGAACCGTCGTAAACCTACATATTAGCGGGAATCATGTCTTGGACATCTAACATAACCTGCATGTAAGTTCTTGGACGCAAGCCCGCAAATACATGCCAACACTACCCCAATGCCGCTTAACGACGCCTGCTTCATCCCCAATTGGGGCATTTTTGGCGCGGGGACAGGGGTTTGAATATTGTATTTTCGTAAGCTTAAAGCCCTAGGTGGCTGATACCGGCATCCGGGGATGCCAGCATGCCGGCTAAGCCGCCGGCTCCGCGCCCGGGTTGTTCTTCTGCGCGGCGTAGCGCGCAGCAGCCGCATTGGCGTCGGCATCATGGGTTTCGCTCGACACCTGCAGCGTCGGCACGGCGAACTCGATGCCGTTTTCCTTGAAGGCCGTGCGGATCATCGCCAGCGCGTTGCGGCGGATGACGAACTGCTCGCCCGGCTTCGTCATCATCGCCAGCCGGATGACGATCGCGAACTCGCCGAACTGCTCGACGCCCTTCATCTTCATCGTCTCGATGATATGAGGCGCGTAATCGGGGTTTTCGAGCAGCTTCTGGCCGATCTGCTTGATCACCTTTTTCGCCAGCACGAGATCGGTGTCGTAGGTGACGTTCAGGGTGATCTTGTCGATCGTCCAGTCACGGTTGAGGTTCTTGACCGCCCCGAGCTCGCCGAACGGCACCGTCGTCAACGGTCCGCGATGATGGCGCAATCTCACGGAGCGTAGGCTGAACGCCTCCACCACGCCCTTGTGGCTGCCGCTCTCGATATACTCACCGACCCGGAAGGCATCGTCCCAGAGATAGAACATGCCGCTGATCACATCCTTGACGATGGTCTGCGCCCCGAAGCCGACCGCGACGCCGACAACACCGGCACCGGCAATCAGCGGCCCGATCTCGACGCCGAGGCCGGAGAGCACCATCAGCACGGCGATGACGGCGATCACGACGGCGAGGATATTGCGGAAGATCGGCAGCAGCGTCTGCAGCCGCGCCCGCCTTGCCTTCTCCTCATCGTTGATCGAGCCCTCTAGAGGCGAGTCCTCCAGCCTGCCGTTGATATAGGCGCGCGCCAGATGCCAGAGCAGATCGGCGGCAAGCAGGATGACGATGCCGCCGACGGAACCGCGCACGATCCGGTCGATCATCGTCTCGCCCGCCGCCATCCGGTCGGCCGCGAAACCGAGAATACGGCCAAGCCAGAGGGCCGCGATGGTGATGATGACGGCGCGCACGCCGCGATCGAGCAGCACCGCCGCGATCCGCTTCTTGGCAAGGAACCCGGCCTCGGCCTTGTGCAGCGCCCGCACCGCAAGCGTGGAGACTTGCAAAACGCGCGGCAACGCCACGAGATAGATGCCGATCCACAAGATCAGATTGAAGCCCGCCACCCATAGCAGCCAGAGCGCCGCGAAATAGATGGTCAGCATCCAGGAGGCCGTCGTGCTCTTCTGCCCCTCCTCTGCCGGGCGCGACCACACGGCTTCGGTTGCGATGGCCAGCAGCCCGAGCCCCAGCGTATAGCCGACGAGATAGCGCGACCCCGGCGAGAAACCGAGCGGCGCCATCAGCTGGATCAGCACCCAGCCGAACACGAAATAGATGATGAAGACGCAGCTGCGCTTGAACCAGAACATCGCGGTTGCGCGCGAGACGTCCCTTTCGCCACCCACATGCGGCAGCGTTACCAGCGCCACGATGAGGCGGCCGACCGAGATGGTGACGCGCGAGACGATCAGCGCGATGGCGACAGCGATCGCCAGCGATTGCGTGATCGGCGGCCAGTTGAAGAGCACGAGCGGTACGAGCGTGGCGACGCAGAACACCAGCGCCGGCACGATACGGTAGCTCAGATTGTTCGCCGCATGGTGTGCGACCGTGACGACCGCGCCATCCTCGAGTTTGACGCGCGGGCGCGGCACGATCATCCTGAACAGGAGTTCCGCCACCACCCCGGCCAGAAACAGCGCCAGCAACTCGATGGTCACGAATGCCCAACCACTCGGCCGGACCTCGCGCTCGACGATCTCAGATGCGTTCTCGACTTCATCCGGCAGCGTCATCGCGGCACCGGAGACGAGATCGAAGTGACGGCGGGCATGGCCGAGAAAATCGGAAAGCACCGACATCTGCTCGCCGGACATCTCGCCGCCGGGTGCTGCCGGTTGTGCCGGGGTGCTCGCCGGCTGCGCTGCCGCCGGGGCCCGCCCTGCCGGAGCCTGAGCCGTTGGGCTTTGCGTCTGCGCCTGCGTCGCCATCCATTGCTTGACGGCGGGCGTCTCCATGAGCTGCAGCATCTGCCGCACTTCGGCGGGCGGCGGCGCTGCCGGTGTCGGGCTGGGTGTTGCCGCCGGCGTTTGTGCCGCGGCACTCGAAACGATCATGCCAAATGCAAGGAGCGGCAGAAGCCGCCTCATGATGAGCGCACCAAACCCCAGACCCATGCCAGCCCCTCCAATATATATAGCGTAGCTTATATTGAAGCGCGGGAAAGAAAAGCCCGCGCAGCTTGTGGCTGCGCGGGCTTGGATAACCATTATTGCTGAATGGTTTACGCCTTCGGCTTTTCGACGTGGCCGCCGAAGCCGGCGCGCATGGCCGAGAGCACCTTGTTGGCGAACTCATCATTGTCGCGCGAGGAGAAGCGGCTGTAGAGCGCGGCACTCAGAACCGGCGTCGGAACGCTTTCGTCGATGGCGGCCATGATCGTCCAGCGGCCTTCGCCAGAGTCAGAAACGCGGCCGGCATAGGCGCCGAGCGCGGGATCCGCATGCAGCGCATCCGAGGTCAGGTCGAGCAGCCAGGAGGTGATGACGCTGCCGCGACGCCACACTTCGGCGACGTCCTGCAGATTAAAGTCGTACTGGTAGTGCTCAGGATGCGCGATCGGCGCCGTCTCGGCATCGACTTCATGATTGTCGGCACCGATATTGGCGCGCTTCAGAATGTTGAAGCCTTCGGCGTAGGCCGCCATCAGGCCGTATTCGATGCCGTTATGCACCATCTTGACGAAGTGGCCGGCGCCATGCGGGCCGCAATGCAGGTAGCCCTGCTCAGCCGTGCTGCCGGCCTGGTCGGGACGATGCGCCGAAGGAACGACATTGCCGACGCCAGGCGCCAGCGACTTGAAGATCGGCGACAGCGATTCAACCACGGCCTTTTCGCCGCCGATCATCAGGCAATAGCCACGCTCGAGACCGAAGACGCCACCGCTGGTGCCGACGTCGACATAGTGCAGGCCCTTGGTGATCAGCTCGCCACCGCGACGAATGTCGTCATGATAGTAGGAGTTGCCGCCGTCGATGATGATATCGTCGCTGTCGAGCAGCGGCGTGATCTGCGCGATCACCTTGTCGGTGATGGCCGCCGGCAGCATCAGCCACACGGCGCGCGGACGCGAAAGCTTCGAAACGAACTCTTCCAGCGAGGCGCTGCCGATGGCGCCCTTGCCGACCAGATCGTTCACGCTTTCCGTCTTCGCATCATAGACCACGCATTCATGGCCATCACGCATCAAGCGCTGGACCATGAAGCTGCCCATACGGCCCAAGCCAACCATGCCAAGCTGCATCTCATAATCTCCTGAGAATTGAGAATCTAATCGATATTATGCGCGAATACCTATCACTCGCACTGCAGCACGCAAGCGAAGTCTCCGTCACAATAGCGGGAACGCCGCCGCATATCGCTCTGCTGAACGCGAGAACCGCGAGCCCGCAAGGCCTTCCGCCGAATCTGGAAACTAAAAAAATATTTCGAATGTCAACCGCAAACCGCCAATAAGGCTGCGGCTCATTGCTGCACCGCAAGAATAACGCGCCCGCTTGTGGCATCGCTGAGCATCCGCGCGGTCTCGGAGAACACCGCTTCCGGCACGGAAAGCGTCAGCAGCGCACCCGCATCCACGAACACCTCGGCCACGACGCGCACGCCGGCAGAGCCCGCAAGCCGCGCCTTCACCAAAGCCAGATCCGAGAAGTTCACCGCGATCTCGGCCTCGACGGTCGCGACCAGCTCGATCGTCGCCGCGGCCCTGAGGCACGCGGCGGCCGTACCGCCATAGGCGCGGATCAGGCCACCGGTTCCAAGCAGCACGCCGCCGAACCAGCGGGTAACGACGACTGCTACCCGATCGAGCGACTGCCCGTCGATCGCCTGCAGGATCGGCTTGCCGGCGGTGCCGCTCGGCTCGCCGTCATCGTTGAAGCGATAATTCTGGCCGATCCGCCACGCCCAACAATTATGGTTGGCGGCGGGATCGCCGTGCTCCGCCAGAAACGCCCGGGCATCGTCTTCGGAGCCGATCGGCGCCGCGACGGCCAGAAACCGGCTCTTCTTGACGATCTGCTCCAGGGTCTCGGTGCGGGTGAGTGAAAACATGGCCATTGCCATATCGCCAGCACCGCGCGCTTCGCAAGCAAAACCGGCTTGAAGCCCAAGCCCCGCTCGCAAATCCCAGCCCCGCTTGCAAATCAAAGGCCACAAAAGCAAAACGCCCGCAGCTGGAAGCAACGGGCGTTTGAAATCTATCTGCTCGTGAAGAGCAGCGATCGCTTGTTAGCGAGTGGCGTCGCGAGCAACGCGCTGGATCTCGGAGCGGTCGATACCGAGGTCGTTCAGCGCACGGTTGGACATGCGGCCGAGTTCGCTAACGGTCTGACGATACTTGCGCCAGTTATTGAAGGAGCGTGCTACGTTCATGATGATCCCCTTTCCTAGGGCTTTCAGCGCTTGGCAGCGTGTTTGCTGCCCGTGTCTCTCTGTTGATGCGAATATATGCATGAAGGCCGACAACGAACAGCGCTAAAGCATCAGAACACCCATGCATAAAGCGCATAACTAAAACCGTGCTGCTTAATATTTTTGCCCTCAGAAAAGCCGTAAACGTTTTAGGAAAACGCCATTTTGCGGCGATTTCGCCCGATTTCGCGGCATGACGATCGGCTCGACCACAATCGTTAAAGTGTTTTAACCGTTTTAATCGACGGATATGGGCTTCATGATTCGGAAAATCACCGATTTCTGCGTGAGAAAAATCCGAAAAGCATCCCGTGCGCTCAGCGCATGCTTTATTCGCAGGCCTGCGACGCTGCGCCAGACGGTCCGCGAGAGGCTCACGAGGAGCCGCATGGTCGCCACGAAACCGCAGCGACCATGCCATATTGCCGGCGTTTACCGAGCGGGTTCGTCGGGTGGCCCCTGTTCAGCGAAAGCGCTTTGCACGGCAGCGAGAAGAGCGTGCGATGGGCCGGCCGAAAGCTCGACAAGCTCGTTCAGAAGCTCGGTGAATTCCGAAAGATAGACATGCCGTGAAAGTGCTTCTTCAGCCAAATTGTCCAGTGCGTCGCAAAGTCCGTTGACCGCACCAGCGTACTCGGCCGCCCCCTCCTCGGATGGTACGGTCAAGGCGTTGTTCCGGCATTCGTCAGAAAGCGCGGCGATCGAGTTGGATAGTAATTGTGTCACTGATGACCTCTGGTTCAGATAGTGGCAAAGCTAAAGCGCATGACGAGTGGCGGTCATGCGTCGAGTCGACAGAAAGACGTTTTGGCGCCTGAAAGCTAGTGCCAATCAATCCGAACGGTCGTGTCGAGCCTTTCCCCCATTGCCAGCAAACCCGGCATACGGCAGTAGAAGCGCGCCGGCGTGATCGAATGCGCGACATCAGGCGGCCGTGCCAGCACCCACGCAACAAGGACGTCACATGAAGCATATCCTCGCCGCGGCCACGCTCTTAACCACCACCCTGCTCCCGGTCGCAGCCACCCGAGCCGCCGATTTCGGCGTCACCCCGATGACGGATGGCGACACGTTCATCGGCTGCCTTGCCCAGAACAACCACACCGGCATCGGCTACCTCGCCGTCGGCGACAAGCTGGCGCTGTTTGCCAATGCCGACGCCTTCGCGATCGCCAAGGGTGAGCGCGTCAACGGGACATGGTCGGTGGATGGGGCTGCCGCCGCGGATTTCTCCTCGACGGCCGACAGCGACAAGACCGTGACGATCGACGTTCCGAACGATGCTGCGGCCGTCACCGCCTTGACCTCGGGCAAGGAACTGACCGTCACCGCCAACGGCATCGACGTCATCCTGCCGCTGACGGGCACGGAGGAGGCATTTGCCGCGCTGACGACCTGCATGAAGGAAAACGGCGCTGAATAGCGCCTGATACCAGGGCGCTCGAAGCGCGATACGATTGCGGGAGATGGGAAGGAAGAGTGCGATCCGCGGCAACCGATGGAGGTTTACGATCCTGGGTGCCTACAAACGTAGGTGGGCGCCATATGTCCAAGCCCACGGGCCTGGCCAGGGACAGCTCCCTTTGGATCGAGTATGGCCCCAGGGATTGTGGTTCCTGTCGAGAGGCGCAGATCGCAACTGCTATATAAGACCGATCCATGACGCGCGCCAGAGGCTGACGCAAGCGTCCCGGATTTAATTCAAGGCGCTAGTTGAGCCCGCTTAGTTCAGCGCAGCCGGCGCCCGGCCATTCAGCTTGTCGGTGATCCCGCGCAACTGGCTGCTGACCTCGACGATGGCGGCAGCGATGCTCTCTTCGGTGCGGCTGGTTGCGGCGAGCACCGTGTCGCGGTTGCTGCGCAGGCTCTTCAGCTCATCTTCAAGGCTTGCGACGCGCCGCGTCAGTTCCGAAATCTCGTCCATGATCATGATGCCGGCCATGACGGTGATGCGGAGATCGCCGATTTCGCCGAACTGATCCTTGAGATGGCCGACATAGCGGTCGAAACGGGTGGCGAGATCGGTCAGGTGGTCTTCCTGCCCCTCTTCGCAGGCCATGCGATAGGCCTTGCCGTCGATCGTTACCGTTACCTGCGCCATGTCCTAAGCCCTTTATTAGCGGTCGAGAACCGCACGGATCGTCTCCATCGCCGTCACCAGACGGCGCGAGACCTCGCGATTGACCTCTTCCAGCCGGTTCGCGCGGAATTCCGCCTGATCGAGTTCCTGCGCCAGCTTGGAGCGATCGGCATGCACGCGGCGAACCTCGCCCTCGATCTCGCCCGTCTCGCGCTGCCGCTCGATCCGCGCGTCGACGGCGCTGTCGAGCGCCGAAATCGCCTGCCGGAGCTCGAGGAGCGCTGCATCGATGCTGTTGCCTGTGGATGTCATGTCTTTCCGGTTCCCCGCGCAAGACCCGCGAATCGGTAATGAGGCCCGACGCGATGTTTTCAAAAGGATATGCAGCTCGCCAACTGCCCGTCAATAAAGGCCTAAGGGCGGCAGGCGAGCTAGTTGTGGATGACTGAAATCGGCAACTCCGTCGACGGCCTCCTCAGCGCCTCTGTCACACGCCTGTCAACTTTTGTTAAAATCGTTGGTCAAATGTCAAAAATCGTCATTCCGACCCCTCTATTAGGGCTTCGATTTATTGACTTGCCTGCTCCAACTGCTATTTGTGCACCCGCTCTCATTGATGGTCTCCGCAGGCTTGAGGCCATCCCCCGACACCCCGGAACAAGCGGAATAGCGATGATTTCTCCTGAACAACACGACCGGATGGCAAACGCGATCCGTTTCCTCTCAATGGATGCAGTCGAGAAGGCGAATTCCGGCCATCCGGGCATGCCGATGGGTATGGCCGATGTCGCCACCGTCCTGTTCTCGAAGTATCTGAAGTTCGACCCGTTGAAGCCGCATTGGCCAGACCGCGACCGCTTTGTGCTGTCGGCCGGCCACGGCTCGATGCTGCTCTACTCGCTGCTTTATCTAACCGGCTACCCTGACATGTCGGTCGATGACCTCCAGCAGTTCCGCCAGCTCGGCTCCAAGACCGCCGGCCACCCGGAATACGGCCACGCCACGGGTATCGAAACCACCACCGGCCCGCTCGGCCAGGGCATTGCCAATGCCGTCGGCATGGCGATCGCCGAACGCAAGCTGCGCGAGGAATTCGGCGCCGACCTGCAGGATCACTACACCTACGTGATCAACGGCGACGGCTGCCTGATGGAAGGCATCAGCCATGAAGCCATCGCGCTCGCCGGCCACCTGAAGCTCAACAAGCTCATCCTCTTCTGGGACAACAACTCGATCACCATCGACGGCGCTGTCTCCTTGTCGGATTCGACCGACCAGATCATGCGCTTCAAGTCTGTTCACTGGCACACGATCGAAGTCGACGGCCACGACCAGGCTGCGATTGCAGCAGCCATCGAAGAAGCCCACAAGTCCGACAAGCCGACCTTCATCGCCTGCAAGACCGTCATCGGCTTCGGCGCCCCGAACAAGCAGGGCAGCCACAAGGTTCACGGTTCGCCGCTCGGCGCCGAGGAAATCGCCGCCACCCGCAAGGCGCTGAACTGGGAATACGCACCTTTCGTCATCCCGAACGACGTTCTCTCCGATTGGCGCGCCGCCGGCACGCGTTCGGCTGAAGCCGTCAAGGCATGGGAAGGCCGCCTCGAAAAGGCAGCGACCAAGGCCGAGTTCACCCGCCGCTTCGCGGGCGACCTGCCCCAGGGCTTCGACGCCGCCATCAGCGACTACAAGAAGAAGCTCGCCGAGACCAAGCCGACCGTTGCGACCCGCAAGGCTTCGGAAGACGCGCTTGAAGTCATCAACGGCTTCCTGCCCGAGACGATCGGCGGCTCCGCCGACCTGACGCCGTCGAACAACACCAAGACCAGCCAGATGCATTCGATCACGCCGACGGACTTCGCCGGCCGCTACATGCACTGGGGCATCCGCGAGCACGGCATGGCGTCGGCCATGAACGGTATCGCTCTGCACGGCGGTCTGATCCCCTACGGCGGCGGCTTCATGATCTTCTCGGATTATTGCCGTCCTCCGATCCGCCTCGCTTCGCTGATGGGCATCCGTGTCGTCCACGTTCTCACGCACGATTCGATCGGCGTCGGCGAAGACGGCCCGACCCACCAGCCGGTCGAGCAGATGGCCTCGCTGCGCGCCATCCCGAACCTGATGATGTTCCGCCCGGCCGACGCCGTCGAAACCGCCGAGTGCTGGCAGATCGCGCTGAACACCAAGGACCGTCCGTCGGGCCTGGCGCTCACCCGCCAGAACCTCACCACGGTTCGTACCGAATACAGCGAGAAGAACCTCTGCGAACTCGGCGCCTACACGCTGGCGGGCAATGCCGACGCCAAGGTGACGATCTTCGCTTCGGGCTCCGAAGTCGAGCTGGCCGTTGCCGCCCGCAAGACGCTTGAAGAAAAGGGCGTTACCGTCCGCGTCGTCTCGGTCCCCTCGACCGAACTGTTCTTCGAGCAGCCGGATGCCTACCGCGCCGAGATCCTCGGCAAGTCGCCGATCAAGATCGCCGTCGAAGCCGCCGTTCGCGAAGGCTGGGATGCGTTCATCGGACCGGAAGGCACCTTCATCGGCATGAAGGGCTTCGGCGCTTCGGGTCCTGCCAAGGATGTCTTCAAGAAGTTCGGCATCACGACGGAAGCCGTCGTCGCCGCAGTTGAAGCCAAGCTTTGATCTGATACAAGGAGCGCCTCAGGGCGCTCCTCTTTGCTTATAAACCAAGCCCTACTCTCGGGAGAGACACACATGACTGTAAAGGTTGCCATCAACGGCTTCGGTCGTATCGGCCGCAATGTTCTCCGCGCCATCGTTGAATCCGGCCGCACGGACATCGAAGTCGTTGCCATCAACGACCTCGGCCCGGTCGAGACCAACGCGCACCTGCTGCGTTACGACTCGATCCACGGCAAGTTCCCGGCCGAAGTGAAGGTCGAAGGTGACACGATCACCGTCGGCGGCGGCAAGCCGATCAAGGTTACCGCTGTTCGCGACCCGGCACAGCTGCCTCACGCCGAACTCGGCATCGACATCGCCATGGAATGCACCGGCATCTTCACCTCGCGCGACAAGGCTGCCGCTCACCTGACGGCTGGCGCCAAGCGCGTCATCGTTTCGGCTCCTGCCGACGGTGCCGACCTGACCGTCGTCTTCGGCGTCAACCACGATCAGCTGACCAAGGAACACCTGGTCATCTCCAACGCATCCTGCACGACGAACTGCCTCGTGCCGGTCGTCAAGGTTCTCGACGATCTCGTCGGCATCGATCATGGCTTCATGACCACGATCCACTCCTACACGGGTGACCAGCCGACGCTCGACACCATGCACAAGGACCTGTACCGCGCCCGCGCCGCAGCCCTGTCCATGATCCCGACCTCGACGGGTGCAGCAAAGGCCGTTGGCCTCGTCATGCCGCACCTCAAGGGCAAGCTCGACGGCACCTCGATCCGCGTTCCGACCCCGAACGTTTCGGTCGTCGACTTCAAGTTCGTTGCCAAGAAGGCCACCTCGGTTGCCGAAATCAACGAAGCCATCAAGGCTGCCTCGAACGGCAAGCTGAAGGGCATCCTCGGCTACACCGACGAGCCGCTGGTTTCGCGCGACTTCAACCACGACAGCCACTCCTCGATCTTCGCCTCCGACCAGACCAAGGTCATGGAAGGCAACTTCGTGCGCGTTCTGTCCTGGTACGACAACGAGTGGGGCTTCTCGAGCCGCATGTCGGACACGGCTGTCGCCTTCGCCAAGACCATCTAAGGTTAGCGATATCGATTTCGGAAAGCGGCTCGGGAAACCGGGCCGCTTTTCGTTTGTTAGGAAGCACCAAGGCGGCCAAACGCGCTTGCCGACATCCAGCCGAATGCGGTAAATTCGCTCACAGCTGCAACGCGGTCGCGCAACGAGACGCCGAACCGACAACGAGCGAACCACCCATGAAAATCCTGATGTTGGCAATCCTACTTGTCATGATCGCCGGTGTGCTCAGCCTGACTGTCGGCGGCGGCGGCTCCAAGCAGCTTGCCAAGGGCCAGCCGCTGCTCGCCTCCTCCTCGCGACTGATGGGACCGCGATAATTGCACGCACGGCGGCTGCGGGGCTGGCGTGGCGCGAACGAACACCATAATGTTAGACATCAGCGAAACGAAAGAGAATTCAATGGATTATTTCACCATCGAGATATCGGGCAAAGCCATCGCGAGTTTCCGCTCGGAAAACGCCGAAGACGCCAAGCACTTCATCGAGGCCGAGGATTTCCGCGAGGATCTGACGGTGCTCGAGACGGAAGGCAAGCCGGTATGGGATGGCAAGGCGCCGCTCACCCTGCGCAAGGCGACCCCGGATGAGGCGAGCGAAGTCGAGCACGCCTACGAGTTCGACGACGATCCCTCGCGCACCATCGACGACGAATTCGTTGTCTTCCTCATCCCGATTTCGGACGCGGATGAAGACGACGGCGACGAAGAGGCGTAAGGCCAAAAGAAATACAGGACGATTGTCCAAGAAAAGGACAGGGCAGCGATTTCTGCCCTGCTCTCGCCTGATTTGATCCTACACTTTACTCAGGATCACTCTCCAACCGTTCATTTGATTTGCCGTTAGGCGGATCGCTCAGCAGCATGATGCAGCAAAGCGCAAGGATAGCCCTTTAGGTCTACCCTTCGTTCGGATTTTGCCGTTTACTGGCAGGCATCGGACGGGAACTGGAGACGCGATACCATAGTTTTAGACAGCCGCATGCGACGGGGGGCGACACTGCGGCGATTGATTTTGCATAAAGGGGTTCGGGCATGGAAGCATTCTACATCGTCGTACTGGTATCGACGGCGCTCGTGCTTCTTGCGGCCTTCTCCAGCCTGCTCGCCTTCCGCTTCGGCGCGCCCCTTCTGCTCTTGTTTCTCGGCATCGGCCTGCTTGCCGGCAGCGACGGCCTGGGTATCGAATTCACCAACAACTACCTCGCCTACATCCTCGGCTCGATCGCGCTTGCCATCATCCTCTTCGATTCCGGCTTCGGCACACCGGTGCAGGCCTTCAAGCTCGCCGCGGTACCCTCGATAACGCTGGCATCCGTCGGCGTGCTGATGACGGCGTCCTTGTTTGCCGTCGCCGCCATGTGGCTTTTGAACTTCACCTGGCTCGAGGGCATGCTGCTCGGCTCCATCGTCGCCTCCACCGACGCGGCCGCCGTCTTCTTCCTGCTGCGCATCGGCGGCATCAACATTCGCGACAAGGTGCGCTCGACGCTCGAAGTCGAATCCGGCACCAACGACCCGATGGCGATCTTCCTCACCATCGCGCTGGTCGAGGTCCTGGCATCGGGCGAGCGCTATCACGGCATCAACATCGGCATGCTCGCCATGTTCGTGCAGCAGATGGGCCTCGGCGTCATCCTCGGCCTGCTCGGCGGCATGATGATCGTGCTGATCGTCGGCAGGCTCGAGACCGATCGCGGCCTGACGCCGATCTTCGTTCTGGCGCTGGCGCTTCTGGTCTTCTCGTTCACCGGCGCCGTCGGCGGCAGCGGCTTCCTCGCGGTCTACGTCGCCGGCATCTATGCCGGAAACCGCAAGCTACCTGGCTATGCCTCGATCAAGCGGTTCCAGGACGGCATGACCTGGCTGGCGCAGATCATCATGTTCCTGGTGCTTGGCCTTCTGGCGACGCCGTCGCAGTTCGGCGCGATCGCCATCCCGGCGGTCCTGCTCGCGCTCTTCCTGATCTTCATCGCCCGCCCGCTGGCGATCTGGCTGTCGCTGCTGCCCTTCGACTACACGCAGCAGGAAATCGGCTTCGTCGCCTGGGTCGGCCTGCGCGGCGCCGTCTCCATTCTGCTTGCCATCATGCCGATCCTCGGTGGGCTGGAAAATGGCCAGGTCTACTTCAACACCGCCTTCATCATCGTGCTCGTCTCGCTGCTGGTGCAGGGCTGGACCATCAAGCCGGTCGCCAAGAAACTCGGCCTGATCATTCCGCCGCGCATCGGCGCCGTCGACAAGGTGGAGGTCGATCTGCCGGGTGCTGCCAACCACGAACTCCTCTCCTACCGCGTCGTCAAGGATAGCCCCGTGCTGCGCGGCGAGCGCATTCCGCGCTGGGCGACACCCTCGCTCGTCATCCGCGACGGCAAGTCGATGCGCTATCAATATGCCGGCCGCCTGCGCGAGAACGATCTCGTCTATCTCTTCATCGTTCCCTCCTATTCGCGCCTGCTCGACAAGCTCTTCGCAAGCCGCGTCCCGGTGGAGGAAGACGACACCGATTTCTTCGGCGCCTTCGCGCTCTCCCCGAGTCGCCCGGCGACCGATCTTGACGCCGCCTACGGCCCTGGTCTGCTGAACGAAAACGAGAAGGGCCTGACCATCGCGGAGCTGATGAAGCAGCGTCTCGGCGGCAAGGCGGAATATGCCGACCGCGTGCGCCTCGGCTCCATCATCCTCATCGTCCGCGACCTCGACGACCACGATCATATCAGCGCGATCGGCATGTCGCTGGAGGCCGTCGAGCCGGCCGTGACGCTGCCGATCTTCATCAATATGCGCGATATCATCGACCGCGTGCATGAGCGCTTCAAGAGCCGCAAGAACAAGGAGGCGGCAGCCGCCGCGGCGGGTGGAAAAGCCGACGAAAACCCGCGCTGAACGCCTTGCGTCCGCGATGATCCTTGCTATGGTCCCCGCATCTTTTCAGGCAATAAACGAACGGATTTCCCAATGCCTTCCTTCAAGACACTCGACGATCTTAACGACATTGCCGGAAAGCGCGTTCTCGTCCGCGTCGACCTCAACGTTCCGGTAAAGGACGGCAAGGTGACGGACGTGACCCGCATCGAGCGTGTCGCCCCGACCATCAAGGAACTGTCCAAGAAGGGCGCAAAGGTTATCCTTCTCGCGCACTTCGGCCGCCCCAAGGATGGCCCCTCGCCGGACCTGTCGCTCACCCTGATCGCCCCCTCGGTTGAGGCCGTTCTCGGCCATCCCGTGCAGACGGCAACCGACGTGATCGGCGAAGCAGCCGCCGGCGCCGTGGCCGCCATGAAGGATGGCGACATCCTGCTTCTCGAAAACACCCGCTTCCACAAGGGCGAGGAAAAGAACGACCCCGATTTCGTCAAGGCGCTGGTCGCCAATGGCGACATCTACGTCAACGACGCCTTCTCGGCCGCGCACCGCGCCCATGCCTCGACCGAAGGTCTTGCCCGTCACCTCCCGGCATACGCCGGCCGCACCATGCAGGCTGAACTGGAAGCGCTGGAAAAGGGCCTCGGCCAGCCGGTTCGTCCCGTCGTTGCCATCGTCGGCGGCGCCAAGGTCTCGACCAAGATCGATCTCCTCATGAACCTCGTGAAGAAGGTCGACGCCCTCGTCATCGGCGGCGGCATGGCCAACACCTTCATCGCCGCGCGTGGCACCAGCGTCGGCAAGTCGCTGTGCGAGCATGACCTTGCCGACACCGCCCGCCAGATCATGATCGAGGCCGCGACCGCTGGTTGCGCGATCGTTCTGCCCGAAGACGGCGTCGTCGCCCGCGAGTTCAAGGCAGGCGCCGCCAACGAGATCGTCGCCATCGACGCCATCCCTGACGATGCCATGATGCTCGACGTCGGCCCGAAGTCGGTCGAAGCTGTGAAGGCCTGGATCGAGCGCGCCAACACGCTGGTCTGGAACGGCCCGCTCGGCGCCTTCGAGATCGAGCCCTTCGACAAGGCAACTGTTGCCGCCGCGCAATATGCGGCAGAGCGCACCAAGGCCGGCAAGCTCACCTCGGTCGCCGGTGGCGGCGATACCGTCTCGGCGCTGAACCACGCCGGCGTTGCCGATGACTTCACCTACGTCTCGACGGCGGGCGGTGCCTTCCTGGAATGGATGGAAGGCAAGGTTCTGCCTGGTGTAGAGGTCCTCACCAAGGCCAAGTAAGTCAAACCGGGCTTTGGGCCTGTTTGGACTGTTTCATTGAAGACCGCGGGAGCCAGCGCTTTCGCGGTCTTTCCGTTGAAACTAAAACAACTTTAAACTTTCAAACGTTTGAAACGATTTCAATCGTTTCAATAGCTTACCCCAGGATTTTCCTTTTAAAATTCTTCTGGTATCGCAGATTCGAGTGCCGATCGGCTTTGACAAAGAGCAAAATCCGGACGCGATGCGCCGGTTCGAGAGAAGGAATGAAGTATGGTGGACGCGAAGATGTTGGACAAGATCAGCTCGGCGCCAGGATTCATTGCAGCGCTGGACCAGAGCGGTGGTTCGACACCCGCAGCGTTGCGCCTCTACGGCATTGCCGACAGCGATTACCAGGGCGACGATGAGATGTTCCGCCTGATGCACGCCATGCGCGTCCGCATCATGACCGCGCCCGCCTTCACCGGCGAAAAGATCATTGCCGCGATCCTCTTCGAGCGGACCATGGACGGCGACGTCGATGGCCAGCCGGTTCCCTCCTATCTCTGGGAAAAGCGCGGCGTCGTTCCTCTTCTGAAGATCGACAAGGGCCTGGCGGCTGAAGAAAACGGCGTCCAGATCATGAAGCCGATGCCTGAGCTGGAGACGCTCCTCGCGCGCGGCCGCGACAAGGGAATTTTCGGCACCAAGATGCGCTCGGTGATCGCAAGCGCCGACCGGTCAGGCATTGCAGCCGTCGTCAAGCAGCAGTTCGAAGTGGCCCGCCAGATCATCGGCAGCGGCCTCGTTCCGATCGTCGAACCTGAAGTCTCCATCAAGAGCCCGACGAAGCAGGAGGCCGAGGCCATCCTTCGCGACGAGATCGCCAAGCAGCTCGACCTGCTTCCCGCGAGCGAAAAGGTGGTGCTGAAGCTGACGATCCCGACGGTTGCCGATTTCTACGCGCCTCTGGTTGCCCACAAGCAGGTCGTGCGCGTCGTCGCACTCTCCGGCGGCTACAGCCGCACCGACGCCTGCGAGAAGCTCAGCCACAACCACGGCATGATCGCCAGCTTCTCGCGCGCGCTGACGGAAAACCTGCGCGTTTCTATGAGCGACGCGGAGTTCGACGCGAGCCTCGCCGAAACGATCAACGAGATCTACGCCGCCAGCGTCAACAAGGCCTGATCCGCGCGCAGCAGTTCAACGACCGGTCGCCTACTCTGGCGGCCGGTTTTTTGTTGCCATGCATCGTCATCGGTCGATTGTCACGGCGACAAGAATTCCCCTTCTGCCAGCCGGCGGCGATAGCTACTGATTGCGCTCCTGAACCATCGGAGCACGCAATGACCGCCGTTTCCTTCACCACCGTCGATGTCTTCACTTCCACCCGCTTCGAAGGCAACCCGCTGGCTGTCATGACGGATGCGCGCGGCCTCTCCGATGATCAGATGCAGAAGATCGCCGCCGAGTTCGGTTATTCGGAAGTGACCTTCGTTCTGCCGCCTGAGAACCCCGAAAATACCGCCCGCGTGCGCATCTTCACGCCGACGACGGAAGTGCCCTTCGCCGGCCACCCCAATGTCGGCACCGCCTATGTGCTCGGCAATCTCGACGACATCTTCGGAAAGCCTGTCGGCGACGTCATGCGCTTCGAGGAAAAGGCCGGCGTGGTCACCGTCGACGTGCGCCGCGAAGAAGGCCGCGTGACCTCGACCGCGATCCGCGCACCGAAGCCCCTATCGACTGGCAACACCGTCGCGACAGACACCATCGCCCGCTGCATCGCCATCGACAGCGCGAAAGTCAGCACCCGCATCCACCAGCCACTGACGGCATCAGTCGGCCTGAGCTTCGTCGTCGCCGAACTCGCCGATCTCGACACACTCGCCCGCGCCCGCCCCAACCTCGCTTACTTCCGCGATGCCGCGGCCCCGACGCTTGAGGGAAATCACGACTTCTCGCTCTTCGTATACGTCCGCTCGGCCGACAAGCCCTGGCACATCCGCGCCCGCATGTTCGCACCGCTCGACAACGTCCCGGAAGACCCCGCGACCGGCAGCGCCTCGGCCGCCCTTGGCGCCTACCTCGTCTCGCTGGAGCCTGGTCCCGACATGACGGTATCGCTGACCATCGAGCAGGGCGTCGAAATGGGCCGCCGCAGCTTCATCGGCATCGAGGTGACGAAGACCGGCGGCGTGGTCACCGACGTTGTGATCGCGGGCGCCTGCGTCGAGGTCATGCGCGGCGTGATCGACTGCTGATCATGTCGCTTGAACAGGACGGATCCGCGCCCCGGCGCGCTTGACAGCAATCCGGCGCAAGCGATATCAAACTGGCTATCGGCAATGGATTCTGCCGAGGCCAGAAAAGGCTGAACCGCTTCCCCGACGAAGCCGATGACTCCTACTTCATTTGCCATCGCGCGAAAGGGTAGAGTCATGTTCGAAGTCTTCATTCCATCACACATCGCCGGCGATACCGCCCATCATCAGGGGGCAGCACTATGATCGCCTTTTCCGACGTTTTCGGCATCCGCCTTCGCCAGCTTCGTGACATCGGCAAGTGGATCGCCGTCATCGTTCCGATGGCAGTTGTCGTCGGCTCGCTCTGCGCATTCTTCCTCTGGGCACTCGATCTTGCGACCAGGAGCCGCTTCGATCATCCCTGGCTGCTCTACGGCCTGCCGGCCGCCGGCTTCCTCATGGTCTTGGTCTACCAGACATTCGGAAAGTCCGCCGAGGGCGGCAATAACCTCATCGTCGACCAGATCCACGAACCCGGCGCCGGCGTTCCCCTGCGCATGGCACCGCTCATCCTCGTCTCCACCATCGCCACCCATCTCTTTGGCGGCTCGGCCGGACGCGAGGGCACGGCGGTGCAGCTTGGCGGCAGCATCGCCAGCGCCGTGGCGAAGCTCTTCCGCCTGTCGCCCGCCGATGTGAAAATCCTCCTCATGGGGGGCATCGCGGCCGGCTTCGGCGCGGTGTTCGGCACGCCGATCGCCGGCGCCATCTTCGCACTCGAAGTGCTGACCATCGGCCGCATGCAGTATGAAGCGCTGATCCCCTGCCTGATGGCCGCAGTCACCGGCGACTGGGCCTGCCATGCCTGGGGCATCGAGCACACGCACTACCACATCGCTTATCTCGCCGACGCGCCAGCCAATTCCTTCCATCTCGATGCGATCCTGCTGTCGAAAGTCGCCATCGCCGGCGTCATCTTCGGTCTTGCCGCGAAATCCTTCGCCGAACTCTCTCACGCAGCCTCGGCACTTTTCAAGAAGCTCCTGCCCTACGCGCCGCTGCGCGCCGTTCTGGCCGGGCTGATCCTGATCGGCCTCGTCCATCTGCTCGGCACCCGTGCCTATCTCGGCCTCGGCGTCTGGTCGCCCGACGCTGCTGATCCTACGATACCGGGCTTCTTCGCACCCGGCGCCGTCGATTACTGGAGCTGGTTCTGGAAAGCGCTCTTCACCATCGTCACGCTCAGCGCCGGCTTCAAGGGTGGCGAGGTGACGCCGCTCTTCTTCATCGGCGCCGCACTCGGCAATGCGCTTGCGGCCCTCTTCGGCGCGCCGTCTGATCTCTTCGCCGGGCTCGGCTTCGTGGCGATCTTCGCCGGCGCCACCAACACGCCGCTTGCCTGCATGATCATGGGCATCGAGCTCTTCGGCTCCACTCACGCCGTCTACCTCGCCGTCGCCTGCTTCCTCGCCTATCTCTGCAGCGGCCATTCGAGCATCTATCTCGCCCAGCGCCTCGGCGTCCCGAAACGCCGCGCTATGGGTACAATCCCCCCAGGCGTCTCGCTGCGCCATATCAAGGAGCGGAAGGTGCCGGCTGTCGAAGGTGTCGAGAAGTGACAAAATGAAAGCGCCCGCCACGAGAACGCGGCGGGCTACTTGTTCTGCATTCGGCTTACGCAGCGCTTGAAAACAGATAAGGCCGGCGCTCGGTCTCGCTCGTCTTGAAGGAATGCCGCAGATGCAGCAGATCCTTGCGCGCGATCAGCCCAACCAGCCGCTTCGTCTGCGGGTCGATGACGGGGATGCGCCCTTCTCCCGAGTTCAGCATGATATCCGTGACATGCCCGACCGTATCATCCGCAAGCGCATAGGCGATCTCAGCGTTCGACGTCGCGTCGACAATGCTGACATCATCTGCCACGCCCTCCTGATGCCACCGCAGCACATCGGCGCGGGAGACCAGGCCGAGCAGCACGCGCTGGTCGTCGACCACAGGATAGACGCGATGCGTCTTCTCGGCCGTCTCGAAGAAGGTCTTCACCTCCCCCACGGTCTGCCGGGCAGAGAGCACGTCGACGTCGACAATCATGATGTCGCGGGCGCGTGTCAGCTCGAACGGATCGATGCCGTATTCGCGCGTGATGTGCTGGCCGCGCCGGGCGATCTTTTCCGTGAGGATCGAGCGCCGCAGCACGAGCACCGTCACCGCATAGGCCGACACCGTGGCGGCGAGCAGCGGCAGGAGCGCCGAGAGGTCCCCCGTCAGCTCCACCGCGAAGAAGGTTCCGGTCAACGGCGCGCGCATCGTGCCGCCCATCATCGCGGCCATGCCGATCAGCGCCCAGAAGCCCTGGTCTCCGGGCAGAAACAGCCCTGCCAGCCAGCCGATCGCGCCACCGAAGATGAGCAGCGGCGCCAACACGCCGCCCGACGTACCGGATGACAACGCGATGAGCCAGATCGCCACCTTCACGGCGAGGATGGTGAGGACGGCGGCCGGAAGCACGTTGCTATGCAGCAGATCCTCGATGATATCGTAGCCGACACCGAGCGCGCGCGGCTCGATCAGCCCACCGAGCCCGATGAACAACCCGCCGATCGCCGGGCACCACATCCAGTGAACAGGCAAGGCCTCGAACAGGTCCTCGACCTTGTAGAGGAGCACCGTCAGAAGACCGGACGCGAAGCCGGTGAGAATGCCGAGCCCGGCGCACAGCGCAATTCCCCACCAGGGGAGGCTCATGTCGAAATGCGCGGGAAACAGCGGACCGGCGCCAAACAGAAACGGCCGCCAGCAAGCCGACACGCAGGCAGCCACGGCAACGGGAATGAAGCTTCTCGGCTTCCATTCGAACAGAAGCAGCTCGACCGCCAGGAGAAGTGCTGCAATTGGCGTGCCGAAGATCGCGGTCATCCCGGCGGCCGCACCCGCGACCAGCAGAGACTTGCGCTCCGCCGAGCTCATCTCGAAGCACTGCGCGAAGAGCGAGCCGATCGCGCCGCCGGTCATGATGATCGGCCCTTCAGCCCCGAACGGCCCACCGGTGCCGATCGAGATCGCCGACGACAGCGGCTTGAGCACCGCCACCTTGGGCGACATCCGGCTTCCGCCGATCAGGATCGCCTCGATGGCTTCGGGAATGCCGTGTCCCCGGATCTTCTCCGAGCCGAAGCGCGCCATCAGCCCGATGATCAGCCCGCCGATGACAGGCACGACGAGCATCCATAGCGACGGACGCGCATGCGCCAGGCTCTCGGCAACGAGGCTGAACTTTCCGAACCAGACGACATTCGAGACGAGCGAGATCAGGCTGACCAGCAGCCACGCCGCAAACGCGCCGCCGGTGCCGACGACGACGGCCATTGCGATCAACGCCAGAACGCGCCTGTCGGTGGTGAAATCGCCCGCCGCGCGACGCGGCAGCAGGGAAGCGGCATCGGGGGATGTATCGGGCGGAAGAGATTTTGGGGGCATGGTCGCTCCTGTCTGGTGTTTATCTGCGCGCTCAAATATATCGTATTACGATATAAATCAAGAGACCGATCTCTCGCGCTGCGGGCTTTGCGCATGGCGTCGATAACGGCTAGAGATCGCCCTGACTTTCATGGGCGTTGACGGAAGGATGTGACGATGCGGGACGATCTGTCGGAGGAGGATTACGAAGCGCTTGCGAACCTTCGCCACACGCTGCGCCGTTTCATGGATTTCAGCGCCTCGGCAGCGCTTGAAGCCGGCCTGCCCGCGCAGCAGCATCAGGCACTGCTCGCCATCAAGGGGCACCGCGCCCCCGATCCGATGACCGTCGGCCTGCTCGCAGAGCGCCTGATCATCGCGCCGCACACCGCGACCGAACTGGTGGGCCGTCTCGAAGCCGCCGGCTACGTCAGCCGCCGCCCCGACCCCAACGACCGCCGACGCCAGACGCTCATCCTGACAGACCAGGCCGAGGCCGTCCTCAAACAGCTGACGACCATCCACCTGAAGGAGATCCGAGAAATGGCGCCGCGCCTGATCGGCATCCTCCAGAGCATCCAGCAGGAAACGCCGCTGCCGGATGATCCGTGGTCGGCATAAGATATCGACGAGGCTGCAGACAGCCCCTCAGGGCGCCCCATTGATCTCGACGATGTTGAGATCAGGGTCGCGAAGATAAAGCTGCGGGAACCCGGCCAGGCCCGTGCGGAAAACCAGCATGTGCTTGGGATCGCCTTCGGGCAAATCCCCGCTGAAGCCGAGCGCGGCAAGGCGCTCGAGAACGGCCTCGAAGTCATCGGTCCGAAACGCGAAGTGCCAGTCGTTACGATCAATGACCGGCCGTTGCCGGAAGGTGCCCTCGGGATGCACGACGAGGTGGACCTGCAAGCTGCCGCAGGCGAGCCACGCTCCCCCCACCGGAAAGTCAGGTCGAGGAATTTCGGAAAGACCAAAGACATCGCGGTAAAACGGTAGAGATGTCTCGAGATCAGCCGTGATGATCGACACGTGATGCAGGGCAAGCATGTCCTCTCCCCCCAAGAAGCGTCCAAGCAACCATCACAATAGCCGAAACAGCAGCCTGACACCATCTGAGGGCGAGCCTCTTCCCGCGGCCGGCGTCTTTACAACCAATTACGCTTAGACAAACAGATCCCGCCCGAGCAGCGCGACGGCCCAAATCGCGAAAGCAAACAGCGCGATCTTCCAGAAATCCGCGCGCTTTCTGAGGCCCGGAAGACCGAGCGGCTTGATCAGGTGCACCACCATCGCAAGCATCAGGAGAAGCGCGATCAGCTTCGTCATGTCTTTATTTTTCCATATGTTCTTGATGTCACAGGACGGACATTATTTCGCGCAACGACTGCCTCTAAATACGCCGTAAAGGCATTCGGGGACACAATCAACATTGCAAAGACTGGGCAGCATCGTGTGCTGCCATATGTCTTTGTGCATGTAAGCTGAGTTGCATGGGGGGCCAATGAAACGAAATCTTCTATCCGTCGCCGCACTTCTGTTCGGCACGCTCTTTCTGTTCATGGGCAACGGCCTGCAGGGCATCCTCCTCCCCGTCCGCGGCAATCTCGAAGGTTATGCGACCACCACGCTCGGCCTGCTCGGCACATCCTGGGCCGCCGGCTTCGTCATCGGTTGCCTGGTTGCGCCGAAGATGGTCAGCCGCGTCGGCCATGTGCGCGCCTTCTCCGGCTTCATCTCGATCATCGCCATCATCGCGCTTGTGAGCGGCATTGCCGTTCATCCCGTCTGGTGGGTGCTCTTGCGCGCCGTCACCGGCTTTGCCACGGCCGGCACCTCGATGATCATCGAGAGCTGGCTGAACGAGCGCGCCACCAATGAAAGCCGCGGCGCGATCTTCTCGCTCTATATCGCCATCACCCTGATCGGCGTCGTCGCCGGCCAGATGATGATCCCGCTAGAGGATGTCCGCACACCCATCCTCTTCATGATCTGCGGCATCTTCTATTGCATCGCCATGCTGCCGACGCTGCTGTCGACTGCAGCCTCTCCGCAGCCGCTGAAGGCCGTGAAGCTCGATCTCAAGGCGCTCTATCGCAATTCGCCGGTCTCCTGCCTCGGCATTCTCCTGGTTGGCATCGCCAATGGCGCCTATGGCACGCTCGGCGCCGTCTTCGGCGCCGGCGCCGGTCTCTCGGATACCTCGATCGCCATCATGATGAGCTCGACCATCTTTGCCGGCGCGGTCATGCAGCTTCCCGCCGGCCGACTGTCCGACCGCATCGACCGCCGCTATGTGCTCGCCGCCATGTCGGCGATCGCGGCCCTTGCCGGTCTGATGCTCGTCGTCCTCCACCCCTCTTCGCCCGCCTTCATCATCACGCTCGTGGTGCTTTACGGCGCGGTTGCCAACACGCTCTATCCGATCGCCGTCGCCCACGCCAACGACTACGCCTCCTCGGAAGACTTCGTGAAGGTCTCCGGCGGCCTGCTGCTGCTCTACGGCATCGGCACCATCATCGGCCCGACGATCGGCGGCCCCGTCATGTCGATGGCAAGCCCGCATGCACTGTTCCTGGTGACCGCACTCGCGCATGTGCTGATCACGGCTTACGCGATCATCCGCAGCCGCGCGCGCGCCGCCATCCCGGCAAGCGACCGCGACGCCTTCACCACTATCCCGACGGCCACCTCGCAAATGATGACGCCCGAGGGCATGACGTTGGCCGATCGCGGGCAGAACAAGACGCCCGAGCCGCCGATGGAGCCGGCGACCCGATAGACTTGGAATGCGGAGACGGCCGGGCGCTTGCCCGCCGACACGAGGACGGAGGACCGAACATGAGCTTCATGGATGACGACCGGCCGCAGAAGAAACCGAATCACGAGATCGGCATGGACCTCTCGATGATGTCGGTGGACGAGCTGAACGCGCGCATCGACATGCTCAAAGCCGAGATTTCGCGCATTGAGCAGGAAGCGGCGCGCAAGGCATCGGGAAGATTGGCCGCAGAAAACCTCTTCAAATCGTGACCCGGCAAAAGGCCGGATTTGATTTATAGCCGCCGCGCAAGTGTTAATTCGGCACACACTTAATGAGGCGTTAAGCTTTCTAATGTATTGATGTGCTCATCCGGACTTGCTCTGGATCTCAGACAGTTTCCCATGCGGTGAATTGGTCTGATTTTTCTCCCTGTTTTACCTTGAGAGCCGCTTTTGCGGCTCTCCTTTTTCGCATTGGCTGGGGACGAAAACCACGAAACTGTGGAAGTTAACCCTTTATTAAGAAACGCCTTGCGCTATTAGGCTAAAACTACCATCTTTAAAGTCATTAAGGCCGACCGGTGAAACCTTTTGGGACCGGCCTGCGTTACCTGATCAATAAGTAGATGCGTGCAACAGGGACCCTTTAAATGTCAGAGCTTGGATTGAACACGATCAGTTTTGCAGGACGCGCTGCCGCATCGTCGCAGTTTAAGACATTGTACTCCGAGGGCATGTCGCTGGTCGAAGAGACCGCCGCCTATCTGGATGGCAATGGCCGCACCGCATCCAAGGTTCTGCCGCGCATGGCATCGGTTCTCTACGCAGCGGAGTCCATGCGCCTCACCACCCGCCTGATGCAGATGGCCTCCTGGCTCCTCCTGCAGCGCGCCGTCAACAATGGCGAAATGTCGCGCGATCAGGTTCTGGCCGAAAAGAACAAGGTTCGCCTCGACGGCTTCAACGTCGACCGCAACGCTCCGGGCTGGGGCGACCTGCCGGAAGCCTTCCGCGATCTCATCGAACGCTCGCTGCGCCTGCAGAACCGCGTTGCCCTGCTCGACCGCGAAATCTATCGCCCGAACGAGGCAGCGATCGTTCCCGACAACCAGAACAGCGTCCAGGCTCAGCTCAGCCTGCTGCAGACGGCCTTCGGCAACAACTGATCCATTCAAAGTAGACTGCATAAACCGGCTGCGTTCCCTGCGCGGCCGGTTTTTTGTTGTTAGAGCAACGGAGATGGTGCGTGACGGTGGAAATTGCGATCAAGTTTCAAAACCAAATTTACGCGCCAACGCTTGGGCTGCTCAATGAGCTTGTAGCCCATCCATTGGTTATGGACCCCGATTCCAACAGTTTGCTTCACAGATTTGAGGGACTTTGTCTCCACGCACATCACTTTGAAGAACGAAACAAGGTTCCAGTTAAAAACAACCAAAAACTCGAAGATATAGCAAACTCTATAAAGCATATAAGATCGCGAGGCCGACAGGTGACACTCGAGAGCTTCGGCGCCTGGGAGTTTAAGCACGGCTTATTCAGGTTCATCTCACATGGCATCGAGGCTAGATGGGAAGATGGCGTGACAACCGACGCGATTGAATGCCTGTTGGGACGAGTAAATGCTCTAAATCGAAAGATCCAAGCAAACCTACCCGATCTAAAGGTTGGCGAGTCCGTCTATGGCTTCTATGATTGGGCCTTTGCTTATCACCTGCCTTTAGTCTCCGTAGCAACTCTCAGCCATCGGATAAGGATCATGGAGAGAACAGAGACCGGTAACTACAGGTCGTTTGCACCTCCCAACGTCCGGTTCGTCGTATTGGCGGAGGACCTAATCGGCACCAGACCTGAGGACCATTTTCCGGAAATCCGGTAGCACCTCCCAAACGCAAAAAAGCCCCGCTTTCGCAGGGCTCCTTCGAAATCAGTGCAACAGCAGCGATTAGAGGCCGAGGCCGCCGAAACGCTTGTTGAACTTGGAAACGCGGCCACCGCGGTCCATGAGCTGCTGGTTGCCGCCCGTCCAGGCCGGGTGCGACTTGGAATCGATTTCGAGGTTCATCACAGCGCCTTCAGAACCCCAGGTCGAGCGGGTTTCGTATTCGGTGCCGTCGGTCATCACTACCTTGATGGTGTGATAAGCGGGATGGATTTCAGCCTTCATAACAATCTTCCTGCGATGTCACGTCCATTTGACGCACCACGTTGCGACAAGAGGACCGATTGAATAAATGAAGCCGCAGTCGCTACTGGCTACGGCTTCCCATTAGGATGCGGTGCCTATACATGAAGGCCATTAGGATAACAAGAGCCATCGACCGTGTTGCACGGTGTTGAAGGCTGCTGGAGATTGAATTGACAGACGCAATGCAGACCGAGAAGAAAAAGTCCCGCTCGCTGAAACCTCTCGGCAGGCTGACGCCTTACGTCATGCGTTATCGCGGCCTCGTCACCGGCGCCCTCTTCTCGCTGGCGCTCGCCGCCGTCACCTCGCTGGCGCTTCCCCTTGCCGTGCGCCGCATGATCGACCACGGCTTCAGCCACTCCGACGGCCGCTTCATCAACAGCTACTTCGTCATGCTCATGGTCATGGCGGTCGTTCTCGCCATATCGAGCGCGCTGCGCTACTTCTTCGTCATCACGCTTGGCGAGCGCATCGTCTCGGATCTTCGCCGCGACGTCTTCGCGCATGTGACAAGGCTGTCCGCCTCCTTCTTCGACGTCAACCAGTCCGGCGAGATCGTCTCGCGGCTGACGGCCGATACCACGCAGATCAAGTCCGCCGTCGGCGCCACCGCCTCGGTCGCGCTACGCAACATGATCCTGTGTCTCGGCGCCATCGTCATGATGGTCGTCACCTCGCCGAAGCTCGCCAGCCTCGTGCTGTTGGCGATCCCGCTCATCGTCTTCCCGCTGGTCGCCTTCGGCCGCTCGGTGCGCAAGCGTTCGCGCGCGGCACAGGATACGCTGGCCGAGGCGTCGGCCTTCGCCAACGAAACCATTGCCGCCACCCGCACCGTCCAGGCCTTCGGCGGCGAGACCGCCGCGGCAAACCGCTATGGAGCAGCCGTCGAAGCCGCCTTCACCGCCGCCCGCGCTGCCATCCGCTCGCGCTCGCTTCTCACGGGCATCGCCATCATGCTCATCTTCGGCAGCGTCGTCGCCGTGCTTTGGGTCGGCGCGCACAATGTGCTCGAGGGCACGCTGTCGGCCGGCACGCTTGGCCAGTTCCTGCTTTACTCCGTCATCGCCGCCGGCTCGCTCGGCGCGCTCTCGGAAGTCTGGGGCGAGCTGTCGCAGGCAGCCGGCGCCGCCGACCGCCTGACCGAACTGCTCGACGAAGTCTCGCCGATCGTCACACCGGCCTCCCCCGTTGCTCTGCCCGACCCGAGCCTCGGCCGCGTCGAGTTCGCCGACGTCCACTTCGCCTACCCCTCGCGCCCCGACACATCGGCTCTGCATGGCCTGAGCTTTGCGGTCAAACCGGGCGAGACCGTCGCCATCGTCGGCCCGTCGGGCGCCGGCAAGACCACCATTTTCTCGCTGCTGCTGCGCTTCTACGATCCGCAGCAGGGCGCCGTCATGATCGACGGCGTCGATGCCCGCCAGACCGATACCGACGGCCTGCGCAAGCGCATCGCCATCGTTCCCCAGGATGTCACCATCTTCGCCGCCTCCATCCATGACAACATCGCCTTCGGCCGCCCCAGCGCCACGCGCGAGGAAGTCCGCGCCGCCGCCATCGCCGCCCAGGCCGACGAGTTCATCGCAAGATTGGAGCAGGGCTACGACACCACGGTCGGCGAACGCGGCATCATGCTGTCGGGCGGCCAGCGCCAGCGCATCGCCATTGCCCGCGCCATCCTGAAGAACGCGCCGATCCTGCTCCTCGACGAAGCCACCTCGGCACTCGATGCCGAAAGCGAAACCCTCGTCCAGCGCGCTCTTGACGGCCTCATGGAAGGCCGCACCACTCTGATCATTGCCCACCGCCTCGCAACCGTGCTGAAGGCCGACCGCATCCTGGTCCTCGACCAGGGCCGCGTCGTCGAGGAAGGCACCCACCAGAGCCTCGTGCGCCACGGCGGCATCTACGCCAAGCTGGCCCGGCTGCAGTTCGATGCGGGTGCCGAGGAGCTGCTTGCGGCGGTGAAGTGACGACGGGACTGCGGGGCGATGCGCCGCCCCGCCCCACAACCAATACAACCGCAATTGCGACTATTGCGATTATATTGACAATACACACCAATAGATTACATTCGAGTTTTATTGAAACCGTCCGTTCTCATGTTGGGATGTCGTCAGATGAGTTGGATCAGCTTTTCCGAAATACTGGTTGCCGTCGTCGCTCTCGGCGTCGTCATGTCGATGTTGCTGTTCTATCGCTCGCTGCATGAAGCCAGCAACTGGTCGCTGACCGACGCGCTTTCCGAAGATGTTGCCCTGACGAAGACCGACGCGGCAGGCAACCCCGTCGACGCCGTCGGCAATCCATTGCTGTCGGGCCAGACGCCGATAACCGTCACGCTCATGAAGGCAAGCTCCAGCCGCTTCATCGCGATGATCGGAACGGTGGCGATCCTTGTGCTCTATGTCGGCTTCGGCCTTGCTTGTCTCCACCGCTTCGCGAGTGGCCAGGAGATTCCCGACATGTCCAAGGGGGCGAACTTCTTCTACTCCGGCGTCGTCCTCTTCGCGCCGTACATCGTCAACAAATTCTCGTCGGCATTTTCATTCTTCAAGCCGTGACACCAAAGCCAAGCGGCCAACAACCACCCAAACATCCCGATGGAATAATTGGATTTTTTGTTTTAGGCTGCGCTTGCAGATTTAAACAACATCCTGATTCCGGGAGACAATCGATGTATAAGTTCGAAGTTTATAAGGACAAGGCAGGCGAGTTCCGTTTCCGTTTCAAGGCATCGAACGGCGAAGCGATGTTCGGCTCCGAGGGCTACAAGGCCAAGGCGTCGGCGCTGAGCGCGATCGAATCCATCAAGAAAAACGCTCCCGGCGCCGTCATCGACGACACCACCAAGGCGGCAGACGCCTGATACATCAAAGGCGGCACCTCAGGGCGCCGCCTTTTTCTTTTGTGCTGCTGGGCCATGAATAGTGCGGTATGCCGCGCCGTTACTTGCGCAAGCACGCTACGCCGTCACTTCTCCGTCAGCTTCAACTCGATCCGTCGGTTCGTCGCCCGCGCCTCGGGCGTATCGCCCGGCGCGATCGGCTGATACTCGCCGAAGCCGGCCGCAACCAGTCGGTCGGCCGGCACGCCCTGTGAGATCAGGAACTTGACCACCGAGATCGCGCGCGCCGAAGACAGCTGCCAGTTATCGGCGAAGCGGCCGGTGCCGGCGAGCGGCACGTTGTCGGTATGACCATCGACACGCAGCACCCAGTTGATCTCCGGCGGAATTTCCTTGGCGACGTCGAGCAACGCTGCCGCGAGCTTCGCCATCTCCGTCTGCCCGTCGGGATTGAGATCGGCGCCGCCCGAGGGGAAGAGCACTTCCGACTGGAACACGAAGCGGTCGCCAACGATGCGTATGTTCTCGCGGTCCGACAAGATCTCACGCAGCCGTCCGAAGAAGTCCGAGCGGTAACGGTTGAGCTCCTGCACGCGCGCGGCAAGCGCCACGTTGAGGCGGCGGCCGAGATCGGCGATCTTCGTCTGCGACTGCTGGTCCTTCTGCTCGGAGGCCTGCAGTGCCACCTCGACGGCGGCGATCTGGTTGCGCAGCGCCGCGATCTGCTGGTTGAGCAACTCGACCTGGCTCATCGCCCGGTCGCTCATCTGCTTCTGCTCGTCGAGCTCCTTGGTGAGCGAGCCGATGCGCTGCTGCGCCGCGTCCTGGCCGCCGGAGCCGGCCGACAGCAGCGACTGCAGTCGCGAGCGTTCGCCCTCGGCGGTCGCGAGCGACGCCTGCAGGTTGGCGACGCTGTCCTCCAGGTCCTGCTTGCTGCCCTTTTCGAGCGCGAGCAGCTGGGTCAGCTCGTTGATCTGGCTGTTCAGCCGATTCATCACCTCGTCGCGGCCGGATATCTCGCGGCTGAGAATAAACTGCCCGACGACGAACACCGTGAGCAGGAACATCACCGCGATCAGAAGCGTCGACAGCGCGTCGACGAAGCCGGGCCAGTAGTCGACCGTGCGTTCGCGGCGACGGTTGCGGGCAAGAGCCATGGCTTACTTGCCCTCGCTCTTTTCGGTCTGCGGCACGCGCGGGCGGTCGGAGGACGCATGCTTTTCCTGCGCGCCGATCCGCTCAGCCAGCCGGTCGAGCGTGCGGCGCATCGCCTTCGCCTCGTCCTGCTGCGCCTCGATCCAGTCGCGCAACATCTGCTGCTCGTTGCGCATGTTCTTGACCAGCCCCTGGATACCCTCGGCGAGATTGGCCATGGCCGCGACCGAGCGTTGGCTGCCGCCGCCCTCTTCCGAGACCTTCTGCATGTATTCCGACAACGCGCGGATCTCTTCCGGCGAAACGCCGCCCTTGGTGTCGATCACGGGGGCTGCAAGGTCGGAGCCGACATCGGTCACCGACGACAGCCAGTTTTCCAGCTCGGTATAGAAGCGGTTCTGCGCGCGGCCGGCCTGCAGGTCGAGGAAGCCGAGGATGAGCGAACCGGAAAGACCGAGCAGCGACGACGAGAACGCCTGTCCCATGCCCGAAAGCGGCTGCGACAGCCCTTCTTTCAGCGAGGTCAGAACATCGGAAGACCCGCTCGTGCCGGCATCCAGCGACTGGATGACCGAACTGATCGAGCCGATGGTGCCGATCAGGCCCCAGAAGGTGCCGAGCAGACCGAGGAAGACGAGGAGGCCGATCAGATAGCGCGAGACGTCGCGGGATTCGTCCAGCCGGTTGGCGATCGAATCGAGAATGGAGCGGAAGGCCGTGGTCGAGATGCCGGCGGCCGATGAGGTACGGCTGCCGATCAGCGTGCGCATCGGCGCGAGGAGCTTCGGGTTGCGGTTCACCTTGTCGGCGCTGCCGGCGGCGCGGAACGAATTGAACCAGCGCACCTCGGGCCGAAGCGACAGCACATGGCTGAAGACAAGGATGATGCCGATGCCGAGAACGCCGAGAATGAGGCCGTTCAGCCCCGGATTGTGCATGAAGGCCGTCTGCGCCTGGCGGAACAGGATGGATGCTATGAACCCAACGATGACGAGGAACAGCACCATCGTCCACAGAAAGGGCATCGGGCTGGATAGCTTATAGCTGTAATTTCCCGTGGTTTTTTCGGTCGAGCCGAACTCCGCCACATTCACATTTTCCATAGATTCCGCAGCCTCCGGCCTCATCACAGCCGGAGACTAGATCATCATTGTGCCGAATTGAAGTATGCGGAACGAAAAAGCCTGTCTTTATAACAAAGACTTACCGGCTGGGCACAGGACGCTTGGCAACTTCCATCAGCGCCTTCTGGATGTACTCGTTGCCGGCCACGACGTTGCCGGTCTCCAGAATAGAGTTGCCGCCATCCCAGTCGCTGACATAGCCGCCGGCTTCGCGAATGAGCAGGATGCCGGCCGCGATATCCCAGGCCGAAAGGTCAGTTTCCCACAAGCCGTCGAAACGGCCGGCCGCGACATAGGCGAGATCGAGCGAGGCCGAACCCATGCCGCGCACACCGGCGACTTCGCCCATGACGTGCCGGAGTTCGACGAGGAATTTGCCGTGGTTGCCACGACCAAGATGCGGAACGCCGCAGGCGACGACCGAATCCGAGAGCACGCGGCGCGCGCCGACGCGAAGGCGGCGATCGTTGAGGAAGGCGCCGCCGCCACGCTCGGTGGTGTAGAGCTCATCGGTCGCCGGGTTGAAGATGACGCCGGCGACGATCTCGTTGTTGCGCTCGAGCGCGATCGAGACCGCGAACATCGGAATGCCGTGCAGGAAGTTGGTGGTGCCGTCGAGCGGATCGACGATCCAGCGGTGCGCGCCGTCGGTGCCCTTGATCTCTTCGCCTTCCTCGCCGAGGAAGCCATAGGTCGGGCGTGCCTTCAGAAGCTCTTCGCGCACGATCTTCTCGGCCTTGCGATCGGCGGACGAGACGAAATCGCCCGGTCCCTTGACCGAGACCTGCAGGTTCTGCACTTCGCCGAAATCACGCCCCAGCGATTTTCCTGCCTTGAGGGCAGCCTGAACCATGACATTGAGAAGAGCTGAACGGGCCATGTGGGCGGTTTTCCTTGGGCTAAATAGGTGCGCGTTGTCAGGGCGGGGATGGTCCCTGATCGCCGGTAGAGGCTGCGCTTTATAAGATTGGCGGCTTCAAGACCACAAAATCAGGGAAATTTCAAGAGCGGCGCCGCATGGCTGCATTGAATCGCAGGAAGGCTGCCAATTAATTCTGGACAGATCAGTCTGTAATTCCTATATCTCCCCCATGGCAAGACACAAGGAATTCGACCGCGATCTGGCGCTTGGCGCCGCCATCAACGTGTTCTCAGAGCACGGCTATGAAGGCACGTCGACGGATCAGCTGCTGACGGCGATGAAGATCAGCCGCCAGAGCATGTACGATACCTTCGGCGACAAGCGCGGCCTCTATCTGGAAGCCTTGCAGCGCTACAACGCCGACAGTACCGCGCGACTGATCGACGACCTGAAGCGCCAGGCATCGCCGGTCGAAGCGCTCGAAGGCGCGCTCGTTGCCTTTGCCTCGCGGCCGGCGTCGGAAGCCAGCCGCGGCTGCCTCGGCGTCAGCGCCGTCTGCGAGTTCGGCCGCACCGACCTTGATATCGCCAAGTTGACCGATAGCGCGTCGCGCACTCTGTCCACGGCGCTGAAGACGATTATCGAAAACGGCCGCAAGAGTGGCGGCATCGCATCCGACATCGACCCTGACGAGGCCGTCCACTTCCTCGGGGCAACCCTGTCAGGCATGAAAGTCAGCGCCCGCAACGGCGCCTCCCCCGAAACCCTTCGCGGCATCGCCCGCATGGCCATCCGCAGCCTGCGCTAAGCGCACCACAAGGCCGCACCGTCTTTTCGCGCTCAATTCTAGACTGAATGATCCAGAAACAAGAAAGGAAACTTAAAATGTCTCACTCTCTCACCAATAAGGTCGCTCTCATCACCGGCGGCTCGCGCGGCATCGGCGCGGCGATCGTCCGCAGGCTGGCGCAAGACGGCGCGGCCGTGGCCTTCACCTATGCCAGCAGCGATGAGCGGGCGAAGGCGCTGACCGCCGAGATCGAAGCCAAGGGCGGCAAGGCGCTGGCGATCAAGGCCGATAGCGCCGATCCCGAGGCCGTGCGCAATGCCGTCGCCACGACCATCAGCCACTTCGGCGCGCTCGACATCCTCGTCAACAATGCCGGCATCCTGATGCTCGCCCCACTCGATGAATTCGCGCTGGAAGATTTCGACCACATGTTCGCGGTCAACGTCCGCGCCGTCTTCGTCGGCACCCAGGCGGCGGCAAGGCACATGCAGGCAGGCGGTCGCATCATCAATATCGGCAGCGTCGTTGCCGACCGAAGCGGCTTTCCAACATCCTCGGTCTACAGCATGACCAAGGGCGCCATCGCCTCGATGACCCGCGGCCTGGCGCGCGATCTCGGCCCGCGCGGGATCACCGTCAACACCATCCAGCCGGGCCCGACGGCCACCGACATGAACGGCGCGCCGGGCACGGAGGAGCACCTAGCCCCGCTGATGGCCTTGGGCCGCATGGGCGAAGACAGCGAAATCGCCAGCCTTGCAGCCTATCTCGCCAGCCCCGAGGCATCCTTCGTCACCGGCTCCGCGCTCACCATCGACGGCGGCTACCTCGCCTAAACGCAAAGAGCCGGCGGTGCTCGCACACCGCCGGCTCTCATCTGTTTATTGCAGCACCTCAGAATTTCTGCTGCGTGATCAGAACTTCGCGGGCGATCTGCTCCAACGGCAGGATGCGGTCCACCCCGCCCTTGGCGATCGCTTCCTTCGGCATGCCGAAGACCACGGAGGTCGCCTCGTCCTGCGCCACCGTGTAGGCGCCGGCCTGGTGCATCTCCAGCATGCCCTTGGCGCCATCATCGCCCATTCCGGTCATGATGATGCCCATGGCGTTGGAGCCTGCCGAACGCGCCGCCGAGCGAAACAACACATCGACCGAGGGACGGTGGCGTGACACCAGTGGCCCACTCTTGACCGCCACGTGATAGCGCGCGCCGCGCCGCTCGAGCAGCATGTGGCTGTCGCCGGGCGCGATCAGCACATGGCCGCGCAGCACGGGATCGCCATCGACGGCTTCCTTGACCTCGACCTCGCACAGGCTGTTCAGCCGCTTGGCGAAGGCTGCGGTGAATTTCTCCGGCATGTGCTGGACGATGACGATACCGGGCGAATTGGCCGGCAGCGCCTCCAGAAACTCGCGCAGCGCCTCCGTTCCACCAGTCGACGCGCCGACGCAGACCACCATCTCGGTGGTCTTCGCCATAGCCTTGCCCGTCGGCGGCGGCAGCATCGCATCCGCCGTCAGCTTCTGCGCCGGCATCGGCGCGCCGGGCCGCAGGCTGTTGACGTTACGCCTGACATTGCCGAGACGTGCATGCGAGGCGCTTTTCACGGCCTCGCGGATGCGGACGGCATCGTCGGCCAGACTGTCGGCAGCGCCGATCTTCGACTTCAGGATCACATCGACGGCGCCGGCCTCCAGCGCCTGCATCAGCGTTTCCGAGCCCGCCTCCGTCAGCGACGAGCACATGACGACGGGGATCGGCCGCTGCGACATCAGCTTGCGCAGGAAGGTGATGCCATCCATGCGCGGCATCTCGACATCGAGCGTGATGACGTCAGGGATCTCTTCCTGGATCTTCTTCGCGGCCATGAAGGGATCGGTCGCGACCCCCATGATCTCGATATCGGGATCTTCCTGCAGCACGCGAACGAGCGTCTGGCGAACGCTTGCGGAATCGTCGATGACGAGAACGCGGATCTTCTTGCCCATATGCTCTTTGACCTAGATGCGCTGGAACACGGTGTTGGAAACCTGCTTCAGGGGCAGGTCGATACCGGTGATGGATTCGGAGTGGCCGATGAACATGTAGCCACCCGGCAGAAGCCGCGCGCACAAGCGCTTCAACACGCCCGATTGCGTCGGCTTGTCGAAGTAGATCAGCACGTTGCGGCAGAAGATCATGTGCATCCCCTCGCCGACGGGATAGTTTTCGTCCATCAGGTTCATGCGGGCGAAGCCGACGCGGCTGCGCAGATCGGCCGAGATGCGGACCTCGCGGCGATCCCTCTGCTTGGCCACCATCACATATTTCCGCTGCAGCTCGCGCGGCACCGGATGCACTAGATCCTCGGAATAGATGCCGCGCCGCGCCGTCGCCAGAACGTCGGTGCTGAGATCGGTCGCGAGAATGCTGTAGTTGAGGTCGCGCCGGTCGGCGACGAACTCTTCGAGCACCATGGCCATCGTATAGGGCTCGGCCCCCGTGGAGCAGGCCGAACTCCAGGTGCGGATCGTGCGGACGCCGCTCGAGACGAGTGCGGGAAGCGCCACCTGCTGCATGTATTCGAAGTGGCGCGCCTCGCGGAAGAAGTCGGTCTTGTTCGTCGTCACCGCGTCGATCAGATAGACCGTCTCCTGCTCCAGCCCGTCATCGTGAAACAGGAAGTCGCAATAGTCGTCGAAGGTCGCGTGCTGCGTTGCCCGTAGACGGCGGCGAAGCCGGCCTTCGAGCATCGTCAGCTTCGTCGGCGGCATCTTGATGCCGCTATAGTCATAGATGAACTGTGCAAGCTTCTCGAAATTCCGCTTGCTGATCCTGTCGCCCACCATCTGGGTCTCAACGGCAGCCATGCTCATAAGTCAAAATACTCCAGCGTGTCCGCTCAGGCGGCCGATTGCAGGGCGGAGGCATCCTCGCGCGACAGAAGCCGCGCGAGATCGACGATGACGACGAAGCCGGTTTCCCGGCGCACGACGCCGGAAATGTAATCCGAGCGCCAGCGCACGCCGATATCGGGCGCCGCCTCGATCTGGTCGCGCCTGAATGGCGTGACCTCGAAGACCCGGTCGGCGACAAGGCCGAGCGTGAGAAGCCGGCTCTCCATCGGGATATCAAGCACCAGCACCCGCGTATGCGAGGTCGGAACCGTCTTCGACATGCCGAGCTTCAGCCTGAGATCGATGGTCGGGACGCCCTGGCCGCGCACGTCGCGCAGGCCAAGGAGATAGTCGGGACCATTCGGGATCTTGAAGGCCTCGGCATAGTCGAGGATTTCGCGAACCACCTCCACAGGCACGGCGAAGATTTCCTCGCCGAGGCTGAAGGTGACGAACTGCGCTTCCTGGGAGGTGGTTGCCATATTATGCGCTTTCCTTGAAATCGGCGTCACCGTCATCGGGTCCGCCCATGGCCATGTCGAGTGCGAAGCCCTTGGCGCGTGCCTGCTGCGCCGTGACCGAATTGGCCACCGGCTTGGAAGCAGGCTTGCGGCTAGCTGCGGGTGCCGGGCTGCGCACGCTGATGCGGGCGGCAGGCTTGCGGCTGTCGCGGTTGCCGGCCATGTCGACCTTGAAGAAGGCGATCGAGGTCTGCAGTTCTTCCGCCTGGCTCGCCAGTTCTTCCGAGGTCGCCGACATCTCTTCCGATGCGCCGGCGTTCTGCTGGGTCACCTTGTCGAGCTGCTGGATCGCTTCGTTGATCTGCGAGGCACCGATATCCTGCTCGCGGCAAGCGGCGCTGATCTCGGACACCAGTTCCGCCGTCTTGCGGATATCGGGAACCAGACGACCGAGCATGTCGCCGGCTTCGCTGGCGGCCTTCACGGTATCACCAGACATCGCGCTGATCTCGGCGGCGGCAGACTGGCTGCGTTCCGCAAGCTTGCGAACTTCGGAAGCAACGACCGCAAAGCCCTTGCCATGCTCGCCGGCACGCGCGGCTTCGACGGCGGCGTTCAGCGCAAGCAGGTCGGTCTGACGAGCGATTTCCTGGACGATGCCGATCTTCTCGGCGATCGTGCGCATGGCTTCGACAGCGCGGGTTACAGCGTCACCGGAAGCTTCGGCATCCTTGGCGGACTGGCGAGCAATCTTCTCGGTCTGTGCCGCGTTATCAGCGTTCTGCTTGATGTTGGCGGCCATCTCTTCCATCGAAGCCGAGGCTTCTTCGGCAGACGCTGCCTGTTCGGTGGCGCCCTGCGAGACCTGCTCGGAGCTCGCCGACAGTTCCTGGCTGCCAGCCGACACGTTTTCAGCGGCCGCGATCGCATCGGCGACGACGCCACGCAGGCGCTCGACCATCTGCTCCAGCGCGAGACCAAGCGAATCCTTGTCCGAAAGCGGCTTCGGCGCGACGGTCAGGTCGCCGTTCGAAATCTGCGTGGCGATGTTGGCGGTGTTGCGCAGGTTTGCGGTCATGACGTTCAGCATATCGACCAGATCCTTGATCTCGTCGTTGGTCTTGACGAGGACGTCCTGATCGAGATCGCCGATGGCAACGGCGCTGACAGCGGCCTTCGCCTTGTTGAGACCGGCGCTGATGCCGAGTGCGATCCAGAGAGCGGCGGCGATGGCCATGAGCAGCGCAACACCAGCGACAGCGAAGATAAAGTTGCGCGTAGTCAGGTACTGCGCAGTCGTGTCTGCATCGGCCTGCTGCATCGCGGCGCGGTTAGCGTCGACGCGAGCCTGGGTCACTGTTTCAATGTCATCGACGATCGAACGGCCCTCGTTCGTCGCCAGACGAACGGCTTCCGCGCCATTGCCGTCCTGAGCGAGCTGGTGAATGCGATCATCGAGTGCATAGAGCTTCGTCTCAAGCTCGCCGACATCCTGCCAGCCCTTCTTGCCGGCTTCGGTGGTGTTGTTGTCGAACAGCCACTGGCGTGTCTCGGAAAACTGCTTGCGGTTGCTGTTGCTGGCTTCGATGTACTTGGCGACATCTTCAGGCTTCGTGGCGGTCGCCATGTTCATCTGCGCGCGAACGATGCGCAGCTGGTAATTACCGAGGTTCTGCGCCTGCTCGAGACGCTTGGCCGGTCCGGCGATGACATCGCTGATCGCGTTGTTGAGGTTGGAAAGGCTGTAGATGCCGTAGCCGGCCGTAGCCAACAGCAGGACGATCATCAGGCCAAAGGCAATGGCCAGTTTCAATTTGATGGTAAACCGCATTTCTTCATGTCCTTGAAATCGCAGTATTAAAGACGCCGCCATTGGGGAATGGTGGCATGACAGGCGCAGGAAGACTGTACATCCACCCTTCTGCGATCTCCGGAATCCGGATATTTCAACCGACGTATTCACACTTCGGGTGTCGCACCTGGCCACCGGCCCGGTGCGACGAAACTCAAATCAAGCGCTTTCGAGAAAATCGTCGTCGCCGGCGTCAGGGCCACCCATCGACATGTCGAGAGCAAACCCCTTGGCGCGCGCCTGCTGGGCCGAGACCGAGCGGGCACTGAAATTCTTGTTGCCGGCCGCCGTCGGGCGGGTGGCGCCGGCCTGGGCAGACCGTGTCGCGGCGGGCTTGGCTGCAACGGTCCGGACGCCTGCCTGCATGCCCGACATGTCGACCTTGAAGAAGGCGATCGAAGCCTGAAGCTCCTCGGCCTGCGCCGCAAGCTCTTCAGACGTCGCCGACATCTGCTCGGAAGCGCCGGCGTTCTGCTGGGTCACCTTGTCGAGCTGCTGGATCGCCTCGTTGATCTGCGATGCGCCGATATCCTGTTCGCGGCAGGCAGCACTGATCTCGGAAACGAGCTCGGCGGTCTTGCGGATATCGGGAACCAGGCGGCCGAGCATATCGCCCGCTTCGCTGGCAACCTTCACCGTATCACCCGACATGGCGCTGATCTCGGCAGCGGCAGACTGGCTGCGCTCCGCAAGCTTACGCACTTCGGATGCGACAACGGCGAAGCCCTTGCCATGTTCGCCGGCACGCGCTGCCTCGACGGCGGCGTTGAGTGCAAGCAGGTCCGTCTGGCGGGCGATTTCCTGCACGATGACGATCTTGTCGGCGATCGTGCGCATGGCGATCACGGCGCGGGTAACCGCCGCACCACTCTCCTCGGCATCCTTGGCCGACTGGCGAGCGATCTTCTCGGTCTGCGCGGCGTTGTCGGCGTTCTGCTTGATGTTGGCGGCCATCTCTTCCATCGAAGCAGACGCTTCTTCAGCCGACGCTGCCTGTTCGCTCGCACCCTGCGACACCTGCTCGGAGCTGGCGGAGAGTTCCTGGCTGCCGGCGGAAACATTCTCGGAAGCAGAAAGCGCATCGGCGACGACCCCACGCAGCCGCTCGACCATCTGCTCCAGCGCGATGCCGAGCGTGTCCTTGTCCGACAGCGGCTTCGGCGAAACGGTCAGGTCGCCATTGGCGATGCGGTCGGCGATCGCAGACGTGGCGCGCAGGTTGGCAACCATGTCCTTCATGGCGATGCCGAGCACGTCCTTCTCCGAAAGCGGGCGCGGATCGATGGAGAGATCGCCCTGCGCCACCTGGTCGGCAATTCCGGCCGTCTGGCGCAGGTTGGCGGTCATCACGTTGATCGTGTCGACAAGGTCCTTGATCTCGTCATTGCTCTTGATCTCAATGTTCTGGTCGAGATCACCGATCGCCACCGCGTCGGCCACCGTCTTCACCTTGCGCAGACCCGAGCTGATCGTCGTTGCGATCCAGATCGTCGCGCCGATGGCGATGACGAGCGCGACGCCCGCGACAATCAAGAGCATCATGAAAGTCGTGTCATAGGTCTTGTCGCCCACCGCATCGGCGTCAGCGACAGCCTGCTTGGTCAGCGCCGTCAGCGCGGCGGTCATGCCGTCAAGCTTCTGGCGGGCGACGACACCATCGGTCTCGTTGAGCTGCAGGCCCATCTCTTTCTGGCCGGAAGTGATGAGGCCGCGAATACGGTCGTTCAAGACGACGTAGCCGGTCCAGAACTCGCGGATCTGGTTCCACTCATCCTTGAATTCCGGCGGCGCGTCATGCTCGCCCTCGTCGAGCGCCTTTTCGAAACCCTTGCGTTCGGCATCAATCGCGGCGTTTGCCCTGGATACGAATTCGGGCCTATCAGCGACAAGCAGGTCGCCCACCGCAAGACCAAGACCATCAAAGGCGGCAGTCAGGCTGCCAGCGTAATGATCCTGCTCAACCGGCCCTTCCAGAAGCTCGTTGCGCAGCGTGTTCATCGTTTGCAGGCCATGGATACCGAGTCCAACTGCGCCGATGATCAGCAAAATCAGTAGTGAGAATGCGAATGAAAGTTTCAGCTTAAGCGTAATGCGCATGTGAAAACTCCGGCCTTTGAAAATCGCTGGGTGAAACCGCGATGGCGATCTGTGAGGATTCCGATCATCCAGGCGATTTCGGAAATAAGATGGGAGCTTGCATCCGCTCATGGCCGGCGGCTGTCGCGCGCCCTGCCTCCAACGATCCATTCGTTGGCAGTCTTTGTGTCGTGGCCGGTCATCCGGCCACGACGGGGTCACTGATCACGCGCTTTCGCGGAAATCGTCGTCGCTGGCGTCAGGACCGCCCATCGACATGTCGAGAGCGAAGCCCTTGGCACGCGCCTGCTGGGCGGCGACCGAGCGGGTGTTGACGTTCTTGTTGCTGGCCACGGTCGGCCGTGCGGCAGGAGCCTTGGCGGCTGGCTTTGCAGCCGGCTTCTTGAAGCTGGCCTTGCTGCCCGCGCCGTCGACCTTGAAGAAGGCGATCGAGGCCTGAAGTTCCTCGGCCTGCGCCGCGAGTTCTTCGGAGGTTGCAGACATCTGCTCGGAGGCACCGGCGTTCTGCTGCGTCACCTTGTCGAGCTGCTGGATCGCTTCGTTGATCTGGGCAGCACCGATATCCTGCTCGCGGCAAGCGGCGCTGATCTCGGAGACGAGCTCGGCGGTCTTGCGGATATCTGGAACCAGGCGGCCGAGCATGTCGCCGGCATTGCTGGCGGCCTTGACCGTATCACCCGACATGGCGCTGATCTCTGCGGCGGCCGACTGGCTGCGTTCCGCAAGCTTGCGCACTTCGGAAGCAACGACCGCGAAGCCCTTGCCATGTTCGCCGGCACGCGCTGCCTCGACGGCCGCGTTGAGTGCAAGCAGATCGGTCTGGCGTGCAATCTCCTGCACGATGACGATCTTGTCGGCGATGGTGCGCATGGCTTCGACGGCACGGCTGACGGCAGCGCCGCTTTCTTCCGCGTCCTTGGCCGACTGACGGGCGATCTTCTCGGTCTGTGCGGCGTTGTCGGCATTCTGCTTGATGTTGGCGGCCATTTCTTCCATCGAAGCCGAAGCTTCTTCGGCCGATGCCGCCTGCTCGGTCGCGCCCTGCGATACCTGCTCGGAGCTTGCGGAAAGTTCCTGGCTGCCGGCCGAGACGTTCTCGGAAGCCGAAAGCGCATCGCCGACCACACCGCGAAGACGCTCGATCATCACGTTGACGTTCCCCAGCAGTTCGCCGATCTCGTCGCGGTTGGTGATTTCGGCCATCTTCGTGAGATCGCCCTCGGCGACTTCGCGCACCACGTTGTTGGCGCGGTTCAGGCCCTTGGAGATGGTGCTTGCAATCCAGAAGGCGGTGATGGCGGCAAACAGGAAGGCAGCGGCGACGGCAATGATCATCGTCAGGCGGGTCGCCTGGTAGCGTGCTTCCGCGTCATCATCGGCAACGCTCATGCGTTCCTTCTCGAGCTTGAGAATTTCCGCAAGCGCCGTATCGATCTGGTTGGCCGCAGCGCGCGCCGTGGTCACGGAGACGTTGTTGGCGGCTTCCGCGTTGCCGGCCTTCACGAATTCGCGGATCTGATCGTCAGCCTGGAAGAACTGCTTCGAAAGCTCGGAGACCTGTTCCCAGCGCGGGCGGCCCTGTTCGGTGGCGATCTTCAGCACCGATGCCAGCGCCTGCGTGAATTCCTTGCGGCCGACATCGCCCTTTGCGATGGAATTGTTCACTTCCGCCGCATCCTTGGCCATCAGCAGGTTCTTCTGCTGGCGGATCGCTTCCAGCTGGCCGATATTAATGGTCTGCGCCAGTTCCAACCGCGCGGCCGGACCGGAGAGTACATCTCCAATGGAATCATTCAGGCCGCTGAGGCTGATGATCGAATAGGTCGATGTGCCCAGCAACATTAAGATGATGAGGGCAAACGCCGACACCAGTTTCGTCTTGATCGTCAATCGCATCTCTAACCCCTTACCCCTAGATGACGCAGCCTAAACGGCGGTCGATGTCTCGTGTCGTGAAGAAAACAATGCCTGCAGATTGGGCAGGATGATGAACTCGCCCCCGCGTTTCACCAGGCAGTTGATGTAGTCGGCGCGCCAGCGCATGCCGACGCTCGGTGGCGGTTCGCTGGCTGCCCGTGCCAGCGTCGTCACCTCGTTGACCTTGTCGGTGCGCAGGCCGACCAGCGTCGCCTCGCCATCGAGATCGACCTCGATGACAATGATGCGGCTGTCGATCGTCGCTTCCGTGCCCTCCATTCCGAAGGCCAGGCGAAGGTCGGCCAGCGGAATGACCTTGCCGCGAAAGTTGATGACGCTGGCGACGAAGGGCTGCGCGCCCGGCACCGCCGTCTCGGGTAGCAGGTCCAGGATTTCCTGGACGATCACCGCCTCGAGCGCGAAGGTCTCGCCGTTCATGTCGAAAGTCAGGACCTCGACCTCGTCGGCATAGTTCCAATGATGGTCGATCTTCTCGGCTGCCGCGCTCATCCTGCCACCCGCATCTGTGTTTCCTGTTGCTGACCGGCGGCCACGAGATGGCCGACGTCGAGAATGAGGGCGACGCTGCCATCGCCGAGAATGGTGGCGCCCGAGAAGGTGGACACGTCGTTGTGCAGCTTCGACATCGACTTGATGACCGTCTGGTGGTCGCCGATGATCTGGTCGACCACCAGGCCGACGCGCTCCGTGCCGGTGGAGATGACCACGACCTTCTGGTGCACGTCGGGCTTGGTGCCGGTGCGGAAGAGATCGCGAAGTCTCAGGAACGGCACGAGGCTGTCACGCAGCGAGATGAAGCTGCGGCCGCGCGAACGCAGGTCCTCTTCCAGCGACAGCTCCAGGCACTCCTCGACGGCGGAAAGCGGGATGACATAGCTGCCATTGCCGACCCGCACGAGCAGGCCGTCGATGATCGCGAGCGTCAGCGGAATGCGCAGCGACACTTCCGAACCCTGGCCGTTCAGGCTGGTGATATCGATCGCGCCACGCAGCGCCTCGACGGTCTTCTTGACCACATCCATGCCGACGCCACGGCCGGAAAGATTGGTGATCGCCGCGGCCGTGGAGAAGCCCGGCGCGAAGATCAGCTGCAGCAGCTCGGAATCGGTGAGCGGCTGGCCGGGCGCGATGAGGCCGGAGGATTCCGCCTTGGCGCGGACCCGATCGCGGTTGATGCCACGGCCGTCATCCTTGATCGAGATGATCACCTCGCCGCCCGCCTGGCGTGCCGACAGCGTTACCGTACCCGCTTCGCTCTTGCCCGCGGCCAGACGCTCGGCCGGCGTTTCCAGCCCGTGGTCGATCGAGTTACGCACCAGATGCACCAGCGGATCGGCGAGGCGCTCGATCACGGTCTTGTCGACCTCGGTGCTTTCACCCTCGGTCACCAGCTCGATTACCTTGCCCGTTTCGCGGGCGAGATCGTGAACGAGGCGACGGAAGCGCGAGAACAGAGTCGCGACCGGCACCATGCGGAGTACCATCATCGTGTCGCGCAGCTCGCCCGACAGGCGCTCGATTTCCTCAGACACCGAGCGCAGCGCGATATCGGCGCTGGCGCTCGCCAGCTGGCTGAGGCGCGACTGGGCGATGACGAGCTCGCCGACGCGGTCCATCAGTTCGTCGAGACGCTCGGCCGGAACGCGAACGTTTTCGGCAGCCTTCGCCTGGCGCTGGTCGGCCTGTGCAGCACTCTCGCGCTTCGCAGGCACTGCCTCGACGGGCTTGAATTCCGGTGTGGCGGGAACTGCGGGCGCAGCCGCGACGGGCGCTGCGACGACAGGCTCCGCCTTCACCTCTGCCACGACGGCAACCGGTTCAGCCTTGGCTTCCGGGGCGGCAGGACCGGCGATTTCCTCGACCTCAAGCTCCATGTCGTCCATGACGAAGATGAACACGTCGTCGATCGCCGAGCGGTCCTGCGTGCTGGTGAGAACGACATCCCAGGTGACGTAGAGATCGGTCGGAACCATCTCGTCGAGGACAGGAATGGCGGAGAGGTTGGCCTTGACGCTGCATTCGCCGAGATCGCGCAGCTCATCGAGCAGGCCGAGCGGATTGGTGCCGTTCGCCATCGAGTTCGAGGGCAGGCTGAAGCGGATGCGCCAGGTGGTGGTCTTGGCGGCGGCTGCAGCGGCAGTGGTGACCGGGGCCGGTTGAGCAGCGGGAGCAGCAGCGCCGCCCGCGGTCTCGCCGACGGCGGCCTGAAGCTGGGCCAGCAACCGCTGGCCGGTGTCACCGTGATCGGCATCCGGCCGATCGACGAGAGCACGCATGTGATCCTGAGCGGCAAGCACGGCGGCAACGAGCTCAGCCGTCGCCGGCACCTCGCCCTTGCGAACCCGGTCGAACGCCGTTTCGCAATGATGCGTGAAGGCGGCCAGCGCATCGAAGCCGAACATCGAGCCCGAGCCCTTCAGCGTGTGAAGGCCGCGGAAGACGGCATCGACGACGTCCTTGTCGTCGAGCTTGTGCGTCAGATCGAGAAGACCCGTCTCGATGGCTTCGAGGCATTCGGCCGCCTCTGTGCGAAAGACCGCTACAGGATCGAGAGAGCTCATCTGCCGAGCACCTTCCTGGCGATCTTGACCAGGTTTTCAGGATCGAACGGCTTGGTCAGCCAACCGGTGGCGCCGGCGGCCTTGGCGCGGGCCTTGAGGTCGGCGTCGGATTCGGTGGTGAGGAAGATGATCGGCACGCCGGTATGCTCCGGCAGCTTGCGCAGCTCCTCGATCATCGTCAGGCCGTCCATGACAGGCATGTTGAGATCGGTGATGATCAGGTCGTAATTGCCGGCCTTGGCAGCCGCCAGGCCCTGCGCGCCATCGGCCGCCTCGCTGACGGTGTAGCCCGCATTGGTCAGCGTGACCTTGGTCGTCAGTCGAATGCTTGCGGAATCGTCGACGGTGAGAATGTTGGCGCTCATGGCTTTACCTCTTCATGCAACCAGAATTTTGTATCTTCGCTGTTGAAGGCTTCCACGAAGCCGGCGCGCTCCAGCACCTTCAGGACCTGGCCGCGGGCGGGAGCCGCGAGTGCGAGCGCTTTGTCGTTTGTTTCAGCGTGCCGGCGAACAGCTTCTATCAGCTGCACAAAACTCAAGTCGGCCTCAGCTTTTTCGGGAATATCGAGAACAACGGAACTGTTATTCTTAAATAAAGACGCAATTTTTGAGAAGATATCCGAGATATTCCTGATGGTTAGAACTTCAGGCAGGGATATAGACTCAGAATACTGTTCACGCACACTCACTTCGGCCTCCTAGGGCGGAGAAATACTTTTTCAACCCGTTGAGGAATCTCACGACACGCTTAACAACACGTAAAAGTAGGTTGCAGTGAAATGCAATTGAGACGAGTCCCGACTCCCCGAATTATCACCTGAGAGAAATAATAATTAGCATTCAAATATGTTTATAAAATCAGATAAATTCATATACTTATTAAAAATGTGAGCGCTTTTCCGAAACCCACCCCGTGCAATTCACGCTATGTTAAGCACAACGTTGACGAGTCTGGCGTGTTTACTCCACGTTTCCATGATGCCCGTAAAAATGGTCCCGAACCTTGCTGAGGTTTTAAGTAAAGGACAATAAAATGACGAACGGGGCGACATCGGCGGTGACGGCTTTCCAGGCATCTGGATCAGCCATCAGCCAAACACTGGAAGCAGCGCGCAGCAAGGTCGAGGAGCGTTTTCTCGAAGGCGGCACCGTCCTGCTTTCGGTCATGGACGTCCTCAACCGATTGTTGAGCTCGCTCGACAACATCACCAAGGCACTGGACGCCGGCGAGAGTGGTGATGCAGGCGCGGAACTGCGCGCAACAGTCAAGAGCCTCAGCGATCTCCCAACCGCCGAAAAGTCCCGCCGCGACGCGCTCTCGTCACTCGCCGAGACCGGATATTCGCTGCGCCGGCACGTCTCGGACATGCAGGAAACCATGCGTTACCTGCGCACCTTCGCCGTCACCGTGAAGATCACCGGCGCCGGCCTTGCCGAGTTCGCCGGCTTCGCGCAGGAAATTCTCGAGCGCATCTATTCCGGCACCGACGAGGTCAACCGCTTCGCCGGCCGGATCGAGGAGCTGGAGAAGGAAGTGAAGCTCGCGCTGACCTTCGGCACCGATGTCTCCAAGAGCTACGCCGACACGGTTCCCGCCGTGGCCAGCGCCCTTGATGGCGATGCCCGCAAGATCGCCGAACACCGCCAGAACCTCGCCGCTATCGCCCGCGACGTCGGCGCGGTCGCCAGAGGCGTGCAGAGCAAGGTCGCCTCGACCCTGTCGGCGCTGCAGATCGGCGACATCACCCGCCAGCGCATCGAACATGTGCAGAGCACCTTCACGCTGCTCGACGAATTCCTCGACAGCGAAGACGGCCGCGGCCTGAACGCCGACGCCCGCGCGCGCCTGCAAAACGTTATCCAGCACCTGACGGCGGCGCAGATGAACGAGATGTGCCGCGATTTTCACCGCGATTCCCAGAACGTCATCAAGACGATCGCAAGCTTCGGCCACGACACGCAGGAGATCCTTCGGCTGCGCGACCAGATGAGCGGCGGCGGCCAGGGCAACTTCATCCGCGCTTTGGAATCCAGCGTCTCGGCCGCCCATGAGATCGTCAAGCAGGTCGACGCCGTCACCCTCAAGGCCGACCAGGTCAGCCAGTCGACCCGCGACACGACCGCCAAGCTTCTGGAAGCGATCGGCAACATCAAGGCGGTGAAGACCGACATCCACTACATGGCGCTGAACACCAACCTGCGTTGCAGCCGTCTTGGCGAAGCCGGCAAGTCGATCAATGTCGTCACGGCGGAGCTGCGCATTTTCGCCGGCAAGCTGGATGACAGCGCCGACGCCATCGTCAACGGCCTGCCTGCTCTGGAGGAAGCAGCCGGCCGCGTGGCCCCGTCGAGCGAGACGGCATCAGGCGGCCTGGCCGAAAACCTGACGACCGCCGTCGCCGATATCCGCACCGCCGCCGATACGATGGAAGCCGAGCTGAAGACACTGTCCGAACACGGCCGCGAGGTCGCGGGCAAGATCAACCTTCTGATCGGCACGCTCGATTTCCAGAAAGACCTCGGCGATGTGCTGGCGGGCTGCGCCGATACGCTGGAAGATGCCGCCGGCGCCGAGATCGCCGATATCTCGGACTTGGCCGAAGCCATCGCCCCGCTCGATCGCAAGATCTTCAAGCTTTACACGATGGTGCAGGAGCGCAACGTCCACCGCGACATCATCGCCGCGGTTGAAGAGACGGCAGCAGCCGAGCCAGAGCCGGTAAATGCTGCGACAAGCGACGAAGACCTTTTCGAGGACGCGCTCTTCTAAAACGTTAGAGCGCGATCAGCGCAGGCGGCGGAACTTGTTGGCGGCTTCGATCCCCGCCTTCTGCTGCTCTTCCTCGATACCGAGGTAGAAATCCTCGAGCGCCGGGTCGGGCAGACCGGCACGGCGCGAGAGCACATACCACTTGGCAGCCTCGACAGGATCCGGCTTCGTGCCGAGCGCGTTGATATAGAGATGCGCCAGCTTGTTCTGCGCAACCACGTTGCCGTCATTGGCCGCGATTCTCAGCCACTGGAAGCCCTTTTCGAAATCGCGCGGGCCGTTGGTTCCATTGACGAACCAGACGCCGAGATCGAGCTGCGCGGTGTCGAAACCGGCATGTGCGGCGCGCGCCATCCATTCGCGGGCAAGCTGCTTCTTCTCGGGAGGAAGGTCGGGCAGCGACGAGTAGATCTCCGCCACCGCGTATTGCGCGTCGGCGACACCCTTCTCGGCCGATTTCTCGTAGAACGGCAGCGCCAGCTTCAGCCCCTTGTCGCCGGGATTGTCGGCCACCAGGATCTGCCCCCAGTTGAACTCGGCCGACGCATTGCCGGCCTCCGCCGCCTTGCGCATGTAGGTGTCGGCAAGCGTCTTGTCGCGCTTGACGATGCGGCCTTCCATCAGGATGAGCGCGTATTTGAACATCGCCGCAGGATCACCGCCCTCGGCGGCCTTCCCGTACCAGAAGGCAGCCGCCTTCGCGTCGCGCTTTACGCCGAGGCCATCCGCCAACAGTTCGCCCATCAGCGTCTGCGCCGCCGCATCGCCAAGCTGCGCGCGAGGCAGCGCAATCCCCATCGCCGTCAGATAGTAGCCGCGCTGATAGGCGCCGTAGGCATCGTCGACCTTGCCGTGATAGTCTTTCTCGGCCGGCAGATCGGGCAGCTTCGCGCCCATGCGATCGAACACGCCGACACCGGTGGACGGGGTTACCCCGTCCGGCTGCGCGCGGCCTGATTTCAATGTCTCGGGCGCGCCGGTGAGCGGCCGCGTGACCATATTGTCGACCTGCTGGGCCGATGCGCCATGCGCGAAAGCCGCCACACATGTGGCGGCGGCAAGAAGAGAAAGGCGCAAATGGCGTGTCAGCATGGGCATGAGGGCGATATCAACCCTCAAACCGTGGCGCTTTTTCGTCAAGAAGTGCGTTGATTTCGGCAACGACAAGGGCCGCGCGCGCCGGCTCGCCGAAAACGGCAAGACGCATGGCCACGAATTCCGCCCCGCTCTCGGCAACGGCAAGCGCCGAGGCCGGATCGGTGCCGCCCATGACGATGCACGGGATCTCGATCATCGAGGCCCACCATTCGGCGAGCGCGAGGTTCTTCGGATGCGCCTCCGGCTTGATGTCGCCTTCGAGCTTGCCGAAGAAGACATATTCGGGCCGCTCCTCGCCGATCTCGAGCGCATGATGCCGGTCGGCCGCATTGCCGCCGCCGACGATCAGCTTGTCGGCATATTTCTCGACCGCCTCGGAAATCTCCGCAGCACCGCCGGTGATATGAAGACCATCCGCCTTGGTTCGGCCGACGACACGGCTGTCGCCGGCAAGCAGCGCCGCCGCACCCGCGTTCTGCGCCAGCGGCACGATCTTTTCGGCATGTTTCTGAAACTCGCCGTCACCAAGCCCGTATTGCGGCAGGATGATTGAGGCGACATCACCGCCCTTCAGCGCATCGCCGACGATTTTCGCCTGCTCGTCGGCATCGGCGATATCAGGCACGATCAGCACCAGGCGGCAGCGGTTTTCAGGTTCGCTCATGAACTCTTTCCATTTCCAGCGGATTTCGCCGTTTGCCGGCAGCTCCGCACTCGTTTTGTGTGAGTAATTCCGTTAGACCGGGCTGGCAAGGGGAGGACTTCAAAAGCATGCCGATGGACGTGTCATTTTACTACGCCGCCATTCCCGCCGTCATTCTGGTCGGCCTCGCGAAGGGCGGTATGGGCGACGCCTTGTCGCTGATTGGATTGCCTTTTCTGGCACTTGTCGTCTCCCCCGTGCAGGCCGCCGCCATCCTCCTGCCGATCCTGATCTTCATGGACATGATATCGCTCGTCATTTGGCGCAAGCACGGCGATTGGACGACGCTGAAGATCATGCTCCCGGGCGCGCTCGCCGGCATCGCACTCGGCTGGGCGACCTCAGCGCTCGTTCCCGGCAGTGTCTTGCGGGTCGTCATCGGCGTCGTCACCATCCTCTTTTGCCTGCGCTATTTCTGGAACAACTTCGGCCCCGGCAGAGGAAAGATCGTGCCGCCGCACGGCCAGCGGCCGGTTCGCGCCACGCTTTGGGGCACCTTTTCCGGTTACGGCAGCTTCGTCGCACACGCCGGCGGCGCGCCGTTCCAGATCTACGTTCTCCCGCTGCAGATGCCGCCGCGCGAATATACCGGCACCAGCGCCCGCTTCTTCGCGATCCTCAACGCGGTCAAGCTGATCCCCTATTTCGCGCTCGGCCAGCTCGACACCCAGAACCTCGCCGCATCCGCCACGCTGCTTCCCTTCGCGCCCCTTGCCACCATCGCCGGCGCCTGGTGCGTGAAGCGCATGCAGCCGAAAATCTTCTATCCGTTCATGTATGCGATGGCGCTGATCGCAGCCGTCCTGATCGCCCGCGAAGGCCTTGGATTTTAGGCCTTAAGGGCCTTGCTGCGGCGCACAATTCGCTTGCCCTAATTCTCCGATTGACGTAGCTTTTCGCCATGTCGAACGTGGACCCTTTCACTGCGATTGCCGACCCTCACCGGCGCTTCCTGCTGGAGGAGTTGCGACGCTCGCCGCGCACCGTCAACGAGCTCGCCGAAGGCCTTCCGATCAGCCGTCCGGCCGTCTCCCAGCACCTCAAGGCCCTGCTCGATTGCGACCTCGTCTCGGTCACCGCCGATGGCACGAAGCGCATCTACGCGGTCAACAATCGCGGCTTCGACAGGCTCAATCTCTGGCTGGATCAGTTCTGGGCATAACGCCACCAGGACATGAAAACGCGCCGGCTGCGACCTTTTCGGCAACCGACGCGCAGGAACATTCCAACGGACGCGACAGACTACTAAACAACTGGTTATATTGCGATATTTACCCTTTGTTCCGCATCGACCACGCCCTGTAACGTTCTATCCTGCTTAGTGTACGGATGATTTGAGACGCTCAATCTCGTCTTTGATGCGCAGCTTCCTGCGCTTGCACTCGGCAACCTCACGGTCGTCTCTGGAGGGGGATGCCATCAGTGAATGGAGCTCGTCTTCGAGAGCGCCATGCTTCTTCTGGAGTGATTCAAGATGAGCTTGAACAGTCATATGACCCTTCCTTCCTCTAGCCTTTCTCCAGCCAACACCGCCGGAGATCCAAGGCGTCAACCCTCAAACTGTGACACATTTTTGAAGGCTTGTCGAAGGCGAAAACAAGGAGAGAGCGTGGCAAATTCATGATCGAGACTAACTAGCCGTTACCGCTATTTGGTGATAGGAGCTTGCAAAAATTAGCGACAGACCGGAGAAGGTCTGAAGACGATCATGGGGAATGCGTATGCCGGATCAGGAACAGGCGGAAGTCAGGCTCATTGTGGCGCGCCTGCGCCAGGAGCATGAGGACTACGATGTCGCCATCAACGCCATGATCGCGACTGGCTGCGATGCGCTGCGCGTTCAGCGCATGAAGAAAAAGAAGCTTGTTATCAAGGACAAGCTGTCGAAGCTCGAAGACCAGATCATCCCGGATATCATCGCCTGAAGCCCGGTATCATTGCTTGAAGGAAGTGTCGTGACGATGACAGACAGACCGACCGTTGCCATCATCATGGGAAGCCAGTCCGATTGGGAGACCATGAAGAACGCCGCCGATACGCTGGAGGCGCTCGAGATCCCTTATGACGCGCGCATCATATCGGCACATCGCACACCCGATCGCATGGTCGAGTTCGCCAAGGGCGCCAAGTCGGAAGGCTTCAAGGTCATCATCGCCGGCGCCGGCGGCGCCGCCCATCTTCCCGGCATGACCGCCGCGATGACCCCTCTTCCTGTTTTCGGTGTTCCCGTGCAGTCGAAGACGATGTCCGGCCAGGACAGCCTGCTGTCGATCGTGCAGATGCCCGGCGGCATCCCGGTTGGAACGCTGGCGATCGGCAAGGCAGGCGCCATCAACGCGGCGCTTCTTGCCGCCGCGGTTCTGGCGCTGTCGGACGAAGACATTGCCGACCGGCTTGACGAATGGCGCGAGAGCCAAAGTGCGGCGATCGCCGAATACCCGATGGACGACCTATGAGCATGACAACGATCGGCATCATCGGCGGCGGCCAGCTTGGCCGCATGCTGGCCATGGCTGCCGCCCGCCTGAATTTCCGCACCATCATTCTCGAGCCGCAGGCCGATTGCCCGGCAGCGCAGGTCGCCAATCGGCAGATCGTCGCCGCCTATGACGATCCCGCAGCGCTCGAGGAACTGGCGACCGCCTGCGACGTCGTCACCTACGAATTCGAAAACGTCCCCGTCTCCGCAGCCGAGGCCTTAGCGCAGACCGTGCCGGTCTATCCGCCGCCGAAAGCGCTGGAAGCCGCCCAGGACCGTCTCGTAGAAAAGCGCTTCATCAATGATTGCGGCATTCCGACCGCGAAATTCCACGCCATCGACAGCCAGGCCGATCTCGAAGCCGCTCTCGCCGATTTCGGCGGCCAGGGTGTCTTGAAGACGCGCCGCCTCGGCTACGACGGCAAGGGACAGAAAGTCTTCCGTTCAGCGGCCGATAGCGCCGACGGTGCCTTCGCCGAACTCGGCAGCGTGCCGCTGATCCTCGAGAGCTTCGTTGCCTTCGAGCGCGAAATCTCGGTCATCGCCGCACGCGCCACCGATTGCGGCGTCGCCTGCTACGACCCGGCCGAAAACGTGCACCGCAACGGCATCCTGCACACATCGACCGTTCCGGCATCAATCACCGACGCCACGGCCGCCGCCGCGCGCGAGGCAGCCGAGAAGATTCTGACGACGCTCGGCTATGTCGGCGTCATCGGCATCGAGTTCTTCGCGCTGGCCGACGGCAGCCTGATCGCCAACGAAATGGCGCCGCGCGTGCACAATTCCGGCCACTGGACGGAAGCGGCCTGCGTGATCTCTCAGTTCGAGCAGCACATCCGCGCCGTCGCCGGCCTGCCGCTCGGCAATGCCGATCGCCACTCCGACTGCGTGATGCAGAACCTGATCGGCGACGATATCCTTGATCTTCCGGACTGGCTGAAGCGGCGCGACACGCTGGTTCACCTCTATGGAAAGACGGAATCGAGACCCGGCCGCAAGATGGGTCACGTCACCACACTTGCCAGCGCACGGGCGGGCAAATAAGGGGTTTTCCCCTGACAAAACCGGCCACTGCCACGGGAAAAACACCTTCACGTGGTTGACACAGACAAGAGGCCGGGTTATCTGCACGCCCAACCTGAAGAGCGCGCCCTGAGCGCGCTTTTGAATGTAATAGATACGGGCGAATGTGAATTCCCCCCAACATCGCGGATCAAAACAATGAAGATCAAGAATTCGCTCAAGTCGCTCAAGGCTCGTCACCGTGACAACCGCCTGGTTCGCCGCAAGGGCCGCATCTACATCATCAACAAGCTGAACCCACGCTTCAAGGCTCGTCAGGGCTGATTTGGCTGGCCGGATGGCTTGGCAGCGTTTGCGCGCCTGAGCCTGTCCGGAAGGGTCCTTTTGTGATCCCGTTAAAGTGTTTTGATCTTTCGCGTTGGCGGGCTATTATGCCCGCCATGCGTTTTTTGGCTATGACCTGCGCGGCACTGCCGCTCTCCCTCGCCCTGCTCTCAGTTACCTTGCCTGCCTATGCGCAGGAACCCGCACCCGCGCGGGACAAGGAAAAGATCGTCGAGCAGCAGGCCGCGAACCTCTCGCCCAAAGAACATCTCGATCAGCTCTTTGCAGCACTGAAGCGCGAGCGCGACGCCGACAAGGCTGACAACATCGCCAACGAGATCCGCGCCGAATGGAACGATTCGGGCAGCGCGACCGTCAACCTGCTGATGCAATGGGCCGACAAGGCGATCGAGGAGAAGCGCAACAGCGCCGCACTCGATTTCCTCGACCAGGCGATCGCGCTGAAACCCGGCTACTCCGAGAGCTGGAACCGCCGCGCCACGCTAAACTACACCAACGGCGCCATGCGCAAGTCGATGTCCGATATCGAACATGTGCTAGACATCGAGCCTCGCCATTTCGGCGCGCTTGCCGGCATGGCCTCCATTCTTGGTGACAGCGGCAACGACCAGCTGGCGCTGAAGGCATGGGAGCGCTTCCTCGAGATCTACCCCGCCAACCGCAATGCGCAGGAGCAGCTGAACACGCTCTCCGAAAAGCTCGCCGGCAGCCGCACCTGACATATTACTGTGTGACAGGTTCCCCTCTTGCCCGGCCCCTCTTGAAGGTGAACCGTACCAGCCAATCTAACGTATGGTCCGTTAGTCCATGCCGCAGGTCGCATCATGCTTACCCTCGTCTCCGCCCTTCTCGCCCCTCTGGCCGCAGCAATCGGCTACTCCTCCTATAAGGCCCGCCAGTTCGAGCAGGCCTATCCGAACATTGGCGAGCTGACCGACATCGGCGGCTACCGCATGAACGCCGTCCATATCGAGCGCCCGGAAACCGCCGACCTGCCGGCGCTCGTCTTCATCCATGGCGCCAGCGGCAACCTGCTCGACCAGATCGGCGCCTTCCTGGAGCCTCTGCGCGGCCGCGCCGAAATGCTCTTCGTCGACCGCCCCGGCCACGGCTATTCCGAACGCGGCGGACCGGATAACGCCCTCCCCTCGGGCCAGGCGGACGCCATCGCAGCGCTTATGGAAAAGCGCGGAATCGACAAGGCAATCATCGTCGGCCATTCCTTCGGCGGCGCCATCGCCGCCGCCTTCGGCGTGCGTCATCCGGGAAAGACGGCCGGTCTGCTCTTCCTCGCGCCCGCCACGCACCCGTGGCCCGGCGGCGTCGACTGGTACTATCACGTCTCCACAGCCCCGGTGATCGGCTGGCTCTTCAACCATGCGCTCGTCGTGCCGCTGGGCCTCCGGCGTCTGGAACGCGGCACGCTCAACGTCTTCCGCCCCAATCCACGGCCGGACGATTACATCCTGAAAACCGGTCCCTCGCTGGTGCTGCGCCCCGCCACCTTCCACAACAACGCCGCCGACTTCGTGCGCCTGCTCGATTATTTCAAGACGCAGTCGCATCTCTATATCAAGATCTCGGCACCCACGGTCATCATCACCGGCGACAGCGACGACATCGTCTGGGAGCACCTGCACTCGCAAGGCCTTGCCCGCGACATCACAGGCTCCGAACTGGTCAAGATCAAGGGCGTCGGCCACAAGCCCGATTACCTCGCCACCGACGTCGCCATCGCGGCAATGGAGAAGATGTCTGGCCACGACCGCGACCTGCAGGCCGCCGCACGGATTGCCGAGGCAAGGCTCACGATGTCCCCAGCGCAGGAAGCCAGAACGGCGACGACTCCGCAGCCGGCGCCAAAGCCCGTCGCAACGCCAGACCTGCAGGGCACCACTTAGCGCCCGCCGCGCATTGCCTGCCACGCCTGCAACCCCATATGTTCCCCATGTCAGTCCAACGAGGGGAACATCATGGACCGCCTTCCCACGAAATCCGCAGCCCTCATCGCTGCCCTGTCGCTGACGCTGGCGCCAATCGCACCGGCGCTTGCCGCGTCGCCAGCGCCGGTCGAGGCTGAGCATGGCATGGTCGTCACAGCCCAGCATCTGGCGACCGGTGTCGGCGTCGAGGTGTTGAAGAACGGCGGCAATGCCGTGGATGCTGCGGTGGCCGTGGGCTATGCGCTGGCCGTGGTGTATCCGACCGCCGGCAATATCGGCGGCGGCGGCTTCATGACCATCCGCATGAAGGACGGCAAGACCAGCTTCCTCGATTTCCGCGAGCGCGCCCCGCTTGCCGCCACCAAGACCATGTATCTCGACGCCAAGGGCGATATCGTCCCCCGCGCCAGCCTCGATGGCTATCTGGCCGTCGGCGTGCCCGGCTCCGTCATGGGCTTCGAGACCGCCCGCGAGAAATACGGCACCAAGTCGCGCCAGGATCTCCTTGCCCCCGCCATCCGCTACGCCAAGGACGGCTTCACGCTTGAGCAGGGCGACGTCGCCTCGATCGAGAACAGCGCCAAGCGGCTAGCCAAGGACGAGGCGGCCGCCAAGATCTTCCTCAAGCCCGATGGCAAGCTCTTCACGTCAGGCGAAAAGCTGGTGCAGCCGGAACTGGCCTCCGTGCTTTCGAGCATCTCCGACAAGGGCACCGACGCCTTCTACAAGGGCATGCCGGCGGATGCGATCGTGAAAGCCAGCCAGGCCAAGGGCGGCATTCTCGCGAAAGAAGACTTCGAGCAATATCAGGTGCGCGAGCTGAAGCCGGTGGAATGCAGCTATCGCGGCTATGACATCATCTCCTCGCCCCCGCCCTCCTCCGGTGGTGTCATCATCTGCGAGATCCTGAACATCCTGGAAGGCTACCCGCTCTCCTTCCTCGGCTATGGCTCGGCCGAGACCGTGCATCTCATGACCGAGGCCATGCGCTACGCCTATGTCGACCGCAACGCCGCCCTCGGCGACCCGGATTTCGTCGACAACCCGGTCACGACGCTTCTCGACAAGAGCTACGCCAAGGCTATCCGCGCCAAGATCGACATCAACAAATCAGGCACCTCCGCCGACCTGACGCCGCTCGGCGCCAAGGAGAGCACCGAGACCACGCATTATTCGATCATCGACGACGACGGCAACGCGGTCGCCGTCACCTACACACTGAACGGCAATTTCGGCGCCGGCGTCGTGGCGCCGGGCACCGGCATATTGCTGAACAACGAGATGGACGACTTCACCTCGAAGCCTGGCGTCCCCAATCTCTACGGCCTCGTCCAGGGCGAAGCCAACGCCATCGCGCCGAAGAAGACCCCGCTCTCGTCGATGAGCCCCACGATCGTGACCAAGGACGGCAAGCCCTTCATGGTGATCGGTAGCCCCGGCGGCTCGCGCATCATCACCATCACGCTGGAAGCCATTTTGAATGTCGTCGATTTCGGCATGGACATCAGCCAGGCCGTGAACGCCCCGCGTATCCATCACCAGTGGCAGCCCGACAAGATCTATTTCGAGCCCTACGCGCTGTCACCCGACACGATCCGCGCGCTGATCGCGATGGGCCATACCATGGACGACGGCAGCGGCACGCCCGTCTGGGGCCAGGCCGCCGGCATCCTCGTCGGCGGCAAGAGCCTGAAAGATATCGAGAAAGGCGGCGGCGCCCGCTACAACGGCGCCATGGACAGCCGCTCGACCGAGGGCTCGGCCGGCGGCTATTAGGAGCGCGCCCGTCAACGGATCGTCGTATGCGCGTACTCCGCCTTGATGGTGACCACCGGCTTGGCGCCGACCACACTCGGCCGGGGGCTGTCGATCAGCGACGCCTTGGCGGTGACGGTGTAATCGACAGGCACGTCCTTGCCGAAGTCGAGATAGCTGTCCACCGAATGCGCCTTGACGTCGATCGTCTCGTCGGCGTTGAGTTTGTCGTAAGTCAGATGCGCCCTGAGCGCGGCACTATCGATGGCGACGTTCGAGGCATGCCCCTGTAGCGTCACGTCTGCCGCCTTGCTCAATAGGCCGAGCTTCGCAAACTCCCCTTCGAACCGTGCCATCACGGCCTGCTGGTTGACCTCGATCGACCCGCCCGGCGGGATGTTGGCGACGACCTCGGGCGAGCAATCGGAAAGATCGAACCACTTCGTCGAGGCAACCGCGATCGACAGCGTCGTGCCATCGATCACCATCCGGCTCTGGTCCTCGCAACCGCTGAAGAACCAGCTTGAATACCAGCGGCTGAACCAGCCGTCGCGCCGGCCGCGCGTCTCAGCCCGATAGGGCTCATCCGAATTGGCACTGATCCGGATCGAGCTGGCGTCGCCTGTTATCACGATCGAGCGGATCGCCGATACGTCGATCGTCTCTCCCGTCCGCCAGCCATCGGCATAGCTTGAAACCAGCGTGAACAGGAGCAGAGGTATGGTTATGATGATCATCATGGCAGTCTCCTTGCGTGACACCGCTCCCATCGAGCGGCGGACCCAAGGTCGCTGAGACCACACGAAATCGAGACCTCGATCGCGATCCGGGTCGCCCGCGATTGCGATCGAGGTCATTGTCGTGCTCATATCGCTCTTCTGTTGCTGGATCCGCACCCATGATCTTCGTGCCGCTGCCCTTCGTCGTCACCTTACTGCTCGCGGTCCTGCTTGTCCGGATGGTCAAGCAAAGCGACGGCCTGGCGCCCGAGCGGCGGCCCTTCCTGATCCTGATCGGGCTCTACGCGCTGCAATCTGTGCTGCTCGGCTTGCGCTGGGGCTATGACATCATTGCCCTGATGCCCGGCCAGGCGGTGCTTGCCGCCCTGATCGCCGCCTTCGCCTGGATCAGCTTCAGCAACCTCGCCCGCGACAACACCCTCTCCTGGCTGCGCCTTGCGCCGCATCTCCTGCCAGCCGTCATCGTCCTGGTGCTGATGATTTTCTGGCGCGGCCCTGTCGGCATTTTCATCACCGCCACCTTCACGGTCTATGGCGCCGCCCTCTTCTGGCTCGCCCGCCACGGCCCCGATGGCCTCGTCTCCTCGCGGCTCGACGGCGCGCTCCTCTCCTACCGCTCGCTGCTGATTACCGCAGCAGCACTGCTTGCTTCCGCCACCGCCGATATCGTCATCAGCTTCGATTTCTATAGAACCGGCGGCGCTCACGCCGGCGCCGTGGTCGCGATCGGCAATGTCATCTCGCTGCTCGCCCTCGGCACCGCCGCCGCCATCGCCAGCAGCAGCCAGACCACCGAACCCGCGCCTTCGCCGCAGCCCCAGCCACCGGCACCCTCGCCGACATCCGGCCCGACAGAGGAAGACGGCGCCACCGCCAGGGCTCTGGACGAGCTCATGCAATCGCGCGAACTCTACCGCGACCCCGAACTGAACCTCGGCCGCATCGCCCGCAGGATGAACCTGCCGGCCCGCCGCGTATCGATCGCGGTCAACCGCGTGCACGGGGCGAGCGTCTCGCAATATGTCAACGGCTTCCGCATCCGCGCCGCCTGCCGGATGCTGGAAACGACCGATGAGCCGGTGACCCGGCTGATGTTCGACTGCGGCTTCATCAGCAAGTCGAATTTCAACCGCGAATTCCTCCGGGTCACCGCCACAAAACCCACCGATTACCGTCGGCGCCACCAGACCCGGCCAGCCGGCCCAAAGCCCGTGCCGGAACCGGAATTCCTGCCCGCACAGCAAGAGCCGCTTTTCATGTCACCGTGACAAAGCAGCCGTTCACAACGCGAAGGCCGCGTCCTATTCATGACGGCATTATCATCCGAAAGAGCTCCCATGGTCAGCATTGAAATGATCGTCGCCGCCCGCGCCCGCCTGCGTGGACATGCCCGCCGCACCCCGCTTCTTTCTTCTCCATTTCTCGATGAGATCGCCGGGCGCCGGCTGTTCATCAAGGCCGAATGCCTGCAGCACACCGGCTCCTTCAAGTTCCGCGGCGGCTGGTCGGCCGTCTCAGCGCTGGAGCCAGAGGTACGCGCCCGCGGCGTCATCGCGTTTTCTTCCGGCAACCACGCGCAGGGCGTCGCGCTTGCCGCCAAAATGCACGGCGTCCCCTCCGTCATCATCATGCCCTCCGACGCCCCGAAGCTGAAGATTGCTAACACCTGCGCGCTTGGCGCCGAGGTCGTGCTCTATGACCGCGCCACCGAAGACCGCGACGCGATCGGCGCGCGCCTCTCGGAAGAACGCCGCCTGACCCTGATCAAGCCCTTCGACGAACCCCAGGTTATCGCCGGCCAGGGCACGACCGGGCTGGAGATCGCCGAACAGGCGGAAGAGGAAGGCGTGACCGCAGCAGAAGTGCTGGTCCCCTGCGGCGGCGGCGGCCTGACCTCCGGCATCGCGCTGGCACTCGAAGCCCGCACGCCCGGCTTCCGCGTCCGCCCCTGCGAGCCCGAAGGCTTCGACGACACCACCCGCTCGCTGGCCTCGGGCAAGATCGAGCGCAACGCCACGCTATCAGGCTCGATCTGCGACGCCATCATCACCCCGCAACCCGGCAACATCACCTTCCCGATCCTGAAACGCCTCGCCGGCCCCGGCCTCGTCGTCACCGACGAAGAGGCGCTCCGCGCAATGGCGCTGGCCTTTACCCGCCTGAAGATCGTCGTCGAACCCGGCGGCGCGGTGGCACTGGCCGCTGCGCTGTTTCATGGCGATCAGCTACAGGAAGATGCTGCGATCGTGGTGACCTCGGGCGGCAATGTGGATGACGAGATGTTTGGCCGGGCGCTGGCGTTGCAGGGGTAGGTCGCGAGGTTGGTGTTGCGGGATGTAGCTGTCAGGCCGAGAAGCTGGCGGGTGCGATAGCCGGCTCCAAGACCGAGGTCTCGGCGGGCGTGTTACCCCCCTCTGCCCTGCCGGGCATCTCCCCCACAAGGGGGGAGATCGACTCGTGGATAGATCTCCGCCAAACAATCAAGGTGGAGCGAGCGGCCGCTCCCAGCCAATCTCCCCACCTGTGGGGGAGATGCCCGGCAGGGCAGAGGGGGGTATCCCACCCACCAGGTCAGCGACGATGCGCTCACCAACTCCTCCACCCGCACTAGGCCCCAACCACCTCAACCACACGCTTACCGCGCCATCCGCGCCGCACTGACAGCAACCGGCCGTGCAACCTCGCCAAGCACATCAAAAACCGACTGCCGCACCAGCCCGGCCAGCCTCGCCACCGCCGGCGCACTCTCGGCCTCTGCCCGGTGCAGCACGAGGCCGAGCCTAGGCAATTCAGGCAGCGCCAATTCTTCCGCCATGAGCGGCCGCACCTTCGCCGGCAGGCCGACCGGCGTGCGCAGCGTGATACCAAGCCCCGCCGCCGTCGCCGCCCACAGGCCGCCGAGGCTGGGGCTGACGAAGGCGAGCCGCCAGGAAATGCCCGCCGCATCCAGCGCCTTGGTCGCGGCGGCCCGCATCAGGCAGGGCGCCTCAAGTGCCGCCAGCGGCAGTGGTTCCCCGCTTGCCCGGTCCCATCCCGATGACACGGCGGCCGAGCCAATCCAGCGCATCGGCACCTCGCCGATCCGGTCGCAATGCGGCGTCAGCGTCCCGTCGCTCCAGGCGAGCGCCAGATCGAGCTTGCCAGACGTCACCCGCTCGATCAGCTCGACGTTGCGCACCACCCGCGCCTCGATCCTGACCTTCGGATGCGCCCGCGCGAAACGGCCGAGCACATCAGGCAACAGCGTCTCGCCGAAATCCTCCTGCAGCCCGAGCCGCACCCAGCCCTCCAGCTCGACGCTGTGCACGGCCGCCGCTGCCTCGTCGTTCAGCTCCAGCAGGCGCCGCGCATAGCCGAGCATGGTTTCGCCGGCATCGGTCAGCGCCAGCCCGCGGCCGGACTTGCGGAAAATCGGCGTGCCCGCCTGCTCCTCCAGTCTCTTCAGCTGCGCGCTCACCGCAGATGTCGAGCGCCCCAGCCGGTCGGCGGCACGCGCGAAATTGCCGAGCTCCATGCCGGTGACGAAGGTTCTGAGAACGTCGAGGTCGAAGATCGTCCGGCGCATATGATAATCCATATTTTCAGGATCGATGGTCCATTATATTCTGATTTTCTGTATTATCGTGCCGTGCGATCCTCTCCCTGTCAACATCAGGGAAAAGGAGGCAAACATGCCCTTCACTCGTATCTCGCTTCTGAAAGGCAAGTCGCCGGACTATATCGCAGCCCTCTCCGAGAGCCTCCACCGCGCCATGGTGGAGACATTCAACGTGCCGCCGGCCGATCGCTTTCACATCATCCACCAGCACGATCAGGGCGAGCTGATCTTCGACCGCAACTATCTCGCCGGCCCACGCTCGGACGATTTCGTGCTGATCGCCATCACCGCCGGCAAGCCGCGCACAGCGGAGGCACGCGCCGCCTTCTTCAAGCGCGCGGTCGAACTGCTCGGCCAGTCGCCGGGCCTGCGGCCTGAGGATGTGATGATCGTCGTCAACACCACGGCGCCGGACGAATGGTCCTTCGGCAATGGCGGGCAGCAGATGCTGGAGCCCGGCTGGGAAATCCGCGCGATGGAGACCGCGCCATGATCGCCATGCAATACAGCTTCACCCTGCCCGCCGATTACGACATGGCGATCATCGACCGCCGCATCCGCGACAAGGGCGCGATGACCGACGGCTTCCCCAAGCTCGGCTTCAAGGCCTACCTCACGGCCCGCAAGGGCGAGCTCGGCGCGACCGACAATCTCTACGCGCCCTTCTATCTCTGGCGGCACGCTGAAGGAGCGAGCGATTTCCTCTGCGGCCCCGGCTTTGAAGCCGTCAGCCAATCCTTCGGCCGGCCACAGGTGGCGACGTGGGTTGTCTGGCATGGCGATGTGGCGCCGGATGTGGCCGAGGCGCGTTTCGCCACGCGCGAGATATTGCCGCTGGGCACTGAGGTGTCACTCGCATCGGTTCGCGAGAGCGAAACGGCACGCGCTCGCGAGCGGTTGGACGAGCCCGGCATGCTTGCCTCCGTCGCGGCCTTTGATCCCGCGGGCTGGAGGATGGTCCGGTTCGCATTGCACACGGACGCGCCGGCTGTGTCGCCGTCGACGCGGATCTATCGCGTCGGTCACGTGTCCTTGCCGTGACGGGCGATCGCGCGAGGCCCTCTTTTGCAGGTATGGGATGCTGATCGAGAGGTCAGTGGGCGCGTTACCCCCCTCTGCCCTGCCGGGCATCTCCCCCACAGGTGGGGAGATTGGCTGGGCGCGGCCACTCGCTCTACCTTCATTGTTTGATTGGGGAGCAAGCCACAGGTCGATCTCCCCCCTTGTGGGGGAGATGCCCGGCAGGGCAGAGCGACTGTCTTGCCGGTCAAGCGTTTTGCCATGGTTTGTTGTCCCTGATGATGGCGTTGAGAATGGTGAGCAGCTTGCGCATGGCGGCAACTATGGCCGCCTTCTTG
>NZ_JBFTQT010000014.1:0-109352 GCF_056399145.1 Rhizobium sp. 01N48
CCGCCATGCGCAAGCTGCTCACCATTCTCAACGCCATCATCAGGGACAACAAACCATGGCAAAACGCTTGACCGGCAAGACAGTCGCTCTGCCCTGCCGGGCATCTCCCCCACAAGGGGGGAGATCGGCTAGACGCAGCCGCTCGCTCCTACTTCAATTTTTTGGCGTAGAGCTTAACCACGAGTCGATCTCCCCCCTTGTGGGGGAGATGCCCGGCAGGGCAGAGGGGGGTGATGCTGGCCGCAGCGTAAGCGAGAGCCGGCGCCTCGCATAGCCAAGCGAGGCGCGCGTCCCAACACAAAACTGTCGCCAAACCTTCGGAAAACCGTCATGGCGGCGTCAAGTGGGTGACATGTGGGGTGGGCATAGGCGGGGTGCGGGAGATCGTCCCGTTTGCCAAGCCGGATGCGCCACCTGATGACACTGACGGAACCGACCCGCCGCCGTTTTTTATCCTCGATGGGAGCGGTTGGCGGATTTGCCGTGGCGGGGCTGGCGATGCCCTATTATGCGCGCGGATCGTCCAGCCGGCCGGTATTTACCTCGGGCGTGCAGTCCGGCGATGTCGATCAGACCTCGGGCGTCATCTGGACGCGGGTGGATCGGCCGTCGCGGCTCTTCGTGGAATACTCGACATCAGACAAATTCTCCAATGCCGTGAGGCTGCCGCCGATCGACGTCACGCCCGATAGCGATCTGACCGCCAAGCTGTTGCTACAGGATCTGCCTGCTGGTCAGGAGGTGTTCTACCGCTTTCGCGCGGCCGATCTCCAGGACATCAACAGCCGGTCGGAGCCGATCCTCGGGCAGTTTCGTACCGCACCCGTTGCCCGCCGCGATATCCGCTTCGTCTGGTCGGGCGATACGGTGGGGCAGGGGTGGGGGATCGATGATGAGGGGATGCGGACGTATTCGACGATCGCTTATCACCGGCCGGACTTCATGATCCATTCCGGCGACACGATCTATGCCGACAACCCGGTTCCCGACGAAATCTCGCTGCGCGGCGGCGGGGTCTGGAAGAACCGTATCGTCACCGAGGCCAAGCGCGAGATCGCGCAGACGCTAGAGCAGTTTCGCGGGCAATGGACCTATAATCTGCTCGATGAGCACGTGAAATCGCTCAACGCCGTCTGCCCCATCTTCTACCAGTGGGACGACCACGAGGTGCTGAACAACTGGTCGCCATCGACCGATCTCAGCCGTGACGACCGCTACAAGGAGAAGTCGGTCGCGGTGCTTTCGGAGCGGGCGGCACAAGCTTTTCACGAGATGACGCCGACGCGTCATGTCGCGGCCGAACCGGGGCGGATCTATCGCAAGGTTTCCTATGGGCCGCTGCTCGAGTGTTCTTCGTCGACCTGCGCTCCTATCGCGGGCCGAACAGCCATGGGCTGGATGAAAAGCTTTCGCCACAGTCGCGGATTTTCGGCGAGCGGCAAGTGGCGTGGCTGAAGCGTGAATTGGTGCGCTCGACGGCGACGTGGAAGGTGATCGCCTGCGATCTGCCGATCGGGCTCGTCATCTGGGACGATTACGGCAATCGGCGCGGATCGGAATCGATCTCCAATGGCGACAATGGCGCGCCGCTCGGTCGCGAGCTCGAATTCGCCGACCTCCTGCGCTTCATCCGCGATGCCGGGATATCGAACATGATCTGGCTGACGGCCGACGTGCGCTACGCGGCGGCGCATCACTATAGTCCCGAGCGGGCGAAGTTCCGCGAGTTCCTGCCGTTCTGGGAGTTCGTGGCCGGGCCGCTGCATTCGGGCACCTACGGGCCGCAGGAGCTCGACATGACCTTCGGGCCTGAAGTCAAGTTCATGAAGGCGGCGCCCGGTGGGGCCGAGCAGAACCTGCCGCCGTCAGCAGGGATGCAATTCTTCGGTCTCGTCGATATCGATGGCACGACCGAGCAGCTGACGGTGCGGCTGATGGATCGCAACGACCAGGAGCTCTGGCGGGTGGTGCTCGACCCCGAAAGGACGAGCTGATGCCATCCGTGCTATACGTGCATTCCTCTCATTCCAGGCTCCCCCCTTTCGCATTCGCGAAAAACACTGTAAGAGCCGCCCCAATGCAATTGGCGCCCTCCCAGCGTGGCGCCCCAGCCTCAGAGATATAGACATATGGCACTTCGCAACATCGCGATTATCGCGCACGTTGACCATGGCAAGACGACACTGGTCGACGAGCTCCTGAAACAGTCCGGCTCGTTCCGCGAAAACCAGCGCGTTGCGGAACGCGTGATGGACTCGAACGACCTGGAAAAGGAACGCGGTATCACGATCCTTGCCAAGGCGACCTCGGTCGAGTGGAAGGGTGTTCGCATCAACATCGTCGACACCCCCGGCCACGCCGACTTCGGCGGTGAAGTCGAGCGTATCCTGTCGATGGTGGATGGCGCGATCGTTCTGGTCGATAGCTCTGAAGGCCCGATGCCGCAGACGAAGTTCGTCGTCTCCAAGGCGCTGAAGGTCGGCCTCCGTCCGATCGTCGCGATCAACAAGATCGACCGTCCCGATGGCCGCCACGAAGAAGTCATCAACGAAGTGTTCGACCTCTTCGCCAGCCTCGACGCCACCGACGAACAGCTCGACTTCCCGATCCTCTACGGTTCCGGTCGCGATGGCTGGATGAACGTTGCACCTGAAGGCCCGAAGGACCAGGGTCTCGCACCGTTGCTCGACCTCGTGCTGCAGCACGTTCCGGAGCCGACGGTTGCCGAAGGCCCGTTCACGATGATCGGCACCATCCTGGAAGCCAACCCCTTCCTCGGCCGCATCATCACCGGCCGCATCAATTCCGGCTCGATCAAGCCGAACCAGGCCGTCAAGGTCCTCGGCCAGGACGGCAAGACGATCGAAACCGGTCGTATCTCCAAGATCCTCGCTTTCCGCGGTATCGAGCGCACCTCGATCGACGAAGCGCATGCAGGCGACATCGTCGCCATCGCCGGCCTTTCCAAGGGCACGGTTGCCGATACCTTCTGTGATCCCGCGATCAACGAAGCGCTGACCGCGCAGCCGATCGACCCGCCGACCGTTACCATGTCCTTCATCGTCAACGACAGCCCGCTGGCCGGCACCGAAGGCGACAAGGTGACCTCGCGCGTCATCCGCGACCGCCTCTACAAGGAAGCCGAAGGCAACGTCGCGCTGAAGATCGAGGAAGCCGAAGGCAAGGATTCGTTCTACGTTTCCGGCCGCGGCGAATTGCAGCTCGCCGTTCTGATCGAAACCATGCGCCGCGAAGGCTTCGAGCTTGCCGTGTCGCGTCCGCGTGTCGTCATGCACCGCGACGAGAACGACCAGCTGATGGAGCCGATCGAAGAAGTCGTCATCGACGTCGATGAAGAGCATTCCGGCGTCGTCGTGCAGAAGATGTCCGAGCGCAAGGCCGAAATGACCGAGCTGCGTCCTTCGGGCGGCAACCGCGTTCGCCTCGTGTTCAACGCTCCGACCCGCGGCCTGATCGGCTACCAGTCGGAACTCTTGACCGACACGCGCGGCACCGCCGTGATGAACCGCCTGTTCAAGGACTACCAGCCCTACAAGGGTGAAATCGGTGGCCGCACGAACGGCGTTCTGCTCGCGAACGCTGCCGGCGAAGCCGTGGCCTACGCCATGTTCAACCTGGAAGATCGCGGCCCGATGATGATCGAGCCCGGCGAAAAGGTCTACATGGGCATGATCATCGGCATTCACAGCCGCGACAACGACCTCGAGGTCAACGTCCTCAAGGGCAAGCAGCTGACCAACATCCGCGCCGCCGGCAAGGACGAAGCCGTCAAGCTGACGCCGCCGATCCGCATGACGCTCGACCGCGCTCTCTCCTGGATCCAGGACGACGAGCTGATGGAAGTGACGCCGAAGTCGATCCGTCTGCGCAAGATGTATCTCGACGCCAACGACCGCAAGCGCTTCGCCAAGGCGAAGACCGCCTAAGTCGAACAGGCTTACAAGAGACTTCAAAACCCCGGCCATCGCGCCGGGGTTTTTATTTTGTGCGGTTCGCCGAATCCTTCTTGTCGCAATAGTTAAAAAAGCGTTAAATTTCAGCCGTCGTCCACATGTTAACCCTGTGGGCAATCGGGCTGAATGCGTTAGCGCATATGGTTAATTGTCCGCGACCGGGCCAGAGTAAGCGTTATGAAGACGTTGTCGATCGATGTTCGGCGGGCCGAGCCGCATGATTCCCGAGCTATCTCGGAGGTGCACCGGCTTGCGTGGAAACATACCTATGCCGGCATCATTCCGCACAAGGCGCTGACGCAGATGGTGGAGCGCCGCGGCGAGAGCTGGTGGCGCAAGGCGACACGCGGACCCGCGACGCTGCTCGTGCTTGACGTCGCCGGAACGGTTGCCGGCTATGCAACGCTCGGTCTCAACCGCGCCCGCGCGCTGCCGCAGGAAGGCGAGATCTACGAGCTCTATCTTCGCCCCGAGTATCAGGGCATCGGCCTCGGCCACATGCTGTTTTCCGAAGCGCGGCGGCTTTTGAAGTCGCTCGGCTGCAAGGGCATGGTGGTCTGGTGCCTGGAAGAGAACGAGGGCGGCGCGGAGTTCTATCGCGGCCATGGCGGCATCGACTATTGCGAGGGTACCGAAACCTTCGACGAGAAGCCCTTGAAGAAGATCGGCTTCATTTGGAACTGAGCGATCTGCTCAACGACAAGGTGCGGGGGAGCAAAGTGCTGGCCTCTGCCCAGTTTTCCGGCATTTTGAAGGCCAGATCATAAAACAATCATGTGCCTGCGCGGTCGTGCTCTGTTGCTTCGCGGCATGAATCCGATTATCTGGCTGCGAAGATTTCACGTCGCGGGAGTAATCGCATGCGCATCGACGCCATTGCCATTGGCAAGAACCCACCTGAGGACGTCAACGTCATCGTTGAAGTTCCCGTCGGTGGCCACCCGATCAAGTACGAGATGGACAAGGACGCCGGTACGCTGGTTGTCGACCGTTTCCTCTACACGCCGATGACCTACCCGGGTAACTACGGCTTCGTACCGCACACGCTGTCGGAAGACGGCGACCCGATCGACGTCCTGATCGCCAGCACCCGTCCGCTGGTTCCGGGCTGCGTCATCAACGTGCGCCCGATCGGCGTTCTGAAGATGGAAGACAATTCCGGCAAGGACGAGAAGATCATCGCCGTTCCGTCGCCGAAGCTGACCATGCGCTACGACAAGGTCAAGGACTACACGGATATGCCTGAGATCACGCTCAAGCAGATCGAGCATTTCTTCGAGCACTACAAGGATCTGGAACCCGGCAAGTGGGTGAAGATCTACGGCTGGGGCGACGCCAAGGAAGCCGGCCAGCTGATCCTCGAGGCGATCGAACGCGCCAAGAAGGAAAAGGCCTGATTACAGGCCGAGTAAAGCTTCCAGCTTTTTGATCAGATCCTCCGGCTCGGCATCGATCCGGAGGATTTTTTTACGCGACGTGTCGCCCGAGACGAGGTTCACCAAGGACTTCGCGAGGCCGAGCTGCTTCGCCACAAGCGCGACCAGCGCCTTGTTGGCCTTGCCTTTCTCGGGAACGACCGAGACACGGGCCTTCAGATAGGCCCTGCCGTCGGCATCCAGCTCAATACCATCGATCTGATCCCGCCCGCCATTCGGCGTCAGCCTGATGGCGAGGACGAGATGATCGTCAGCGGCCTGCCAGGGCCTTACCGCAACACCAACGGGACGATGGTGTTCCACATGAACGAGCGGATGAAGAAGATGATGAGCAGCAGGATGATCGGCGAGATGTCGATGCCGCCGAGGTTCGGCAGTACGCGACGGATCGGGCGCAGCACCGGTTCGGTGACATTGTAGAGGAACATGCCGACCGAATTGACGAACTGATTGCTGGAATTGATCACGTTGAACGCGTAGAGCCAGGAGAAAATGGCGCTGGCGATCAAGATCCAGGTGTAAAGATTCAAAGCCAAATCAATGGTTTGAAAAAGCGCAAGCATCGCAATCTCCAGTTCGTTGTTGACAGACATGTAGACATTGGCGACTAAACCGGCAAGAGCCGTGTGCAATGCCGCGGCAATTCATGTTTAACGGGCGCGTCGGGAAGCGATGTTTGGCCCGTTTGTTGGAAAGACATCATGTCCATCTCGGCTCACGGCGACCGCTTCGCGGCCTTCCGGCACTCCTCCTACACCCGCTTCTTCTTCGCCCGATTTCTGCTCTCGTTTTCGCAGCAGATCGTCAGCGTCGCGGTCGGTTGGCAGATGTACGACCAGACGGGCAGCGCCATCTATCTCGGCCTGATCGGGCTGGTGCAGTTCCTCCCGTCGCTGCTGCTCATCCTCGTCACCGGCTCGGTCGCCGACCGCTATAACCGCCGCGCCATCGCCTCGCTGTGCTCGCTGGTGGCCGCCCTTTGCACGCTGACGCTGCTTGGGATGACGATGACGGGCACCTTCTCGCCCATCCCTGTTTTCGCGGTGCTGCTGGTCTTCGGCATCGAGCGCGCCTTCATGTCGCCGGCAGTGCAGTCGCTGGCGCCCAATCTCGTGCCGGCCGACGATCTCTCGAACGCGATCGCCTGGAACTCGTCGTCCTGGCAGCTCGCCTCGATCACCGGCCCCGTCATCGGCGGCCTGCTCTACGGCATCAATGCGCATACGGCCTATACGGTGGCCGTGGTGTTCGCGGGCCTCGGGGCGGGGCTGCTCTTCCTGATCCCGAAGCCGGCGCAGAAGACGACCGGCGAGGCGAAGAGCTGGGATATGATCCTCGGCGGCTTCAAGTTCATCCGCACCGAGAAGGTGGTGCTGGGCGCGATCTCGCTCGATCTCTTCGCCGTGCTGCTCGGTGGCGCCACGGCGCTGATGCCGATCTTTGCGCGTGATATCCTGACGCTCGGCCCCTGGGGCCTCGGCCTGCTGCGCTCGGCGCCGGGCGTCGGCGCGATCGTCATGGCCGTTTTGCTTGCGACCTATCCGCTGAAGCATCGCGCCGGGGTCTACATGTTCGTCGGCGTGGCGCTGTTCGGGCTGGGGACCATCGTCTTCGGCCTATCTGATAATGTCGAGCTGTCGATCGCGGCGCTGGCGCTGATGGGGGCGGCGGACATGGTGTCGGTCTATGTCCGCGAGAGCCTGATCGCGCTCTGGACGCCCGACCAACTCCGCGGTCGCGTCAACGCCGTCAACATGGTGTTTGTCGGCGCGTCGAACGAGCTTGGCGAGTTTCGTGCCGGGACGATGGCTTCGGTGTTCGGTGCTGTGCCGGCGGTTGTCATCGGTGGGATCGGGACGCTTGTGGTGGCGGCGTTGTGGGCGAGCGGGTTTCCGCAGTTGCGGAAGATCGATACGCTGGATGCGCCGGAGCATGTGACGCGGGGGTAGGTAGGTTTTTGGGGGTGGTTCACGTTGAGTGTGGGGCCCCCTCATCCGCCTGCCGGCACCTTCTCCCCGCGGGGGAGAAGAGACTCGGGGCCGGCCGCTCGCTCAACCTCCCCTTCGCCCCAACGGGGAGAAGGTGGCCCGAAGGGTCGGATGAGGGGGCCACGCACGCAACGCTAGCCGACCAAAAATCCCTCACCCCGAAATCATCACCTCCGCCTCGATCTCGACCGGAAAATTCAGCGGCAGGCCGGCGACGCCGATGGCGGAGCGGGCGTGGCGGCCGACGTCTTGGCCGAAGACGTCGTTGATCAGTTCGGTGAAGCCGTTGATGACGGCGGGTGGGTTGGAGAAGTGGGGGGCGCAGTTGACCATGCCGAGAACGCGGCACCAGCCGGTGATGCGGTCGAGGCTGCCGAGTTCGCGCTTCAGGCTGCCCAGCATGGCAAGCCCGACCTTGCGGGCCGAGGCGTGGGCCTCCTCGATCGTCACCGTGTCGCCGACGACGCCGAAGGGGCCTGATGGGGAGCCGTCGGGGTTCTGCGGTCCGTGGCCGGAGATGAAGGCCCTGTTGCCACGCACGTTGACCCAGGGAAAGGGGAGCGTCATGTGCGAGGGCAGTTTCAGCGGCTGGGGCAGGACGAGGCCCAGCGAGACAAGCTTCTGTTCGTAGTTCGACATGCTGTTCCCCTGACATGGCTGCGGTCATGGCGGCGCCTGGCGCGACCAATCGGCCGGATCGTGGATCGGAACCTGTTTTTGCGACTAGAATTCAAGCGAAGTGACGTTGCCGATCATAACACGGCGCGCGGCTCTCCGCATCAGGCCGTCAGCGTGGCCTTGGCCGAGGGGGCCGATTTCGGCTTCTTGCCCTCGAAGACGAGATCGAGGAATTCGTTAAGCCAGGCCTTGAGCGGCGCGTCGAACAGCATGCGGCCTTCGAGATGCTCGCGGCCCTGTTGCGCGTTGGGGAGGATGAAGCGGTGGGCGCCGTGGACGACCCAGCGGTGCATCATGGCGCGGGTCAGTTCGGCGTGGAACTGTAGCGCCCAGGCATGGCCGTTGTAGCGGAAGGCCTGGTTCGGGTAGACGTCGCCTTCGGCGAGCAGATCGGCGCCGCGCGGCAGATCGAAACCTTCGCGGTGGAAGTGGTAGACCATGCGCGGCCAGTGCATCAGCTGCCGGCCCTTTTCGGTCGCGCGCAGCGGATACCAGCCGATCTCGGTGGTCTCGTCGGCATTGGCCGCGACCTTGCCGCCGAGATGGCGCACCAGCATCTGCGCGCCGAGACAGATGCCGAGCAGCGGCTTCTTCTCCTTCAGCGGCACATCGAGCCAGCTGATCTCGGCCTTGACGAAGTCGTCGGGATCGTTGGCGCTCATCGGGCCGCCGAAGACGACGGCGCCGGCATGCTCGGCAAGCGTTGTCGGCAGCTTTTGGCCGAGCACCGGGCGGCGGATGTCGAGCGGATAGCCCTTCTCGGCGAGCAGTTGGCCGACGCGGCCGGGGCTGGAGCTTTCCTGATGGAGCACGATCAGAACCGGGCGTTTGGCTTCGATGCCTTGGCCCGGGTCGTTGGGGTCCGCGGCGCCGGGGCCGGCAATGCCGGTGCCCGCGCCACCTATGCCCGCCGCGCCTGTACTGTCAGTCGGCATCGTCTTGCACCACATCGATGCCGGTGACGCGCTTGGCTGCTTCCTGGCGCTTCTGGATGCGCTCGCGGGCCGATACGCCGAGAAGCTCGGCGATGCGCCAGATGGCGTCGTCCTCCATCTCGCTGCGCTCGCCATCGGCATAGACGATGTCCCAGAGGATGCCGATCAGCTCCAGGCGCTGCTCGGTGTCGAGGTGGCGCTTCAGGTCCGAGGTGAAGCGGTAATAGTCGACGGCGTCGCTCTCGGCTTCCTGGCCGGCGGCAATCAGCGCGTCGAGCTGCTTGCCGTCGAGACCGTACTGGTCCTTCAGGAGCGTGCGCAGACGCTTCTTCTCGCTGTCCTTGATCTGGCCGTCGGCCTCCATGACCTGCATGCAGAGTGCCGCCACCGCGATGCGGGGATCATCGGGGGCGAAGCTGCTCTTTTGGGGGTCTGCGGTCAGGTTCTGAAAAAATGCCTGGAAGCGTTCGAACATACGGGTCCTGTTTGGCTAGAAGAGGCGAAGCCGTGTCTTGGGTTCTGGCTCGGCCGATGGATTGCGCACGCCCGGATCATCCGGCAGGCCGCCGAAGAAGGGGCGTGGTTCGGGGGCGTCGGCAGGTTTGCTCGCGGTTGCCGGCTCCTTAGGGGCCGGTTTCGGCTTGGCGGGCGCGGGTGCTGCCGGCGTCTCTGCCACCGGGCGGGCGGCCTTGGCGATGGTGGCGGCGCGCTCAAGCTCGATGATGCGGTGATCGCCGGCGGCACTGTCTGATCTCACGTCGCGCACCGGCGGCAGGCTCTTCAGCGCGCTGTCGATGGAGATGACGGAGCCTTCCTCGACTGGGCCTTCGACCTGGCCGAACGGCGCCTTCCAGACGAAGGCGTCGAGCTTGCCCGTGACCGGCGAGAGCGGCAGCCATTTGTCGGAGACATAGCCGTCTGCCACCCATGCCGGATCGCGCGGCGCCTTCAGCGCCTGTGCAAGCCAGTGGCGGATCCGGCCCTGGTCGCCGGTCTCGGCTTCCTCGATATCGGCGAGCAGCAGGAAGGCTGCCTCGCGCGGCTCGATGCGGGCGGCGGCCTCGGCCTTGGCGCGGGCCTTGGCGAAATCCCGGATGTCGAGGGCGGCCTGGGCGACGATCAACAGCGATTCGATGTTGTTGGGGCGGAGCGCCTCCAGCTTTTCGGCGCGCTTCAGCCGGTCGGCGAGCGAATCGCCGCTGCGGGCGCGCACATAGGTGGCGCCGATCTCGGGATGCGGGTTGGTCTTCCAGGCCTGCTCGAGAATGGAGGCTGCCTTGCGCAACTTGTCTTCGCGAAACAGCGCCTTGGCGGCGATGATCGCGGCCGGCTCGAAATCGGCCGAGAGTTTCAGCGCATGCGTGGCGTCGTCGCGGGCGCCTGAAGGATCGTTCTCCAGCTTCTCGTCGGCACGGGCCGTCAGAAGCACCGCGCGCAGGCGGTCGGCCTCTGCCTTGTCGATGACGCGGGCGGCCTTCTGCTGCTCGAGCAGGCGGATCGCATCGTTCCAGCGGCCGGACTGGCTGCGGTATTCGAGCGTCGCCTGGGCGGCCCAGGGGAGATAGGGCGCGTTGTCGGCGGCCTTTTCGGCGTACTGACGGGCGGCCTCGTTGGCGCCGAGGCGCTTGGCCTCGAGATAGAGGCCGCGCAGGCCGAGCTCGCGAGTCTCGGGATCCTCGACCATCGCCTCGAACTTGGCGCGGGCCTCGTCATGCCGGCCCTCGATCAGGGCCGCCTGGGCTTCGAGCAGCGCGATCAGCGGCTCTTGGTCGGCGCGGATAAGGCCGCGCGAGCGGGCGGCCATCTTGCGGGCCATCAGCGCATTGCCGGCGCCGGCGGCGATCAGACCGGTCGAGAGCGCCTGGTAGCCACGGTCGCGCTTGCGGGCGCGGAAATAGCGGGTGACGGAATGCGGCGAGGTCCAGATCACGCGCACAAGCCACCAGGCGACCATGACGACCGCGATCAGCGCGATGATCGCGGTTGCGGCGACGATCAGCCGGGTCTGATACAGCTGGCCTTCCCAGATGAGCGAGAGATCGCCGGGGCGATCGGCAAGCCAGGAGAAGCCGTAGCCGAGGACGAGCACGAGAAGCGCGAAGACGACGAGCCTGATCATGGTCAGCCCTCCTTGCCAGTACCGGGGCCAGTGCCGGAGACCGCCTTCGACAGCGCGCTGCCGACAAGCTCCTCGACGCGGATGCGGGCGTCCAGCGATTGCTTGAAGGCGGCGGACGCCTGCTTGGCATCCGCCGGCAGCGTGGTCCACTCGTTGGCCGCACCCGGCAGGTCGCCGTTCTTCACCTTGTCTTCCATGCGCGCGGCAATCGCCTCGACGCTGTCACCCTGGATATTGCCGACCGGGCGCACGCTGACCAGCGACTTGGCGCCAGCCATCAGCCGGTCGGACCAGCTCTCGTTCGGATCGGCCTTTTTGACGCTGCCGACGATCGCGGTCGCCACATCAGGCGCCTGGCGGATCAGCTCGGCGCGCGAGGGCACGCCGGTTTCGGCGAAATTCTTGAGGTCGGCGACGACGGGATCATCCGGCGAGACGCCGGCATAGGTGTCGAGTTCTGCCACGAAAGGACCGCCGCGATCGATCGCCGCCTTCAGGCCCGCCGCGGCGATCGCCTTGGCGACGGCTACGTCCTGGCGCGGCTCGTTGAGCTTCTGCTCGGCGGCGCTGAGGCGCTGTTCGAGCTCGGCGCCATTGGTGGCGCGCTGCTCGGTCGCCTGGCTGACGGCGCCGCGCAGCTGGTCGAGCTCCGCGGTGAGATCCGATATCTTCTGGTTCAGCGCATCGACGGTGGCGCTATCGGCGCCCGAGCCGACTGCCTGAGGCGCCTTGGCGGCGGTCTCAAGTGCTGCGATGCGGCTTTCGAGCGCGTCATTGGCCGGCGCTGCCTGCGGTGCGGCGGCGAGGTTGGCGACGGACTGCTTGAGGCCGTCGATTTCGCCGGAGAGGTTGGTGATCTCGGGCGAAGTCGTCTCAGGCGCCGAGGAGCCGGGCAGGAAGCCGGCATATTGGATAGCGCCGGCGCCGATCAAGGCGATCAGCCCGCCGACGATGCCGGCGGCGATCAGGCCGGAGGTGCCGCCCGGCTGGCGCTGAGGCTCGCTCTTGGGGGGCTCCACGGGTTCGGGCGCATGATTATAGGGCGGCAGTTCGGGATCGGGCGCCTTGTCATAGGCAAAGGGCTCGGCCGTCTCTTCAACAGGAGCGTCGGCCTTGGCCTTCGAGGCGTCGCCCTCGTCGATACCTTCATCGGGAACGATCGATTCGCTGGTCTCCGGCGGTGCTTCGGCTACCTTGTCGGCCGTCTTGCCGATATCCGCGCCGGCGTCATGCTGGATGTCCTTGCTGGCACTCTCTTCCGAGGCAATCTCCTGCGCATCCAAGTCGATCGTGACCGGCTCGTCGGTGCTCTTCGAATGGCGGGGCGGATTTCCTGGTGCCATGAGACCCTCATAATTCTTACAGTGGTTCGAAAGTAGTCAGTGAGGCCGGTGAAGGAAAGAGGCCAGATGAAATTTGCGAAATTAGGTCGCGACCTTGGCTGAAATTGGATTGGTTTGTGGGGCAATCGGGTGGCGTTGTCAGGATCAAGAGAAAGGTTTAATAATAGGTCGATTGATTTAATATCAACCCAATTGGTTCGTTATCGGATCATCTGTCGAGATATTGGAGGTGTTGAACGGTGGTGAGAACCATTGCGCAAAGCGCCATCAGAAACCCTGTTGACCTTGTTTTCGGGGTGGATTCGAATGTTCGGGTTCTGCGTGTGCTGGCGCGCCATGGCGGGCTGTTGTCCGCCGCCGATATCAGCCAGCGCGCGGCGTTGTCGAAGAGCAGCACGCGTCTTGGGCTGCTCTCGCTGGAGGAGATCGGTGTCATCTTCGCCGAGGGGGCAGGATACAGCCGGCTGTATCGGCTCAATGCCGAGCATTATCTCGCCGACCAGATACGAAGTCTCTTCGCGGCCGAGGATCGGCGGTTTGCTGATATCGTCGAGGCCGTGAAGGATAGCGCCGGCAGCACGGCGCCGCTGCTTAAAAGCCTATGGATCTATGGCAGTGTCGCGCGCGGGGAGGATCGGCTCGGCAGTGACTTGGATGTCGCTGTCGTGGCCGACGCTAAAGACCTCGCGGCGGTGGTCGAGACGATTCGGGATAGTCTGGCCGCGCATTCCGGGCGGCTCGGCTTTGCAGCAAGTGTCGTCGGTCTCGATATGTCCGATGTCGAGCGGCTGGCGCGTGATCGTGATCCCTGGTGGGGCAATGCGGTTGCGGATGCGATCGTGCTGTCGGGCAGACGGCCGGAGGAGCTTGCTGCTTTGGCTGGGGCCGACGCAGATGGTTAGATCGAGGCCGGGCAAGAAGACGGATGCGGCCTATGTTTCGGCGCGGCTCGCTGTGGCCAAGGCCTATTTGAAAGACGCCCGCAACAGCAATGCTTGGGCGGACCTCGGCGATCTCGGAAACCCATCCATCGCGACATCAATCAATTGCGCGATCGCTTATGCCGACGCCATCACCGCGAAGTATCGCGGCGAGATCAATCAGGGCGACCATGGCGCGGTGATCAAGCTGCTTCGCGCGGCACTCGGCAATGCATTTCCGAAGCATCAGGAGACAAACCTTCGGGCGCTTCTGGAGCAGAAGGACGAGGTGCAATACGGGGCGCGCGCGAAGTCGCGGGACGATGCCGCACGGGCGCTTGTTCGGCTTGAGGAGTTTGTTGTCTGGGCGGAAACCCAACTTATGAAATGACGGCTCTGTCGCTCACAGAAGCGACAACAGCGCTGTCTCATCCGGGCTGTCGGGGGTGGTGGATTGGCCTTGCAGGGTCGGGGGAATCGCGTCGGCGATGGCCGGGCTGAGGCAGAGGAGGCGGACGCCGATGAGGGCGTCGAGGTTGGTGGAGATTTCCTTGAGGGCGAAGAAATCTTCGGCGGTGCGGCGCGAATAGAAGAGGATCGCATCGGGTTCGTGGGCCGAGAAGAGTTCGCGGAGCAACTGGTCGGGGATGTCGAGGCGGCGCATGCGGTAGCATTCGACGGTGGTGACGGTCAGGCCAAGGTCTGCGGCGCGGGTCTCGAAGGTTTCGGCGCGGGGGAAGCCGGCTAGGTAGAGGAGGTTGGGCTTGTCCGATCGCGCGGTGTCGCGTTGCGCGATGCGGTCGGCGAGGTCGGCGCCGTCGCCGGTGGAGGCGGTGACGTCTCTGAAGCCCGCTGCCCTTGCTTCGTCTGCGGTGGCGTCGCCGACGGCGAAGAGGGGGCGGGAGAGGTGCGGGGCGAGGTCATCGGGGCGTTCGGTGAGGACGCGGATCGCCTCGGCGCTGGTGACTGATATCGGCCCGTCGGAGTTGGCGAGCGCCGCGAAGGCGGCGTCCGCATCGTGGGCGGGGGCGGATAGCGGCAGCATGATCGGCTCGTGTCCCATCTCCGCCAGCCGTTTTGCGGTGCGCTCGCCCGGATGCGGTGGACGGGTGACGAGCACGCGCATGCGCCGTCAGCTCCAGCTGTCGAAGAACGAGGTGCCGGCGCGAGCGCGGATATCCTGGCCGGCGCGGGTGCCGAGCGCGACCGCGTCGCGGCGGTGGCCGTCGATGGTGATAGCGTGCTGGCTGCGGCCATCAGGGGTGATGATCAGCCCGTGCAGCCGGATCTGGTCGCCTTCGCAGACGGCATAGCCGCCGATCGGCGTGCGGCAGGAGCCGTCGAGTGCGCCAAGGAAGGCGCGCTCGCAGGAGACGGTGTCGTAGGTCCTGATGTCGTTGATCGGGGCGAGCAGCGCGTCGGTCACCGTGTCGCCGGTGCGGCTTTCGATGCAGATCGCTCCCTGGGCAGGTGCCGGGGGGAAGGTGTCGGGGTCGAGGATGTCGGTGATGACCTCGACCTTGCCGAGCCGCTTCAGGCCGGCGAGCGCCAAGAGCGTCGCGTCGACCTGGCCCTCGTTCAGCTTGCGAAGACGGGTGTCGACGAGACCGCGGAAGGTGATGACGTTGATGTCGGGGCGCATGCGACGGATCAGCGCCTGGCGGCGCAGCGACGAGGAGCCGACGGTTGCGCCGTGCGGCAGGTCGATCAGCTTCGGGGCGGTGCGGCCTACGACAGCATCGCGAATGTCTTCGCGCGGCAGGTAGGCGGAGAGACAGAGCCCCTCGGGCAGCGTCGTCGGCATGTCCTTGGAGGAGTGCACGGCGATGTCGAGATCGCCGCTTGAGAGCTTCTCTTCCAGCTCCTCGGTGAACAGGCCCTTGCCGCCGATCTCGGAGAGGGAACGGTCGGTGATGCGGTCGCCCTTGGTCGAGAGCACGACGATCTCGAACATCTCCTCTGGAAGGCCGTGGGCGGCCATCAGCCTGTCGCGGGCTTCGTTTGCCTGGGCGAGCGCCAGCGGGCTGCCTCTGGTGCCGATCCGGAAAGGTTTTGTTTGCATCCGCATTGATCCGTTGTTACCGGAGTTTCTCGTAAACAGGTTTCAGACCCATCGCAATCAACGATCAGGCTCCATGGCTCCCTTTCTGCGCATCCTCGGTATCGAAACAAGCTGCGACGAAACCGCCGCCGCCGTTGTCGAGCGGGATGCGAAGGGCGTGCCGACCGTGCGCTCCGATGTGGTGCTGAGCCAGCTCGAAGAGCATAGCGCCTATGGCGGCGTGGTGCCAGAAATCGCCGCGCGGGCGCATGTCGAGGCACTCGATACGCTGATCGACGAGGCTTTGAAACGCGCCAATGTGTCGCTGTCCGACATCGATGCGATTGCCGCGACCTCGGGTCCGGGGCTGATCGGCGGGCTGCTGGTCGGGCTGATGACCGGCAAGGCGATCGCCAAGGCCTCCGGCAAGCCGCTCTACGCGGTCAACCATCTTGAGGGCCATGCGCTGACGGCGCGGCTGACGGATGGGCTTTCCTTTCCCTATCTGATGCTGCTCGTTTCCGGCGGGCATACGCAGCTGATCCTAGTGCGCGGGGTCGGCGAGTACGAGCGCTGGGGCACGACGATCGACGACGCACTGGGCGAGGCCTTCGACAAGACGGCGAAGCTGCTCAGCCTGCCCTATCCGGGCGGGCCGGCCGTCGAGCGGGCGGCGAAAGCGGGCAATCCTCAGCGGTTCAAGTTTCCGCGACCGCTGGTCGGCGAGGCGAAGCTCAATTTCTCCTTCTCCGGCCTGAAGACGGCCGTGCGGCAGGCGGCGACCGAGATCGCGCCGCTGACGGACCAGGACGTGGCCGATATCTGCGCCTCGTTCCAGGATGCCGTGTCGCGGACGCTGAAGGACAGGATCGGGCGCGGGCTGGAGCGTTTCAAGGCGCTCTATCCCGATGTCGAGCAGCCTGCGCTGGTGGTTGCGGGCGGTGTCGCCGCCAATCTCGTCGTGCGCGGCACGCTGCAGGCGCTGTGCGACAAGAACCGTTTCCGCTTCGTGGCGCCGCCGCTGCATCTGTGCACCGACAACGCCGTCATGATCGCCTGGGCCGGGCTGGAGCGGATGGCGACGGGTGTTGCGCCCGATGATCTCGACGTGCAGCCGCGCTCGCGCTGGCCGCTCGATTCGAGCGCCGAGACATTGCTGGGCTTCGGCAAGCGGGGAGCAAAGGCATGAGCGGAGAAAGCGAAACGATCGCCGTCATCGGCGCCGGCGCATTCGGGACGGCACTGGCGGCTGTGATCGCGCTGACGGGGCGGCACAAGGTGACGCTGATCGGCCGCGATCCAGCGCTGATGGCCGATCTCGCCGCCGAGCATCTGCATGATGCGGCGCTGCCAGGTATTCCGTTGCCGGAGACGCTGCAGTTTTCGTCGGAGCCGGATGCGATCAGCGATGCCGGCATCGTGCTCTTTGCCATGCCCTCGCAAGCGCAGGCCGATGCGGCGCGGCAGTATGAACCTTATCTGGCTAAGGATGCCGTCGTCGTCACCTGCGCCAAGGGGATCGAGAAGACCACGGGCAATCTGTTGACCGACATGCTGGCCAAGGCGCTTCCGGGACATGCGATTGCCGTGCTGTCCGGGCCGGGCTTTGCGGCCGATATCGCCAAGGGATTGCCGACAGCGATGGTGGTTGCCGCAGAAGATGGCGAGATTGCAGAGCGGCTGGCGCAGGCGATTTCAGGTCGTACCTTCCGGCTCTATCCGTCGTCCGACAGGATCGGCGTGCAGCTGGGCGGCGCCTTGAAGAACGTACTGGCGATTGCCTGCGGTATCGTCGAGGGCGCCGGCATCGGCGATTCGGCGCGGGCGGCGCTGATTGCACGCGGGCTTGCCGAGATGTCGCGCTTCGTCGTCGCCAAGGGCGGGCAGGCGGATACCGTGCCGGGTCTGTCCGGTCTCGGCGACCTCGTCTTGACCGCCACCAGCCATCAATCGCGCAACCTGCGTTTCGGCATCGCGCTCGGGCGCGGCGAGACGCGCGATCCCGCGCATGGCGAGCTCGTCGAGGGGGCGTTTGCCGCCGCCGTCGTATCGCGGCTCGCCAAGTCGCTTGATATCGAAATGCCCGTCACCGATGCGGTGTCCGCAATCATCGAGGGCAAGCTCGGCATTGCCGCTGCCATCGACCAGCTGATGACGCGTCCGATCACGACCGAATAGGAGAACCCACATGCTTTTCGCCTTTGTCTGCAAGGATAAGCCTGGCCACCTCAATGTCCGCATGGACACGCGCCCCACGCATGTCGAGCATCTCAATGCGCTCAACGCCGCCGGCACGCTGAAGATGGCCGGTCCGTTTCTCGATGCCGAGGGCAAGCCCTGCGGCAGCCTCGTCATCGTCGAGGCCGAGACCATCGAGGCGGCTACCGATATCGCCAATGCCGATCCCTATGCGAAGGCCGGCCTGTTCGAGAGCGTCGAGGTGAAGCCCTTCAACTGGGTCTTCAACAAGCCGGAGGCGTAAGCAAGTGGCGCACTGGCTTTACAAATCCGAACCGTCTGCATGGTCCTGGGAGCAGCAGAAGGCTGCCGGCGAAAAAGGCACTGAGTGGACCGGCGTTCGCAACTATCTGGCGCGCAACAACATGCGGGCCATGCAGATCGGCGACAAGGGCTTCTTCTACCACTCCAATGATGGGTTGGAGATCGTCGGCATCGTCGAGGTCTGCGCGCTGTCGCATCCCGATTCGACCGCCAAGGGCGACCCCAAGTGGGACTGCGTCGATATCCGCGCCGTGCGCGACATGCCGAAGCCGGTGACGCTGAAGGATGTGAAGGCGAGCGAGGCGCTGTCGAAGATGTCGCTGGTGACGTCGATGCGGCTGTCCGTGCAGCCGGTGACCGACGAGGAATGGGCCGAGGTCTGCCGCATGGGTGGGCTCGACAACCCGCCGCGCTGATATCGTGAAGACCGACCCCGCGCTCTTCATCCGCGACAATACCAGCCCGATGACGCCGCCGCATGTGCCGGAGATCCGGCTCAATCTGGCGAGCGAAGCGCATGAGCTGTGGCTGAAGACGGAAGAAGAGCTCGCCGAAATCGGCCTGCCGCCGCCGTTCTGGGCCTTCGCCTGGGCGGGCGGGCAGGGGTTGGCGCGCTATGTGCTCGATCATCCCGAAACGGTTTCGGGCAAGCGCGTCGTCGATTTCGCCAGCGGCTCCGGACTGGTGGCGATCGCGGCGAAGATGGCTGGCGCGGACAGCGTGCTCGCCGCCGATATCGATCCTTGGACGAAGACAGCGGTGGCGCTGAATGCTAGCCTGAACGGGGTCGAGATCGGTTTTACGGGCGACAATCTGATCGGCTCGGAGATCGATGCCGATGTGCTTCTGGCCGGCGACGTGTTCTATGATCGCGACTTCGCCATGGCGCTGGTGCCATGGTTCGAGCGGCTGGCGGCTGGCGGGGTGACCGTTCTCGTCGGCGATCCCGGTCGGGCCTATCTGCCGAAAGATCGGCTGTCGGCCTGCGCGGTCTATCAGGTGCCGGTGACGCGGGCGCTCGAGGACAGCGAGGTCAAGAAGACCACGGTCTGGCGCTTCAACGGCTGATGACCTCTATCAAGGGCGGATGACGCAGACGCCCTGTTCGTAGGAGCAGGCGTTGCGACGATTGTTGACGTGGATGACCTTGGCCATCGGCGCCAGCCGGACGGTCGGCTGATATCCGTAGCCGGCATAGCCGTAACCGCCGACATAGGTGCCGCCATCCGTCTCATAGGCATAGGATGTTCCGGCATAGGTGCCCGACGGCGCGCGCGCTTCGCCGCGCTGGTCGATGATGACGATGTTGCTGCGGGCAAAATTGGACGAGGGCGAGGAGAAGCGCTGGATGAAGCGGCCGCGGCCCGGATGCGGGCGGTAGCCGTCGTAGCCGCCGGCGATCTGCCGCGGGCCGTTGTTCCAGCCGCCATAATTGCCGACGATCGACGTGCCGCGATGTCGGATGACCGAACCGGATGCGAAGCCGTTTGCGATGCCGCGATGGCCCATGCCTTGTCCGATGTTGCCATATCCGATGCCGCCGGCATGGCCGCGATCGTGGTGGCGCGGGAAGACATTGCCGCCGAAATCGCCGGCTGCGGCGGGCAGCGCGATCAGCACTGCTGCGGCGAGCGAAACGAGTTTCGAGGATGTCTTGAACATCGCGTTGGTCTCCGGAAACGGAATGCTTAACAAAGCGTTAACGCGAAAATGCGCCAAAAGCGCAGGCTTGTCCACCAAAGCTTGAAAATTCATCCGCAAGGGGTAGCGGGGCGGGCCGGCTGACCTATGTCAACTGCGACGTCAAGACGCAAATCGATTAAATTCCGTGGGTGCGTCAATTATACTTGTCGTTAGGTGTTTCCGTGATTAAACGTCGCCATTGATGCAACGCACACACAGCATTCTGTCAATCGTGTGGTTGCTTGGATGCTTTTCCGGATCCCGGGGAGCGCAGAAAGACCGCCGCGAGGTTCTGATGGCGAACGTGACAAACAATCGGCCCCTGTCGCCGCATTTGCAGATTTATAAACCAATCCCCACCATGGTTATGTCGATCGTCCACCGTATCACCGGTGGGGCGCTCTATGTGGGCACGCTTCTGGTCGCCTGGTGGCTGATCGCGGCCGCGACCGGCGTCGGTGCTTACGACTGGGCCAACTGGGTGCTCGGCAGCATCATCGGCAAGCTCGTGCTGCTCGGCTATACCTGGGCGCTCATCCATCACATGCTCGGCGGCTTCCGCCACTTCATGTGGGACCTCGGCCACGGCTTCGGGAAGGAATTCTCGACCAAGCTCGCCATCGCCAACATCATCGCCTCGCTCTGTCTGACCTTGCTGGTCTGGGTGATCGGCTTCCTCATTCGCTTCTAAAGGTTGATCACATGGATATGCGTACCCCCTTGGGTAAGGTTCGCGGCCTCGGTTCGGCCAAGGACGGCACCGAACATTTCTGGCGCCAGCGCGTGACGGCCGTTGCCAACGTGCCGCTTTTTCTCTTCTTCATCATCTTCATGATCATCCATGCCGGCCAGCCCTATGCGGAAGTGGTCCACGCGCTGTCGAACCCGTTCGTCGCCGTCGTCATGGGCCTGATGGTCGTGTCGGGCGTCATCCACATGAAGCTCGGCATGCAGGTCATCATCGAAGACTACGTGCACCATGAAGTCACCAAGATCGCGCTCGTGATGCTCAACACCTTCTTTTCGATCCTGATGGCGGGGCTCTGTCTCTTCGCCATTCTGAAGATCGCCTTCGTAGGATAATTGATATCATGGCATCGAATTCATCCGCTCAGAATGGCCCCGCTCAGAACGGGAAGGCCTACAAGTACATCGATCATTCCTATGACGTGATCGTCGTCGGCGCCGGCGGCGCCGGCCTGCGCGCGACGCTCGGCATGGCCGAGCAGGGCTTCAAGACCGCCTGCATCACCAAGGTGTTCCCAACCCGCTCGCACACTGTCGCGGCGCAGGGCGGCATCGCGGCATCGCTGCGCAACATGACGCCCGACAGCTGGCAGTGGCACCTCTACGACACCGTCAAGGGTTCCGACTGGCTCGGCGACGTCGACGCCATGCAGTACCTCACCATGGAAGCGCCAAAGGCGGTCTATGAGCTCGAGCACTACGGCGTTCCCTTCTCGCGCAACGAAGAAGGCAAGATCTACCAGCGCCCGTTTGGCGGTCACATGCAGAACTACGGCGAGGGTCCGCCGGTACAGCGCACCTGCGCCGTTGCCGACCGCACCGGCCACGCCATCCTGCACACACTCTACGGCCAGTCGCTGCGCCATAACGCGGAATTCTTCATCGAGTATTTCGCGCTCGACCTGATCATGTCGGATGACGGCAGCCGCTGCACCGGCGTCGTTGCCTGGTGCCTCGACGACGGCACGATCCATCGCTTCGCCGCCAAGATGGTGGTGCTGGCGACCGGCGGTTACGGCCGCGCCTATTTCTCGGCGACCTCGGCGCATACCTGCACCGGCGACGGCGGCGGAATGGTTGCCCGCGCCGGCCTGCCGCTCCAGGACATGGAGTTCGTGCAGTTCCACCCGACCGGCATCTACGGCTCCGGCTGTCTGATCACCGAGGGTGCGCGCGGCGAAGGCGGATACCTCGTCAATTCCGAGGGCGAGCGCTTCATGGAACGCTACGCGCCGTCGGCCAAGGACCTTGCCTCGCGCGACGTCGTTTCGCGCTGCATGACGCTCGAGATCCGCGAAGGTCGCGGCGTCGGCAAGAACAAGGACCACATCTTCCTGCATCTCGACCACCTCGATCCGGCCGTTCTGCACGAGCGCCTGCCGGGGATTTCCGAGAGCGCCAAGATCTTCGCCGGCGTCGACGTGACGCGCGAGCCGATCCCGGTCCTGCCGACCGTTCACTACAACATGGGCGGCATTCCAACGAACTACTGGGGCGAGGTGCTCAACGCCGACAGCTCCAATCCGGAGCGGGTCATTCCGGGCCTGATGGCCGTCGGCGAAGCCGGCTGCGCCTCGGTGCACGGGGCCAACCGTCTCGGCTCCAACTCGCTGATCGACCTCGTGGTCTTCGGCCGCGCCGCCGCCATCCGCGCCGGTGAAGTCATCGACCGCGCATCGCCGGTGCCGCATCTCAACGTTGCCGCCTGCGACAAGATCATGGACCGCTTCGACGGCCTGCGTCACGCTTCCGGCTCTACGCCGACAGCCAATCTTCGCGAGAAGATGCAGCGCGCCATGCAGGAAGACGCCGCCGTGTTCCGCACGCAGGAATCGCTGGAATCGGGCTGCAAGCGCATCTCGGCCATCTGGCAGGAAATGCGCGACATCAAGGTCACCGACCGCTCGATGGTGTGGAATTCCGACCTCGTCGAGACGCTCGAGCTGCAGAACCTGATGGCCAACGCCATCACGACGATCTACGGCGCCGAAGCGCGCAAGGAGAGCCGTGGTTCGCACGCCCGCGAGGACTACACGGAAGGCAAGTTTGCCGGCCGCGACGACGAGAACTGGCGCAAGCACACGCTTGCCTGGGTTAACGACGCCGGCGACGTCAAGCTCGACTACCGCCCCGTGCATACCGAGCTGATCGCGGAAGGGATCGACCCGCAGAAAATCGCACCGAAGGCGCGTGTTTACTGATGGGAACTCCCGTCGAAATCGCTGAAGAAGGGCCCGCTTGGAATCCGGAGAGATTACGAGCGGCGTTCCCTTTGTCTATGCAGAAGGATTTCGAGGTTCCGGTCAACCAAGTTCCCTATGAGGTCGGAGTCGATAACGACTACCCGGCGGCTCTTCGTGAAATGATAAGTGCCGCGACGGTCACATATTATCTTCAAAACAAATCGATCGACAATGTCCGTAGAACTTACCTCAAAGATATGGCTTATGAGGAAGACCCGGGCGGCGCGTCGCGTTTAGATCGCGACTTTCGTCGGCTGTGCTTAGCGCAGGTGGAGCGAATTGGGGAAGCTTTGAGTGGCTATCCACCATTGCTAGGCAGGCAGCCAACTGTCGGGGAATGGATAGGGGATCTTACGCTAACGCGCGTGCAATACAGCTTTCGACGTGCCTTTGCGGAGGCGGACAAAGGTGCACTGTTTGAATCCGTCGCTATAGCGCGAATGATTTTGGAGCAGCTTGCTTGGATTTATGTCGTTCGCCCATTATCAGACGTCGACAAGATTAGAAATACAAAGACTACCAAGTGCATAGGTCGTCTCTCCGATCAGTTTTCTGATGTTGGAAAGCTTTACGGATGGATGAGCGACCATGTTCATTGGGACTATCGCGCCCATATTAAGGTGATCACGCACAATGGTGATTTGTCTGGAGCATGGTCCGCAACCTCTGAATTCAAAGCGATAGCGTATGCAATGCTCATCGCTCTTACTTTTTTTGTCTTCGATGTGTTTAGTGTGATTATGAATAGTTACACAGAACTATCTGAGACTGAGGAGCTACCGACTTGGTTGGCTAAAGACCTGGATTTCGATCCATGTGTGATGGTGGGGCAGATCTTGGATTTGTCTGGCGGGTCTTTGGACATTCAAACAATTCTGAACATCGTGAAAGTGGCCGCTAACCATGGTTGAACTCGCACTTCCCAAGAATTCCCAGATACGCGAAGGCAAGGTGTGGCCGAAGCCGGCCGGTGCCACCAATACGCGCGAATTCCGCGTCTATCGCTGGAGCCCGGATGATGGCCAGAACCCGTCGATCGACACGTTCTACATCGATGTCGACGATTGCGGCCCGATGGTGCTCGATGGTCTGCTCTACATCAAGAACAAGATCGACCCTACGCTGACACTGCGCCGTTCCTGTCGCGAGGGCATCTGCGGTTCCTGCGCGATGAACATCGACGGCACGAATACACTGGCCTGCACCAAGGGTCTCGACGACATCAAGGGCTCGGTGAAGATCTATCCGCTGCCGCACATGCCCGTCGTCAAGGACCTCGTGCCTGATCTCACCAACTTCTACGCCCAGCACCGCTCCATCGAGCCCTGGCTGAAGACGGTGTCGCCGGCGCCGGCGACCGAGTGGAAGCAGAGCCACGAGGACCGCCAGAAGCTCGACGGCCTCTACGAGTGCATTCTGTGCGCCTGCTGCTCGACCTCCTGTCCGAGCTACTGGTGGAACGGCGACCGCTATCTCGGCCCGGCCGTTCTGCTGCAGGCCTATCGCTGGCTGATCGATAGCCGCGACGAAGCCAAGGGTGAGCGCCTCGACAATCTCGAGGATCCGTTCCGCCTCTATCGCTGCCACACGATCATGAACTGCGCGCAGACCTGCCCGAAGGGTCTGAACCCGGCCAAGGCGATCGCCGAAATCAAGAAGATGATGGTCGAGCGCCGCGTCTGACGCGAGCCATCCATCCGGCGGCCCTTGTCGGGCCGCCAATGCCTGCCGGTGCGAGATGATCATCGTTCAATCGTGAAACAGGCGACAGCATTTCCGGAAGAAATGACTGGTCATCACCTTGCTGACAAATTCTATCTTCAGGAAGTTCTCAGCCGTAAAGGTTGAATTGCGCTGTCACAGGCCTAGCTCCGTCAGGCAATTCACGGCCATTACGGCTTGATTAACCAAAGTGAAACACGTTCATTCGAAAATAAGCTAATTACTATTTTCATGCGACAAAAGCGGACATTCGGGAGCATTCAGATGCAGTTGCGATATGCGATGACAGGTATGGCGGTTGTTCTGTCACTCGCCGGTTGCCAGCGTACGGCCTATAACGACGCGAGCTACAGCGCAGCGCCGGCGCCTTTGACGGCACAGCCGGTGCCTTCAGTGCAGGGCGGTCAGCTGCCTCCTCCCGGTGGTTCCTCGCAGTTTCCGGCCGCTCCGGCCTCGACGGCGCCGATGGGCGGCGTGCAGGGCGGCGGCGCAATGGCGGCCAATGGCGGCGGCCTCGACGTTACCAAGGAATCGCTGGTCGGCAGCTGGCGGGTCAACGGCTCCTGCGACATGTTCCTGACGCTCACCAACCTCGGCAGCGGTTCGCGCGGCGGTACGCGCGGCTGCGTCGGCGAGCTGACGGCGATGGGTTCCTGGGAAGTGTCGGGCAAGCAGGTCCTGCTCAAGGACCGCAACGGCACCCAGATCGGCAGCGTCTACAAGACCGCCGACAACGCCTTCAGCGGCCAGACGAGCAGCGGCCAGCCGATCGCGCTCAGCCGATAAGCGAGCCGGCGGCTCGCTCCGCCGATCTTTTCCAGGCGGATTATCTCAATGCAACCGATGCCAGACTACAGCTTGAGCGTCAGCGAACAATTGAAGTCGCTGACGGCCTCAGGCTCGCTTCAACTCGACTCCGCCCAGATGCATGTGGCGAAGTGCCTGGATCGGGTGCTGTCGGAGCTCAAGCAGAAGCGTCCGGCTGCGAAATCGAGCGCGCTCGGATGGCTGTTCGCGGCCAAGAAGAAGTCTTCCGAGCCAGTCAAGGGTCTCTACATTCACGGTAGCGTCGGCCGCGGCAAGACGATGCTGATGGACATGTTCTTCGACATGGCGCCCTGCGCGAAAAAACGGCGGGCGCATTTCCACGAGTTCATGACCGACGTTCACAACCGCATCGCCGCACACCGGCTGCGGTTGAAGAACGGCGAGACCAAGCAGGCCGATCCGATCCCTGTGGTCGGTGCCGCCCTCTATGACGAAGCCGAGCTTCTGTGCTTCGACGAATTCACGGTCACCGATATCGCCGATGCGATGATCCTGTCTCGGCTGTTTTCCGACCTGTTCGGTCGCGGCTGCGTACTGGTCGCCACCTCCAACGTCGAGCCGGTCAATCTCTATCGTGACGGCCTTAACCGTGGTCTGTTCCTGCCGTTCATCGATCTCCTCAACAAGCACGTCGAGACCGTGACGCTGGATTCTCCAACGGATTACCGGATGGAGAAGATCGACAGCCTGCCCGTCTACATCACGCCCCTCGACCGCCATGCCGACATGGCCATGGACGCCGCCTGGAACCAGGCGCTGCATGGGCGCAAGGCGCAGCCGATCGAGCTGCCGATGAAGGGGCGCTCGATCCATGTGCCGCTCGCCGTCGACCGGCTGGCGCGGTTCACCTTCTCCGATCTCTGCGACAAGCCGCTGGGTGCGGCAGACTTCCTTGTCATCTCCGAACGCTTTGATGCCATATTTGTCGATCACGTTCCCATGCTCGGACCCGAGAAACGCAACCAGACGAAGCGCTTCATCATTTTGGTCGATACGCTCTACGACCATGCGGTGAGGCTCTATATCTCGGCGGCGGCCATGCCTGAGAACTTGTTGACACAAGCGCGTGGTACCGAAGGTTTCGAGTTCGACCGGACGGCATCGCGCCTTTTCGAGATGCGAAGTGCGGAATATCTGGCTTTGCACCACGAGAAACGAGCCGCCGAATAGCAGTTTCATGACAAAAACTCTTACGTTTACGTAAGTAATTTGTCTTCTAAACGATTGAAATTGCTGGTCCCAAAATAATCAGTTGCCATTTTTGGCCTTAGGGTCTATGCGATTGCGGCAATTGGGCGCAGCCCCTCAGTGCGTCGCCCGACGAATTTTGGTCGCAAAGGAAACACCGAAATGGCGCGTAACAAAATCGCTCTCATTGGTTCTGGCATGATTGGTGGCACGCTGGCGCATCTCGCCGGCCTCAAGGAGCTGGGTGACATCGTTCTCTTCGATATCGCCGACGGCATCCCGCAGGGTAAGGGCCTCGACATAGCGCAGTCCTCGCCGGTTGAAGGCTTCGATGCCAACCTGACCGGCGCAAGCGACTATTCCGCAATCGAAGGCGCAGACGTCTGCATCGTCACCGCCGGCGTCGCCCGCAAGCCGGGCATGAGCCGCGACGACCTGCTCGGCATCAACCTCAAGGTCATGGAACAGGTCGGCGCCGGCATCAAGAAGTATGCCCCGAACGCCTTCGTGATCTGCATCACCAACCCGCTCGACGCCATGGTCTGGGCGCTGCAGAAGTTCTCCGGCCTTCCGGCCAACAAGGTCGTCGGCATGGCCGGCGTTCTGGATAGCTCGCGCTTCCGCCTGTTCCTCTCCAAGGAATTCAACGTTTCCGTACAGGACGTCACCGCTTTCGTTCTCGGCGGCCACGGCGACACGATGGTGCCGCTCGCACGTTACTCCACCGTTGGCGGCATCCCGCTCACCGACCTCGTCACCATGGGTTGGGTCACCAAGGAGCGCCTCGAAGAAATCATCCAGCGCACCCGTGATGGCGGCGCCGAAATCGTTGGTCTCTTGAAGACCGGCTCGGCCTACTACGCACCGGCCGCTTCGGCGATCGAAATGGCTGAATCCTACCTCAAGGACAAGAAGCGCGTCCTGCCTTGCGCAGCGCAGCTCTCCGGCCAGTACGGCGTCAAGGACATGTATGTCGGCGTTCCCACCATCATCGGTGCCGGTGGCGTCGAACGCATCATCGAGATCGACCTGAACAAGGCCGAAAAGGAAGCCTTCGACAAGTCCGTCGCCGCTGTCGCCGGCCTGTGCGAAGCGTGCATCAACATCGCGCCGTCGCTGAAATAAGCCGACCGACCGCTGACGCAATCCAAACAGGAATAGATCCATGAACATTCATGAATATCAGGCCAAGGCTCTGCTCAAGGGCTATGGTGCGCCGGTCGCCAAGGGCGTGCCGATCCTCAAGGTCGAGGAAGCCGAAGCCGCCGCCAAGTCGCTGCCGGGCCCGCTCTACGTGGTCAAGAGCCAGATCCACGCTGGTGGCCGCGGCAAGGGCAAGTTCAAGGAACTCGGCCCCGACGCCAAGGGCGGCGTTCGCCTCGCCAAGTCGATCGACGAAGTCGTTGCTCACGCCAAGGAAATGCTCGGCAACACGCTGGTAACGGCGCAGACGGGCGAAGCCGGCAAGCAGGTCAACCGTCTCTACATCGAAGACGGCGCCGACATCGACCGCGAACTCTATTGCTCGCTGCTGGTCGATCGTTCCGTCGGTCAGGTTGCCTTCGTGGTTTCGACCGAAGGCGGCATGGACATCGAAGCTGTCGCCCACGACACGCCCGAGAAGATCCACACCATCGCCATCAACCCGGAAACGGGTGTAACGGCTGATGACGTCGCCAAGATCGTCAAGGCTCTGGAACTTTCCGGTGCTGCCGCCGAAGACGCCAAGTCGCTGTTCCCGGCGCTCTACAAGGCGTTCGGCGAAAAGGACATGGCGCTCCTCGAAGTCAACCCGCTGATCGTCATGAAGGACGGCCATCTGCGCGTCCTCGACGCCAAGATGTCCTTCGACGGCAACGCGCTGTTCCGCCATGACGACGTCAAGGCGCTGCGCGACGAGACCGAAGAAGACGCCAAGGAAATCGAAGCCTCCAAGTGGGACCTCGCCTACGTTGCTCTCGACGGCAACATCGGCTGCATGGTCAACGGCGCCGGTCTCGCCATGGCGACGATGGACATCATCAAGCTGTACGGCAAGGAGCCGGCTAACTTCTGCGACGTCGGCGGTGGCGCCGGCAAGGAGAAGGTCGCGGCTGCCTTCAAGATCATCACGGCTGATCCGAAGGTCGAGGGCATCCTCGTCAACATCTTCGGCGGCATCATGAAGTGCGACGTCATCGCCGAAGGCGTTGTCGCAGCGGTTCAGGAAGTCGGTCTCAAGGTTCCGCTCGTCGTTCGCCTCGAAGGCACCAATGTCGAGCTCGGCAAGAAGATCCTCAACGAATCCGGTCTCGCGATCACGGCAGCTGACGATCTCGACGATGCCGCCAAGAAGATCGTCGCGGCGATCAACGCGTAGGTAAGTGTATGCTGAGGGTCGTACTTGCATTCGCGATTACGGCTCTCATCGGCTGCTGGTTCTGGTGGCTTGAGGAAGAAAAGTGGTGCGCTGCCTTTGAGGAAAATGCGTCACCGGCGGCACTGACAATGTGCATGCAGCTTTCGCCTCTCGTCGCTGGCGGCATTGTTTTGATTAGTAGCGGCGTCCTCTTGTGGACGAAGTTTCGCAGGCGCTAAAGCTAGAGATCGGGATTAACGGATGTCTATTCTCGTCAATAAGAACACAAAGGTCCTCGTGCAGGGCCTGACCGGCAAGACCGGTACTTTCCACACCGAACAGGCGCTTGCCTATTACGGTACGCAGATGGTCGGCGGTATCCACCCGAAGAAGGGTGGCGAAACCTGGACCGGCTCGAAGGGCGAAAGCCTGCCGATCTTCGCTTCGGTCGCCGAAGCCAAGGAACGCACGGGTGCCGACGCTTCGGTCATCTACGTTCCCCCGGCTGGTGCCGCTGACGCGATCATCGAGGCGATCGACGCCGAGATCCCGTTCATCACCTGCATCACCGAGGGTATCCCTGTTATGGACATGGTTCGCGTCAAGGCTCGCCTCGACCGCTCCAAGTCGCGCCTGCTTGGGCCCAACTGCCCGGGTATCCTGACGCCGGAAGAATGCAAGATCGGCATCATGCCGGGCTCGATCTTCCGCAAGGGTTCGGTCGGTATCGTTTCGCGCTCCGGCACGCTGACCTACGAAGCCGTGTTCCAGACGTCGAACGAAGGCCTCGGCCAGACGACGGCTGTCGGCATCGGCGGCGACCCGGTCAAGGGCACCGAGTTCATCGACGTGCTCGAGATGTTCCTGGCCGACGAAGCCACGACCTCAATCATCATGATCGGCGAAATCGGCGGCTCGGCTGAAGAAGACGCGGCGCAGTTCCTGATCGACGAAGCCAAGAAGGGCCGTAAGAAGCCGATGGCCGGCTTCATCGCGGGTCGTACGGCTCCGAAGGGCCGCACCATGGGCCACGCCGGTGCAGTCGTTTCCGGCGGCAAGGGCGATGCGGAATCCAAGATCGCTGCCATGGAAGCAGCCGGCATCAAGGTTTCGCCTTCGCCGGCACGCCTCGGCACGACGCTGGTTGAAGTCCTCAAGGGCTAAGCCAATCTATACACCGGGCAGGATGCGCTTTGCGTGCTGCCCGGTTCGAACCAAGACTGAGCCGCGGACAGGCGGCTGAACATGAAGATGCGGCAGCCGGTCGATGGGATCGGCAAATCACAAAGTCAGGAGGCGGGCGGAAGCGTCCGCGTAACACCATGGCACGGCAAGAAGCCAACGAGCAGTTTCAGATCACCTCGTTCCTGGATGGCGCCAACGCTGCTTATATCGAGCAGCTCTATGCGCGCTACGAGGACGACCCGGCATCGGTCAACGAAGAATGGCGCGCCTTCTTCAAGGCGCTGGAAGACAATCCTGATGATGTGAAGCGGGCCGCCAAGGGCGCATCCTGGCGCAAGAAGAACTGGCCGATGCAGGCCAGCGGCGACCTCGTTTCGGCGCTCGACGGCGACTGGGGCGTGATCGAGAAGGTCGTCGAGACCAAGGTGAAGGCCAAGGCTGAAGCAGCCGGCAAGCCGACCGAAGGCGCAGACATCCTGCAGGCGACGCGCGACAGCGTGCGCGCCATCATGATGATCCGCGCCTACCGGATGCGCGGCCACCTGCATGCCAAGCTCGACCCGCTCGGCATCGCCGCTCCTGTTGAGGACTATAAGGAACTGTCGCCGGAAAACTACGGTTTCTCCGAAGCCGACTACGACCGCAAGATCTTCATCGATAACGTGCTCGGCCTGGAATACGCCACCGTTCGCGAGATGATCGAGATCCTCGAGCGCACCTATTGCTCGACGATCGGCGTCGAGTTCATGCACATTTCGAACCCCGAGGAAAAGGCCTGGATCCAGGAACGGATCGAAGGTCCTGACAAGGGCGTTGCCTTCACCAACGAAGGCAAGAAGGCGATCCTGTCGAAGATCATCGAAGCCGAAGGCTACGAGCAGTTCCTCGACGTCAAGTTCAAGGGCACCAAGCGCTTCGGCCTCGACGGCGGTGAATCGCTGATCCCGGCGCTCGAGCAGATCCTGAAGCGCGGCGGCCATCTCGGCCTCAAGGAAGCCGTGTTCGGCATGGCCCACCGCGGTCGTCTGAACGTGCTCTCCCAGGTCATGGGCAAGCCGCACCGCGCCATCTTCCACGAGTTCAAGGGCGGCTCCTACGCGCCTGACGAAGTCGAAGGTTCCGGCGACGTGAAGTACCACCTCGGCGCGTCCTCGGACCGCGAGTTCGACGGCAACAAGGTTCACGTGTCGCTGACGGCCAACCCGTCGCACCTTGAAATCGTCGATCCTGTTGTCATGGGCAAGGCCCGCGCAAAGCAGGACATGGGCGCCACCGTCTGGGACGGCGACACCATTCCGCTGTCGGAGCGCGCCAAGGTTCTGCCGCTCCTCATCCACGGCGATGCCGCCTTTGCCGGCCAGGGCGTGATTGCCGAAATCCTCGGCCTGTCGGGTCTGCGCGGCCACCGCGTTGCCGGCACGATGCACGTCATCATCAACAACCAGATCGGCTTCACCACCAACCCGGCCTTCTCGCGTTCGTCGCCCTATCCGTCCGACGTCGCCAAGATGATCGAAGCACCGATCCTGCACGTCAACGGCGACGATCCGGAGGCCGTGGTTTACGGCGCCAAGATCGCCATGGAATTTCGTATGAAGTTCCACAAGCCTGTCGTCCTCGACATGTTCTGCTACCGCCGCTACGGCCATAATGAAGGCGACGAGCCGTCCTTCACGCAGCCGAAGATGTACAAGGTCATCCGCGCCCACAAGAGCGTTCTGCAGCTCTACAGCGAGCGCCTCGTTTCCGAGGGCGTGCTCAGCGAAGGCGAAGTCGAAAAGATGAAGGCCGACTGGCGCGCGCATCTCGAGCAGGAGTTCGAGGCCGGCCAGCACTACAAGCCGAACAAGGCCGACTGGCTTGACGGCGAGTGGTCGGGCCTGCGCACGGCTGATAATGCCGACGAGCAGCGTCGCGGCAAGACCGCCGTGCCGATGAAGCAGCTGAAGGAAATCGGCCGCAAGCTGTCCGAGATCCCGGAAGGCTTCCATGCGCACCGCACGATCCAGCGCTTCATGGAAAACCGCGCCAACATGATCTCGACCGGCGAAGGCATCGACTGGGCAACGGCGGAAGCGCTGGCGTTCGGCGGTCTCGTCACCGAAGGTCACAAGATCCGCCTTTCCGGTCAGGATTGCGAACGCGGCACCTTCTCGCAGCGTCACTCGGTTCTCTACGATCAGGAAACGGAAGAGCGCTACATCCCGCTCGCCAACCTGTCGGCGACCCAGGCGCGCTACGAAGTCATCAACTCGATGCTGTCGGAAGAAGCCGTTCTCGGCTTCGAATACGGCTACTCGCTGGCCCGCCCGAACGCGCTGACGCTCTGGGAAGCCCAGTTCGGCGACTTCGCCAACGGTGCGCAGGTCGTGTTCGACCAGTTCATCTCGTCTGGCGAACGCAAGTGGCTGCGCATGTCCGGCCTCGTCTGCCTGCTGCCGCACGGCTATGAAGGCCAGGGTCCGGAGCACTCTTCGGCTCGCCTCGAGCGCTTCCTGCAGCTTTGCGCGGAAGACAACATGCAGGTCGCCAACGTCACGACGCCGGCGAACTACTTCCACATCCTGCGCCGCCAGGTGAAGCGCGACTTCCGCAAGCCGCTGATCCTGATGACGCCGAAGTCGCTGCTGCGCCACAAGCGCGCCGTATCGGGCCTGGCCGAAATGGCCGGCGAGACCTCGTTCCACCGTCTCCTCTGGGACGATGCCGAGGTCATCAAGGACGGTCCGATCAAGCTGCAGAAGGATGCCAAGATCCGCCGCGTCGTGCTCTGCACCGGCAAGGTCTATTACGACCTTCTGGAAGAGCGCGAAAAGCGCGGCATCGACGATGTCTACCTGCTGCGCGTCGAACAGCTTTATCCGTTCCCGGCCAAGGCGCTCATCAACGAGCTCTCCCGCTTCCGCAATGCGGAAATGGTCTGGTGCCAGGAAGAGCCGAAGAACATGGGTGCATGGTCGTTCATCGACCCGTATCTGGAATGGGTGCTTGCCCATATCGATGCCAAGTACCAGCGCGTTCGCTACACCGGACGTCCGGCCGCGGCATCGCCCGCAACCGGCCTGATGTCCAAGCATCTGGCACAGCTCGCCGCGTTCCTCGAGGACGCGCTCGGCGGCTAACGAGAATGAGATCGGGGAGGGAGCGCGCCGCGTTTCCTCTCCGCATTAATTCAGATCCCGGCCGCTCGCGCCGGAACGCCGTCAAACATCACAAAGATCAAAATTCAGGATTTGAACAATGGCCACAGAAATCCGCGTTCCAACTCTCGGTGAATCCGTCAGCGAGGCAACCGTCGGCACCTGGTTCAAGAAGGTCGGCGATGTCATCAAGGCCGACGAGCCGCTGGTGGAGCTTGAAACCGACAAGGTGACCATCGAAGTTCCGGCACCGGCTGCCGGCGTACTCTCCGAAATCGTCGCGCAGGCCGGCGAAACCGTCGGTCTCGACGCGCTGCTCGGCCAGATCGCTGCAAGCGCAGGTGCCGCCGCTGCTGCTCCGGCCGCCGCTGCCGCCCCCGCCAAGGCCGCCGAGCCGGCTCCAGCTGCTGCCGCACCGGTTGCCGCTGCCGCTTCCTCGATGCCGCCGGCACCGGCTGCTTCGAAGATGCTCGCTGAAAACAACCTTTCGGCCGATCAGGTCGATGGCTCCGGCAAGCGCGGCCAGGTTCTGAAGGGCGACGTGATCGCAGCTGTCGCCAAGGGCATTGCGGCTCCTGCCGCTGCTGCTCCGGCAGCCCCTGCCGCCGCACGCGGCCCGTCGACGGTCGAGGATGCCGGCCGCGAAGAGCGCGTGAAGATGACGCGCCTGCGCCAGACGATCGCCAAGCGCCTGAAGGACGCCCAGAACACCGCCGCCATGCTCACCACCTATAACGAGGTGGACATGAGCGCCGTGATGGCGCTGCGCGCCAAGTACAAGGACGTGTTTGAAAAGAAGCACGGCGTGAAGCTCGGCTTCATGGGCTTCTTCACCAAGGCCGTCACCCACGCGCTGAAGGAACTGCCTGCTGTCAACGCCGAGATCGACGGCACCGACATCATCTACAAGAACTACTGCCACGTCGGCATGGCCGTTGGCACCGACAAGGGCCTGGTCGTTCCGATCATCCGCGATGCCGACCAGATGTCGATCGCCGAGATCGAAAAGGACCTCGGCCGTCTCGCCAAGTCGGCTCGTGACGGTTCGCTGTCGATGGCCGACATGCAGGGCGGCACCTTCACGATCACCAATGGCGGCGTCTACGGTTCGCTGATGTCCTCGCCGATCCTGAACGCGCCGCAGTCGGGCATTCTCGGCATGCACAAGATCCAGGACCGTCCCGTCGTCGTCGGCGGCCAGATCGTCATCCGTCCGATGATGTATCTCGCGCTCTCCTACGACCACCGTATCGTCGACGGCAAGGAAGCCGTTACCTTCCTCGTGCGCGTCAAGGAAAGCCTGGAAGATCCGGAACGCCTCGTTCTCGATCTCTAAGAGACCGACAGGGCCGCGCGAGCGGCCCTTTTCGCCTCAGCACCGGAACACCTGATGTCGCTGAAACCCGCCTTCCGCTCGTCGAATACCACGCCCGCTTCCGGCCGCTCCGTGAGGCGTGCGGCTGCGCTCTTGCTCGCCGCCACCCTTTGCGGCCAGCCGCTGATGGCGGCGGAGTGCAAGCAGGCCAATGCCGTCTATGCCGATCGCGACGGCGCCTACGAGCTTCGCTTCACGCCGATCGCGTCAGCCGCGGCCGCTGCCAGCAATCGCTTCACGGTCAAGGTCTTGAAGACGCCGCTTACGCTCGACGGCTATGTCATGCCGTCTGAAGATCCGGCGCGGTCGCTGGCGATGGTGATGTTCAAATGCCCTGACGGGGACGCCACGGGGGCCGATCTCGAAGCCTGCACGATCTGGCAGGGCATGGTCTACGGCATCGACGCCAAGGGTACGCTCGACAACCTGCAGCCGGAAGCCGGGCAGGCGGCCGACAAGATCCTGTTCCCCGGCATCGGCCCGGCCATTCGCGCCTCCTCGATCTGGGGCAAGGGCAAGGCATCGGTGGCGCCCTGGGATGTGCTCGACTTCAAGGAATGTGCGTCATGAGTGACCAACCCGTTCTTCTCGTGACCGGCGGCAGCCGCGGCATCGGCGCTGCGATCAGCCTGCTGGCCGCCGCCAAGGGCTGGCGCGTCGCCGTGAACTATGCCGCCAACAAGGCTGCGGCAGACGAGGTCGTGGCCAGGATCAAGGCCGGCGGCGGGGATGCCATCGCGATCAAGGGCGATGTCGGCGAGGCCTCCGATATCACGCAGATGTTCGAAGCGATCGACCGCCACTTCGGCCGGCTGGACGGGCTTGCCAACAATGCCGGCATCGTCGATGCGCCAGCGAGGATCGACGAGATGTCGGTCGCGCGCATCGAGCGGATGATGCGCATCAACATCACCGGCTCCATTCTCTGCGCGGCCGAGGCCGTGCGCCGCATGTCGACCAAACATGGCGGCAAGGGCGGGGCGATCGTCAATATCTCGTCGATGGCGGCGATCATCGGCTCGCCCTCGCAATATGTCGACTACGCCGCCTCCAAGGCCGCGATCGACACTTTCACCATCGGTCTTGCCCGCGAAGTGGCGACCGAGGGCGTGCGCGTCAACGCCGTACGCCCTGGGGTTATCGACACCGAAATCCACGCTTCCGGCGGCCTGCCGGATCGGGCGCGCGACATGGCGCCGAGCATTCCGATGCAGCGCGCCGGCACGGCGGAAGAGATCGCCGACGCGGTGCTTTATCTGCTATCCAAAGAGGCATCCTATGTCACCGGCGCGATCCTCAATGTAAGCGGCGGCCGATGATCAGGTTCATCATTTCAAGGGCGGTATGAGCATGCAGTATGTTCTCGAATTTCTCGGCCTGATGGCCGTCTTCTCGATCTTCATCGTCGTGCCGGGCGCCGATTTCGCGGTGATCCTGCGCCAGAGCATCGTGCATGGCCGCCGCGCCGCGATCATGACCGGCCTCGGCATGGGCTTCTCGCTGCTCTTCCACATCAGCTACACGATCCTCGGCCTGGGGCTGATCGTGTCTCAGTCGCTGATGCTGTTTGCGATGATCAAGTGGGCGGGTGTCGCCTACCTCGTCTATCTCGGCATCAAGTCGTTTCGCGCTCCGGGTTTCAACGTGGCCGACATCAAGGTCAGTGAAGAGGATCGCAAGCCGATCTCTGCGCTGCGCTGCCTCGGCATGGGCTTCATCACCAATGCGCTGAACCCGAAGCCGGTGCTGTTCTTCCTGTCGCTGTTTTCGACGCTCGTTCATCACGACACGCCCGGCCTCATCCAGTTCAGCTACGGCATCGGCATGGCGACCGCGCTGGTCGCCTGGTTTGCCGCCGTCTCCACCTTCTTCACCGTCAAGGCCGTGCGCGATCGTTTCATCGCCAGCGGCAAATGGTTCAACCGCATTACCGGCGCCGCTCTGGTCGGCTTCGGCTTCCGTCTCGCGCTTGCCCGCGCGGCGGATTAAGCAAATAACGAAAAGGAAAAGCAACAATGTCCTATGATGTCATCGTTATCGGAACCGGCCCCGGCGGCTATGTCGCTGCCATCAAGGCGGCCCAGCTCGGCCTTAAGGTCGCCGTTGTCGAAAAGCGCGCGACCTTCGGCGGCACCTGCCTGAATGTGGGCTGCATTCCCTCCAAGGCGCTGCTGCACGCGTCGGAAATGTTCCATCAGGCCGGCCACGGCATGGACGCGCTCGGTATCGAAGTCGCGGCGCCGAAGCTGAACCTCGACAAGATGATGGCCCACAAGGACGCCACCGTGAAGTCGAACGTCGACGGCGTCGCCTTCCTGTTCAAGAAGAACAAGATCGACAGCTTCATCGGCACCGGCAAGATCGTCTCGGCTGGTAAGGTCTCGGTTACGGCTGAGGACGGCAAGGTTCAGGAAATCGAAGGCAAGAACATCGTCATCGCCACCGGCTCCGACGTTGCCGGCATCCCTGGCGTGAAGGTCGATATCGACGAGAAGGTGATCGTTTCCTCCACCGGCGCGATCGCGCTCGACAAGGTGCCTGAGACGATGATCGTCGTCGGCGGCGGTGTCATCGGCCTCGAGCTCGGCTCGGTCTGGTCGCGCCTCGGCGCCAAGGTCACCGTCATCGAATATCTCGACAAGATCCTCGGCGCGATGGATGGCGACGTCTCCAAGCAGTTCCAGCGCATGCTCGCCAAGCAGGGCGTCGACATCAACTTGAGCTCCAAGGTGACGGGCGTTGAAAAGGGTGGCAAGGGCGCGAAGGTGACCTTCGAGCCGGTCGCCGGCGGCGCCGCGCAGACGGTCGAAGCCGATGTCGTGCTGATCTCCACCGGCCGCATTCCCTACACCGCTGGCCTCGGTCTCGAAGAAGCGGGCGTCGCGCTCGACAATCGTGGCCGCGTCGAGATCGACGGTCACTTCCGCACCAATGTTGCCGGCATCTATGCGATCGGCGACGTGGTGAAGGGCCCGATGCTGGCGCACAAGGCTGAAGACGAAGGCGTAGCGCTCGCCGAAATCCTCGCCGGCCAGCATGGCCATGTGAACTACGACGTGATCCCGAGCGTCGTCTACACGCAGCCCGAAGTCGCCTCCGTCGGCAAGACCGAGGAAGAGCTGAAGGCCGCTGGCGTCGCCTACAAGGTCGGCAAGTTCCCGTTCACGGCCAACGGTCGCGCGCGCGCCATGCTGGCGACGGATGGTTTCGTGAAGATCCTCTCCGACAAGACCACCGACCGCGTTCTCGGCGGCCACATCGTCGGCTTCGGCGCCGGCGAAATGATCCACGAGATCGCCGTGCTCATGGAATTCGGCGGCTCCGCCGAAGACCTCGGCCGCACCTGCCACGCCCACCCGACCATGTCGGAAGCGGTGAAGGAAGCCGCTCTGGCGGCGTTCTTCAAGCCGATCCATATGTAAGGCTTTGCCATAAACTTCGAAGAGGCCGCGGTTCGAGAGGACCGCGGCCTTTTTCGTTTGGCTAACAATAATTGTTAGGCCTTGTTGGGTGTGGTATTCTCTCATCATGAAAGCCACCAACATGCGCACCCTTACCATTTCGCTCACACCGCATCAGGCTGCAAAAATGCAGGATGCGGTCGATAGCGGCGGCTATGCGTCCAACAGCGAAATCGTTCGCGACGCCCTGCGCCTTTGGGAACAACGCGAGGAAATCCGGCAGTTGGAAATCGCGCGCCTGAAACGGGCCTATGACGAGGGGATTGCCAGCGGCGAGGGTCGTGAAGTCGACGCCGATGTTCTCCTTGCCGAACTGAAGGCGGAAAAGCGATCACGTGGGTAAGTACACGCTCAGCCCTCGCGCGGTTTGGTGCTTGTCGTAAGACCCCTCCCCAACCCCTCCCCACAAGGGGGAGGGGCTTCCGGGCGGCAATCGCTCGGCAGAACTTTGCTCTCTCAACTGATGGAAGGGTAAAAGCGACGCTCGGCGTCGCCACAAGCTAGCCCCTCCCCCTTGTGGGGAGGGGTTGGGGAGGGGACTTTTGCGGCAGCCGGGGAGCTTAACGCATTGCCGTTCGGTGGCGCGTATTGCCGCAGGGCGATGCAGAGGGCGGTTCGGTGTCGCGGGATGTGCTATGTGTTGCCGGAGGATATTGCCGGAGACGCGTGATCAATGTCGTTGATGCCAGCCAAACCTTCTAAAATCGCGCCACGCCTGCCGCATCCAGCGCTGCCCTCGGCCGATTGGGCCGACTGCTATCAACTTTCAGTACCGGCTGCGTCATTCGATGCAATCGAGGCCGCCCGGCTGATGCTGGGCTACGCGCCGTTCTGGATCAGCAGTTTGATGAGGTTGCGCAACCTGATCGTCGGTCCGCTTTTCGGGTTGCGGACGGATGCGCACGATCTGCCGGAAGCAATAGAAAAGGTCGGGATATTTCCGGTGCTGTCAAAGACCGAGCGACAGGTCGTCGTCGGTTTCGATGACAAGCATCTCGACTTTCGCATCGTCGTCGACGTCGAGGATTCCGCCGATGGCGAGATGAAATGGGTGAAGGCGACGACATTGGTCCATCGCAAGATCCTGATCGGACGGATCTATATCGCCGTGATCACGCCGTTCCACAATCTCATCGTAAAGGCGATGATCGCCCACATGGGGAGGCGCCTCAGCGCCCTCAATTCACCGCCGTCACCGTAAAGCCCTGCTTGCGCAAGAGCTCGATCACCCCGCCTTCGCCCGGCAGATGCAGCGCGCCGACGGCCATGAAGACGTTGCCGGTGGCCAGGATCGGGGCGGCGCGTTCGGCCATGATCTTGTTGCGGTCGAGGATGATGCGCTGTTCGAAGGCGGCGTAGTCGCTGCTGTCGTCGGCGCCCTCGGGTGTCACGGTTTTTAGCATCGGCATGGTCATGCCGATATCGCCGGAGAGATAGAGATCGGTCATGGTCTCGACCACGTCGTTCATCTTCGAGCCGAGTTCCAGGGTTTCGATCAGCGACTTCATGTGGAATTCGGTGGGCAGTTCGGCCATGGCCTGCAGCTGTTCGGAGAGCGTCTCCAGGCCCTTGACCTGCTTGCCCTGGGCGGCCGCGTCGGTGGCGATTTTCTGGTCGAGGAACTGGACGCCTTTTGCCTTGCGTGCCATTTCGCAGGCAGGCAGCGCCACGACGCTCGAGATCATCCAAGGGCGCATGCGCGAGACGGCGGCAAGCGGAATGCCGCGGGTCTTCAGGCCGGCCTCGAGGCGGGTGTAATCCTCGGGCGACAAGAGCTTGTCGATGGTCGTTCCGTCGGTGAACATCATCAGGTCGGGCTTCATCATCAGGGCCGCCGAGGCCTTCTTCTCGTCGAGGATCTCGTCGGATTCAATGACGATGGTGTCAGCTGCATCGTGGGCGGCCTTCGTGCGCGGCGGCAGGTCGAGGACGCGCGGATCGGTGACGTGCATGCTGCCGAGGAGCCAGGATGGCTTGATGCCCGGTTTTTCGATCTTCCAGAAGATGCCCTTGCCGTTCGGCACGGCGTCGGCTTCCTTCACCGCCTGCTGGTAGCGCGCGGGATCGCTGACCTTCAGGTCGTCGAGGATGTTGTGGCCGGTGCAGCTTGTGTCATCCGCGGCTGACGCCGGCGAGATGGAGACCAGGGTGGCGATCAGGAGTGCTGCGGCCAGCACATGGACAGCGGCGATCAGCCAGAGCACGATGTTGCCGAAACGAGCCGGCAAGGCGATGGAAAGGCTGCGGTGGCCGAGGGAGATCGTCATGATGGTGTTCCGGTCACAAAGGATTTGCCACAAGCTTTACGCGCGGGGCTCATCATATTCCTTTAAGGGAACAGGTTAACAAAGGATTACGCCCGGGGATGGGCGCGGTCGTAAACGTCGAGAAGGCGCGAGGCATCCACACCCGTATAGACCTGTGTGGTCGACAGGCTGGCGTGGCCGAGCAGTTCCTGGATGGTGCGGAGATCGCCGCCGCCCGCCAGAAGATGGGTGGCGAAGGAGTGGCGCAGCGCGTGCGGGGTCGCGGTCTCCGGCAGGCCGAAGGCGCCACGCATCTTGCGCATGGTCTGCTGGATGATCGCCTGCTGCAGCTTGCCGCCACGGGCGCCGCGAAACAACGGCTCATCGGCGGCGAGATGGTAGGGGCAGAGCTTTCGGTATTTGTCGACCGCCTCGAAGACGACAGAGAGCAGCGGCACCAGGCGGGTCTTGTTGCCCTTGCCTGTTATGCGCAGCGTCGTGGCGCCTGGCGTGATGTCGCCGGGCAGGAGATCAAGCGCTTCGGAGATACGCAGGCCGCAGCCATAGAGCAGGGTCATGACGGCGGCGTCGCGGGCGGCGATCCAGGGTTCTTCGTGCAACTGCGCCTCGTTGCTGACGACGGTGACGGCCTGGGTGTCGGAGAGCGGCTTGGGGAGCGATTTCGGCTGCTTCGGCGAACGGATGGCGCCGGCGCCGGCGGCGTTCACCAGCCCCTTCTTTTCCAGATAGCGCAGCAGCGAGCGCAGGCCGGCGAGATTGCGGCCGAGCGAGCGGGCACCGGTGCCATCGCGGCGGCGGGCGGCGAGGAAGGCGCGGAAATCGGCGGGCCGCAGCGCCTCGATATCCTTCAGCGTCGTCGGGCCGGCGAGATGGCCGGTCATGAAGGTCAGAAACTGGCGGGTGTCGCGCTCGTATGCGTCGAGCGTGTGCTGTGAGAGGCGTCGTTCGCCGGCTAGGCTTTGCAACCAGGCGGCGCGTTCCGCCATCAGCTGCGCGTCGGCCATGATCAGGAGTTCATTCACGTTTCCGCCTCTTGAATTTGCCAGCCAGACCGCCAATTTTGCCTGAGGGACGGTTATGGAATCGCTAACATCGGCCAAGTGCCTGTCATGCTTCGATCATAATAATCGCGATAACTGGTTTCCCAACGAGGCAGGATCTTGCATGGCACGGCGCCAACCCACGACGGCATTCGGACAATTCGCAGAAACGATCGCGCTCGTTTCCCAAGGCAGACCCGGACATATCGTCGACACGCTGATCGCCGAACGCGGACAACGCATCGTCGGCCACCCGCTGTGGCCCGTCATGCGGCCGTTTCTCTATACGCTGCTGCGCTACAACAAGGCGATGACCTTCGCCAACGACATCGCCAACATGCCGGGTTTCCAGTGCTTCGAGTATATGAGCAACTTGCTCGATCTCGATATCGGCGTGACCAATGCCGAGCGGATTCCTGACAAGGGCGGCTTCATTCTGGTCAGCAACCACCCGACCGGGATCGCCGATGGCGTCGCGGTGTTCGACCTCCTGAAGACGCGGCGTCCTGACATGATGGTATTCGCCAACCGCGATGCGGTGCGCGTCAATCCGCGCTTTGCCGAGATGATCATTCCGGTGGAATGGCGCGACGAGCACAAGAGCAAGCTGAAGGCGCGCGAGACGCTGCAGCTGACCAATCATGCGGTGCGCGAGGGCAAGGCGACGGTTCTGTTTCCCTCCGGGCGCATCGCCTACTGGGCGAATGGCCGGCTCAACGAGCGGCCGTGGAAGACGTCGGCCGTCGGGCTGGCGCGCAAGTACAATCTGCCGATCCTGCCCGTTCACATGACGGCGCGCAATTCCGGGCTGTTCTACTGGTTCGCCAAGTGGTCGACGGAGCTGCGCGACATGACGGTGTTCCACGAACTCTTGAACAAGCGCGGCGACCGCTTCGATTTTATCATCGGCGACATGATCCCGGTCGAGCATCTGGATGGCGATATCAACGATGTCACAAGGGCGCTGGAGACGCACACCGTCGAGGCGCTGAAGCGCGATGGCGACGCGCGGTTCCAGCCGCTTGTGGAGCCGAGCCTGCCCGAGATGGCCGATGCCCATTCATTTCGCTGAGCGGATCGGGTAAAGCGGGGTATGCAACTCCGCTCCATGTTCGCCCAGAATTACCGGTCGCTCCGCTCGATCCGCATGGATCTGTCGGAGACCTCGCTGTTTCTCGGCGAGAACGGTGTCGGCAAATCCAATCTCTATCGCGCGCTGCAGCTGGTGCAGGCGGCCGTCACCGGGCGGCTGGTGCGCGAGCTTGCGGCCGAGGGCGGCATGTTCTCGGTGCTGTGGTCCGGCACGCGCAAGCAGAATGAAGGGCCGGCGCGGGTTCGGCTGGAGGTCGAGCTTCTGGACGAGGAGCGCGCCGTCACGTTTCGCTACAGGGTCGAGGTCGGCCTGCGCCCGCCAGAGGCGGCGGCCGGCTTTCCGCTGGAGCCGCAGGTGAAGGCCGAGGAGTTGATCGTCGATCACGGGCGGCCGGTCGTCATGATGAAGCGGGCGGGACCTTCCATCCAGGTGCGCGATGGCGCCGGGCGGATGCAGGATTATCCGGATCAGGCGCTGACGTCGGAGACGGCGATGGCGTTGCTTGGCGATGCCGGGCATTTTCCCGAGATCGCGACCTTTCGCCGTGTGGTGGCCAACTGGCGCTTCTTTCATGGCTTCCGCACCGATCGCGCCTCGCCGCTGCGCCAGCCCTGCCTTGCCGTGACCGGGCCGATGCTGGATGAGGACGGCGCCAATCTGGCGGCGGTGTTCGCGACGATCAGGCATACGCGGCAGGATACGGTCGATCTCGATCGTGTGGTCGCCTCGGCCTTCGGTGGCGCGCGGCTCGTGGTGCCGGAGCCGGAAGAGACAGCGTCGTTCGGGCTCGCCTTTCCCGATTTTCCGCATCGGGTGTTCCAACCGCGCGAATTGTCCGACGGGCAGATCCGCTTCCTGGGGCTTGCGGCGGCGCTGCTATCCTACCGCCTGCCGCCGCTGATCGCGCTCAACGAGCCGGAAGCGAGCCTGCATCCCGACATGCTGGAGCCGCTGGCGGACATGATCGCGACGGCTTCGAAGAGCAGCCAGGTGTGGATCGTCACCCACTCCTCCCAGCTGGCGGAGGCCGTGCGCGAGCGCTGCGGGGTTCGGCCGCGCAAGGTGATCCGCGAAAACGGTGCCACCTGGATCGAGGGCATGCGGCTTACCGGCACGATTGCCGGCGAGGACGATGATGACGATTGATAGCGTGATGTCGCGGGTTTCATTTTGTTCTCGTTGCGGGCATGGTCGCGCCCGATGAGCATAGATTCGTCCGACCTCTTTGGCCCGATCGAGCCGCCGCCCGCCGTGCGCACGGTGTCGGTGCTCGTACCCATGCCGGCGCCCAGGCCCTATTCCTACTCGGTGCCCGAGGGCATGGCCGTGGAGCCCGGCTCCGTGGTGCAGGTGCCGCTCGGGCCGCGCCAGGTGATGGGCGCCGTCTGGGAGGGGGGCGACGAGGGCGTCGATCCGAAGAAGCTGCGGCCGATCACCAAGGTGTTCGATTGCCCGCCGCTCTCCAAGGACATGCGCGATTTCGTCGATTGGGTCGCGAGCTATACGCTGTCGCCGCCGGGGCTGGTGGCGCGGATGGCCCTGCGTGTTCCCAACGCCTTCGATCCGGAACCGATGGTCGAGGGGTTGCGCTTCGTGGGCGGCGAGCCGGAGCGGATGACGCCGGCGCGCGCCCGCGTGCTCGATGCCGCCGGCGACGGGCTGTCGTGGACGCGCATTGGCCTCGCGCATGCAGCCGGTGTTTCGACCAGCGTCGTCGACGGGTTGATCGCGCAGGGGATCTTCGAGACGATCTTCTTGCCGCCGCCGCCGATCGTGGCGAAGCCGGATCCGGATTTCGCGCCGTCGCGGCTCGCCGGTCCGCAGAAGGAGGCGGCTGACGAGATCTTGGAAGAGGTCCGCAACGGCCAGTTCGCGGTGTCGCTGATCGATGGCGTCACCGGTTCGGGCAAGACGGAGGTCTATTTCGAGGCGATCGCCGAGACGCTGAAGCGCGGCAAGCAGGTGCTGATCCTGCTGCCGGAGATCGCGCTGACGGCCAGTTTCCTCGAGCGCTTCCAGGATCGGTTCGGGGCCAAGCCCGCCGAATGGCATTCGGATCTGGCGCCGAAGACGCGCGAGAAGGTCTGGCGGCAGGCGGTGACGGGGGAGGTCCGGGTCGTGGCGGGGGCGCGTTCGGCGCTGTTCCTGCCGTTCGAGGATCTCGGGCTGATCATCGTCGATGAAGAGCACGATCCCGCCTACAAGCAGGAAGACCGCGTCTATTACAATGCGCGCGACATGGCGGTCGTCCGCGCCCGGATCGGCGATTTTCCGCTCGTGCTGGTGTCGGCCACGCCGTCGGTGGAGAGCCAGGTCAACGGCCAGAGCGGGCGTTATACGACCATCCATCTTCCCACCCGCTTCGGCGACGCGGCGCTGCCGGACCTGCATCTGGTCGATATGCGAAGGCATGCGCCGGAGCGCGGCGGCTTCCTGTCGCCGGTGCTCTTGAGGGCCATCGGCAAGACGGTGGAGAAGAAGCAGCAGGCGCTGTTGTTCCTGAACCGGCGCGGCTATGCGCCGCTGACGCTCTGCCGGGTCTGCGGCCATCGCTTCCAATGCCCGCAATGTTCCAGCTGGCTGGTCGAGCACCGGTTCAAGCGGCAGCTGCAGTGCCACCAGTGCGGCTATCACCAGCATACGCCCGAGGCCTGCCCGGAATGCGGCACGTTCGACCATCTCGTTGCCTGCGGGCCGGGGGTGGAGCGGATTGCTGAAGAGGTGGAGCGGCATTTTCCCGAGGCGCGGACGATCGTGCTCTCCTCCGACATCATGGGCGGGGTGAAGCGACTGCGGCTGGAGCTCGACGCCATCACCAAGGGCGAGGCGGATATCGTCATCGGAACGCAGCTGGTGGCCAAGGGGCATAACTTCCCGCTGATGACGCTTGTTGGCATCATCGATGCGGATCTCGGACTGGCGAACGGCGATCCGCGCGCGGCCGAGCGGACCTTCCAGCTGCTGTCGCAGGTGACCGGCCGCGCCGGGCGTACGGGTCTGAAGAGCCACGGCCTGCTGCAGACCTACCAGCCGCAGCATCCCGTGATGCAGGCGATCGTCTCGGGCGATGCAGGCGCTTTCTACGAGCGCGAGATCGCCGAGCGCGAGCGGGCGATCCTGCCGCCGTTCGGGCGGCTGGCGTCGATCATCGTTTCTGCGGAAACCAGGCAGGATGCGGAGGGGCATGCGCGCAGCATGCGCAATGCAGCCCCTCAGGTGACGGGGATTTCCGTGCTCGGCCCGGCCGAGGCGCCGCTGGCGCTGGTGCGCGGACGGCATCGCTTCCGGCTCCTCGTGCATGGTCGCCGGAACTCCGACATGCAGGCCTACCTGCGCACCATGCTGGCGCAATCGCCGAAAGAGCGCGGCTCCATCCATGTGCAGCTCGATATCGATCCGCAGAGCTTCCTTTAAAGTACGCCGATCTCGGGCGTTTGCGGCCTGCCGATATCATGGCATAAGGGCTGCAAATCACAGTGATTTGGGGTCACATCATGGAATTTTACTTTCCGACGGAGCTGGGCGAGCAGCTTGCCTTCGGTGCCGCCGCGTTTACCGCGCTTGCGGGCTTCATCATCATGTTCGCGCCGGGCTATGCGATGCGTCTCTTCGGTATGCAGGTGCGCGAGGGGCGCCGCGACGGTTATGCCGAGCTGCGCTCGATGGGCGGCTTCTATCTCGGCACCGGGCTCGCGGCGATCATGCTGGCGCAGAACTTCACCTATCTGGCGCTCGGCGCGGCGTTTGCGATGGCCGCATTCGCGCGCATCATCTCGCTGCTTTCCGACCGGGGAGGCACCATCATGAATTATGTACTTCTGGTTGTGCAGGTGATTTTGGCGGCGCTTCCGCTCGGCTATGTCTTCGGTTTCTTTTCCGCCTGAAACACGCCGATTTTGGAGTGACGGTCTTTGGACCGTGAACGGTTTCGGCATTTTTGCGGCAGAAATCGATGCTAAAATAGGATTACGGCGTTACGCGTGTTGCGAGTCCCGATATCCTATGTTAGACGGACCCCGAATTTCGGAAGAAGCAAGAGGCTTCTCTTGCGATTTCTGGGGGAAATCATAACGAATTCAAGAATTTAAATCAGGCGCCCGCCGGAGGCCGGATTCTTGGGTTGAAATCAGGGAAATTTGTGCCCGTGGCAGACACGTCCCAGCTTACATCTGGTGTTGCAGAGCGATATGCCTCGTCGCTGTTCGAACTGGCGCTCGAGGAGGGTGCAGTCGCGAACGTGACCGCCGATCTCGACCGTTTTCAGGCGATGTTGGACGAGAGCGACGATCTGAAGCGCTTCATCTCCAGCCCGGTTTTCTCGGCTGAAGATCAGCTGAAGACGATCATCGCGATCAGCGAAAAGGCTGGCATCAGCGGGTTCGTTGCAAACTTCCTGAAGGTCGTGGCGCGCAATCGCCGCCTGTTTGCTCTCCCGGGCATGATCAAGGCCTTCCGTGTCATCGCTGCCAAGCAGCGTGGCGAAATTACCGCCGAGGTTACCTCGGCCCATGCGCTCGACGCAGCGCAGGAAACTGAATTGAAGGCGGCGCTGAAGGGCGTCACCGGCAAAGACGTGGCGGTCAACGTCACGGTTGATCCGTCAATTCTTGGTGGTCTGATCGTGAAGGTCGGGTCCCGTCAGATTGATACGTCTCTTCGTACCAAACTCTCTACCCTTAAGCTTGCATTGAAAGAGGTTGGCTGATGGATATCCGCGCCGCGGAAATTTCCGCAATTCTCAAAGATCAGATTAAAAACTTCGGCAAAGAGGCGCAGGTCTCGGAAGTCGGTCAGGTGCTCTCCGTCGGTGACGGTATCGCTCGCGTATACGGTCTGGACAACGTCCAGGCTGGCGAGATGGTCGAGTTCCCGGGCGGCATCCGCGGCATGGCGCTGAACCTTGAAGCCGACAACGTTGGTGTCGTTATTTTCGGTTCCGACCGCGCCATCAAGGAAGGCGACACCGTCAAGCGTACGGGCGCCATCGTTGACGTTCCGGTTGGTCCGGAACTGCTCGGCCGCGTTGTCGACGCTCTCGGCAACCCGATCGACGGCAAGGGCCCGATCAACGCGACCCGCCGTGCGCGCGTCGACGTCAAGGCTCCCGGCATCATTCCGCGTAAGTCGGTTCATGAGCCGATGTCGACCGGCCTCAAGGCCATCGACGCGCTCATCCCGGTTGGCCGCGGCCAGCGCGAGCTCGTCATCGGCGACCGCCAGACCGGCAAGACCGCGATCATTCTCGACGCGATCCTGAACCAGAAGGCCATTCACGACAACGGCCCGGACAGCGAAAAGCTGTACTGCGTCTACGTCGCTATCGGCCAGAAGCGTTCGACCGTTGCCCAGTTCGTCAAGGTTCTCGAAGAACGCGGCGCAATGAAGTACTCGATCGTCGTCGCCGCGACCGCTTCGGACGCTGCTCCGATGCAGTACCTGGCACCGTTCGCCGGTTGCGCCATGGGCGAATACTTCCGCGACAACGGCCAGCACGCCCTGATCGGTTACGACGACCTTTCGAAGCAGGCTGTTGCCTATCGCCAGATGTCGCTTCTGCTGCGCCGCCCGCCGGGCCGCGAAGCTTACCCGGGCGACGTTTTCTACCTGCATTCGCGTCTCCTCGAGCGCGCTGCAAAGCTCTCCGACGAAATGGGCGCTGGCTCGCTGACGGCTCTGCCTGTCATCGAAACCCAGGGTAACGACGTTTCGGCGTTCATTCCGACCAACGTGATCTCGATCACCGACGGCCAGATCTTCCTTGAAACCGACCTGTTCTATCAGGGTATTCGTCCGGCTGTTAACGTCGGTCTGTCGGTTTCGCGCGTTGGTTCCGCCGCTCAGATCAAGGCCATGAAGCAGGTTGCCGGCTCGATCAAGGGCGAACTCGCTCAGTATCGCGAAATGGCCGCCTTCGCCCAGTTCGGCTCCGACCTCGATGCCTCGACCCAGCGCCTGCTGAACCGCGGCGCACGCCTGACCGAACTCCTGAAGCAGCCGCAGTTCTCGCCGCTGAAGACGGAAGAACAGGTCGCGGTGATCTTCGCCGGCGTCAACGGTTACCTCGACAAGGTCGCGGTCAACCAGGTCGGCAAGTTCGAGCAGGGCCTGCTGTCGTACCTCCGTTCCGAAGGTTCGGCGATCCTCGACACGATCCGTAGCGAAAAGGCCATCAGCGACGATACGAAGGGCAAGCTCACCGCTGCCATCGACAGCTTCGCGAAGTCTTTCTCGTAATCGGACCCAGTTAGGACGGATCACGGATGCCTTCACTTAAGGATCTGAAAAACCGGATCGCCTCCGTCAAGGCGACGCAGAAGATCACCAAGGCGATGAAAATGGTCGCCGCGGCGAAGCTTCGGCGTGCGCAGGAGGCGGCCGAGGCCGCCCGGCCCTATTCGCAGCGGATGAGTGCGGTCTTGGCGAACATCGCCAATGCCGTCACCGATGCGGATGGTGCGCCGGCTCTCATGACCGGTACAGGCAAGGATCAGGTTCACCTGCTCGTCGTCTGCACGGCTGATCGCGGCCTCTGCGGCGGTTTCAACTCGCAGATTTCCCGTTTTGCCCGCGATCATGCCCGCAAGCTGACCGCAGAAGGCAAGACGGTAAAGATCTTCACTGTCGGCAAGAAGGGCTACGACAGCCTGCGCCGCGAATTCCTGCCGCTCATCGTCGAGCGCAAGGAACTCCGCGACGTCAAGCGTGTCGCCTTCGAAAACGCCGACAGCATCGGCAAGCGCATCATCGAGATGTACGAAGCCGGTGAATTCGACGTCTGCACGCTCTTCTATTCCGAGTTCAAGTCGGTGATCTCGCAGGTTCCGACGGCACAGCAGCTTATCCCGGCTTCGGCTGGCGAGGCGGTTGCCGAGGACGCGGCACATGCGGGCGCGGTCTACGAATACGAGCCAGATCCGGCATCGATCCTCGAGGATCTGATTCCACGCAACATCTCGGTCCAGATTTTCCGCGCGCTCCTTGAGAACGTCGCCGGCGAAATGGGCGCCAAGATGAGCGCGATGGACAATGCGACGCGTAACGCTGGTGAAATGATCAACAAGCTGACGCTTTCCTACAACCGTCAGCGCCAGGCTCAGATCACCAAGGAACTCATTGAAATCATTTCGGGCGCGGAAGCGCTCTGAGGTAAGGGAAAGAGGGTAAGAAGATGGCTAAGGCAGCTACCCCCAAGAAGGCCGCGGCAGGCTCCGCCGGCAAGGTTACGCAGGTTATCGGCGCCGTCGTGGACGTTGCCTTCGAAGGCGAACTGCCGGCGATCCTGAACGCACTCGAAACCACGAACGGCGGCAACCGCCTCGTGCTCGAAGTCGCTCAGCACCTGGGTGAAAACGAAGTTCGTACGATCGCCATGGACTCGACCGAAGGTCTGGTTCGCGGTCAGCCGGTCTCCGACACGGGTGAGCCGATCACGGTTCCGGTCGGCCCGGAAACGCTCGGCCGTATCATGAACGTCATCGGCGAACCGGTTGACGAAGCTGGCCCGCTGGTCACTTCGGGCAAGCGCGCCATCCACCAGGACGCTCCTTCCTACGTCGACCAGTCGACCGAAGGCCAGATCCTCGTCACCGGCATCAAGGTCGTCGACCTGCTCGCTCCTTACGCAAAGGGCGGCAAGATCGGCCTGTTCGGCGGCGCCGGCGTCGGCAAGACCGTTCTGATCATGGAACTGATCAACAACGTCGCCAAGGCGCACGGTGGTTACTCGGTCTTCGCAGGCGTGGGTGAACGTACCCGCGAAGGCAACGACCTTTACCACGAAATGATCGAATCGGGCGTCAACAAGCACGGCGGCGGCGAAGGCTCCAAGGCTGCGCTGGTTTACGGCCAGATGAACGAACCGCCGGGCGCACGCGCTCGCGTTGCTCTCACCGGTCTGACGATCGCTGAAGACTTCCGCGACAAGGGCCAGGACGTTCTGTTCTTCGTCGACAACATCTTCCGCTTCACGCAGGCAGGTTCCGAAGTGTCGGCTCTGCTCGGCCGTATTCCTTCGGCCGTTGGTTATCAGCCGACGCTCGCCACGGACATGGGCGCGATGCAGGAACGCATCACCACCACGACGAAGGGCTCGATCACCTCGGTTCAGGCGATTTACGTCCCCGCCGACGACTTGACCGACCCGGCTCCGGCAACCTCGTTCGCCCACTTGGACGCAACGACGGTTCTGTCGCGCTCGATCGCCGAAAAGGGCATCTATCCGGCCGTCGACCCGCTCGACTCCACGTCGCGCATGCTCGACCCGATGGTTGTCGGCGAAGAGCACTACGAAGTGGCTCGTAAGGTTCAGACGACGCTGCAGCGCTACAAGGCCCTGCAGGACATCATCGCCATCCTTGGCATGGACGAACTGTCGGAAGAAGACCGTCTGGCTGTTGCCCGCGCCCGCAAGATCGAGCGCTTCCTGTCGCAGCCGTTCTTCGTCGCGGAAGTCTTCACCGGTTCGCCGGGCAAGCTCGTTGCGCTCGAAGACACGATCAAGGGCTTCAAGGGCCTCGTCAACGGCGAATACGATCACCTGCCGGAAGCAGCCTTCTACATGGTCGGCTCGATGGAAGAAGCCATCGAAAAGGCCAAGAAGCTCTCCGCAGCCGCTTGATGCATTCACTTACGGCGCGCAGGGACCGTCCCCGCGCGCCGTCTCTCGTTTCAAAGACAATCAAGAAGTGAAACGTCATGGCTGACAATTTCAATTTTGAACTCGTATCTCCGGAGCGCCTGCTCTTGTCCGAGATGGTGACCGAAGTTGTCATTCCGGCAACCGAGGGCGAGATGACCGTCATGGCGAACCACGCGCCGACGATGACGACCATCAAGCCGGGCGTCGTGAGCGTTCGCTCCGCCAGCGGTGTCAAGAAGGACTTCGTGGTGTTCGGCGGCTTCGCCGACATCCTGCCGACCGGCTGCACGCTGCTCGCGGAATCCGCGATCCCTGTCGAAGACCTCTCCAAGGACGAACTCGACCGTCGCATCGACGCCGCCAAGGCCGAACTCGATGATGCCCAGCATCACGAGCACAAGTCGAAGCTGGAACACTTCATCATGGAACTGACGCACCTGTCGGGTGTCGTCAACAAGGACTGAGCCTTTAAGCTCTGACTGTCATCGAAGCGGCCGCAAGGCCGCTTTTTTGTTGCCCGCTCGACGCTCTTCTCTGTCATCCGAGACCGGTAGCGGTTGATCATTGGCGGATGCAGAGGCTATCTTCTCGCCATGTCGGATCCGGATCGGTTCGGCCGCTGATGGGGAGGGTTTGATGTTTCATCCGAAGTTGTTCGAAAACCGCAATGTGGTGGTCACAGGTGCCGGTCGCGGGATCGGGCTTGAGGTCGCGAGACAGTTTCTCGATTGCGGTGCGCGGGTGCTGGTTCACACCGGCCGCGACGGCGAGCGGGCCTTGCCGGATTTCCTGCTGACAGCGGAAGAGGATCGCCGCGCCATCCTGATCGCCGGCGATTTTTCGACGGGCGAGGGGTGCCAGGTTTTCGCAAACAAGGTGCTCGGCCATTTCAAGACGATCCACGCGCTCGTCAACAATGCCGGCACGATGTTCGGCCGGTTTCCGGCGGGCACGCTCACGGACGAGCAATATGGCCAGGTGGTGCAGCTGAACCAGACATCTGTCGTCGAGGTCACGAGGGCGCTGTTGCCAGCGCTGAGGGCCGCTGGCGAGGCTGCGATCGTCAACACGGTGTCGATCTCGGCGCTGACTGGCGGGAGCCCGGGCTCGGCGATCTACTCGGCCTCCAAGGCGTTCGTCTCGACCTATTCGAAGGCGCTCGCGCGCGAACTCGCGCCGGATGGCATTCGCGTCAACTGCATCTCGCCGGGAACGATCGAAACCGATTTCCACCAGCGCTATTCGTCCGCCGAAAAGCTCGAGCAGACCCGCAAGGGCATACCGCTGCAACGGCTGGGCACGGCCGAGGATTGCGCGCCGGCCTATCTCTTCATGGCGGCGCCATCGCTATCAGGCTACGTGACCGGTCAGGTGCTGGAGATTAACGGCGGCCAGCTTATCTGCTGATCAAGTGACTTTTTTTGGCACTTTAGGAGATCCAAATTATCCGGCGTTGCGTACGTGTTATGAGCACTTGTCATTTTTGATATATATGCAAGCAGAGACATAACATGCACTTGCCGACACCTCGATCGGGTATGGCCGATCACGAATTGCAGGGGTTTTCGACCAAAGCTCGGGCAGCAAGTGAACTTCTGAAAGCGCTGGCTCATCATACGCGGTTGCTCATCCTGTGCATTCTCGCGGAAGAGGAGAAGACCGTCGGCCAGATCGAGGACATTCTCGGCATGCAGCAGGCCATGGTCTCGCAACAGCTGGCCCGCCTGCGTCTCGAGGGACTGGTCAATACCCGCCGCGAGGGACGGATGATCTACTACAGCGTCGGCCACTCCGGCACGGTGTCGCTGCTCAAATCCCTGTTCGTGATGCTGCCTGAGGTGGTCGAGCAGCAGGGGTAAGGGCTTTTAAGCCTCTCAGGCCTTCGGCGACCAGCCCGGTGGCGCCATCTCGAAGCTCGAGAACTCGAAGCCCGGTGAGACCGTGCATCCAACCAGCGTATAATCGCCCAGCGTCTCAGCCGACTGCCACCAGTTGGCGGGGATAATCGCCTGCGGGCGCTGGCCGCCGAGGATATCCGGCCCAAGCATCAGCGTCTCGCTTTGCCCGCCATCTTCCGCGCGATGCAGCGCCAGCGGTGCGCCGGCATAATAGTGCCAGACCTCGGCCGCGTCGTGAACGCGATGCCAATGCGAGCGCTGGCCGGATTTCAGCAGATAATAGATCGCCGTCGAGTGCCCGCGCCCGTCACCTTCGCTGTCGCGGAAGGTCTGGATGTAGAAGCCGCCCTCGGGGTGCGGCTGCAGGTCGAGTTCGCGGATGATGTCGTCGGCGGAAATCGGCGCCGGCGCCATCAGAAATTATCCTTCCGCTTGCGGATCTCGGCGAATACCTCTTCGTTGGTCTTGGTTTCCATCAACAGGTTGCGGCGGATGGCGGGATCGCCGGCGCGCAGGAAGGGGTTGGTTTCCTTCTCCAGCGCAAGCGTCGTCGGGATGGTGAACTTGCCCTCGGCGCGCAAGGCCTCGATCTCGGCGGCGCGGGCCTTCAGACGTTCGTTATCCGGGTCGATGGTCAGCGCGAAGCGGGCGTTGGAGAGCGTATATTCGTGGCCGAAATAGATCGCGGTTTCATCGGGCAGCACGGCGAGCTTCTGCAGCGAGTGCCACATATCGGCCGGCGGGCGTTCGAACAGCCGGCCACAGCCGAGCGCGAACAGCGTGTCGGCGGCAAAGAGCAGCTTGTCGTCTGTGAAGTGGTAGCAGATATGTCCGGCGGTGTGGCCGGGGGTCTCGATGACGCGGACGGGGTGTTCGCCGAACAGGAAGGTATCGTCGTCGGACATCGTCATGTCGAGGCCGGGGATCGCCACCGCCTCGTTGATCGGGCCGATGATCTCGCAGCCGTACTTTTCCTTCAGCGCCAGATTGCCCTCGACGTGGTCGGTGTGGTGATGGGTGGTGAAGATGTGGCTGATCGTCCAGCCGCGACGGTTCGCGGCGGCGATGATGGCATCGGCATCGGGGGCGTCGATGGAGGCGGTGTGGCCGGTCTCGGGATCATGAACAAGCACGCCGAAATTATCGGTGCGGCAGAGAAAAACGTCTAAATCCAAAGGTTTCATAATCTAAAGTGCCTCTTTATCTCGGACTGACCCCGAATGTAGAGGCTGCGGCCTTGAAGTCCAACCGCTCACTGATAACATTTATCGCAATGCACGCAGATATCGTCGACCTACGCCAGTTCTATCATTCCGACCTCGGCCGCATCGCCGAGCAGTCGATCGCCATGGCGCTCTCCTCGCTGTGGGTGCGGCTGCCGCAGGAGCGGCTGGTGGGCATCGGCTATGCCGTGCCGTTCCTCGATCGCTTCCAGGCCAATACCGAACGCACCTTCGCCTTCATGCCGGCGGGGCAGGGCGCCGTGAACTGGCCGATGGGATCGCTGTCGTCGACGGCGTTGATCTTCGACGAGGAACTGCCGCTGCCGGATTCATCGATCGACCGGGTGTTGATGGTGCACTCGCTGGAGTTCGCGGAAAATCCGCGCGAGACGCTGAAGGAGCTATGGCGGGTGCTGGCGCCGGGTGGACGGCTTGTCATCGTCGTGCCGAACCGGCGCGGCGTCTGGGCGCGGCTGGAGCACACACCGTTCGGCTCGGGCCGGCCCTACTCGCGCGGCCAGCTGACGCATCTGCTGCGCGAGACGAATTTTACGCCGGGTGCCTCCGCCGAGGCGCTGCTATTTCCGCCGTCGAAGCTACGGACGATGATGCGGCTGCGTGGTGCATTCGAGTATGTCGGACGAGCGCTCTGGCCGGCGTTTTCGGGCGTCATTATCGTCGAGGCGCAGAAGCGGCTCTATCAGGGCCTGCCGGTGGCGGTGCGGGCGTCGCGGCGTGTGTTCGTGCCGGTGTTGTCGCCGCATGGCGTGCCGACGACGCGGACGCGGTAGTTCTTCCCTTCTCCCCAGTAGGGAGAAGGTGGCCCGAAGGTTTCAGGTGCAACTTGTTGCACCGGGGATGAGGGGGCTCCGGGCTCGGAGTCCACCTCTTCGTCTTATTGTCGGCGATTAGTGGACGTTGTGCCGCCGGCCCCCTCATCCGCCTGCCGGCACCTTCCCCCCGTTGGGGGGAAGAGACTCGTGGTGGGTGCTCGCCCTATCTCCCCGACCACTCGACAACGCCCCATTTCCGTTCTATTGCCTCAAGGCAATTTCCAGCCGGACACCCCGGCCTTTTCCAAGGTTGATCCCATGAGCGTAGAGACGAGCAAGCCTGTTCCCCGTGCCGGTATTCTTGATATCGCGGCCTATGTGCCCGGCAAGGAACATGCGCCGGGCGTGGCGCGCGTCTACAAGCTCTCGTCCAACGAAACGCCGCTCGGTGCCAGCCCGAAGGCGATTGCAGCCTATCGGGCGGCGGCCGACAATCTCGAGCGCTATCCGGATGGACAGGCTGTCGAGCTGCGCGAGGCGATCGCGGCGGTGCATGGGCTTAACCCGGCTAACATTCTCTGCGGCAACGGCTCGGACGAGCTGCTCGGCCTGCTCTGCCATGTCTATCTGGCGCCCGCCGATGAGGCCATCATCACCGAGCATGGCTTCCTGGTCTACAAGATTCAGATCATGGGCGCCGGCGCCACCGTCGTCACGGTCAAGGAGAAGGAGGCGACCGTCGATGTCGACGCGATCATCGCCGCCGTGACCGAGAAGACCAAGATGGTGTTCATCGCCAATCCCGGCAACCCGACGGGCACCTATGTTCCGGTCAGCGAGATCCGCCGCCTGCATGCCGCCCTGCCGAAGAATGTCGTTCTGGTGCTGGATGCCGCCTATGCCGAATATGTGCGCCGCAACGATTATGAATCCGGTATCGAGATCGTGTCGTCGAACCCGAACGTGGTGATGACCCGCACCTTCTCGAAGGTCTACGGTCTGGCTGCGCTGCGCGTCGGCTGGATGTATGCGCCCGCCGATATCGTCGATGCGCTGAACCGCGTGCGTGGGCCGTTCAACATGAACATGGCGGCGATCTCGGCCGGTGCGGCTGCCATCCGCGACCAGTCTTTCATGCAGGAGGCTGTCGCCTTCAACCAGATGTGGATCGACAAGCTGACCAGCGCATTCGAGGCCATCGGGCTGAAGGTCACGCCATCAGTCACCAATTTCGTGCTGATCCATTTCCCCGATGTGGACGGCAAGCGCGCCGATGAGGCCGACGCGTTCCTCACCAGCCGCGGCTATATCCTGCGCGCCGTGAAGGGCTACGGCTTCCAGAATTCGCTGCGCATGAGCGTCGGTCCCGAAGAGGCCAATCGGGGCGTCATCGAGGCGCTCGGCGAGTTTATGGGACGGAAAGCATGACGGTCCAGTTCGATCGCATCGCGCTCATCGGCATCGGCCTGATCGGCTCGTCGCTGGCGCATGACATCAAGCGGCTGGGTCTGGCGAAAGAGGTGGTCATCGCCACCCGCAGCGCCGAGACGCTGAAGCGGGCGGAAGAGCTTGAGCTCGGCGATCGCTACACGACGTCTTCGGCTGAAGCGGTCAAGGATGCGGACCTCGTCATCGTCTCGGTGCCCGTGGGCGCGTCGGAGGCGGTCGCCAAGGAGATCGCTGATAGCCTGAAGCCGGGCGCCATCGTCACCGATGTCGGCTCGACCAAGGCGTCCGTCATCGCGCAGATGCAGCCGCATATGCCTGATAACGTTCACTTCATTCCCGGCCACCCGCTGGCGGGCACGGAAAAGTCGGGGCCGGATGCCGGCTTCCCCGGGTTGTTTGCCGGCCGCTGGTGCATCTTCACGCCGCTCGAGGGGACGGACGAGACGGCGCTCAAGGCGCTCAGCCGCTTCTGGGAGACGCTGGGCTCGAAGATCGACGTGATGGACCCTGAACATCACGACAAGGTGCTCGCCATCGTCTCGCACCTGCCGCACCTGATCGCCTTCAACATCGTTGGTACGGCCGATGATCTGGGCACGGTGACGGAATCGGAAGTGATCAAGTATTCCGCCTCCGGTTTCCGCGATTTTACGCGTCTGGCGGCCTCCGATCCCACCATGTGGCGGGATGTTTGCCTGCACAACAAGGATGCGATCCTTGAGATGCTGGCGCGGTTTTCCGAAGACCTCGCTTATCTGCAGCGGGCGATCCGCTGGGGCGAGGGCGACAAGATCTTCGATCTCTTCACCCGCACCCGCGCCATCCGCCGCTCGATCATCGAGGCTGGCCAGGATGTCGACGCACCGGACTTCGGGCGGCCGCATACGCTTGATAAGAAGGGGTGAGTGGGGGCGAGGCGGACCACCAGTGGCCCCTTGCGTCGCATCTGCTTCGCGCTCTCCGGTAAGGCGCCAAGCGCCACCATTTCCACCCTCATCCCTGTGCTCGTCACAGGGATCCAGCCGCCGCGCGTCCGCGCGGCGAAGGGAGTCTCTTGCGATCAAGGGCTTGATCGCGCTGGATCCCGGCACAAGGCCGGGATGAGGGAGTGTGGGGAGGCGCCGGCGTCACATTACGACGCGTGGCGTGTTCCTAGCCCCAGCATAAACCTCAAATAGGCGGGATCTGCCCCAGCGGGATGAAGCCGCTGACGGTGGCGTTGCCGCGCTGGACGACGAGGTCGACGGAAACAGTGCCGCCGCCGCCGGCCATTGCCTTCAGGAGCTTGGCGGCGGTGTCGACGGTTTTGGCAATATCGGGGAAGCCCTGCTTGATGCTGTCGCGCCAGGCGTTCACATCCTCGATCTGCAGCTTGAACTGGGCGGTGAGATAGCCTTCCTCGTCGAAGGAGAAGGGGCCTGACAACGTCATCACCTTGCCATTGCCCATATCGGCCACCGCCTTGCGGAGCTCACCGCTGGCGCCGTAGAGGCCCTTCTCGTCGCTGCCGTCGATCATGCCGGCCTTGCCCTGAAGCGTCACGTCGGCGCTCGTCGAGAGCTTCGGGAAGACCTGCGGCCAATCCTTGATTACCGTCTGCGCGTCGGTCAGCGAGATCGCGCCATCGAGGTCGGCGCCGTTCTGGCGCAGGTGCAGCTCTGTATGGGCGGCGTCGAAGTTGATCGTCTGGCCGGTGGCCGACGAGACGGCTGTGGCCTTCAGGCCGTCGATGATGGTCGACGAGTGGTCGATGCCCTTGAGCTTGGTGACGAGGCTCGACTGCAGGTTCGTCCACTCGGCGTTGACGGACAGGCCGTGCGCGGTGCGGATCTCGGCGGGCGAATCAAGTTCCCAGACGATATGGCCGGGGGCGTAGACCTGGGCTGCCGAGCGCAGGGCGCCGAAGCTTGCCGATACGCCGTTGACGTTGTCGTCGACATCTACCTTCGAGCAGAAGAGGCCGATGCGGAAGGGGAAGCCGCGGAAGTCGATATCGGCGCATTCGCCTGATACGCCGGCCTTGTTGCCGGGGCCGATCGCCGCCAGAACCGTGCTCTTCAGCGTCGAGGCGGCATAGAACCAGCCGCCGGTATAGAGTGCGACCACGAGAACGATGCCTGCCCCCAGCAACCAGAATTTCCTGCCGCTACGAGATTGGCTTGACGCTGCCATGATGTTCTCCAATGGTTGTCCGCAAATTAGAATCTCGGTCTGGCTTGGGATATGGACGAATTTTGGGTGTTTGGCTACGGATCGCTGATGTGGAATCCGGGCTTTGCGTTTGTTGAACGGTCACAAGCGCTTATTCATGGTTATCGGCGATCTCTCTGCGTTCGCTCGTGGGTGCATCGGGGCACCGAGCAAAATCCGGGGCTGGTGCTGGGGCTCGATCGCGGGGGATCTTGCCGCGGCATGGCGTTTCGCGTTGCGGGCGAGGATTGGGACGAGGTCATTACTTATCTCAGAGAACGCGAACTGGTGACCAACGTTTATCTGGAGCGTCAGGTTCCGCTGCAGCTTGCAGGCGGGCGCGGGGTCAGGGGCGTCGCCTATGTCGTCGACCGCGACCACACCCAATATGCCGGCTCGCTGGATACGATGGCGGCGGCCCGCATCGTGCATCAGGCGCAGGGGAAATCCGGGCCGAACGACGCCTATGTCTTCAATACGCTGGCGCATCTCAAAGAGATGGGCATTCGCGACCACTGGCTGGAAGATGTGGTCGACGAGGTGGAGCGGCTGCGGGCGGCTTGATTGGCCCAGGCCAAGGCGTATAGCGCCTTAGCCGGCCGTCGCCGCGTTCTCTTTGCGCAGTTCTTCCAGGCGCTGCAGTGCCGTGGGCGGCAGCGGCAGGTTTGGGTTGCGCGCGGCGTCGCCCATCAGGATTTCGTCGCTGGCGCGTTCGGTCACCTCGATCAGATGCGCGAAGAAGGCGTCCGGGTCCATGCCGGGCTCGATCGGCTTCAGGATGCGCACCTTGTAGTGGCCGGGATAGCGCATGGTCGAGCGGCGCGGCCAGAAGAGGCCAGGCTGCATGGCGACAGGAACGACCGGCAGCTGCAGGTCGCGATACATGCGGGCGATGCCGTATTTGTAGACCGGCTCGGCGCCCGGCGGACGGCGGGTGCCCTCGGGATAGATGATCAGCTGGCGGCCGGTGGCGAGTTCTTCCTTGGTGCGGCGCAGCGCCTCGACCATGACCTTGCCGCGCGCGCCGCGATTGATCGGGATCATCCGCTGCTTCTTGGCGTACCAGCCGAATAGCGGGATCCACATGAGTTCGCGCTTCAGGATATAGACCGGGTCCTTCAGCCACGGGAGCAGCGCATAGGTGTCCCAGAAGGACTGGTGCTTGGGAGCAAGGATGTAGCCGCCCTCGGGCAGGTTCTCCAGGCCCTCGATATCGAAGGTGGTGCCGACGATCTTTTCCATCAGCCAGTGGTTGGAGAGCGCCCAGTTCTTCGGGATGCGATAGGCGCTCCGGCGCGGCGCCAGGAAGTAATAGGGCGAGAACACGATCATCCTGAGGATGAGATTGGCGTAGAAGATCGTGTTGAAGAGAACGGAACGCAGGGCGATCATGAAGTTTCCCGAGGCCTAGATCCGCCTGACGGGCGGCTCAGCCGTCCTACACGATATTGCGCGCCATAAAAAGCGCTGATCGGCTCAGGTATCGCCTTCGGCGGAGCGCAGGCCCGGGTGGCGGAAGAGGCCGGTCAGGTTGCGGGCGCCGGCGAAGAGCAGCTTGCCGTACTCGGCCAGCATGACGCGCATGGCGTTGGGATCGGTGAACCAGTTGCTGTTCTTCAGGTCGGTGTTGACCACGGGATAAGGCACGAACTGGGTTTCGGGATCGACATAGGCGAGTTCGGCGAGGCTGCGCGGCATGTGGTAATTGTTGGTGACGATCAACACGCTCTTGTAGCCCTTGGCGTGGATCCAGTTGGTCGCTTCCTCGGCATTGCCGATCGTGTCGAGCGCGTCGTAGCCGATGTCGACGCAGCAATCGAAGAGATCGGGCGCTGCCTGGGTCATCTTGCGGATCTGGTTGCGGGTGGTGGTCGGGTGGACGCCGGAGATCAGCAGGCGCTTGCCGGCGCCCTTCTGCAGGAGTTCCACGGCCTGGTCGATGCGCTGGTAGCCGCCGGTGAGCACGACGATAGCGTCCGCATGCGGATCGAGCGGCGGCTTGAGCGTCGTGACCGAATCCGCGAAGAACAGAAAGCCGCCGAAAACCAGGGCGATCGCGAGCACGACGGTGACGCCGCCCCAGCGCAGCATGCGGCGCACGGGGCCACGGCGCGCGGGCTCGCTCTCGGAGCGGGAAAGCTCCGTTTTCGGGCGAATCGGGTCGTGCGACATGCGGCTCATGCTCATGAATCGAAAAATATACGCAGATTAGGGCGGCGAACAGACGCTTTCATGGCAAAATGCAGCCCGTAATCTTAATTCGGAAGGCCGTCGGCACGGGTGGGATCGGAGCGCAGCGTGTCGATTTCGTAGATGGTGCGCATGACCGTTAGCCGGGCAGTGAAGGTGGTCAGGAGGGCGATGACGATCATCGTCGCGAAGATGCCGGCATAGCCGAGCGCGCCGACCGAGAAGGTGCCGAACAGCGCAGTCGCCTGGTCGGTCTGCGGGGTGGCGAGCGTGCGGCTTTGCAGGAAGCCGGCGCTCATGAAGAAGAAGGCGGCAAGTGCTGAGCCGACGGCCGAGCCCTTGAGGCTGATCTTCAGGAAATGCTTCTGGAACTCGTTGGCGACGAAGGAGCTCTCGGCGCCGACGAAGTGCAGGACTTCGACGATGTGCCTGTTGCCGGACAGCGCGCCACGGGTGGCGAAGACGACGGTCAGGACCATGGCGGAGAAGACCAGCAGCAGCACGCCGGTGCCGATCATGACCGTCGTATGCGCCATCGAGACCAGACGATCGACCCAGGTGCGGTGATCGTCGAGCGAGGATTGCGGAATGCTCTCTTTCAGCATGGCGCGCATCGCGTCGAAATCGGGCGGGTTGCTCTCGTCAATGGTGATGATGACGAGGCGGGGAACGGGCAGTTCCTTGATGTCGAGGCCGGTGCCGAGCCAGGGTTCTAGCAGGCGCGCGGTGGCGGCCTCGTCGACGATCTGGCCATCCTTGGTGCCGACGAAGGTGAGCGCGATGCGGCGGGCGTCATTCAGCGCCTTGTCCATGTCCAGCCCATCGTCGGGCTTGATCTGGATGGTGATCTCGCGGGAGATCTGGCTTTCCCAGCTTGCCGCCGTCGAGCGCACCATGGAGACGCCGCCGAGCGTCAGGCAGGCGAGAAAGGCCATGATCGCGATCACGACCATCAGCGCGTTGCCCTGGATATTGGCGGACGGCAGGATCGGCGCGGTCGGGCGCACCTTCATCTCCGGGCGTTTCTGACCCTTGGAGGCTGCGGGTGCTGCGGGGCGGGCGGTTGGCTCAGTCATGGATGTCGAGGTGCCCTTCCGAGAGGATCATCCGGCGGGCGTCCACCTGGTCCATCAGCGTCAGATCGTGGGTGGCGATCACGACGGCGGTTCCGAGGCGATTGAGTTCGAGGAAGAGGTTCAGCAGGCGGCGGGCCATCGGCGGATCGACGTTGGCGGTTGGCTCGTCGGCGAGCAGGATCTCGGGGCGGTCGATGAGGGCGCGGGCGATCGCGGCACGCTGCTTCTCGCCGCCTGAGAGCACCGGCGGCAGCACGTTGATGCGCTCGCCGAGGCCGACCCATTTGAGGAGTTCCAGCACGTCGGTCTTGTAGGAGGCCTCATCCTTGCCACGCACGCGCAACGGCAGCGCCACGTTCTCATAGGTGGTGAGATGATCGAGCAGGCGGAATTCCTGGAAGATGATGCCGACGCGGCGGCGCAGCAGCGGCAGTTCGGTGCGGGGTATATCGGTGATGTCGCGACCGAACATGCGGATCAGTCCGCGTGTCGGCTGCAGCGAAAGAAACAGAAGCCGAAGCAGCGTGGTCTTGCCGGCGCCGGAGGGGCCGGTCAGGAACTGGAAGGATTTCTTCGGGATGTCGAAGGTCAGGTCCCGGAGGATTTCCGGTCCCATTCCATAGCGCAAACCGACATTCTCGAAGTGGATCAACGGGCCGCTCAGTTTCTTGTTGTTTCACCGCATGACTTGTTAACCAGATCCGTTAACAACGGGTAAATTTCGCCGGAAAGACGCCTGTTTGATGGCGGCATTTGCGAAGCATTAACCAATAAAATTTACGAGTAGAGAGGATTCGTTTCAATGCCCGCCTGTGAGGTCGGGCGTGAAAGCAGTGGATACCGGAAAGGCGGTCGTCATGACATCCTCCTCGTTCAAGCGCCAGGCACCCGGGCGGGCCTATGATTTCCTGCCGCCGGACGCGGTCAAGCGCGAGCACCGGCAAAGCCGTCCCGCCGATATCGCCGACGCCGAGTTCGTGGTCATTGGCAAGCAATGCGCGCCTGATTTCAACGATCGCAGCTTCAAGGGCCGCAGCTTCAACGACAACAGCCGCAGTGCCAGCGCTCGTCCATCGCCGCCACGTCCAGAGCGAGCAGCGCCGGCTCTGGCGCCATCCTTCGTCCAGGCCGCCGAGGCCTGGCTGCAGCAGGCCTCGCTCAAGCATTTCTCCGTTCTTGTCGTGGCGCTCTGCGTCCTCGTCTTCGGTCTCTCCGGCGGCTTCTCCGGTCTGTCTACGTCCAATGCTGCTGTCGATACCGATCCGCTGCACTTCACCCATGTGACGGCGACGCCGCGCGATGCCAATGGCATGCGGGTGCTTCTCATCAATGGCATTATCGACAATGTCAGCGGCACGACGCAGATGGTGCGACCGATCCGCGCCAACCTCTACGCCGACGAAAAACTGGTCGCCAGCGTGGTGATCAATGCGCCTGCCGACGTGATCTATGGCGGCCAGAGCCGCGGGTTCTCTTCCAGGATACAGTATCCCGGTGGAAAAACGCCCGAGGTTCGGCTCGCTTTCATGCCCTAAAGCGCATCGCGATCCTACGGATTCGCTCTTCGCGCTTTAGATCTTTGTTCTAGCGCATGTCAGCAGCGCAAAACCGCGTCACACTTTTGCGCGACATGCTTTATGGGGTGTTTCGCCGCGCGGTTTGTGCTAACGGCTTGTGCTTGTTTTCAGGGAGCAAGCCTTCATGCCTGTGGTGCGCGGTAAGAATATCGATCCTCTTTTCACGGCCGAGATGATTGCCGAGCGCAATCATGCCATCGCCCGGGAGATCGCCAAGGGACCGACCAAGGACCTGCTCGTCATCGCCGTCCTCAAGGGCTCGTTCATTTTCGCGGCCGACCTCATCCGCGCCCTACACGACAGCGGGCTTGCGCCCGAGGTCGAGTTCATCACGCTGTCGAGCTATGGCACCGGCACGGTTTCGCAAGGTGTCAGGATCGTCAAGGATATCGACAGCGAGGTGAAGGACCGCGACGTTCTCCTGATCGACGATATCCTCGAATCCGGCCGCACGCTGAAGTTCGCCAAGGAACTACTCTATGAGCGCGGCGCCCGCAACGTCACCATCGCGGTGCTGCTCGACAAGAGCGTCAAGCGCAAGGAAAAGCTGGAAGCGGATTATGTCGGCTTCGAATGCCCCGACTATTTCGTCGTCGGCTATGGCATGGACGTGGCCTATGCCTTCCGCGAACTTCCCTTCGTCGGCGTGGTGACGGGCGACGCGTAGTCACCTCTTTTTCTTGTCGCATGTCGTTGCCGCAAAACCGCTGCACACTTTTGTGCGACATGCTCTAAACGTGTCATTTCAAGACGGGTTGTTAACCATCCCGTCCATCGCCCGGATCATTGCCTTCGGCCGTTTACCACTCGCAAAGGAAAGTCGTGTGATTTGCGGGTAGGGCATGAAACGGAGCAATGCACACCATGGCAAGAATTCTGATTACGGAAGACGAAGATTCCCTGCGTTCTTTCGTAGCCCGCGCTTTGCGCCTCGACGGTCATGAGACCGAAGAAGCGGCTGACGGTGCGGAGGGGCTGGAGAAGCTCAACATCGGCGGTTACGACCTGCTGCTGTCGGATATCCGCATGCCCGTGATGGACGGCATCGAGCTTGCGCACCAGGCGAAGTCGGCCTTTCCGGCGCTGAAGATCCTGTTGATGACCGGCTATGCCGAACAGCGCGAACGCGCCGATGACCTTGCCGAAAAGATCGTCGATGTCGTGTCGAAGCCATTCGCGCTTCCCGATATCCGCAAGGCGGTTGCCCGGGCTCTGGCGGCCTGAGATAACTCGGTAATACCATTCAAAGCCGGCGCTCTCGCCGGCTTTTTCAGTTTTGCGGCTGAATGAACTTGCCCTCGAAGCGCACACGAAAATTCCGGCGCTGCGGGTCTTCCTTGAAGCAGACGAAGATCAGTTCGATATCTTCGGCATGGTCGCGCTTGTCGAGCAGACTAAGCGTGACAACGAGCACGCCGTCATAGGCGCGGGTCAGCCTGAAGGCGGCGTTGCGGATATCGTTGGCGTCGGGATCCTTGCGATCGTCGCGACGCTCATAGACCACCCAGAAAGGGCAGATGTCCCAGGTGGCGCGAAAGATCTCCGTCATTTCGGCCTGGAACTGCTCGGCATGCATGTTCGGGCCCCAGGTCAGCGTCTGCTCACCTTCGTCGGCGACGACGTTCAGATAGCCGTCATAGTCGTTGCCGTGCTCGGACAGGGCATTGCCGATCATCTCGAATGCCGTGTTTTCGTCGATTACCGTCTTGAAGAGAATTGCCATCGAATCGCTATCGTTCGTCGCCTGCCGCCGCGACATTACGAAGCTTCCGCGGTTTTGGAATAGCCCCATACGGGTGAAAAGCCGCTGTTCGGGGCAGGTTTGAAATCAAGAATATATCCTGCGTCTTATTGAATATCGAGCAGGCGTTCAAGATAGCGCCGTTCCATCTCCTGTGAAGGGTTGTTGCCCAGCTTTTCTCTGATGGCATCGAGGATTTCGCGGGCGCGCTGCACGTCGATCTCGTCGGGCACCTTCACCTGGTCGCCGAAGTCGGGTCCGTCGGCGCGGCGCGGACGGCCGAGCGGATCGCGACCGTTCTGGTTGCCCTGGCCGACCTGGCCCTGCGGTCCCTGACCCTGGCCTTGCTGACCCTGCTGCGCCTGCATCATCTGGTTCATCATGTCGCGGGCGCCCTGGCGCAGTGCCTCCAGCGCGCGGCCCTGGCCCTGGATGGCCGGCTCGCCGCGGCCCTGGCCGAGCTCGCGGCCGGCGCCTTCCATCTCGCGTTGCGCCTGGCCGAAGCCCTGGCCGGGCTTCATGCCCATGTCGCCGAGGCTCTTCTGCATTTCGCCGAGCTGCTTGCCGAGCTGGTCCTGGCGCTCGCGCAACTGCTTCAGCGCCTCGCGCAGCTGTTCGGCCGTCATCTCGTCGGATGGGTTCTGGCCCTGCTGGCCTTGCTGACCCTGTTGCTGCTGGCCCTGCTGGTTCTGGCCTTGCTGGCCCTGTTGCTGCTGCTGATCCTGCGGCATGCCGTCATTGTCCATTGGCATGTCGTTCAGGAGCGGGTCGTTCATCCCGAGGTCGGGGTTCATGTTGTTGGGATCGCCGCGCTGCATGCGGTCCTTCAGCTGCTGGTCGAGCTTGAAGGTCTCTTCCATCAGCTTCTGCTGGTCGCGCAGGATCTGGCCGAGCTTGTCCATCTGCTGGCGCATCTGGCTGTTGTCCTGGCCCTGCTGCTGCTGACCGCGCTGCGGGCGACCGGCCTGCATGTTGTTCATCATCCGCTGCAGCTCCGACAGCATCTGCTGGGCGGCGTCGCGGTTGCCGGAGCGGGCCAGATTTTCGATCTGGTCCATCATCCGCTCCAGATCCTGCTGGCGAATAACGTTCTGGGCGTTCTGATTGGGCTGCATCGGCGCGTTCTGCATGCGCTGCGCCAGCTCCTTCATATAGTCCTGCATCGCCTTGCGCAGCTCGTCCATGAGCTTCTTGACCTCTGCGTCGGGCGCGTTGCGCTGCAGGGCGTCGGCGAGGTTCTGCTGGGCGTTGCGCAGGTTGCGCTCGGCCTCAGAGAGGTTTCCGTCCTCCATGCCGATGGCGATGTCCCACAGATAGTCGGCGGTGTCCTTCAGCGCCTCGTCGCCCTTGGCGAGCTTCATGCGCTGGCGGGCGGATTCGATCAGCAGATAATTGGTGAGATTGGGGATCGTCTCTTCCGGACGCAGCGTCAGCGCCTCGTTGAGCGCGATGGCTTCCGGCATCTTGCGGGTGTCGAGCGCGAAGGTCTGGCGCTGCTCGGCGACGGCGGCTGCAAGCGGCTCGCTGAAGGGGCGGGCGGGCAGCGTCATCTCGTGCGGCGGGCTGCGGCCCGTCTGGCCGGCGGCGTCCTTGGCGATCAGCGTGATGCGGACGCGTTTGCCCGCGAGCGGATGCTCGGTGAGGTTCTTGCTGGCGACACCCTTGGCGTCGCGGGCGTTGCGGCGCGGAATGTCGAGCTTGTATTCTGGCAGCGGATAGAGGGGCGTGGCGCTCGTGTCGGTTTCGACAGGCACGATTTCGGCGGTTGCTTCCTGGACGCCGTAGTCGTCCTTGATCGTGTAGCCGATCTCCAGGGCGCCGTTGACCGTCGGTTTCGGCAGGCCGTTGAAGGCGATCTCGGGGGCCTTGTCGGGGATGACGTCGAAGGCCCATTTGCGGCCGTTGACTTCGAGCGTGCCGTTTTCCTCGAGCTTCATCAGATGCGTGGAGGCGGTCTGCTGCTGGGGCGTTGCCGTTGCCGGCTGCTGGCCCTCGGCCGTTGCCGGCGCGGGTGTCGCCGAAGCGGGGGCGTTCGGCGTGGCGGCTGGGTTTTCGGCTGCGGCGATCTCGATGCGCTGGCCGTCCTCGCGGGCAAAGACCACCTTCTCGTCGGCCTTGCCGCCGGAGACGCGCACGGTGAGGTTCGACGATTGCGGGATCTTGATCGCGCCCTGCTCGCTGCCGGTCGCGGTGAGATAGACGGGGGCGCGGCCGGTATAGGCGGGCGGGGTGATCCAGGCGTCGATGCGGACTGCCGGGTCGGTTGCCTGCGCCTGCGGGCGCGGCTGCAGCGCATCGCTGATCGAGCCGCCGTTCGTCGACAGCGAATAGCCGAAGGCGACGACGATCAGAAGAGCCGGGATGGCGCGCAGCGCCCAGCGGTCGTGCGAGGCGATATCGGGCTGCGGGAAACCGGCGTCCAGCGAGGCGATCTTCTCGGCCATGCGGGTCTGGTGCTCGCGCCACAGCGCGCGGGCGAAGGGGGTGTCGAAGGCCGGCTCGTCCTCCTGCACGGCGACCGGCTGGTGCGGCAGGCCGTTGCGCTCTTCCAGCAGGCGGTCGGCGGCGGCCGAGCCCGGCCAGTGCAGCTTGCGGAAGGGATAGAGCGTTGCCAGCAGTCCGAGGCCGAAACCGAACAGCAGCACGATGCGCAGCCAATCGGGAACGATGCGGAAGACGCCAAACCAGGAGGCGGACAGATAAAGCGCTACGACCGACAGGATGGGCAGGGTGAGAGGCAGCACCTGCTCGAACAGCAACACGCATTGGGCGGTCAGGCGCTTTGCCGCCACCAGCCGTGCGAGCGACGGCTTTAGGGCAAAGGCACCTTTCTTTTCGCTCTTTGTGCTGTTCTTCAATCCGGTCTCCGCGATCTGGCGTTAGGGGCCTGGCGTTAAAGGGCAGAGAGGGCTTGCGCGGCGGCGACCGGGCAAGACGGTATGCGGAAAGGATAACACTCTTTGTGGCGAAGACGAGGGCGGGGGCCGGTCAATGCCGGTTTTTCCCGCGTCTTCGCCAAAAAGTGATTGGCTGGGATCAGTCGAGCCAGGCGGGGACGCTGTCGAGCGCGATCAGCTCTTCATAGGTTCGGCGCGGACGAATGACGTGGAAATCGCTGCCCTTGACCAGCACCTCAGGCACCAGAAGGCGGCTGTTGTATGTGCCGGCCTGTACCGCGCCATAGGCTCCGGCGGAGCTGACGGCGAAAAGGTCGCCCGATTTCGGCATCGCCATTTCGCGGTCGAGCGCCAGGTAGTCGCCGGTCTCGCAAACGGGGCCAACGACATCGGCCTTGATGCGCGGCGCGTTGGCGGCCGAGATCACCACGGGGCGGATCTCGTGATAGGCCTCGTAGAGCGTCGGGCGGATGAGGTCGTTCATGGCGCCATCGACGATGACGAAGGTCTTTTCGCCGCCGTCCTTCACGTAGAGCACTTCGGTCACCAGGATGCCGGCATTGCCGACGATCAGGCGGCCGGGCTCCATGACGATCTTGCAGCCGAGCTCGCGCAGCTGGTTCTTGACGATCGCGGCATAGGCGTCGGGCAGCGGCGGCGGGTTGTTGTCGTCCTTGTAGGGAATGCCGAGGCCGCCGCCGATATCGACATGGTGGATATCGTGGCCGTCAGCGCGCAGCGTGCTGACCAGTTCGCGCAGCAGCTTGAAGGCGTCATCGAAAGGCTGCAGCTCGGTGATCTGGCTGCCGATATGCATGTCGATGCCGGTGGCTTCGATGCCGGGTAGGGTGGCAGCGCGGGCGTAGACGGCGCGGGCGCGTTCCCAGGAAATGCCGAACTTGTTTTCCTTCTTGCCGGTCGAGATCTTGGCATGCGTGCGGGCATCGACATCGGGATTGATGCGGAAGGAAACGGGTGCCTTCTTGCCTGCCTTGACGGCCCGCTGGTTGAGGATCTCGAGCTCAGGCTCGGATTCGACGTTGAAGCAGTAGATGCCGGCCTCAAGCGCATAGTCCATCTCATGCGCGGTCTTGCCGACGCCGGAGAACATGATGCGGTTGGCCGGGATGCCGGCTGCCAGCGCGCGGCGCAGCTCGCCTTCGGAGACGACATCGATGCCGGCGCCGAGATTGCCGAGCGTCTTCAGCACGGCCTGGTTCGAATTGGCCTTCATGGCGTAGCAGACCATCGAGTCGACATCGCTGAAAGCCTGCGAGAAGACCTTGTAGTGGCGCTCGAGCGTTGCCGTGGAATAGACGTAGAAGGGCGTGCCGACGGCCTTGGCAATCTCGGGAACGGGAACGTTCTCGGCGTAGAGGATGCCGTCGCGATACTCGAAATGGTTCACTTTAGTCGCCTGTTACAGAAGAGGATCGAGGAAGAAGTGGCGGTCCTTGACACCGGGCTGCTGCGTCGGTTTGGACGAGTCGCCCTCCTTCGTTGCCTGCACGCTCGGCGGATCGAGGTCGCCCTTGCGCCCGCATCCGGCGACGGCAAGGCCGATCACGGCGAAAACGACCGTCAGGCGGATGATCTGCGGGAAGCTGGTCTGCATGGAATTCCTCTTGGGAAGCGGCACGGATGGACACCTTCATAGCGAAGTTTATCCGCCTTGTGCACCCTGATTGTTGAGGTCTCGCGCTTTGCGAAATCGAAGGGGCGAAGCGGGTTGCGCTCCGCCCGTTTCGGGATCAGTTGCGGGCGCGCCAGTAGGCGATCTGCTTCCTGACTTCCGACGGTGCGGTGCCGCCGAAGCTCTTGCGGCTGGCGACCGAGGCCTCGACGGTCAAGACGTCGTAAACCTTGTCCGTGATGGCGGCGTTGATCGCCTGCAGATCGGCGAGCGACAGGTCGGAGAGATCGCAGCCCTTGCTTTCGGCCAGCGCCACGGCGCGGCCGGTCACATGGTGGGCATCGCGGAAGGGCAGGCCCGCCTCGCGCACCAGCCAGTCGGCGAGGTCGGTCGCGGTCGAATAACCGGTGCCGGCGGCAGCCTTCATGCGCTCGGTGTTGATGGTCAGGTCGCGGACCATGCCGGTCATCGCGGCGATGGCGAGCTCCAGGCTTTCCGCGGCATCGAAGACCTGTTCCTTGTCTTCCTGCATGTCCTTGGAATAGGCGAGCGGCAGGCCCTTCATGATCGTCAAAAGCGCGATCAGCGAGCCGTTGATGCGGCCGGTCTTGGCGCGCACCAGTTCGGCGGCATCCGGGTTCTTCTTCTGCGGCATGATCGAGGAGCCGGTGGAGAAGGCATCTGACAGGCGCACGAAGCCGAACTGCGGCGTCGACCAGATGACGATCTCTTCAGCCAGACGCGACAGGTGCATGGCGCAGATCGCGGCCAGCGCCAGGAACTCGATGGCGAAGTCGCGGTCGGAAACGGTGTCGATCGAATTGCGGGTCGGTTCGCGGAAGCCGAGCGCCTTGGCCGTCATGTGGCGGTCGATCGGATAGCCGGTGCCGGCAAGGGCCGCCGAGCCGATCGGGCTCTCGTCCAGATGCTCGATGGCGTGGCGCACGCGCGAGCGGTCACGGCCGAACATCTCGACATAGGCCATGCAGTGATGGCCGAAGGTGACCGGCTGGGCGGTCTGCAGGTGCGTGAAGCCGGGCATGACGGTATCGGCATGCTCTTCGGCGCGGTCGAGGAAGGCCGCGATCAGGCTGGTCAGCAGCTGCTCGGTCTTCTGCAGCTCTTCCTTCACCCAGAGGCGGAAATCGAGCGCTACCTGGTCGTTGCGCGAGCGGGCGGTGTGCAGGCGGCCGGCGGCCGGGCCGATCAGCGTCGCAAGGCGTGCCTCGACATTCATGTGAATGTCTTCCAGCTTGCGGGAGAATTCGAAATTGCCGCTCTCGATCTCTGACAGGATCGTGTTTAGCCCTTCGACGATCTTGTCCTTATCATCGGCCGAAATGATAGCCTGGTGGGCGAGCATGGTGGCGTGGGCGATCGATCCGCGAATATCCTGCGCAAACAGCTTCTTGTCGAAACCGATCGAGGCATTTATCTCCTCCATGATCGCATCTGGGCCGGAAGCGAAACGTCCGCCCCACATCTGGTTGGAGGATTTGGTGTCCGTGCTGTCGGCCATGAAAGATGCCTGCCTTGAAGAACGCGTGTCCGGGAGAATGAAATGACAACAAGAACGCCCTTGCGCCTGCCATCCCTGAAACTGATCGGGATCGCGGTCGTCGCAGGCATTATTGCCGGTGCGGCAGCGGTTTACATTAAGGAGACGGGGTCTGGCAATGGCGGCGCCGATATGGCGGCGGGCGAATGCAAGGCCACAAAAGATATCGCAACCCGCATCAAGCCCTTCCTGAAGGGCGAGGTGGCCGCCATGGTCGCGCCCGAGCAGCCGGTCCGGATGACCTCGATCGCCTTCAAGGATGCCGAGGGCAAGCCGATGACGCTCGACCATTTCGCCGGCAAGACGGTGCTCTTCAATCTCTGGGCAACATGGTGCGTGCCCTGCCGCGAGGAAATGCCGGCCTTGAACACACTGGAGAAGGAACTCGGCAGCGACAAGTTCCAGGTCGTGCCCGTCAATATCGACACCGGCGACGACGAGAAGCCGAAGACGTTTTTATCGGAGACGGGTGTCGACGCGCTGAAGCTCTACCGCGACGACACGATTGCGGTGTTCAACGGGCTGAAGAAGCAGGGCTTGGCGTTCGGTCTACCGGTGACGTTGCTGATCGACGACAAGGGGTGCCTGATCTCGGCGATGAACGGACCAGCGGCCTGGGATAGCGCGGATGCCAAGGCGCTGATCAAGGGGGCTGTGGGGATTTAGTTTTTGGGGAGTTGGGGGTGGCTGTCGCGACGTTTGCGCCGGTGGCCCCCTCATCGCCTCGCTGACGCTCCGGCACTTCTCCCCGTTGGGGAGAAGTGGCTGGGGGTGGCGCTCTGCCCTACTTAAGCGCTGAGGCTGAAGGATTTCGCTGAATTTTGTGGCGAGCGAGTGCCACACGTCTCTTCTCCCCAACGGGGAGAAGGTGCCGGCAGGCGGATGAGGGGGCTCCGGGCTCGGCAATTGCGGCCCCTGCTTCCCACAGACGTCCGCGCAAAAAACCTACCGCGTCGGAACCGGAACCTCACCGCGATAATCATAGAACCCACGGCCGGACTTGCGCCCCAGCCAGCCGGCTTCGACATACTTCACCAGCAGCGGGCACGGGCGGTATTTCGAGTCCGCCAGGCCGTCATGCAGCACCTGCATGATCGACAGGCAGGTGTCGAGGCCGATGAAGTCGGCGAGTTGCAGTGGGCCCATGGGGTGGTTGGCGCCGAGTTTCATGGCGGTGTCGATGGCATCGACGGTGCCGACGCCTTCGTAGAGCGTGTAGATCGCCTCGTTGATCATCGGCAGCAGGATGCGATTGACGATGAAGGCCGGGAAGTCTTCGGCGACGGTGACGGTCTTTTCGAGCGAGGCGACGAATTCGCGGGCCTTCTTGAAGGTGGTCTCTTCGGTGGCGATTCCGCGTACCAGTTCGACCAGCTTCATGACGGGCACCGGGTTCATGAAGTGGATGCCCATGAAGCGCTCGGGGCGGTCGGTGGCCGATGCCAGGCGGGTGATCGAAAGAGAAGAGGTGTTGGTGGCGATGATCGCTTCCGGCTTCAGGACCGGACAGACCGTGGCGTAGATCTTGCGCTTGACGCTTTCGTCCTCGGTCGCGGCCTCGATGACCAGATCGGAGGAGGCGAGGTCGTTGATGTCGGCGGAGCCCGATATCAAGGAGAGCGTGCTCGAGCGCTCCTCGTCGGTCATCTTGCCGCTGGTGACGTGGCGGGCGAGGTTGCCGTTGATGGTGGCAAGGCCGCGCTCGATGCGATCCTGGGTGAGATCGTAGATGTGGACCTTGTAGCCTGCGCTAGCCGAAACCTGCGCGATGCCGCAACCCATCTGGCCCGCGCCGATAATTCCGATTGTCTTGAACACCGCAGTCATCTCCACACCCCTGCTCGGCCTTCGCCCCCGCGATTGCCGTACCTATTCAACAAAACTGCCGGACGAATGATCGCCCGGCAGCAGTAGTAGCCCCTAAAAAGATAATTTTCCAGTCGCTCGCATGTGCGAAAGATGACACGCGATCATGGAAGCCCGGCACGCCACGCGAAACCGGGCATCCACCGACTTACAGAGCCTTCTGCAGCTCGGGCAGGGCGTCGAAGAGATCGGCGACGAGGCCGAAATCGGCGACCTGGAAGATCGGTGCTTCCTCGTCCTTGTTGATCGCGACGATGACCTTCGAGTCCTTCATGCCGGCCAGATGCTGGATGGCGCCGGAGATGCCGCAGGCGATGTAGAGATCGGGCGCGACCACCTTGCCGGTCTGGCCAACCTGCCAGTCGTTCGGCGCGTAGCCGGCATCGACGGCGGCGCGCGAGGCACCGACGGCGGCACCGAGCTTGTCGGCAACCGGCAGGATCACTTCCTGGAACTTCTCCGAGGAACCCAGTGCGCGGCCGCCGGAGATGATGATCTTGGCCGAGGTCAGTTCCGGACGGTCGGAGGTCGACAGCGCATCCTTGACGAAGGTGGAGAGACCCGGATCGGAGACGGCGGGGATCGCCTCGACGGAAGCCGAACCGCCTTCAGCGGCAGCGGCGAAGGACGCCGTGCGCACGGTGATGACCTTCTTGGCGTCGGTCGACTGCACCGTCTGGATGGCGTTGCCAGCATAGATCGGGCGCTTGAAAGTGTCTGATGAGACGACCTCGATGATCTCGGAGACCTGGGCGACGTCGAGCAGGGCGGCGACGCGCGGCAGCACGTTCTTGCCGACCGAAGTGGCGGCCGAGATGATGGTGTCGTAGCTTGCTGCCAGCGAAACGATCAGGTCGGCCAGCGGCTCGGCCAGATTGTTGGCAAGCTCGTCGCTTTCGGCGAGCAGGACCTTGGAGACGCCCGACAGCTTGGCGGCGGCATCGGCTGCGGGCTTGGCGCCCTTGCCGGCGACCAGCACATGCACGTCGCCGCCGATCTTGGCGGCTGCCGCAAGCGTCTTGGCGGTCTGGTCGGAAAGGGTTGCGTTGTCGTGATCAGCCAGAAGAAGAATGGCCATGATGATATCTCCTTTCTCGAACCTTAGAGGACGCCAGCGGACTTGAGCTTTTCGACAAGCTCAGCGACCGATGCGACCTTGACGCCTGCCTTGCGGCCGGAGGGTTCTTCGGTCTTCAGCACCTTGAGCTTCGGCGCGGTGGAAACGCCGAAATCGGCGGGCGCCTTCTTGTCGAGCGGCTTCTTCTTCGCCTTCATGATGTTGGGCAGCGAAGCGTAGCGCGGCTCGTTGAGACGCAGGTCGGTGGTGACCACGGCCGGCAACTTGACCTCGATGGTCTGCAGGCCGCCGTCGACTTCGCGGGTCACGGTTGCCTTGTTGTCGCCGATCTCGATCTTCGAGGCGAAGGTTGCCTGTGCTGTGCCGAGCAATGCCGCCAGCATCTGGCCGGTCTGGTTCGAGTCGTCATCGATCGCCTGCTTGCCGACGATGATGAGGCCCGGCTGTTCGGCGTCTGCAACGCCCTTCAGGATCTTGGCGACGGCGAGCGGCTCGACGGCATCGTCGGTCTCGACGAGGATGGCGCGGTCGGCGCCCATGGCGAGCGCGGTGCGCAGCGTTTCTTCGGCCTTGGCTGGACCGATCGAGACCACGATCACTTCCTCGGCCTTGCCGGCTTCCTTCAGGCGAAGCGCCTCTTCCACCGAGATTTCGTCGAAGGGATTCATCGACATCTTGATGTTGGCCAGTTCGACGCCCGTGCCATCCGGCTTCACGCGGATCTTCACGTTGTAATCAACCACCCGCTTTACTGGGACGAGAATCTTCATGTGGTCCTTCCTTCAACTCTTTCGCCAAGAAAATGCGCGTTTCCGCGCTGCTCCGATTGTCGAATGGCGACATGGATACGCGTTTTTCCTCCAAAGACAACGCTTCCATGACGCAGACAGGCAAATTCCATGGGGATTATATTACCTTTACGTTCACGTCAATATTTTCGGCTTCATTTGTCCCAGGGCAAGCGCGGGCGCGGTGGCTGGCCGGGGATGGTGATCATGGCGGGATTGGGGGTCGGGCGGTCGCGCACGGCCTTGGGCGTCACCACCTCGCTGTCGAAGAGCGGCACCCCGCGACGGCGCATGACGAGCACGAGAAGAGCGCCTGCGATAATGCCGCCGACATGGGCGCCCCAGGAGACGTTACCGTCCGGCTCGAGCGCCAGCATGACGAATTGCTGGCCGGTCCAGAGTATCAGCGGAACGAAGGCTGGAAGCGGCAGCGGCACGCGCATGAAGACCAGCACCCAGACCTTCACGCGCGGGTGCAGCATCAGATAGGCCGCGACCACACCCGATATGGCGCCGGACGCGCCGATCAGCGGCGCCTGCGAGGTCATGCCGATCAGGCCATGCACCAGCGCGCCCGATATGGCGCAAAGAAGATAGAAGACGAGGAAGCGCAGATGGCCCATCGCATCCTCGACATTGTCGCCGAAGACCCAGAGGAACAGCATGTTGGAGGCAAGGTGCCAGAAGCCGGAATGGACGAAGGAATAGCTGATATAGGTCAGCGGCTCGGGCGTGATTGCGAGCGCCGGTTCCAGGTGGGCGTAATGAAAGGCGACGGCCGGGATATAGCCGAGGCCGACGAAGGCCGCCTGCGCGACCGATTCCGTGGCGATGACGCCGGTAAACAGCCAAGCGACGATGTTGACCGCGATCAGCCCCATCGTCACCCATTGCAGCTTGATATGCTTCAGCGTGTTGGCATCGTGCAGCGGTATGAACATATGGGCCGGCGGTCCAGTTGCTTGATGTCGATCAGCTCAAGCCTAGCGGTTTTTTCCGGGAACCCAAAGCACATCCGCGTGGCCGCGATCGTTGGCATGGCGGGCGGCGACGAAGAGGAAATCGGAGAGGCGATTGACGTATTTGAGCGCCGCTGCGCTGACGATCTCGCCTTCGCTGCGCGACAGCGTCACCATCAGCCGTTCGGCCCTACGCGTGATGGTGCGCGCCAGATGCAGGTGGGCTGCGGCGGAGTGGCCGCCCGGCAGCACGAAGGATTTGAGCGGCTGCAGATCGGCGTTCAGCTTGTCGATGTCGTTTTCGATGCTCGTCACCTGGCTTTCGACGATGCGCAGCGGCTCGTATTCCGGCGGCGTGCCGGTGTCGGGCGTGGCGAGATCGGCGCCGAGATCGAAGAGATCGTTCTGGATCGACATCAGCATCGCATCGAGATCCGGCATGCCCTGCATGTGCAATCTCGCGATGCCGATCGCCGAATTGGCCTCGTCGATGGTGCCGAAGGCCTCGACGCGCAGATCGTCCTTCAGCCGGCGCGGGCCGGCGACCAAGCCGGTCGTGCCGTCGTCGCCCGTCTTGGTGTAGATCTTGTTGAGCTTGACCATGCTTTATCTCCTCCTCTGTGGGGTGATCAGCTGGGGCGACCGCCGCCGGTCAGCCAGAGCGTCAGCATGATCAGGAGCACGGCGACGGCCTGCAAGAGCACGCGCAGCTGCATCAGCTTGTTGGACAGGTTGGCGTCGCCGCCCTTCATCATGTTGAACAGGCCACGGATCAGAACGATGGCGACAAGGCCCATCACGATGATGGCGAGAACGTAGACGACAGTAGACATTGGGTTTCCTCCTCCTCAATCGAACCTGCGCAGCAGCCGGTAGAAGAGGTCCGCGGGCAAGAGCTTTTTCAAGAACATGCCCTGCTTGGCCGGCCGCGTCACTGGGTAATGTGGTCGCGGGCGCGGGGCGTTCAATGCGTGCTTCAGGACATCATAGACGGCCTCGGGGCCGAGCTTGTGGCGGTTGGCCGGGCCGGAGCCATCGAGCCTTGCCAGCTGGCGGCGGTAATCCACCGCATGCGCGGAGCCCCTGACATCGATGTGCTCGTTGATCTTCGCGAGCGAATTGGCGACGAAGCGCGAGGCGATGGGGCCGGGCTCGATCAGGCTGACATGGATGCCGCTGCCTTCGAGCTCCATGCGCAAGGTGATGCTCAGCCCCTCAAGCGCGAATTTCGAGGCGGTGTAGGCGCCGCGATAGCGGTAGGGCACAACACCTAGAATCGACGAGCACTGCACGATACGGCCGCCACCGCGCTTGCGCATCAGCGGAATGATCTGCCGCGTCAGCTCGTGCCAGCCGAAGAAGTTGGTCTCGAACTGCTCGCGCAGCACGTCCGTCGTCAGATCCTCTACGGCACCAGGCTGGCCATAGGCGCCGTTGTTGAAGAGCGCGTCGATGCGGCCGCCGCTGAGCGCCGTGATCTCGTGGACGAAGTCGGCGATCGAATCGGTGCTGGTGTAATCCATGCGGAAGGCTTCGATGCCGTCGGCCTCAAGCGGCGCCAGATCGTCGAACTTTCTGACGGTCGCAAAGACCCGCCAGCCGTCGGCCTTCAACGCACGAGCACAATAGGCACCGATCCCGGACGAACATCCGGTAATGATGATAGTGCGTTGATCCGACATGGAATGATTCCTGTACAAACTAGGACTCGTTTCCCATATTCGATCGGGCGACACAATGAGGAATGCCGGGAGCCGGAATGCTGAAACTTTTTCGCATCTTGTATGATGTGCTTTACGATGCGATCTGGCATTTCCTTGAAGATGACGGCTTCGCCATGGCAAGCCATGTCGCGCTTTCCACGCTGCTTGCCGTCTTCCCATTCCTGATTTTCGGCACCGCGCTTGCGAATTTCCTCGGCGCAGACCAGTTCTCGATGACCGCCGTTCACCTCGTTTTCGACACATGGCCGGAGGCGATCGCCAAGCCGCTCGCCGACCAGGTGCTGCTGGTTTTGACCGTGCCGCGCGGCGGGTTGTTGACGATCTCGGTGCTGGCGGCCGCCTACTTCGCCTCCAACGGCGTCGAGGCGCTGCGCATCTCGCTCAACCGCGCCTACCGCGTGCAGGAGACGCGGCCCTGGTATTTCACCCGTCTCGCCAGCCTCGGCTTCGTGATGATCGCGGTAACGATCTTCGCGGCGATCAGCATCCTGCTCGTGGCGGTGCCGCTGGCGCTCGATTATGCCCGGCAGTGGTTTCCGTTATTCGCCGACACGCTCGACATCGTCTTCAACTGGCGTATCTACGGCACGCTGTTCGTGCTGACGGTCGGTCTTCTGGTCGTGCATCTGTGGCTTCCGGCCGGACGACGCAGGGTGTTCGATGTCGTGCCGGGCGTGCTTCTGACGCTGATCCTGTGGTTCATCGGCGCGCTGATCTTCGCCTATTATCTCGCGACCTTCGCCAACTACGCCGCCACCTATGCGGGCCTCGCATCGGTGATGATCGTGCTGATCTTTCTCTACATGATCGGGGTGATCTTCATCATCGGCGCCGAGCTTAACGCGGCACTCCTGAAATTCCGGGTGCGGGCGATCTTCTCGCACAATTTCCTGAGCGGCCAGGGCCAGAAGCCGTCAAAGCCCGACGAGGTGGCGAATATCGTGCGCCGGGACGCCTCGGGTTCGTAGCTCCGAGAGGCCGGTATCGCCGCTGCTTTTCGAGAGCTTTCGGCCGGTCGTGTCGGTGACGAGGCGATGGTGGTGATAGGTCGGTGCCGGAAGATCGAGCAGCGTCTGCAGGACGCGATGCACCGAGGTCGCGTGGAAGAGATCGAGACCGCGCACGACATGAGTGACGCCTTGCAGCGCGTCGTCGACCACCACGGAAAGATGATAGCTCGACGGCGCATCCGAGCGCGAGAGCACGACATCGCCCCAGGATGAAGGGTCGGCGGCGATCACGCCCCGGTCGCCGTCTCCGGTCTCCTGCCATGCGAGCGGTTCGCCGATCTGCTCAAGCGCCTTCGCCATATCCAGCCGCCAGGCGTGTTTCAGGCCGGAGGACAGCATCGCCTGCCGCTCGGCTAAGGGACGGTCGCAATCATCCGTGGGGTAGAGCGGTGAGCCATCGGGATCGCGCGGCCAAGCGCTGTCTGATGCCTCCGATGCAGCGACCTTGGCCTTGACCTCGCCGCGGGTGAGGAAGGCGGGGTAGGCGAGGCCGCGGTCGATCAGGTCGGCCAAGGACGTCTGATAGGCGTCGAAATGCTCCGACTGTCGGCGCGCCGGCTCTTCCCAGTCGATACCGAGCCATCTGAGGTCGGTGTAGATATCCGCTTCGAATTCGGGTGTGCAGCGGGTGAGATCTATGTCTTCGATGCGCAACAGGAAGCGCCCATCGGCGGCGTCGGCCATGTCGCGGTTCAGGAAGGCCGAGAGCGCATGGCCGAGATGCAGTGGGCCGTTGGGGCTCGGGGCAAAACGGAAGACGGGCTTTTGACGGGGAATCGCGATCATGCTTTCTTCTGCCACGGATTTTTGAATATCGCGAGGAAGCGTGCATATCATTCGCAACGACGGGGATGTGGCCCAGGGATTGGCCGAACTCATCATCATCGACCCGCGTCTCGTCTCGATCGCCGCCGATGCCGGTCCGCTGCCGCTGCGATTGCGGGAGCCCGGCTTCGAAGGGCTGGCGCATATCATCGTGTCGCAGATGGTGTCGCGGGCGAGCGCCGAGGCGATCTGGCGGCGGATGCGGCCTGGCGATGTCGTGCTGACGGCCGAGGCCTATGCCGGCCTGCACCCCGAGGCATGGCGCGAGGTCGGCCTGTCGCGCGCCAAGGCGGAGACGCTGACACGGATCGCCGAGGCTGTCGCCTCCGGCGGGCTCGACCTGCAGGCGCTCTCGGGCCTGCCGCCGGAGGAGGCGTTGGCGGCGCTGACGGCGCTGAAGGGCGTCGGGCCATGGACGGCGGAGGTCTATCTGATGTTTTGCGGTGGGCATGCCGACGTCTTTCCGTCCGGCGACGTGGCGCTGCAGAACGCGGTGGCGGCGGCCTTCGGCCTGGATGCGCGGCCCGGCGCGCGACAGCTGGCCACACTGGCGGCGGACTGGGCGCCGTGGAGATCGGTGGCGGCGCGGCTTTTCTGGGCGTATTATGCAGCGAAACTGGGCCGCGGCCTGGTTCCGGTCGGCTGAACGGCAACACATAGAAATGCCATTGTGTGGCTTGAATTTATTGGACTTCACAATGCCGTCACAACCGGCCTAATATAAGAGTGCAGATGCCGAATCGATCAGGAGAGTGCCTTGACGATTGCTGTTTCACCTCAGGCCCTGCCAGCGCTCGTTCTGAACGCTGACTATCGGCCGCTGAGTTATTACCCCTTGTCGCTCTGGTCCTGGCAGGACGCGATCAAGGCGGTCTTCCTTGACCGTGTGAATATCATCGCGGAATACGAACATTCGGTCTCCTCGCCGAGCTATTCGATGCGGCTTCCGAGCGTCGTGTGCCTGAAAACCTATGTGCAGCCTTCGCGCAATCCGGCTTTCACGCGCTTCAACGTGTTCCTTCGCGACAAGTTCGAGTGCCAGTATTGCGGCGATCATAACGACCTGACCTTCGATCACGTCATTCCGCGCGCCCATGGCGGCGAAACGACGTGGCAGAATGTCGTGGCGGCCTGCTCTCCCTGCAATCTCAGAAAGGGCAGCAAGCTTCCGAAGCAGGCAGGCATGTTCCCGCACCAGAAGCCCTACCAGCCGACCGTGCAGGACCTGCACAACAATGGCCGGCTCTTCCCGCCGAACTATCTGCACGATAGCTGGCTCGACTATCTCTACTGGGATAGCGAACTGCAGCCCTGATCCCAGTCCGGCCCGTTTCCGGGCAGGACTGCTTTACGCCTAACTGATCAGGCTATCCTGATCAGGCGGACTTGCGCACGCCGACGAAGGCGAAGGCGGCGAGGATCAGGCTTGCGATCACGTTCCAGCCAGCCATGGACAGACCAGCGACGCGCAGTGCCGCTTCCGTGCAGGAGGGGCCCTTGATGGTGTTGAGTTCCGTCAGGAGATCGCCGGCGTTCTGCGTCATGCTGCTGGCGCTGGTCGAGCAGGCGGTGGGGCCGGCCCAGAAGTGCCATTCGACACCGGCGTGATAGACGCCCATGCCGGCGCCGACGATCATCAGCAGGCCACCGGCGAGCAGGAAGGTGCGGCCGATCCAGTTGGGCAGGCCGAGCGCCGAGGTGATGGCGCCGATGATGACCAGCGGGATGCCGTAATAATAGGGCTGGCGCTGCATCAGGCAGAGCTCGCAGGGAATATAGCCGCCGATATACTGGAAGCCGAGCGCGGAGCCGATGACCACGGCCATGCCGATCGCCAGCACGATGGAATAGATGAAGGTGGGACGGCGGACAGAGAAAGTCATGCGGGGGCTCCGGGCAAATGGCGCATGGGAATTATGGTGTTAGCGGATAATCAGTGGGCAAGCAGCTTGTAGCCGACACCTGCCACGATCAGCACGCCGGCAACGATCGCGGTGATCTGGCCGAGGCGCTTTTCGATGAAGTGGCGGATCGGTTCGCCATAGCGGCGCAGCAGCCAGGCGAGAAACAGGAAGCGCGCGCCACGGGCGATGATCGCCGAGATGATGAAGAAGCCGAGGTTCATGTGGATGACGCCGGCGAGAATGGTGACGATCTTGATCGGCGGCAGGTGCGCGAGACCTGACGTCACCAGCAACAGCAGCAGGATTTCCCATTCGTCGTGGATGTAGGTTCGCATCTGCTCGAAGGCATCGAGCTTGCCGTAGAACTCCAGAACCGGGCGGGCGATCGTGTCATAGGCATAATAGCCGAGCGCCCAGCCGGCGATGCCGCCGAGAACCGAGGCGACGGTTGCCACCAGCGCGTAGCGATAGGCGCGCTCGGGCTTGGCAAGCGCCATCGGGAGATAAAGGACATCGGCCGGAACGAGAAAGACGGAGCTTTCGACGAAGGCGATAACGGCAAGCCAGACTTCGGCCGATTTGCGAGATGCCAGCGACATGGTCCAGTCGTACAATCTGCGAAGCATTCCGGTCCTTTCAGGTTGCGTGCATGAGCTTTATGGGCCTGATATCGGCCTGTAAATGGCTGCTGTGTCAGTCATGCGGCAGTGCGGTAAAAAACTCTTCGTGATCGTGCGAGGGGATTGTGCCGTGATGGCGCGGGATCAGGACGCGATACCTGATGAAGGGACGCGCTTCTGGCGCATGACATTCATCTCGGTGCGCTCGCGCGCCATCTCGCTCACCATCTGGCGCAGCGCCGGATGTTTCGCGGTGAACATGTTGAAATCACGCCGTTCGAGCACGAAGAAATGGCAGAAATCGACGGCGACCACATCTGCGTTGCGGCGTCCACCGCTGAGCAGCGCCATCTCGCCGAAGAAGGCGCCGGGCTCCAGCCTTATCGCATCATCAGGCAGCTGCACTTCGACGGCGCCCGCCGACAGGAAATACATGCCGCCGCCGCGATCGCCCTTGCGCATGACGCGCTCGCCGGGAAGCGCCGATTTCGGGCGGAACAGCAGGAGTAGCTCTTCCTGCGAGTTCTCGTCGACATTGGCAAAGAGCGGGAAGGTCTCGCTGAGCTCGCGCATTTCCAGCTGGTGCTGGTGTTCGCGCGCTTCGGTGATGGCGCGGATCTTGTCGAGCTCGTCGTTCAGCAGGTCGAAATTGGCGTGGCCATGGCGGGCGCTTTGCGGCCAGCGGCGCTGGATATAGCCATGCAGCGCCTCGGCGCCGGCGCAGACGATGGGGTTGAGCGTGATCGAGATGATGGCGCTGGCAAGAATGATGTCCTGCCCGTCTGTCGGCAATAGGCCGAGCGTGACGCCGAGGCCGGCTAGGATGAACGAGAATTCGCCGATCTGAGCCAGGCCGCCCGCCACCGTCAGGCCCATGCCGATGGGATAGCGCAGCAGCGTGACGACGACGAAGGAGATGACCCCCTTGCCGACGATGATCAGAAGTAGAGCGGAGAGCACGCCGAGCGGCTGCCGCACGATGATCGACGGATCGAACAGCATGCCGACGGACACAAAGAACAGCACCGAAAACGCGTTCTGCAGCGGCAGGGAATCGGCGGCGGCGCGGTGGCTGAGGCTGGATTCGCTCATGACCACGCCGGCAAAGAAGGCGCCGAGCGCGAAGGACACGCCGAAGATCTGCGCCGAGCCGAAGGCGATGCCGAGCGCCAGTGCCAGAACCGTGAGCGTGAAGAGTTCGCGCGAGCCGGTGCGAGCGACGCGGATCAACAGCCACGGCACGACCTTGGGGCCGAGGAAGATCGCCATCGCGGCGAAGGCGCCGACCTGCAGAAGCGTCAGCGCGATGGTCAGCGGCAGCGGCATGGCGGCGCCATGCGCGCCCGATGGCGCGTGGCCGCCGAGCAGCTCGGCCAAAGCAGGCAAAAGCACCAGCGCCAGCACCATGGCCAAATCCTCGACGATCAGCCAGCCGACGGCGACGCGGCCGCTGGCGGCATTCACCAGATTTCGCTCCTCCAGCGCCTTCAGGAGCACCACGGTGCTTGCGACCGAGAGGCTGAGCCCGAAGACGATGCCGGCGCCGAGGCTCCAGCCCCACCATTCCGCCAGCCCGACGCCGAGCAGCGTCGCGACCAGGATCTGCGCGATCGCGCCCGGAATGGCGACGCCGCGCACGGCAAGCAGGTCACGCGCCGAGAAATGCAGCCCCACGCCGAACATCAGCAAGATCACCCCGATCTCGGCCAACTGGCTCGCAAGCCCGGTATCGGCCACGAAACCCGGCGTGATCGGCCCCATCAAGATCCCGGCCAGCAGATAGCCCACCAGCGGCGGCAGCTGCAGGCGATCGGCAAGATAGCCAAGGATCGCCGCGAACCCGAAACTGACGGCAATGGTGGCAATGAGGGGGACGTCGTGATGCACGCTTATGTGTTCTCCTTTTGGGAGCCGGCACTTTGACCGATGTGCGGGGGAAATTAAACTGCTGATTTAAATTGAGCTATGTATGGGCGGGCGGAAAGCCGGAAAGAACCGTTTTGCGCCTGCTTTTCGATAGTCGGGGCATGAGTCGGCGGCGTGGCTTTCGGGAGCGCCCGCGTAACAGGGCGACAACCGTTCTCAACTTTAGGTCATATTAAAACGCAAAGGCCGCGCGGTAACGGGAAGTCCAGTGGTGCCCCATGCCGGAGTCGAACCAGCACTTCTTTCGAAACTCGATTTTGAGTCGAGCGCGTCTACCAATTCCGCCAATGGGGCAACGGATACCGACGAGGCGGGTGTCTAGCATGCGTTTGACTGATGGCGCAAGACGGGGATGCGGGTATCGGGCTGATTTCGTGGGGCTTCCGGCCGAATGGCTTCGGCCGGAAGCATGTCTTCAGTGAGCGACGGAGACGGCCGGGGTGGGGAGGCCGGATTTCCTGATCGTGATCGCCAGTATGGAGGCGAGCAGGCAGAAGGCGCCGGCGATGAAGAAGGCGGGGAGATAGCTCTGCAGCTCGGTGCGCGACAGGCCGGCGCCGTAGGCGGCCGTGGCGGCACCCAGCTGGTGGCCGGTGAAGACCCAGCCGAAGACGATGCCGACCTTCTCCTTGCCGAAGCGCTCGGCGGCAAGCTTGACCGTCGGCGGCACGGTGGCGATCCAGTCGAGGCCATAGAAGACCGCGAAGATCGACAGGCCGTAGAAGGAGAAATCGCTGAACGGCAGGAAGAGCAGGGAGAGGCCGCGCAGGCCGTAATACCAGAAGAGCAGCCAGCGATTGTCGAAACGATCCGACAGCCAGCCGGAGCCGATCGTGCCGAAGAAATCGAAGATGCCCATGACGGCAAGCACGCTGGCGGCGGCCACCGGCAGGATGCCGAAATCACCGCAGAGCGTGACGAAATGCGTCTGGATCAGGCCATTCGTGCTCAAGCCGCAAATGAAGAAGGTGGCAAACAGGATCCAGAAGGTCGAGGTCTTCGAGACGTCCTTGAGGACGACGATTGGGGCTGCGAGCATGGTGAGCAGGCCGCCTGTCTGTACGGGCGGAGGGGTGATGCGGTCCTCGCCGAAGGAGGGGAGGTTGAGATCGGAGGGGCGGTCGCGCATGAAGGCGAGCACGACCAGCGCTGCGAAAAGGATCATGCCGCAGACGAAGAAGACGGTGGCGCGCCAGCCGTAGCTTTCCGTCAGCTGCGCCATCAGGGGCAGGAAGACCAGCTGGCCGGTGGCGGAACTCGCCGACAGCATGCCGACGACGAGGCCGCGATGCTTGGTGAACCAGCGGGCGGAGACGGTGGCGGCGAGCACCATGGCGGTCAGCCCGGTGCCGAGGCCGACCACGATGCCCCAGAGCAGCAGCAACTGCCAGATCTCGGTCATGAACAGCGAGCCGACGAAGCCGCTTGAGATCAGGATCATGGCGAAGACGATGACCTTGCGGACGCCGAAATAATTCATGAAGGCGGCCGAGAAGGGGCCCATCAGGCCGAAGAGCAGCAGGCGGACGGCGAGCGCCGACGAGATCTGCGAGGTCTCCCAGCCGAACTCGTCCTGCAGCGGCTTGATCAGCACGCCCGGCGCGCCCATGGCGCCTGCGGTGACCAGCATGGTGAGAAAGGTTGCGGCGACGACGACCCATCCGTAGTGGATGTTGCGCCGCGCCAGCGTGGAGGCAAGTGCAGTGGAGACCATGGGGCTATTCCGTTCGGGGGTTGCCGGAAGGCTAATGCAAATATTTAGATGATGGTCATCATCATTGTTGATTATTGATGATGCGCGTCATATAAATTGTCAAGCGGTGTTTTTTAGGAGCCTTGCTATGCGCGTCAGCCGGGAGAAATTCGCGGAAAACCGGGAGAAGATCCTCGGTGTCGCGGGCGTGCTGTTTCGCGAGAAGGGGTTCGAATCGACAGGCGTGGCCGAGATCATGAAGGCCGCGGGGCTGACCCATGGCGGCTTCTACGGGCATTTCCAGTCGAAGGAAGATCTGGCGCTCGAGGTCAGCCGGGCGCTGATCGAGCGGGTGAAGATCCGCTGGAACGAGATCATAGCAGGCGCCCCGGATGCGCCGCTCGATGCGCTCCTCAATCATTATCTGTCGCGCTGCAGCGTCGACGATCCCGGCGGCAGCTGCGTCTTCGCCTCGCTGGTGCAAGAGGTCAGCCGCAGCCAAGGTGCCGTACGCTCGACCTTCAATGACGGCCTGTCGGCGCTGGTCGATATACTCTCCGAGATCGTGCCCGGCGACAGTGCCGAAGAGCGCCGCGCCAAGGGGTTCACGACGCTGTCGGCGATGATGGGTGCGGTGATCCTGGCGCGCGCGGTGGAGAGCCGGGAGCTGTCCGACAAATTCCTGTTCACGACGCGCGACGCTCTTTCGCCGGCTAAGGGCTAACCGCGACGAGCGATAAGGCCACTGATCTCGACCGTCTCGGCAAAGCGGCCATCCGGCGAAAGCCTTGAGAGGGCGGCGCGGAGCTCGCTTTCGAAGGCTTCCGCCTTGTCTCCCAGCGTTTCCGGTGACGTCACCGAGGTCGAGAAGGCGCGGCCGATGATGTCGTCCGCGGTCAGCTGGCGCTCGCTCACGATGCCGATCCGCTCGAGATGGTTGAAGGGCGAGTGCAGCAGGACCGTTTCATGGGCGATCCAATCCGGGCTCTTGCGGCGTTCGCGGTCGGCGCTGCGGTCTGGCGCGAAGGTTTCCGCCAGCGCGTTGACGGCTGTGCGCCAATCCGGCGTCGAGACGATATGGCGATCGCCGAAGAGCACGACGCAACCGTCTTCGACGGTGATGGCATCGAGTGCTTCGAGCGTCGCCGGACGGTCCATCCAGTGGAAGGAGCGGCCCATGACCGTCATCTTCAGCGGCGCGAGCGACGCGCCGAGATCGTAGGACGAGCCCTGGATGAAATCGACGGCAATACCGGCCGTGTCGGCATCGGCGCGTGCGGTCTCCAGCATCTCCGGTTCGGGATCGATGCCGGTGACGCTTGCACCTGTGATGCGGGCGAAGGCGATGCCGAGTTGGCCGGGGCCGCAGCCGAGGTCGAGCAGGCGCTCGCCTGTCTGCAGGCCGGCGCGCTCGGCGACGCGGGCGATCAGTTTGTCCGGGTAGGGGACCCGGTAGCGGGTGTAATAGGCGGCCGTCGAGCGGAAGCGGCGGGCCTCGAAGGGGATGACGGTCATGGGGATATCCTCGGGGGCGATATCTTGGGAAGGGTGGTCGGCCTGCCTGAGCGAGGCAGGCCGGTGTCCAGCAGCCTTACTTGAAGCCCTCGACGCGGTGCGGCACGTAGGGCTCTTCCAGCGCCGCGATATCCTCGGCCGAGAGCTTGACCGAGAGAGCGCCGACGGCGTCTTCGATATGACCGGATTTCGAGGCGCCGATGATCGGGGCGGTGACGGCGCTTTTCTGCAGGATCCAGGCGGTGGCGACCTGGGCGCGAGAGACGCCGTGTTTCCTGGCGAGATCGCCGACAACGCCGATGATCGCGCGGTCCGCGTCCTCGGCCTGCTGGTAGAGCGTCTTGCCGAATTCGTCGGTCTCGCTGCGGGCGGTCTTTTCGTCATAGTCGCGGGTCAGGCGGCCGCGCGCCAGCGGGCTCCAGGGGATGACGGCGATCTTCTGGTCCTGGCAGAAGGGCAGCATCTCGCGCTCTTCCTCGCGGTAGAGCAGGTTCAGGTGGTCCTGCATGCTGACGAAGGGCGTCCAGCCATTGGCCCTTGAGGTGTAGATCATCTTGGCGAACTGCCAGGCATGCATGGATGAAGCGCCGATATAGCGCGCCTTGCCCGCCTTCACGACGTCATGCAGCGCTTCCAGCGTCTCCTCGATCGGCGTCGTCGGGTCGAAGCGGTGGATCTGGTAGAGGTCGACATAATCGGTGCCGAGGCGTTTCAGGCTGTTGTCGATCTCGTCGAAGATCGCCTTGCGCGACAGGCCGGCGCCGTTGGCGCCCGGACGCATGCGATTGAACACCTTGGTGGCGAGCACGATCTCCTCGCGGCGCGAAAAATCCCTGATCGCGCGGCCGACGATTTCCTCGGACGAGCCGTCGGAATAGGTGTTGGCGGTGTCGAGGAAATTGATGCCGGCTTCGAGCGCCTGTCTGATCAGCGCGCGGCTCGGCTCTTCGGCCTGTGTCCAGCTGTGATTGCCGCGGCCGGGTTCGCCGAAGGTCATGCAGCCCAGGCAGATCTTCGAGACTTCGAGGCCGGTGCCGCCGAATTTGACGTATTCCATGAAATCGCTCCGTGATGAGAAAAGAAACCCTAGCGCTACCCGTATCTAGGGCACGACCCGCCAGATTGGCAGCGGTTGCGGCAAACAACCATGCGTTCACCGGGGTGGGAAGGGCGATCCGGGCTTCACGCTTGCGTGAGCCGCGCCCAGGGTGTTAGCTGCTGCAGCATAAACGGACTCTTGCCCCGAGACCCCATCGATGATCCTGCGCCCATGAAGCTGCCGCCGCGCGCTCGCTATGACGATCTCTACCGCGATTTCGCCTGGACGATCCCCGAGGATTTCAACATCGGCCGGGTGTGTTCGGACGATTGGGCGGCGCGCGAGCCGGAGCGGATCTGTCTTCAGCACTTCAGCCCGGATGGCGATCATCTTTCGCTGAGCTATGGCGTGCTTGCGGCGCGCTCGGCCTCGCTTGCCAATGGGCTCGTTGCGCTCGGTCTCACGAGGGGCGACCGGGTGGCGCTGCTTCTGCCGCAGTCCTTCGAGACTGTCATTGCCCATATGGCGATCTACAAGATGGGCGCGATCGCGGTGCCGCTGGCGCTGCTCTTCGGCGTCGAGGCGCTGGAATACCGGCTGAAGACATCGGGTGCGGCCGCGGTCGTGACCAATGGTTTCGGCCTCGAGCGTATCCATGAAATCCGCGACCGGCTGCCGGACCTGAAGACGGTGATCAGCGTTGACGCCGCTGATGACGGCGCCGACGTCGTCTCCTTCCGCGGTCTGGTGGACGGCCACGCGCCAAGCTTCGACGTGCCGCCGACCGGGCCGGACGAGCCGGCGCTGATGATCTTCACTTCGGGCACAACAGGCGCGCCGAAGGGGGCGTTGCATGGGCACAGGGTGCTCGCCGGGCATATTCCGGGCATCCAGTTCGCGCACGAGAACTTTCCGCAACCGGGCGACCGGATGTGGACGCCGTCGGATTGGGCATGGGCGGGCGGCCTTCTCAACGCGCTGCTGCCCAGCCTGATGCTCGGCGTGCCCGTGGTCTCGTCGCCGGCGCAGAAATTCGATGCTGATACGGCCTACAGGATCATGGCCGAGATGAAGGTGCGCAACGGCTTCATTCCGCCGACGGCCTTGCGGCTGATGAAATCGGTGCCCGATCCGCGCCAGCGATACGATCTCAAGCTGCGCACCATCGGTGCCGCCGGCGAGGCGCTGGGGGCGGAGACGCATGATTGGGCAAGCCGCACGCTCGGCATCGGCGTCAACGAATTCTACGGGCAGACGGAGTGCAATTTCGTGCTGTCGTCGAACGCGGCCCTCGGCGTCAGCAGGCCGGGGGCGATCGGCAAGGCGGTGCCGGGGCATGAGGTGGCCATCGTCGATGAGGCCGGCGCGGTGCTGGCGCCGGGCGCGGTCGGCCAGATCGCCATCGCGCGGCCTGACCCGGTGATGTTTCTCGGCTATTGGAACGACGAGGAGGCGACCGCGCGCAAATTCGCCGGCGACTGGCTGCTGACCGGCGATCTCGGGCGAGAGGACGAAGACGGCTACGTCACCTTCCTCGGCCGCGACGACGACGTCATCACCTCATCCGGCTACCGCATTGGCCCGGCCGAGATCGAGGACTGCCTGACCGGCCATCCGGCCGTGCAGATGGCGGCGGCGGTGGGCAAGCCCGACGCGCTGCGCACCGAGATCGTCAAGGCTTACGTAGTGCTGGCGCCGGGGTTTGCGGCAAGCGACGCGCTGGCGGCGGAGATCCGCGACTGGGTCAAGATGCGGCTGTCGATGCATGAATATCCGCGCGAGGTGGCGTTTGTCGACGCGCTGCCGCTGACGACATCGGGGAAGGTGATCCGGAGGATGCTGCGCGAGCCGGCGGTGGGTGAGGGGTAGTGTGGCGGCAATGCGCTGAGTGGCGCTTGCCGCGAATCACGCAACTCGCTAGCTTCTGGCCACAGGCTGGACCCAAGCCTCCTCCCTCCTTTCGGGAAAGCATCTCACATGCAGGGTGAGGCCATTCATCGAACCATCTGTTCGAGCATCGCATAAGGAGGGGTTGCGGTTCTGCTCGTGATGGAGGTTTGTAATGAAGCTTTCGGCACCGATATTTCAGCTTAAACGGCGGGCCAAATTGATGGCGCGCAACGATGGCATTGCGCTTAACGAAGCATTGGACCAGATCGCCCGAGACGAGGGCTTTGCGAGGTGGAGCCTGCTCTCAGCCAGCATGTCTTCGGGACCGCTTTCCGAAACGATATTGTCCCGATTGGAACACGGCGATCTCCTGCTGCTTGCGGGGCGCCCCGGGCACGGCAAGACCATGCTTGGCCTCAAACTTCTGATGGATGTGGCTCGCAGTGGCCGCCGGGCCGTGTTGTTTACGCTTGAATTCACGGAGGAGCAGGCGCGCAGGCGCTTGAGGACGCTTGATGAGGCGAGTGGCGTTGTTGCCGATCGAATTGAGATCTCCACGTCCGATGAGATCAGCGCCGACTACATCACGACATACATGGCGGGATCAAAACCGGGAACAATCGCGGTTATCGATTACCTTCAACTGCTCGACCAACAGCGAAGCAAGCCTGCTCTCTCAGAGCAGTTGCGGTCCCTCGGGGATTTCGCACGCGAGACCGGTGTGATCCTGGGGTTCATTTCGCAGGTAGACCGGTCATTCGAAGCCAAGGAAAAACGCCTTCCCGACATTGTCGACATACGCCTTCCGAACTTCGTCGATCTCGGCCTGTTCAACAAGGCGTGCTTCCTGCATGACGGCGAGGCGCAGTTGCAAGACGTCCTGTGATTTCTGAGGGGGCGGCACCATTCATCGTCTGGTTTCCGTTGTGCCGTGTGGCACCCCCCTCTGCCCTGCCGGGCATCTCCCCCACAGGTGGGGAGATCGACTCGTGGAGAGCTCGTCGCCAAACGTTGCGGCAGGAGCGAGCGGGCGCGTCTAGCCGATCTCCCCACCTGTGGGGGAGATGCCCGGCAGGGCAGAGGGGGGTATCACGAGCACCACAGCCGGATATGGCCGCTCTCGAGGCCCCCACACCTCACCCCCGCCCAGCAAGCGACATGATCTTCTGCCGCAGCATCTTCGCGACGTTGCGGGTACTGCTGTAGAGGTGGAGCTGGGTGGCGACCTGGCGGACGTCGCGGTCGGCGTTTTGGTTGAGGCCGATGACGACGGTGCCCATCTCTTCGCGTTCCTGCCAGAAGCGGCTCATGATCGGATGGTCGGGGACGGCGCAGCTGTCCGAGCGGACGATGTTGGCGTCGTCGAGGTGCCATTCGGTGAGTTCGCCCATGAGCAGCTTGCCCGGCGAGTAGCGGGCGTAGGTCTCGTCATAGGCGGTCTTCCACGTATAGGCCTCGCCGCCCATCATCAGGACGACGGTGGAGGCGATCGATTTGCCGTTGAAGTCGATCGAGTGGATACGAACGGCGTCGACGGCGGCCAGGTTGGAGATCGCCTCGCGGGCAAAGGCCATGTGCAGGCGGTCGGTGACGAGCGCGCTGCGCTTCTTGCCCTTCCAGCCGCCGGCTTCGAGCGCCAGGAATTCCTCGAAGCGCATGTGGATATCGCGCGGCTGACGGGCGACGTTGTAGACGACCGTTCCCTTCTCTTCCAGCAGGCGCCATTGCCGGCGCATCTCGCGCATGTGCGAGGAGGAGACCGACTGGCGCAGGTAGGCGACGGCGTCCTCGTCGCTCTGCAGCATCGGGCGCAGATAGGGGTTGGTGGTCGTGATCGGCAGGTTGCGGCCGATGGCGACGGCGCGGATCATGCGGGCGAAGATGCCGTTCAGGCGCAGATCCGGCAGCACCAGGATGCCGGGCATGCGCAGGTCGCGGGCGGTCAGGCCTTCGAGGAAATTGTCGAGCGTTTCGGCGGCATCCTCGCCGTCGAGCAGCGGCGTGCCCAGGGGCGCGAAGCTGTTCGCCCAGACGCGGATGATCGAGGGGCCGACGGCAAAGCCCGGCTTTTCGACCGAGAACGGCATCAGCACGCGCAGGCGGCTGCGGGTCTCGTTCTGGTCGCGCAGCAGCGCGAAGTTGACCTCGCGGTCATCGAGACGCGGCATGGCGGGCGCCAGGAAACGGCCGGTGAAGAAGACGTTCGGCTCCAGCGCGCGGTTGGAGAGAAAGTCCAGTTCGTCCTGCAGGTCGTAGCCGAGCTTGCCGGAGTAGACGCAGAGCTCGCGGCCGGGGCGGCCGATCTCGACGCGGGCTTCGGCCTGCGGTGCATCGAATTCCAGCGATGCCAGCTCGTGGACCATGCGGTTGGCGGTCGAGTCTGTGGTCTGGGTTCCGGGAGGATTGCGCACCATACTGTCAGGCTTCCATATCGTTGCCGGCGCTGGCCGGTCTGGCGAAGGCGAAGAGGGCGATGCCGAGCGTGCGGCGGACTGCGAGATGCAAGAGCACCGCCTCGACGCCCATGGCGGAGGCCGTGGCGATCGCCGCGCCCTCGATGCCGAAATGGGGGATGAGGAGAATGTTGAGGGTAACGTTTGCCGTCAGCGCGCCGGCATAGAGCGCGACGCAGATATTTTGCTTTCCTGCCATCATGAGCAGCGTCTCGGCGGGGCCCACCAGCGCCTTGGCGAGAATGCCGGCAAGCAGGATCGCCATCAGCACATAGCCTGCCGTAAAGGCGCCGCCGAAGAGCGAGAGCAGCAGGTGCCCGGCCGCGAGCACGACGAGGCCGACCGCCAGCGCCGGCCAGAAGGTCCATCTGGCGGCATCGAAGGCGGCGGCGGCGAGCTCGGCGCGGGTGCCCTCCGCGATGATGCTGGAAAAGCGCGGGCCGGAGGCGGCCTTGACCGAGAAGTTGATGAAGTGGACCAGCGCCATGGTTTTGGCGGCTGCGAAGTAGATGGCGACTTCGTGCGGCTCGAGGAAAATGCCGACGACGACGACATCGGAATTGGTGAGCAGGAAGCTGACGCCCTCGATCAGGAAGATCGGGAAGGCGACGCTTAGCCAGCTCAAGAAATCGACCTTGCTCGGACCTTGGTGATAATGCCGGCGCAGGCGGATGAGGGTCGCGACATACTGGCCGAGCGCGGTGAGATAGGTTGCGACCAGCGCCGCCTGCATGGCGGTGACCGCCGTGTGCGGCGCGCCGAGGCCGATCGCGACCAGCATGCAGGTGATGATCAGGATCGGGCGGATGATATAGACGGGGCTCAGCGCCATGACGGGCCAGTGGTTGGCGCGCGAGGTGCCTTCCAATATGTCGCCCAGCGCGATCATCGGCATGGCGAGCAGGCCGAGGAAGATCGGCACGACATAATAGCTCTGGATGCGATCGCCGAAGAGATGCAGGCCGATCATGCCGATGGCGAGCACCGCGGTGCCGGACAGCAGGCCGAAGATCCGGGCGGTGCCGGTCAGGCCGCGAATTTCCTCGAAGGCGCCCGATGCCTTGTACTGCGGCAGGAAGCGGACGATGGCGGTGTGGAAGCCGAGGCAGGAGAGATCGCCGAAGAGAACGATCAGCACCCAGACGAAGACGAAGATGCCGTATTCGTACTCGCCCATCAGGCGCGCCAGGATGATCTGGGAAAGAAAGGCGAGGGCGGCGCTGATGACGCGGATGGCGAAGGCAGTCAGCGCCATGCGCTGGGCGGCGGCCTTTTCGCCGCGCTTCGTCATGATGTCGCCGAGCATGCGAAGAAGGCGACCGCCCGCAGGACGCAGGCTCGCCGGTAGCATCTTCTCCGCCGTCTCGATGACCGCCATAATGGACACGCAAAACTCTCTGGCAAATCGTGCCTAGAGTTGTGGCATGACACGGTTAAGAAACGGTTGTGAACGGGCCCTCAGGCTTAACCTGTCCCCAACTTAAAGCCTCAGCCGCCACCGCGCGTCAACGCCCTGTCTATCAGGACATCCAGCACCTCAGCGTAGCTGACGCCCGATGCGGCCATCGCCTTGGCGTACATGCTGATGTTGGTGAAGCCGGGGATGGTGTTGAGCTCGTTGACCACGAAGGACATGTCCTGCATCAGGAAGAAATCGACGCGGGCCATGCCGTCGCAGCCGAGCGCCTTGAAGGCCCGGCGGGCGGTCTTGCGCAGCTCGTCCTCGGTCTCCTTCGGCAGTTGCGCGGGCACGCGGAGTGCTGCACCTGCTTCATCGATATATTTCGCTTCGTAGCTGTAAAAACCGTGGCTTTCGGCCGGCGCGATTTCGCCCGGCAGAGAGACGGTGATTTCGCCATTCGCATGTTCGAGCACGCTGAACTCGATCTCGCGGCCGGCGATGAATTCCTCGGCGAGCAGCTTGCTGTCGTGTTTGAAGCCCTCGGCAAGCGCGGCGGCGAAATCCTCTTGGCGCCTGACCTTGCTGACGCCGACCGAGGAGCCCTGGCGGGCGGGCTTGATGAAGAGGGGGAGGCCGAGTTCGCGCGCAGCTGTGTCGAAGGAGGGAACGCTGTCTTCCTCGATGCAGAGCGCTTTCGCCACGGGCAGCTCAGCTTCCCGGAGCAGGCGTTTGGCGATGTCCTTGTCGATGGCGGTCACCGATCCGAGCAGGCCGCAGCCGGCGAGCGGCACGCGGGCAACGGATGCCAGACCCTGGATCGAGCCGTCCTCGCCATGCATTCCATGCAGTACAGGGAAGAGGACGTCGATCGCGGGGACTTCATAGGGCTGCGCGCCTTGCGGGATGGCGAGCATGCGGCCCTGGCCGCCGGGCAGAAGGCTGACCTCGCCGGCTTCCTCGACCTTGGTGGCGGACGAAAGCGTGGTACCCTTGGGCAGGAGCCGCCATTGTCCTTCCCTCGTCACGAAGATCGGCAGGACGTCGTAGCGCTCAGCGTCGAGTGCTGCGACGACATTGGTCGCCGAGAGGATGGAGACGTCGTGCTCCGGCGAGCGGCCGCCGAAGAGGATGGCGATGCGCGGGCGGGGAGATGTCGGGTGGGCGGGCTGTGTCGGCATGGCGGATGGGTCCCCTTGGATCGTTGTTATCGGTCGAGCCTGATGGCGACGCCGCGATTGGCGAAGAAGCGGTCGAAGATCTCGATCGGCAGCTCGACATCGGCCTGGCTGGCTTCGTCATGGCCGGATGGGTTGTGGAAGCGGATGGTATCAGCGCTTGCCGCCGTCACCAGCACGAGGTGGCCGCCTTTTGTGGGCGGCTGGCGGTCCGGCCAGCGGATTTGGCTGTTGACCGAGGCGATGAAGAAGGTGTTGTCCTTCAGGATGTCGGCGATACCAGGTGTCGGCAGGCTGGTGATGGTTTTTGCGTCGAGGCCGAAGGTCTCGCCGACATAGGTGACGAAGGGCGCGTAGATCAGCCCCTTGATCGACTGGTCTTCCTCGTTGACGACATAACCGCCGAAGCGGGTGCAGCCGCGCGCGAGATCAATGATGCGGTGGTCTTCACCCCTGGCGGCAAGGATCATCTTCAGGCAGGCCATGCCGCAGATGTTGACGGCCCAGCGCGCATATTCCTCGACGCTGTCGGCGCCGGATCGCTGCCAGAGCGGATCATCCAGCAAGGCGGAAGCGCCGCGCTCCAGCACGGAGAGCGTCATCGACGCCGTTTCCCATTGGCTGAAATAGGGGGCCTTATTGGCGGTGCGGTTCATCGCGTGTCCCTGAAATCAATTCTGATATCGGCGCAAGCTCGGCGAACAAAGCGACTGTTTTGCGGCTGAATTTCGAGCGGATCATGAAATTGGAAGTTGTGAGCGGGTTCCGCTCATTTGCAGGTCGCACACATGAAAAAGCCCTCGCGACGTCCAGGTCGCGAGGGCTTCGATCTCAGGTCTCGATCAGGTCTCAGGCCTGCTCGAAGGCACCGTGGCAGTGCTTGTATTTCTTGCCCGAACCGCAGGGGCAGACCTCGTTGCGGCCGACCTTGCCCCAGGTGGCGGGGTCGTCGGGGTTGCGGTTTTCAGGCGCAACGATGACTTCCGATGCCTGGTAGACCGAGCCGAACTCGTCTTCGCCGGTATTGGGGTCGATGTGGTGCGCCTGCATGGCCGGCGGTTCCGGCTGCTCCTGCTGCACCAGTTCGACACGCATCAGCTGGGCGGTGACGGCCTGGCGGAGGCTGTTGAGCAGCGTGTTGAAGAGCTCGAAGGCTTCCGACTTGTATTCCTGCAGCGGGTCACGCTGGGCGTAGCCACGGAAACCGACGACGGAACGCAGGTGGTCGAGATTGACGATGTGCTCGCGCCACAGCGCGTCCAGCGTCTGCATGACGATCGAACGCTCGACGTAATGCATGATGTCGTCGCCGAAGCGCTCGGCCTTTTCGGTGAAGACGGCGTTGGCCGCTTCCGTCAGGCGTTCGCGGATGTCGTCTTCGCCGATGCCCTCTTCCTTGACCCAGTCCTCGATCGGCAGGTCGAGATTGAGGAGCGCGTTGGCCTGCTCCTTGAGGCCGACGGCATCCCACTGTTCGGCATAGGCGCGCTCGGGAATGTGCTTTTGAACCAGATCCTCGATCACTTCGCGACGCATGTCGGAAACGGTCTCGGAAATGTTGGTTGCTTCCATCAGCTCGAGACGCTGTTCGAAGACCACCTTGCGCTGGTCGTTCAGAACGTCGTCGTACTTGAGCAGATTCTTACGAATGTCGAAGTTGCGGGCTTCGACCTTCTTCTGCGCGCGTTCCAGAGCCTTGTTGATCCAGGGATGGACAATCGCTTCGCCTTCCTTGAGACCGAGCTTGGTCAGCATCGAATCCATGCGGTCCGAGCCGAAGATGCGCATCAGGTCGTCCTGAAGCGAGAGGTAGAACTTCGAGCGGCCGGGGTCGCCCTGACGGCCGGAACGGCCGCGGAGCTGGTTGTCGATACGGCGGCTTTCGTGGCGTTCGGTGGCGATGACGTAGAGACCGCCGGCGGCCAGCGCCTTTTCCTTGAGCTGCTTGATCTCTTCGCGGATCGCCTCGATCTTGGCGTCGCGCTCCGGACCTTCCTCGACTTCGCCGAGCTCACGCTCGACACGCATGTCGAGGTTGCCGCCGAGCTGGATGTCGGTACCGCGACCCGCCATGTTGGTGGCGATGGTGACCGCGCCGGGCACGCCGGCCTGGGCGACGATATAGGCTTCCTGCTCGTGGTAGCGGGCGTTCAGAACCTGGAAGTTGTTGAAGCCCTGCTTGCGCATCAGTTCGGCGAGCAGTTCGGATTTTTCGATCGAGGTCGTACCAACGAGAACCGGCTGGCCGCGCTTCTGCGCATCCGCGATCTCGGCGATGATCGCCTTGTACTTCTCTTCGAAGGTCCGGTAGACTTCGTCGTCTTCGTCGATACGCTGGATCGGCAGGTTGGTCGGTACTTCGACGACGTCGAGACCGTAGATGTTGCCGAATTCTTCCGCTTCCGTCTGCGCGGTACCGGTCATGCCGCCGAGCTTGTCGTACATGCGGAAGTAGTTCTGGAAGGTGATCTGCGCCAGCGTCTGGTTCTCAGGCTGGATCTTCACATGTTCCTTGGCTTCCAGCGCCTGGTGCTGGCCTTCCGAATAACGGCGGCCCGGCATCATGCGGCCGGTGAATTCGTCGATGATGACGATCTCGTCGTTGCGGACGATGTAGTCCTTGTCACGGGTGAAGAGCTTGTGGGCCTTCAGCGCGTTGTTGACGTGATGGACGATCGCGACGTTCTCGATGTCGTAGAGACCGGCGCCCTTGAGCAGGCCGGCTTCACGCAGAAGATTTTCGAGCTTCTCAGTGCCTTCTTCGGAGAAGTTGGCCGAACGCTGCTTTTCGTCGATCTCGTAATCGCTTTCGACGAGCAGCGGAATGAAGGTGTCGATCGTGTTGTAGAGATCGGAGCGGTCGTCGAGCGGACCGGAGATGATCAGCGGCGTGCGCGCTTCGTCGACGAGGATCGAGTCCACTTCGTCGACGATGGCGTAGTTGTGGCCGCGCTGAACCATCTGGCCCTTCTCGTACTTCATGTTATCGCGCAGATAATCGAAGCCGAGTTCGTTGTTGGTCGCGTAGGTGATGTCGCAGCCATAGGCCGCCGCGCGTTCCTCGTCCGACAGGCCGTGGACGATGACACCGGTGGTCAGGCCGAGGAAGCTGTAAAGGCGCGACATGGTGGCCGCGTCGCGCTGGGCGAGGTAGTCGTTGACGGTAACGACGTGGACGCCCTTGCCCGACAGCGCGTTCAGATAGACGGGAAGCGTTCCGACCAGCGTCTTGCCTTCACCCGTCTTCATTTCCGCGATCGCGTTGGAATGAAGGATCATGCCGCCGATCAGCTGGACGTCGAAGGGGCGCATGCCGAGCACGCGGCGCGATGCTTCGCGCACGACGGCAAAGGCCGGGACGAGAATGTCGTCGAGCGTCTTGCCTTCGGCGAGCAGCTTGCGGAACTCCACCGTCTGTGCGGCGAGCTGTTCGTCGGACAGCGCCTTGGTCTTTTCCTCAATCGCATTGATTGCGGCGACGTTCGGCTGGAAGGACCGCACGCGGCGATCATTGGCGGAGCCAAATAGTTTGCGGGCGATGCCGCCAAAGCTGACCATACGACTGGTCCTTTCTGAATATTCATCCCGGGCTTCTCGTAAGGGCGGCCCGGCCGAATTTCGGGCGCACGTATCGAAACGCCAGGAAACTTTTCTGGACGCGAGGTTGCGTGACAGATAAGAGGGGGGTCGAATGATGTCAACGGATTTGGCTGATATAGAAAGGCCACATTCCAGTGTTGATGCCTGTTCAGGGCAGGATTCAAGAAGTTGAAGCCGGTGGGTTAACTGTGAAGGAATGTTTGATGTTGAACTACAACAGAATCGCCGTGATGGCACTCGCCACGTTCGTCGCCTTCCAGGCGCCGGTGCGGGCACAGGACGGCGCTGACGCCGTCGTTGCCAAGGTCGGCGATGTCGAGATCCACCAGTCGGAACTCGACCTGGCGATCGCCAACCTCGATCCGCAGCTGGCGCAGCTGCCTGACGACCAGAAGAAGGTCGCAGCTCTCTCCGCCGCTATCGACGTGAAGCTGCTCGCCAAGGACGCGGCCGCTGAAAAGCTCGACCAGTCGGCTGAGTTCAAGAAGCGCATGCAGTACCTCGCCGATCGCGAACTGCACAATGCCTACTTCAAGAAGCACGTCGTCGACACCGTGACCGACGCTGAAGTCAAGGCACGCTACGACAAGGAAGTCGCAGCCCTTCCGAAGCAGGAAGAAGTTCACGCCCGCCACATCCTGGTGAAGACGGAAGACGAAGCCAAGGACGTCATCAAGCAGCTCGACGCCGGCAAGAACTTCGCCGACCTCGCCAAGGAAAAGTCCACCGACCCGAACAAGGCTGACGGCGGCGATCTCGGCTATTTCACCAAGGGCCGCATGGTCAAGGAATTCGAAGACGCGGCTTTCGCGCTCGACAAGGGTGCCTACACCAAGACCCCTGTGAAGACCGATTTCGGCTACCACGTCATCCTCGTCGAGGATAAGCGCGACGCCGCTCCTCCGGCTTACGACCAGGTCAAGGATCAGGTTCGTCAGCTCGTCATGCGCGACAAGTATCTTGCGCTTCTCGCCACCGCCAAGGAAAAGTCCAAGATCGACATCACGGACGAGGCGCTCCGCAAGGGTTATGACGACGCCAACAAGCAGCCGCAGCCGGGTGACGCGCCCGCAGCAGCGCCGGCTCAGCAGTAACACTATCCATCGAGGGCCCGGTTTTTCCGGGCCCTTCCGTATCCCCTTTCATGCCAGGTCGATGATCATGTCCGGTTCCGTTTCCCCGCTCGCTCCCAAAACCTTCGTGTCCATGCCAGCACTGCGCGGTGTCCGCATGGCAACCGCCTCGGCGGGGATCAAGTACAAGAACCGCACCGACGTCCTGATGATGGTGTTCGACAAGCCGGCGGCCGTTGCCGGTGTCTTCACCCGTTCCAAGTGCCCGTCGGCGCCTGTCGATTTCTGCCGCGCCAACCTGCCCGGCGGCATCGCGCGCGCCGTGGTCGTCAATTCCGGCAATGCGAACGCCTTTACCGGCGTGAAGGGTCGTGAAGCGACTGCGCTCACCGCCAAGTCCGCTGCCGCCGCCGTCGGCTGCAGCGAGAGCGAGATCTTCCTCGCCTCCACCGGCGTCATCGGCGAGCCGCTCGACGCCACCAAGTTTTCCGGCGTGCTCGACGCGCTCTATTCGGATGCCACTGGCGATTTCTGGTTCGAGGCCGCCAAGGCGATCATGACTACCGACACCTATCCGAAGGTCGCGACCCGCACGGCCGAGATCGGCGGCGTTGCGGTCTCGATCAACGGTATCGCCAAGGGCGCCGGCATGATCGCGCCCGATATGGCGACGATGCTCTCCTTCGTCGTCACCGACGCCGACATCGCGCCGGCAGCGCTGCAGGCGATGCTGTCCGCCGGCGTCGATCCGACCTTCAACTCGATGACCGTCGACAGCGACACTTCGACCTCGGACACGCTGATGCTGTTTGCAACGGGTGCCGCCGCCGAAGACGGCCAGGTTCGCGTCGAGACGGCTGACGATCCGCGCCTCTCGTCGTTCCGCGCCGCGCTCAACGATGTCCTCAAGGATCTGGCGCTGCAGGTCGTGCGTGACGGCGAAGGCGCCACCAAGATGCTCGAGATCACCGTGACGGGCGCCGAAAGCGATGCCGCCGCCAAGACGATCGCGCTGTCGATTGCCAATTCGCCGCTGGTCAAGACCGCGGCCGCCGGCGAAGACGCCAACTGGGGCCGCATCGTCATGGCCGTCGGCAAATCAGGCGAAATGGCCGACCGCGACCGCCTCGCCATCTGGTTCGGCGACGTGCGCGTTGCGGTCAACGGCGAACGTGATGCCGGCTACTCGGAAGAGGCCGCCTCCAACGTCATGAAAAAGCAGGACATTCCGGTGAAGGTCGAAATCGGCCTCGGAAACGGCACGGCAACGGTCTGGACGTGCGACCTCACAAAGGAGTATGTCGCCATCAACGGTGACTACCGGAGCTGATTTTTCATTGACTGAAGCATTCCCCAAGAAGGCAAATCTGCCGCTCGTGCGCAGGCTGGAAGCCGTCGGTTTCCGGGCCTGGCCTGCCTCGTCGGTTGTTTACGACGGCAGCTGGCAGGTGCGGCTGACGGCGGGGCATCCGTCCAACCGGCTGAACTCGATCGTGCCGCTCGATCCGTCCGATCATCGCGATGTCGAGATCAGGCTTGCCAAGGCGAGCCGCAAGTTCGAGGCCTATGGCCGCCCGGCCGTGCTCCGGCAGACGCCGCTGGCCTCGCCCGTGCTGATCGATCTGGTGAAGGCCGAGGGCTGGGTGCCGTTCGACGAAACCATCGTCATGACCTGCGATCTCGCCAATGCCGATCTGCCGGATACGCTCGATCATTTGCCGACGCATGACATCAGCCGCTTCGTGGACGCCAATCTGGCGACCGACCAGGTATCGACGAAGCTGAAGCCGGCGCTCGCCGAAGTCATCAACGCGATCAAGCCACCGTCCGGCCTGTTCATGGTGGAAGATCCGGAAACGGGGCCGCTGGCGACCGTGCTCTGCGTGCAGGACAATGACCTCGCTGGCATCATGTCGCTCTCAGTCACGCCCTCGCGTCGGCGCGAGGGGCTCGGGCTCGAGATTCTGACGTCCGCTCTGCGCTGGGCGCGGATGCGCAGCGCCCGCTCGGCCTGGCTGCAGGTCAAGACCGGCAACGTGCCTGCCATCACGCTCTACGAACGGCTCGGCTTCGTCGAGGCCTATCGCTATTCCTACTGGCGGCGGGATCTTTGCCGATGAGCGAGACAAGCGTGAGCGGTACCGGGCACAGCATCCTTCTCGTCGTTGCCTGCGCGTTGATAGACGCGGATGGCCGCATCCTGTTGGCGCAGCGGCCTGAAGGGAAATCGCTCGCCGGCCTCTGGGAATTTCCCGGCGGCAAGATGGAGCCGGGCGAGACGCCGGAAGAGACGCTGGTGCGCGAGCTTCACGAAGAGCTCGGGATCACCACCAAGGTCGCGTGCCTGGCGCCGCTCACCTTCGCCAGCCACACGTATGAGAAATTCCACCTGTTGATGCCGCTTTACGTCTGCCGTCGTTTCGAAGGCATTCCCGTCGGCCGCGAAGGGCAGGCGATCAAGTGGGTGAAGCCGCAGGCGCTGCGCGATTATCCCATGCCCCCGGCCGATGAGCCGCTGATCCCCATCCTGCAGGACCTACTTTAGAAATTTCTATTTTATAACTTTTTCTGTGCCAATCTGGCTGTGGATATTAATCGATCGTTTAACAGATTCTGGCAAAGATCGGCCTCAATCAAGCAACTGGCGTGTGTGTAGAAGGCTTGACGCATGGACGACGATTTCTGGAAAGCAGTTCGGGAGAAAGAGCAGGCTTCGGTTTCCTCGCGCAAGACGGGGGCGCTGAACATCGCCTTGCTGTTCGGCACGGCCGTCGTGGCCCTGACGCTGATCCTGACACCGATGCTCGCCGACAAGTCGAAGTCGAGCGTTTTCGCCAGCGCGCCGTCTGAATTCGATTCCATCACGACGGGTTCGATCCCGAAGAGCGAGAACGGCGCGAAGAGCGAAAACGGCAAGCGCTACACGATCCGTCGCAGCGTGCTGCAGGATACGCCGGGCTCCGTCTGCGTGGTGCAGGGCTATGGAAGCGGTGTTGGCTGCTGAGGGCCTTGGGCCCGAGGCGAAGCAAAGAAATCGACTGTGATGTCGAGCGACGAGGGACGAATGACGAGACTTCTGAAAGCATTTGTCACTGACCGCAATGGCGCCACCGCCATCGAATACGGCCTGATCGCCGCCCTGATCGCTACCGCGATCATCACAGGCGTCGGCGCGCTCAGCGGATCGCTGAACAACGTCTTCACCTACATCGCAAGCAAGATACCGTCGCTGACCTGAGCGGCGCTAGCGCTCGCAAAAAGCCCTACTGCTTGAGCTTGTGCTCCTCGACCTTCAATGCGTCGGCGAGCCTTACCTTTGCCGATCCCGGTCGCAGCGGTTTCTGCTGGCTCTCATGCGGCGCCCATCCCGACACATAGATGATCGAGAAGGTGGCGCGGATGCGGCCATCAGGATCGGAATAGCGCTCCGCGTATAATTCGGCGGCGCGCATGAAGAAAGCGCGCGTCAGAGGCTTGCTGCTGCGCTCGGCAAGCGGGTTGGTCATGCCCATGGCGCGCAGGTCGCGCATCAGCGGAAAGATGGAATCGTAGCGGACCGTATAGGTCTCGGCATCGATGACGGGCAGCGCGAAACCGGCGCGCTGCATCAGGCCGCCGACATCGCGGACATCGGCGAAGGGAATGACGCGCGGGCTGGCGCCACCGGTCATCTCGATCTCGGTGGCGAGCAGGACCTCGCGCAATTCCTGCAATGTGCCGGAGCCTGGAATGGCGGCGAGGAACAGACCGTCGGGACGCAGCGCGCGGCGGATCTGGATGAACACGCCGGGCGTGTCGTTGGTCAGGTGCAGGCTAAAGGGCGCGATCACCAGATTGGCCGATTGCGGCTCCAGCGGAACCATCTCCAGCGGCGCCTCGATGAAGGCATCGTCGGAGGTGGCGTAGGCTTGTTCGCTTTCGACGCGGGTGAGGCTGCCGATCTTGCCAGTGGCCTTGGCGGCGCGGGCGGCCGAACCGGTCGCGCCATGCAGTTCCACGGCATGCTCGAAGGTGCGCTCGACGACAGCGAGGCGTTCGCCCAGTTCGTCGGCAGCGATATCGAGCAGAAAGCTTGCCTTCGGATCGCTGTTGCGAAGCGCGCGGTGCCGGTTCGCCGCGATCCTTGATGTATCGAAGATGATGTCCATGCCGACGTCAATAATCCTGCGAGGCCGGGGCGGCAAGGCGATTTTCCTGTTGCGCGAAATGCGCTATCGTTTCGCCATGGGGTTGAGCGGATGGCAAGGTTTGGCGGGGATCGACCGGGCGCTTAGGCGTCCGCTCTCGGCTGTGGTTGACCTCATCTATCCGCCCGCCTGCGCCGTCTGCGGCGTATCGACGGGACAGCATCGGGCCGTCTGCCCAAAATGCTGGTCGGCGCTGCGCTTCATCGAGCGGCCTTATTGCGAGGTTCTCGGCATTCCCTTCTCGCATGATCTCGGCCCGGGCATTTTGAGCGCCGCCGCCATCGCCGACCCGCCGCCGTTCAACCGGCTGCGCACGGCGGCCTTTCACGACGAGGCGGTGCGCAATCTCGTACACGGGCTGAAATATCGCGACCGCACTGATCTGGCGCCGATGATGGCGGCGTGGATGCTCAGGGCATCCGATGGCGCCGTCGAGCGCTGCGATGCGATCGTGCCGGTGCCGCTGCATCGCACCCGCATCCTGTCGCGCCGATTCAATCAGGCGGCGGAGTTGGCACGCCACATGGCGAAGCAGGCCGAACGCCCGCTGCTGTCGGCGACGCTGCTGCGCGTTCGTCGCACGCGCCAGCAGGTCGGGCTCGGCGCCAAGGCGCGGCAGGAGAATGTGCGCGGCGCCTTTGCGATCGCGAAGGGACGCGAGGGCGATGTGTTCGGAAAGAGGCTGGTGCTGGTCGACGACGTCTATACGACCGGCGCGACGGTGGCGGCAGCTGCCAGGGTGCTGCGCCGCGCGGGTGCGGCCGATATCACGGTTTTGACCTTTGCAAGGGCACTATCAGAAACTATATGACAGGGAGATTACTGCCTTGTCTGGAGTTACGATGGTACCGGTTACGATCTATACGCGCGATGGCTGCGGTTTTTGCGTTCGCGCCAAGTCTCTTCTTTCCGAGAAGGGTGTCGATTTCGTCGAACACAATGCGACGTCTACCCCGGCCTTCCGCGCCGAGATGATCGCGCGCGCCAATGGCGGCTCGACTTTCCCGCAGATTTTCATTGGCGACAAGCATGTCGGCGGGTGCGATGATCTCTATGCGCTGGAGCGTGCGGGCAAGCTCGACCCGCTGCTGGCCGCTTAGGACAAGACGATGACCTTCAAGGCCGCCGCCATTCAGATGTGTTCGGGTACCGATCCGCAGCGCAACGCGGCCGCCATGGCGCGGCTGGTGCGCGAGGCCGCGGCCTCGGGCGCCACCTATGTGCAGACGCCCGAGATGACCGGGATGCTGCAGCGCGACCGTGCCGCCGGCAAGGTGCACCTGCGCGACGAGGCCAACGATATCATCGTGCGCACCGCGCGCGAACTCGCCGGCGAACTGCAGATTTACGTGCATGTCGGCTCCACCGCAATCGCGCTCGWTGACGGTAAGCTTGCCAATCGCGGCTATCTCTTCGGCCCCGATGGCAAGATCCTCAACCGCTACGACAAGATCCATATGTTCGATGTCGATCTCGACAATGGCGAGAGCTGGCGCGAGAGTGCAGCCTATCGGCCGGGGCAGGAGGCGCGTGTCGTGTCGCTGCCATTTGCCGAGATGGGCTTTGCGATCTGCTACGACGTTCGCTTCCCGGCGCTGTTTCGCGCCCAGGCGGTCGCCGGAGCGCAGGTTATGACGGTGCCTGCCGCCTTCACCCGCCAGACGGGCGAGGCGCATTGGGAAATCCTGCTGCGCGCCCGCGCCATCGAGAACGGCATGTTCGTGATCGCCGCCGCGCAGGCCGGCGTGCATGAGGATGGGCGCGAGACCTTTGGGCATTCGATGATCATCGATCCCTGGGGCAAGATCCTGGCATCCGCTGGCGGCACCGGCGAGGCGATCGTGATCGCCGAGATCGATCCGGCCGCCGTGAAGGCCGCGCGCGACAAGATCCCGAATTTGAAGAATGCCCGCGAGTTCTCGATCGAGACGGTTGGCGGCGATGTGTCCGGAGGCGTGGCCGCTTGATCCGTTATTCGCTGCGTTGTGACAATGCCCATGAGTTCGAAGGCTGGTTTTCTGAAAGCGCCGATTTCGACCGCCAGGTCGCGTCCGGTTTTCTCACCTGTCCCACCTGCAATTCTGCCGCCGTCTCCAAGGTGCTGATGGCGCCGTCGGTCTCGACCGCGCGCAAGAAGGATCAGATGCAGACGGTTGCCATGGATGCCGTGCGCCGCGAGGCGTTCCAGAAGCTAAAAGAGGCGGTGACCGCGATCAAGGCCAACTCCGAAGATGTCGGCGAACGCTTCCCGGAAGAGGCGCGCAAGATCCATTACGGCGAGGCCGATGCCCGCGGGATCATCGGCCAGACGACGCCGGATGAGGCGCAGGCGCTTCTCGACGAAGGCATCGAGATCGCCGCCCTTCCCGTGCTTCCCGACGACGTGCACTAGTATGAGTTCTGAAGCGCGCCTTGCGATGTATAACTTCGGTTTGCACGTGGCGCCCTTCGAGAGCGACGCCGTCGAGGGTTTTCGGCTGCGCGAGCCCGCCAATTTCGAGGCGGCGCGGCGCGCCCGCGGCTTCATCGGCCGCTCCGGCTATGCCGGCGAGCCGGGCGCGCGAAGCTGGGGGCCGCAGGTCTTTCCGCGTTTCATCGAGGGTAGCGGCTTCGATACCGCGCCATCGTCCCTTTCGCTCTGGGCCGATATCGAATCGCTGATGGCGTTCAGCTATGACGGCGTGCATGCCGAAGCGCTGAAGCACGCGCGCAACTGGAACGTCAAGCCAACATGGCCGCCGCTCGTTCTCTGGTGGGTGGGGCCGCATCATCGGCCTGATTGGGCGGAGGCCGTCGAGCGCTTCGAACATCTGGCTGATCACGGGCCGAGCGCCCGGGCCTTCACCTTCAAGATACCCTTTGGGCCTGATGGGGCGGCGGTCGAGATCGACCGCGGCCGCGTCAAGGAACTGGCGGCGCGCAACGCCGAGACGCAAGCCGATCTGCTTGCGCATGTCAGGATGTTGAAAGTCTAGGCGAAATGCTGGCGGGTGCGCTTATGCCTCGCGCTTGGCGAGCAGCATGTAGTTCACGTCCATATCCCGCGACAGGTTCCACTGGTTGGACAGCGGATTGAAGAACACGCCGGTGCGGTCGATGATCGTCAAGCCATCTGCCGTGACCGGCTTTTCGATCTCTTCCGGGCGCACCAGCTTCTCATACTGGTGGGTGCCGCGCGGCAGCCATCGCAGGACGTTTTCGGCGGCGAAGATGGCGAGCGCCGCGGCCTTCATCGTGCGGTTGATCGTTGCCACGAACATCAGGCCGCCAGGGCGGACCATTTTCGCGCAGGTGGTCATGAAGAAATCGACGTCGGCGACGTGTTCCACCACTTCCATGTTGAGGACGATATCGAAGGTCTCGCCGGCCTCGGCCAGCTGTTCGGCCGTCACCGCGCGGTAATCGACCGGCACGCCCGAGGCCTTCGCATGGGTCGAGGCGATGCCGATGTTCTTCTCGGACGGGTCGGCACCGATGACGGTCGCGCCCATGCGGGCGACCGGCTCCGACAACAGGCCGCCGCCGCAGCCGATATCGAGCACCCGCAGGCCTTCCAGCGGGCGGGCCGAGCGCGGATCGCGGCCGAAATTCTCGGCTGCCTTGTCCCTGATATAGGCGAGGCGAACGGGGTTGAACTTGTGCAGCGGCTTGAACTTGCCGGTCGGGCTCCACCACTCGGCGGCCATGGCCGAGAAGCGGTCCACTTCGCTCTGGTCGATGGTGCTCTTCGCCGCTTCCGTCATGGTCATGCTCCTTGATTGCTCAGGAGTGAAGTCGGACGAACGGTGCGCGAAGTCAAGAGCCTGAGGCGGTGTCGCGTGGTCGCGGTAGTGCCCGGCTTTGGCGGTTGGCTACTACAAGTGGATAAGGCGACATACATCAACACATTGTGATATACTTAATGTATTGTTGAGGGTAAGGGCGATGTTGCGTGTGCGTAATGCATTGGCCGCCATGCTCGGCCTGTCCATGTGTTTTCCGTTGTGTTTCCCGTTTCCGGCGTACGCGGAGGTTGCGGTCGGCGAGGCGACTCTCATCAAGACAGAGGTGGCTGGGGAAAACGGGCCTCTGGTGGTCAAGGACCCTGTTCATCGCGACGAACGCATCCGCACCTCGATCGGCGGGCTTGGTCAATTCGTCTTCCGGGATGGTACCAAGCTTGCCGTCGGCGCCGGGTCGTCGGTGGTGATCGACAGCTACGTCTATGACGATGCCAATTCGGTCAAGAAGCTGACGATCAAGGCGGCGAAGGGGACGTTTCGCTGGATCAGCGGCAATTCCTCCTCATCGGCCTATTCGATCGTGACACCGGCGGGAACGATCGGCGTGCGCGGCACGGCATTCGACGTTTATGTCGCGCCCAATGGCACCACGGCGATGGTTCTTCTCAACGGCTCGGCGCAATTTTGCGGCGCCGGCGGGTGCAAGCAGCTACGCGAGCAGTGCGACTGCGTGATCGCCTCGCGCGGCGGCGGGGTGTCGGATCCGCGCAAGGTGGACGAGACGACGCTCAGGACGCTGAGGAACAACAAGGCGCTGCCGTTTCTTTCGGGAAATCAACAACTGTCGGGCCCGCTCGGCAATATTCGCACCACCTGCGGCTTGCGCAGCATGCGCGCCGAGCGCCAGGACCGGCCGGCCGAGAGCACGCCGGTGCCGACGCTGTTTCCACCGCAGGAGGAGGCGCCGCCGAAGACACCGGACCGGCCACAGAAGCCGGACAAACCGCAAAAGCCGGATAAGCCGGATAAGCCGCATCATCATCGCCCGGACAAGCATCACCACGACAGGGATGACCATCATCCGGGCCGTCACCATCATGATCGCGACAGGGATCACGATCACTGGGGCGGACGCGGCGGAGATCGCGACGGGGATCATGGCCACAATGACGGTGGCGGCTGGGGTCAGCGCAGCGGGCATCACAACGGTCAAAATGGGCATGGCCGGCGCGACGAATGGGGCAACCGGCACGAGGGGTCGCGCGATCGTGGTGGCGACAATCACGCTGTGCGGGATCGGGGCAATCGGGATCATGCAGCGCGCGATGGAAGCCGCGATCATGCCGATCGAGATCATGGACGCCGGGACAATGGCGGCCGGGATCATGGGGGCCGATCCGAGGCCGGCAATGGCGAGCGCAACGGGCATGGCGGGCGTCACGACGGGCCGCAGGGCGGTGCTTCACCGGCGAATGATGGCCAGGCGCAGTCCGGCGGGGCAGGGTCCGCTGCCGGCGATGGTGCCGGGGGTGGCGATGGGGCCGGCTCGGGCGGGCATCGTGGCGGGTGGCATAGCCGCAACGGCGACCAGAATGGTGGCTGGCAGGGTGGAGGTGGGCGCCATATGCGCGACCGCAGCGGCGGTGGCGATGCCGGTAACGGCGACTAGTACTACAGTTGCGTTTGATGGCGTGTTTTGTAGTGTGAGTTCATTGCGGAAGCCTGGTGGGTTCGTCGCCATAGGGACCATGCGAGGATATATCGAACTCTGATCGGCGGCGGCATCAGTAGACGCATAATCAAATAGCGGATCT
>NZ_JBFTQT010000015.1:0-71705 GCF_056399145.1 Rhizobium sp. 01N48
GACCGAGCCTAGCCGCTGCTTCAGTGTATCAAGCTCCTGCTGCCAAGCCACCATTGATCCAGACCAACCCGAAACCGACATCGAATTCCCTCCCGTCAAACACCAGAAGTGAATCACGATTTCGAGGCAAACGCAACTGTAGTACTAGGGCATTGCCCGGGTTGACCGTGCGATCTGCTGTCCCCTGCCAGATGCTGATCGGGGGCCAGGTGCGCCGATCGGGAAAGATGTCATTTATCCTCGCGCCCCAGCCATCCGCGGGCGGTGATGCGCCCGATTTCATCGCGCGAAGGGCCGACATAGCATCACGAACGGCGCCAACAGGCATTCCGGCCACAATAGCGGCGCCTGCAAACATATCCGGGTAGTTGGCGATCAACGCACCTGTCATTGCGCCACCGGCGGACAGGCCGACGACGTAAACGCGCGCTCGATCGGCACGATGCCGTTTCACGGCATGCTCAACCATCTGTTTGATCGACAGCAATTCGCCGCGATCGCGTGCGACCTCGCTCGGACGGAACCAGTTGAAACATTTTTGAGGATTGTTGGAATGGGTCTGCTCCGGATAGAGGAGAATGAACCCTCGGTCCTTTGCCAGCTTCGAAAAGTCGCTGGCGGCGTCCATGCTCTCCGGCGTCTGGCGGCAGCCATGAAGCACCACCACGAGCGCCGGCTTGTTCGCCAGATTGGTCGGCACGTAGGACTTCATCACAAGCCGGCCGGGATTGCTGCCGAAAGCCGGGGTGGTCTGGAGTGTCGGTCGCTTCGGCTTTGATGGGGTCCGCCGGGCCGGGCCCCATGTCTTGTCCAGCAAGCGTACAGCCTTGCGCTGGGTCTTCAACAATCGCTTCAGCGATCCGGTGAAGCCAAGTTTCAAAGGTCCATGTCCTGAAGCTTGGAGAGCAGAGCTTTCAGGCCAGGCTGCGCTGCATCGCGGATCGCGACTTTCAAGGGGAACCATTTCTGCTTGCGGGTGCTCTTCTCGGGAAAATCGGGTTTAGACCCGGCAACATGGAGAAGATGGACGCTGACATGGTAGTGATGTGGCGAACTGTCCTTGTGGTAGCTGAATGAACCGAAGGGTTTGGTCTCGACGGTGCCTATGACGCCCGCTTCCTCGAAGGATTCCCGCCCGGCGGCCTGGGCGGTCGTCTCGCCAGGGTCCAAATGTCCTTTCGGGACGCCCCATCGTCCGTTTCGCCGGCTTCCCACGAGCAAGATGCGCAACCGGCCACTTCCTTTTTTTCGATAGCAGATTGCGCCAGCCTGCTGGATGTCGCGTGCAATGGCAATTTTCGCGGTGGATTGGTCGTCACAGAAAAGCATGGCTGTTCTAGATTTTTCCCTGTCTTTCATCAGATTGCTGTAGCACCGAACTATGACAGTCAGGTCTGCGTTGAAATGGTTCCTCTAACAGTCGGAGTCCAACTTGTCGCCCGAAACCGAAATCAAGCTCGACCTGTCACAAGAAGCCCTCGATGCCCTGGTTGGTTCCGATCTTCTCGGGGAACCCGACAAGGTTCTCGATCAGCGATCTACCTATTTCGATACCGCTGACCGCAGGCTCTGGAAGGAAGGCTATACCTTGCGCATCAGGCAGGTCGGGGAGACCAGGACGCAGACGGTCAAAGCGACGGGGCCAAGCCTATCCCTGTTTGCACGGTCTGAATGGGAGACGCCAATCGAGGGCGACGAACCCGTTCTCGATCACACGAGCCCGCTGCTTGGGGAGTTCGGCGGCGATGTGAAGCTCGAACCCGTGTTCGACGTCGTGATCGCGAGACGGCTCTGGAACGTGGTGGAGAATGGCTCACGTATAGAGGTGGTTCTCGATGAGGGTGACGCCATCTCCGGTGACCGCCGTTCTGCGATCAGAGAGGTCGAGATCGAGCTGAAGGAGGGACGCCCGAGCGATCTGTTCGTTTTCGCCCGGAAGATTGATGCCGTGGCCAGATTCCGGTTCAGCGTGCGGTCGAAGGCCGAGCGTGGCTTCGTCCTCGCCGGCGCGCAAAAGACGGTTGTCAAGGCCGAGCCGGTCTATTTGGAGCGGAGCATGAATGCCGTGGCGGCATTCAGGGCGATTGCGCTCGCATGCGTTCGCCAGTTCAGGCTCAACGAGGATATCCTGCTACAGCGCCGAAATCCGGAAGCCCTTCACCAGACAAGGGTGGCGATCCGCCGACTGCGATCCGCCCTCTCGTTGTTCAAGAGCGTTCTGCCGGGTGACGAGCCGGAAAGACTGAGCCAGGAGTTGCGCTGGCTCGCCGCGGTCCTCGGCGAGGCCCGCAATATCGACGTTCTCTTGGCAAAGGCATCCGACATCGATCTCGTCTCCAAGCTCAAGACAGCACGTGCGGCCACCTATCATGATGCCATCGATGCCTTAGGGTCTTCGCGAGTGCATGCTCTGATGCTTGATATGATCAATTGGCTGGAGTGTGGCGACTATCTCCCCGGCAATGGGCCAGTATCGCCAGATGTGCCGAGCGTACAGGACTTTGCCGCACGCGCGCTGGAAAAACAGCGCAAGCGCCTTAAGAGGGATGGAAGCGCACTTGCCAAGGCAGACGACGAGCACAGGCACGATGTCCGCAAGGATGCGAAGAAGCTTCGATATGCCGCTGAGTTCTTCGCGTCGCTCTTCGACGACAAGCGCGGCGTACGGCGACGCAAGAAATTTCTGGCTGCGATCGAGGCACTTCAGGAAGAACTGGGTGCGTTGAACGATCTCGTAACGAGCCCGGAGGTCCTGAAAAAGCACGGCCTTGCCGACCACCCCGCAAGCGGCAGTGTTGTCTCCGATCGCGATAAGGCAGGATTGCTCGGAAAGGCACAGTCTGCGGTGGACGAGATGCTCGATATCAAGCGCTTCTGGCGATAGCCGCGCGCCATCGTGGTTGCGAACCTTTAGAGTGAAGCTTGCGAGCCCGCATAGTTGCAGGCGAGGTTTGCGCCCGATGCGGATATGCTTTGCCAACTTGGTGTCGCCAACGATGAGTTTCAGCACGTCGCCCCACCGGCTGATTAGGGATCAGCGCAAGGCAACCAGAACACCATCAGGCTCACATTCGTGGTGATGACGGCAAGCTGCAGCGAGGTCCTACGCAATCGCTGGCGACAGACCCCGAACTGTCTGGAAACCGCGCAGGCACCGAGCAACGCGTGCCCCGCAAGATGCCGGCCAACGAGGGCGTCAAAAATCCGCTCATCGTTTTGATGTCGAAGGCACAGAGGCTCGACTAACAGGCATTCAAATCTCATTGGTTGCCATGTTTGAAATATCTGACCCACTGCGGAACTACATGCGCGTCGTACGCATCCTCAACGTCTATAAGCGCAGGGTGATCGTCCTTTCTGACAAGGTTGCAAAGACGTCCGGCCAGAAGAAAATCCTCCATGCCGGCAAGCTGAAGGCGGCTGAGGCCGAAATAGCCTGCCTTCTGCGGGAAGGAGACGATCATCTAACGAGGCTGCGTGAAGCATGGCATAAAAAAGGTAAAACCGGCTGATCGTGCATCGGCAACACTACAGCGACACTTCTTCGCCACGGCCTTAATCGACATCAAAACCCTTGCGATGCTGCAGCTGGATCCGGAGCGATGCGAGCGCGCGCTCCGTTTCGTCTATCTTGCTTTGCACCAGTGCTCCCTGCCTAGGGTCAAGGCCGCCTCCGGCCATTGCGGCATCGATGATCTCAAGCACGTCTGCCGCGCCGACGACGACCTTGGTTGCGCCACGTTCGATGGAAGGTTCAAACTCGCCGGCCATAGGTCGTTCGGCTGCCGTAAACTTCGTTCCATCAAGGAGATAGGCCAGGAGCCTCGGATCGGGCACAGCTCGCAGGAGTTCGCGGACTTCGTCGGGCGAGAAGCTCGTTCTCGCGATAAGCCGTGAATGCAAAGTGGCATAGCTCATCTTGAGAGACCGAGCGGCGTCCTCCACCCGAGGTCGTTTCTCAATAACGAGGATCGTGTAGACGATACTGGCGAACTCTTGGCCACGATCTCCCATCATTGTCCTCCGTAAAAAGGCATTCGTACGTTTGGATGGCGCTGCCGCCAACTGATAAATATGGCCTATACGCCTGTCGCACCCACCAATGCGACGGGATCCCGCCGTCCGGCTGGACTAACGAGGCAGGAGGCGCCGGGGACTTGCCCGAACCACGCTAAACCAGAAAGAGCCATGCTTTGACCGGCGGTGTTTACTGCAAGGGCGACCTGTCAATGTCGGTCGAGACGCTGCAGCGACGGCGCGACCGCGGCGCTTTGCCAGTAGTGACCTTCGTGTCTCTGCTCGGACCCGTTGCCGTCCCAGACCGCAAACAAGGTGAGTTCACGACGACGCTGGTATGTTGTGACAGAAGTTGGCGAGATCAGCTCCCACAGCGAGTGCCGTCACTATCCATTAGCTCCCGATCTTCGGGACTGCAGATCGGTGCCTATCTTGGTGAGGCCTTCGACGATCCGCGGCTCTATTCGGATTTGCCTCGTTCGAAGTTGCTGCGCCAAAACCGTCGGGCGTCAAGATCGAAGTGCAGTCCGGGCGAATATGGCGGAGATCGATTGAAGTTGAGCACGCAGTAGCTTTCCTCTTGCCATTCTTGATGCGAGGTGCCGCAAGACTAAGCGGACTGATCATCGGCGGGGAAGTACGCAACAGTAAACGATCGCGTAAATGCAGAACCGCGACTTGGCTGCGATTGGGAAGGAGGTCGTCATCGAATAGGGGCCTCACCTACTCAGCAGCGATCCTGAGTTCCGCCGCAACGGCATCAAACAGCTCGACCGGAGCGATTATCTCGAAGTCGTCGACCATGTGATGCTGGTCGGATCCGGGAACGGCGAGCGTCCAGTAGTCAGGCTCTTTGCCGAAGATGGTGGAGACCTGAACGATGGTTGCTCGTCCCCTTGCATGCTTGCTTGATCGCGCCCAGTAGAACGCGTCCGGGATCAAACTCGTCATCACACCTACTCCCCCACAGAAGAAGCGACGATACCAGAAATTTTGCGAAAGACCATCGCTGCCGTTTGACGGCTAGCGTACAATCAACCGATCTCTGGTCGCAATCGCCGAGGACCAAGCTATGTCTCGTATTTCGTTGACTTGTCGGTCGACGTTCAAATTGCGAACATATCTTCCGGCATGCGAACTGTGTCTCGCAAAGACGAGATCGGATGGCGTGGGCGTGCCTGCTAGTTGCCTTGGCCGCTCGCGGTCGTTGCGTCTTGGTCGGGTGCCGCCGGCCGCTTAGACGCTCAGTGCTGCAGCTCTATTTTGATCTGGTAGGCCTTCACCCGCCCTAAGGATCAGCACCTGTAACAAACGAGACCTTGTCACCATGGCAAGACCTGAGCCTAGGCGCTCGCCCTTGCCAGAGCGGAGCTGGTGTTCGCGCGACGCGCCCGCTTCTGTTCGTACATCGCCAGATCGGCGCGCCGGACCATCGCTTCCATCGTCTCGCCTTCTTCACTGGTGGCATGGCCGACCGAAATGTCGAGTGGAGCATTGGAATAGAACTGGTTGTTGATTTTGAGGAGCTCCTGAATAGTCTCCAGCATGGCCAATGCTGCCTGTCGGTCGGCTCCGGGCATAAGAACCGCGAACTCGTCGCCGCCGATGCGGGCTGCGTGGTTCGGCATGGACACAGCGCCGTTCAGGACTTCGCCGACACGGCGCAGCAGCGCGTCGCCTGCATCGTGGCCCCGTTGGTCGTTGGCGACCTTCAATCCGTCGAGATCAATAATCAAGGCTGATACCGGCCGCAGTGGCTTACGTTGTAGGCGGTTGAGCTCATCCATGTAAAAAGCACGGTTGTGCAGCTTGGTGAGGACGTCATGCTTGCCGAGATATTCAAGATAGGCCTCGGCCTTCTTGCGGGCGGTGATATCGGTCAAGGCGACTTGGACGCGTGACCAGTCGCTTTCGTGGCCTGGAAAGACCGAAAACTGCAAGAGCACATGTCTCTCCGAACCGTCCAGCGCGTAGTTTATGACCTCGCGTTGGTGAAAGAGATTGCCATTCCATAGCTCGATCAATTGCTCGCGAAATGTCTTTTCCATCTCGTCACGGAAAATGTTTGCGATGCCATGGAGGAGGGTGGTGCGATCCGGCGCGCTGAAGAGAACAAGTGTCGCCTTGTTGACGTCGATCACGCTGATCTCGCTCATGCATTGCGTTACGAATTCCGGATGGACGTCTGTAAATACACGAAAATCAACGATGCCGCGACTGCGCACGTCTTCAACCAACGCTTTAACGCGACTGAAATCCTCGATCCATAGCGACACGGGCGAATGTTCGAAAATACCCTCGGCATAGAAACGGTTTTCTTGTTCGGCACGACGTGCGTGCTCTCGCGCGCTGACATCCTCGGTGGTGATCAGCACCCGCCCGAGCGTCTTTTCATGGCCGGGCAGGACGGGCCCTCGCAGCTGTATGTCGAGGCGGCGACCCGAAAGTGTAATTGACGGCGCTGCCGTCAAATTCGAGGCTGCCGTCCCAAAGGGAGGCAAGCTCGTTGACATGGCTTTGAAGCATCTCGTCACGGAAGATGGAAGAGAGGTTTTCTGTCAGATGCTCCTGGCTGTCGGCTTCGAAAAGGTCGAGCGTCTTCTGGTTGACGCGCAAGATCCGGATCCGTTGCGAGCAGGCCGCGACGCGGTTCACATCCTCGTTCAGGAAGCTTCTGATATCGGTGATGCCAGCCCGTCTCCAGTCTGAAAACTGAGCTGCTACTGCGCTGAAATCCTCGATCCACATGGCAATCGGCGCCAGATCGAAAATGTCGAAGTCAGAAGCAATGCTTGTTATGGCCAAAGTCTTTCAATGCGATCAGCGGTCACACCATCGCCTGCAGCGACAGCCCAATCATTCTACGGCGTAATTCTAAAGCTGAGCTTGACGACAATGGGGATAACGGAAGCGCATGTCAGATTTTCATGGCTCGCCCTGCCTGAAGGTGTCGGCCGCACGGGGGCGGAAACGAAAAGAACGGCAATTTGCCGTTCTCCCCGTCCCGGACAGTTTTACGGATCAGCGCTTGGCAGATCTGAACAGTTTCCAGCGCGAGGGCCGAAACGCAATTCCGCCTTGGGCAAGGCTGCCCGCAGCTGCCGGTGGCAGTTCAAGCTCGATCGGCGGATGTCCTTGGCCTATATCGACCTCGACATGGCGGGTGCCGGCAACCCGGCGGCTGGTCGTCACGACGCCGGAAATGGAACCGTCGCCATTGCGAATTTCRATGTCGTGCGGCCGAAAGTAGAGGCTCGCCTCACCATCGGGCTCGCCGTCTGCGCGGATGCCGAGGGCTCGGCCGTCGAACCAGATGTCGCCGTTTAATACTTTGACGTCAAGACAGTTCGACTGGCCGACGAAGCCGAAGACGAAGGGGGAATTGGGGTGATCGTAGACGTCGTCTGGTGTGCCGACCTGTTCGATCGCGCCCTGGCTCATCACGACCACACGGTCTGCGAGCTCCATGGCCTCGTCCTGGTCGTGAGTGACGAAGACGGTCGTGTGTCCGGTCCTGTCGTGTATTTCACGAAGCCATTTTCGAAGGTCCTTGCGGACCTGGGCGTCGAGCGCGCCGAACGGCTCGTCAAGGAGCAGGACGTTGGGTTCCACCGCCATTGCGCGCGCGAGCGCCACGCGCTGCCGCTGGCCGCCTGACAGCTGTGCGGGGTAGCGCTTTTCCAGGCCGGGAAGCTGGACGAGGTCGAGCAGTTCCAGCGCCCGCCTGCGGATCTCGTGTTTTGGAGGGCGGCGCGAGGCATGGCGCACCTTCAGGCCGAAGGCGACATTGTCGAGCACCGTCATGTGACGAAACAGCGCGTAATGCTGGAACACGAAGCCGATATTGCGCTCCTGAACACTCTTGCGCGATGCATCCTCGTCGCCGAAATAGATCAGGCCATCCGTCGGGCTTTCGAGCCCGGCGATGAGCCTGAGCAAGGTCGTTTTGCCAGAGCCCGACGGACCAAGCAGCGCGATCAGCTCGCCGGAGCGGATGTCGAGCGACACGTCATGCAGAGCCGGAAATCGATCGAATTCCTTGCGTAGGTTTTGAACACGAACTTCCATTCTAATTCCTCAGTGCCGCCGGCTCGCGGCGATTTCATCGCTATAACGCATTTCCAGCAAGGTCTTCAAAACAAGGGTGACGAGTGCGAGCAGCGCAAGCAGGGTGGCAACGGCAAATGCCCCGGTGAAATTATACTCGTTGTAGAGGATTTCCACCTGTAGCGGCATGCTGTTGGTCTGGCCGCGAATATGGCCGGAAACCACCGAGACAGCGCCGAACTCGCCCATAGCGCGGGCGTTGCAAAGCAGAACGCCGTAGAGCAGCCCCCATTTGATGTTTGGCAAGGTCACGTGCCAGAAGGTCTGCCAGCCGCTGGCCCCAAGCGAGATCGCCGCCTCTTCATCACCGGTCCCTTGTTCCTGCATGAGCGGGATGAGCTCGCGGGCGACGAAGGGGAAGGTGACGAACATGGTCGCCAGGATCAGCCCTGGAACCGCGAAGAGGATCTTGATGCTGTGGGCACTCAGCCATTGGCCAAGATAGGTGTTAGCGCCGAGCAGCAGTACGAAGACCAGACCCGATATGACCGGCGAGACCGAGAAGGGTAAGTCGATCAGCGTTGTCAGGAAGGCCTTGCCCTTGAACTCGAACTTGGCGATTGCCCAAGCGGCGGCAACGCCGAAGACGACGTTCAACGGCACGCTGATGCCAGCGACGATCAGGGTCAGTCGGATGGCGGAAAAGGTTTCCGCGTCCTGCAGGGCCGTGAAGAATGCGGTCGGCCCTTTTCGGAATGCTTCGACGAACACGGCTGTGAGCGGCAGGATCAGGATCAGTGTCAGGAACAGCAGGGAGGCGACGATCAGCGTCCACCGCGCCCATCGATGCTCGGTGACGACGGAGCGCACTTTCGCGGCGGGGGAAGCTTGGATCTCATGCGCCATTGCCATACCTCCGTCTGCTCCAGCTCTGGATAAGGTTGATCACGAGAAGCATGGCGAAGGATAGCACCAGCATGACGGCGGCTATACCGGTGGCGGCCGCGTAGTTGTATTCTTCCAGCTTGATGACAATCAGCAGCGGTGCGATCTCCGATTTAAACGGCAGGTTGCCGGCGATGAAGATGACCGATCCGTACTCACCGACGCCCCGTGCGAAGGCCAACGCGAAACCCGTGAGAACCGCCGGCGCGAGGCCAGGCAAGAGAACCCGGGTGATCGTCTGCAGACGGTTGGCGCCGAGCGTGGCGGCGGCCTCCTCGACCTCCTTGTCGATCTCCTCCATCACAGGCTGCACCGTGCGCACCACAAAGGGCAGGCCGACGAAGACGAGTGCCACGACGATGCCGACAGGGGTGAAGGCGATCTTGATGCCGAGCGGCGTCAGGAACTGGCCAAGCCAGCCGTTGGGCGCATAGAGCGTCGCAAGCGCGATGCCGGCGACGGCGGTCGGCAGCGCGAAGGGCAGGTCGACCATGGCGTCGATGATGCGCTTGCCGGGAAAGCGGTAACGCACCAGTACCCAGGCGAGGACGATGCCGAAGACGACGTTGACGCAGGCAGCCGCAAAGGCGGTGCCGAAGCTGATCCGCAGCGCGTTCACGGTGCGGGCATCAATGGCGATCGACCAGAATTTCTCCCAGCCGAGTTCGCTCGAACGCCATGCCAGGCCCGAGAGGGGGATGAGGATAAGAAGGGTGAGCCAGATCAAGGTAAAGCCGAGTGCCATTCCAAATCCTGGAATGACACTCGGCCGCCTGAACCGCCACCGCGTGGGGCTATGTGCTCTCATGCGATGTATTATTGTGCCGGCTTGTAGATTTGGTCAAACACGCCGCCATCGCCGAAGAATTTCGGCTGCGCTTCCTTCCAGCCGCCGAAATCGTCGATCGTAGCAAGCGTCAGCTTCGGGAAGCGGGCGATATCGGCAGGGTCGGCTGCTTCAGGCTTGATCGGGCGGTAATAGTGCTTGGCCGCGATCTTCTGGCCCTCGTCGGAATAGAGGTAGTTCAGATAGGCCTCGGCGACTTTGCGCGTGCCCTTTTTGTCGACATTGCCATCGACTACGGCGACTGGCGGGTCTGCACGGATCGAGAAGCTCGGGGTCACGATCTCAAACTGATCGGGGCCGAGTTCTTCGAGCGAGAGATAGGCTTCATTTTCCCAGGCAAGAAGCACGTCACCCAGCCCGCGCTGGACGAAAGTGGTCGTCGCGCCGCGCGCGCCGGTGTCGAGAACGGGAACGTGCTGAAGCAGGCTCGTCACATAGGCCTGAGCCTTCGCTTCATCGCCTCCGTTTGCCTGCTTGGCCCAAGCCCAGGCAGCCAGGAAGTTCCAGCGCGCGCCGCCCGATGTTTTCGGGTTTGGCGTGATCACCTGGACATCGTCCTTTACGAGATCGGCCCAGTCCTTGATGCCCTTCGGATTGCCCTTGCGCACCAGGAATACGATGGTGGAGGTGTAAGGTGTCGAGTTGTTTGGGAGCTTGCTCTTCCAGTCGGCGGGGATCTTGCCGGTCTTCTGGGCGATCGCGTCAATGTCACCTTCGAGAGCGAGCGTCACGACGTCGGCGTCGAGACCATCGATGACCGATCGCGCCTGAGCGCCGGAGCCTCCATGCGACGCCTGGATCGCCACGGCCTCGCCGGTGTCCTTCTGCCACTTCTGTGCGAAGGCGGCGTTAAAATCCTTATAGAGTTCCCGTGTCGGATCGTAGGATACGTTGAGAAGCGTCTGATCGGCAAAAGCTGGTGCGACAGCGCCGATGGCGAAACTGCCTGCCAAAACCGCGGCCGCGAAAAGCCGGGTAATCCGTTGTGCGTGCATGGGGAACCTCCTTCGTTTGTGATCCAAACTCTACCAAGTTGGTCGTATAATGAAACGAAGATTGTTTCTGTTCCATGCGGCGGTTCCGGAATGGCGTGCCATTTCGTCCGCAGTTTTGAAATGATTGTGCTGTCGAACCTGCGCGACTGGTGGCTGCGATTTGACTCTCGGACGTTAGGACTGGCCACGTTTTTAAAACAACCTGCGAGCAGACGCGGGCATTCCATCGCGCCATGAGCAAAAGCCTCGGCGATGGAATTGAAATCCGCCGTGTTCGGCGATTATAGTCCGCCGACGCCGCGCTCGACTCGCGCGGGGAGGCAAGGGAAGGAACATGCAATGACCAAAGTCCGCGCACTGGTGCTGGAACGCCAGCATGAGCTCGCTATCCGCGAAATCGATCTGCCTATGGAAACCGGGCCGGGCGAGGTCAAGATCAAGATACACACGGTCGGCGTATGCGGCTCCGACGTTCACTATTACACGCACGGCAAGATCGGCCCCTTCGTCGTCAACGAGCCGATGGTGCTCGGGCACGAGGCGGCTGGTACCGTCGTCGAGGTTGGCGCCGGCGTCACACATCTGAAGGTCGGCGATCGCGTCTGCATGGAACCGGGCATTCCCGATCCGAACTCGAAGGCAAGCCGGCTCGGCATGTACAATGTCGATCCGGCCGTCTCCTTCTGGGCAACTCCGCCCGTTCATGGCGTGCTCACGCCCGAAGTCGTTCATCCCGCCAACTACACGTTCAAGCTGCCTGACAATGTGAGCTTCGCCGAAGGCGCCATGGTCGAGCCTTTCGCCGTCGGCATGCAGGCGGCTACCAAGGCGAAGATCGCGCCGGGCGACACCGCCGTCGTGCTCGGTGCCGGCCCGATCGGCACGATGGTTGCCATCGCAGCACTCGCCGGTGGCTGCGCTCGTGCGATCGTGGCCGATCTCGCCCAGCCGAAGCTCGATATCGCCGCCCAGTATCAGGGCGTGATCCCGGTCAATATCCGCGAGACCAACCTCGTCGAGGAAGTCTCGCGGCTGACGGACGGATGGGGCGCCGATGTGATCTTCGAATGCTCCGGTTCGCCGAAGGCCTGGGAAACGATCATGGATCTTGCGCGTCCCGGCGGCGTCATCGTTGCCGTCGGTCTGCCGGTCAACCCAATCGGCTTCGACGTCTCGACTGCGTCGACCAAGGAAATCCGCATAGAAACGGTGTTCCGCTACGCGCATCAGTATGAGCGGTCGATTGCGCTGCTCGGCTCCGGTCGCGTTGATCTGAAGCCTCTGATTTCCGAGACCTTCGGCTTCCAAGACTCCATCAAGGCTTTCGACCGCGCGGTCGAAGCGCGCCCGAGCGATGTGAAGCTGCAGATCGTGATGGACTAGGTGCCTGTCGGCTAGCTCGTGCTAGCCGACACTTTCCTAAAAGCCTTTCGGAAGACAAGGGCCGCGCCAGCCACGATGGCCGCGGCCCCGACCCCGATGAAGAGGTGATGATGCAGCGGCAGACGACCGAGGATCTGCTCGACCCCGTGTCCGAAGAGATAGCCGAGCGCCGTAAACAGCTGTCCCCATACAAGCGCCGCGATCGCATTCAACATCACGAACTTTCCGGTCGAGATTCGCGTCGTGCCGATCACGATCGGACTGATCGTCCTCAAGCCGACGAGAAAGCGGAATGCAAGGATGAAACCTGTCGGATAGCGCTCAAGAAGCGACGTCACCTGGGCCAGCGTCGGCGTCTCCATCAGCCGGCGGACAACGTGCCAGCGGGCCGCATAGCGGCCGGCGAAGAACCACATCTGGTCTCCGGCGAATGAACCCGCCGACGCCATCAGCGAGGCCGACCAATAGGTGAGCAGCCCGCGATGGGAGATGATGCCGCCGAGGAAGGCCGCGGTCTCACCCTCGAATGCGGTGCCGAGGAAGATCGCGACAATCCCATAGTGTTCGATCAGATGTTCTATGGACACGATTCGTCCCCCGCCGTTTGTGGCCTGCTGCCGTGAAGGCTACACGTTCTTGAGGTCGCCAAGCAATGTCGGGATCAATTCGGACACTGTCGGATGAATCGGTACGGCCCACTTCAGCTCGGGATAGGTCGTTCCGGCATTCATCGCGTCGATGAAACCATGGATTGCCTCGTCCCCCTCTATGCCGAGAATGGCGGCGCCGAGGATCTGCTTGGTTTGCGCGTCGGCGATCACCTTCATCAAGCCCATCGTCTCGCCCCGCTCCTTGGCACGGCCGACTTTGGCCATCGGCCGGGTCGAGATCATGATCTCGCGACCCGATGCGCGCGCCTGCTTTTCCGATATGCCGACGCGACCGAGCGGCGGGTCGATATAAAGCGCATAGGCGAGGATGCGGTCGCTGAGCTTGCGATCCTCGCCGTCGAGCAGGTTGGCCGCTGCAATCTCGAAGTCGTTGTAGGACGTATGCGTGAAGGCGCCGTGGCCATTGCAGTCGCCAAGCGCCCAGATACCGTCGACATTGGTTGCGAGCTTGTCGTCAACGGTGATGTAGCCACGCTTGTCGGCGGCGACGCCGGCACGATCGAGGCCGAGATCGTCGGTATTCGGCACACGGCCGGTTGCGATCAGCACATGGCTCGCCATGATCTCGGCGATGCCGTCGGCGACCGAGACTTCGATGCCGTCCGGCTTGTTCTTAAACGCGATACGGTCCGCGTCCGTGTGGACCATAATTCCCTCGGCGCGCAGAATGTCGGCAATCGCGTCTGAGATATCGTCATCCTCTCGCGAAGCGAGCTTGGGGCCACGCTCGACGACCGTAACCTCGGCGCCGAAGCGGCGATACATCTGCGCGAACTCAAGGCCGATATAGCTTCCGCCAATGACCACCAGATGCCGGGGCAGCGTGTCCAGCGCGATGATCGACGTGCTGGTCAAATAGTCGATGTCGTCGATACCCGGCATATCGGGAATGGCCGGTCGTGCGCCGACGTTGAGATAGATGCGCTGCGCGGTCAGCAGCTCGCCGTTGACACTGATCGTCCGTTCGCTTTCGAAGCGCGCATGACCGTAGATTAAGGTGACGCCGTCCATGCCCGCGAACCAGCTGATCAGGCCGTTGCGGGCCTCCATGGTCACTGTCTCGGCTCGCTTGCGCACGATCGCCATGTCGATGCCGATATCGCCCGGGATTGTCACGCCGTAGCCGCCGGCATTGCGGGCCACATAGGCGGCGCGGGCGCTGGCGACGAGGGTCTTGGTCGGCATGCAGCCTGCGTTGACGCATGTGCCGCCGAGATACTTGCGCTCGATCAGCGCGACCTTCATGCCCTTCTCCGCCATCCGGGCAGCGAGGAAGGGGCCGGATTGGCCGGCGCCGACAACGATGGCGTCGAAGCTGCGCATCAGACCGACGCCACAATCAGGATCGCGCCGACAATGGCGACCGCGTCCTCAAGAATCGCCGCGGGCGGATCTCTTCGAAAAGCGCTCGCCAGCTTGCCGCGCGCCGCGGCACCACCAAGCGTGCCCGAGACCGCGCCCAGAATGCCGGCGATGAGCCCTGGTATCAACGATCCGCCTGCGGCGCCGATGGTAGCACCTGACAGCGCGCCCATGATCAGCCGCGCGCCGAACTGCATCGGTACTTTTCTTGAGGGCGTGGATGGCAATTGATCCGTCACCAGTTCGACCAGCGCCAGCAGTGTGAAAATCCACGGGGTCCAGCGATAGCCCATGAAGGCGAGCGGTGTCTGAGACACATCGAACCAGCCGAGTGCTGCGCCCCAGGCGACGGCCGCGGGCGCAGTCAGCGCGCGCAGCCCGGCGATGATGCCGATCAGAAATGCGAGAAATAGAAGCATGCGCAATCCCCCATCGCAGCGCAGGCTCTCCCCGCGACAAGCGAAAACTTGCACATTGTCGGGTCCGTTGCAATTTGGCGGAGAAGAATTCTCGATCAGTTCGAGAACGCCGCTATTCCCGTTATGGCGCGGCCGAGGATCAGCGCGTGAATGTCGTGCGTGCCCTCATAGGTGTTTACCACCTCCAGGTTGACGAGATGGCGGGCGACGCCGAATTCATCGGATATGCCGTTGCCTCCAAGCATGTCGCGCGCCATTCGGGCGATWTCGAGCGCCTTGCCGCAGGAATTGCGTTTGAGAATCGAGGTAAGCTCGACGGGCGGGTGGCCGTCTTCCTTCATCCGGCCGAGGCGCAGGCAGCCCTGCAGCCCGAGCGTGATCTCGGTCGCCATGTCGGCGAGCTTCCTCTGGATCAACTGATTGGCGGCGAGCGGCCGGTCGAACTGCTTGCGGTCGAGTGTGTATTGCCGCGCCCGCGCATAGCAATCTTCGGCGGCGCCGAGCGCGCCCCAGGCAATCCCGAAACGGGCCGAGTTGAGGCAGGTGAATGGACCCTTCAGGCCGGAGACGTTTGGCAACAGGTTCTCTTCCGGCACGAAGACGCCATCCATCACAACTTCGCCCGTTATGGAGGCGCGAAGGCCGATTTTGCCGTGAATGGCAGGCGCCGTCAGGCCCTTCCATCCCTTTTCGAGGATGAAGCCACGGATCACGCCGTCTTCGGTCTTCGCCCAAACCACGAAGACGTCGGCGATCGGCGCGTTCGATATCCACGTCTTGGCACCGGAAAGACTGTAGCCGCCGTCGACCTTTTTCGCACGCGTCGCCATCGATCCGGGGTCGGAGCCATGGTTGGGTTCGGTAAGGCCGAAGCAGCCGATCCATTCGCCGGTGGCGAGTTTCGGCAGATATTTCTGCTTCTGCGCTTCGGATCCAAAGGCATCGATCGGCACCATGACCAGCGAGGACTGGACGCTCATCATCGAGCGGTAGCCGCTGTCGACCCGCTCGACCTCGCGGGCGATCAGCCCGTAAGCGACATATCCGAGACCCGCGCCGCCATATTCGGGCGATATCGTCGGGCCGAGGAGGCCGAGTTCGCCCATTTCGCGAAAGATGCGCGGATCGGTTTTCTCGTGGCGGAAGGCTTCGAGCACACGCGGCGCAAGCTTTTCCTGCGCGTAGGAGTGCGCAGTGTCGAGCACCATGCGCTCCTCGTCCGTCAACTGCTCGACAAGCCGGAACGGATCGGACCAGTCGAAACTCTCGCGGGTGTACTGCATGGTTCATCCTCCTTGATCCATCGGCATTTCGCGGACGCTCTTGGGATACTGCCGGGGCGAGGGAGCGTCAACACGCGCCGCCCTCTGTGTTACTCTCGACTGCGCGCGATCATGACATAGCTATCTCTCGGTGAGCCCTGAATGGGATCGTCTCGACGATGGGAGCAAGACATGGCAAAAATCGCATTTATCGGCCTCGGCAATATGGGTGGGCCGATGGCGGCAAATCTGGTCAAGGCGGGGCACGCGGTTGCCGGGTTCGACCTCGTGGCGGCATTGCGTGAGGCCGCCGAGGCGACCGGCGTGCAGTCTGCGAGCCATATTTCCATGGCCGTGAGCGGTGCCGATGTTGTTGTCACCATGCTCCCGCAAGGCAGGCACGTGCTGACGGCGTGGGCGGATATTCTAACGGCAATTCCCTCGAGAACGCTTCTTGTCGATTGCTCGACAATTGATGTCGACAGTGCGCGCAAGGCGCATGATATGGCAAAAGCGGCCGATTGCCCATCGCTCGATGCACCGGTCTCCGGCGGAACGAGCGGTGCGGCGGCCGGAACGCTGACCTTCATGGCGGGAGGAACGCCGGAGAGCTTCGCAAGGGCCAAACCCATACTCGAAGCGATGGGCAAGAAGATCGTCCATTGCGGAGAGGCAGGCGCGGGGCAGGCGGCGAAAATCTGCAACAACATGATACTGGGCATATCGATGATTGGCGTCTGCGAGGCTTTTGCATTGGGCGAAAAGCTTGGCCTCTCGCACCAGGCCTTGTTCGATGTCGCCTCGACGTCATCGGGCCAATGTTGGTCGATCAATACATACTGCCCGGTTCCCGGCCCGGTACCGACGTCGCCCGCCAACAACGATTACAAGCCGGGCTTCGCGGCCGCCTTGATGCTCAAGGACCTCCGCCTGTCGCAGGAGGCGGCGCTCGCGACGGGCGCCTCGACGCCGCTTGGCGCCGAAGCTGCGCAATTGTTCGCTCTCTTCGAAAAGCGGGGCAATGGCGGCCGTGACTTCTCGGCGATCATCGAGATGTTGCGCGGCTGACGCCTTTCTTACGGCAAGCGCAGGTTCGTGCCGCCGACCCAGGCGGCTGCGATATTGGGTTTCGAGGCGGTGTTGATGATCTTCTGCAGGATCTGCTCGCCGCTATCGAATTCGTCAAACAGGCGCACCGATCCCTTCGGCGCCTTGGTGTCGACAACGATCGCATCGAAGAGATAGCCGGGCTTGAACTGGCCGATCGGCAGATCGAGTGCCACGCCACCGCCTGCCGTTGCGATATAGAAAGCGTCGCGAAAATCGATCTGTGCCGGCCCGTAGCTGGCGCGCGACTCGGCATCGCGCTTGGGATCGACACCGCTCTCAAGAGCGCGCGACATCAGGATCGCGCCGCGGCAGTTCTCAAGCATCGAAGCGCTCGGTCCGCCGGATATATCCGTGCCGAGACCGATGTGCATCCCTTTGTCGAGGGCGGCCTTGAGCGGGAAGACGGCGTTGGCAAAGTAAACGTTGGAGAGCGGGCAGTGGGCGACAGCAGCTTCGCGCTCCCGCACCTTGTCCATGTCGTAATCCGTCAGGAAGTTGGCGTGTGCCAGAACCGTGCGGCGGCCGAGCAGGCCGAAGCGATCGAGCGCCTCGGTATCGGTCACGCCGTAGCGGGACAACACATAGCCATGCGCCCAGTCGCTCTCCGAACAGTGGGTCTGCACGTGGCAGCCGCACTCTTTCGCCAGAGCACCCAGCCCCTCGAGCGTCGCGTCGGTGCAGGATGGCACGAAGCGTGGCGTGATGACAGGAAGTACTTTCTTTTCAACGTTATCAGGATGATTGGTGATGTAATCAATCAGTGCGCGCGTGCCTTCAATGGCTTCGTCCGGCGAGGCATCGCGGTAGTAATCTGGGCATTCTTCGGCGTTGTCCATCGCCACTTTGCCGATCAGCGCGCGCTGGCCCTTCTCCAGACATATGTCCGCAAGCGATCGCGTCGCATCCTGGTGCACGGTGGCGAAATAGAGCGCCGTGGTCGTGCCGTTTGCGAGGAGGTCGTCGACGAGCAGGCCGTAGCTGCGCTTTGCGAAGGCAAGATCTTCGTAGCGGGCTTCCAGTGGGAAGGTATATTTCTGCAGCCATACCTCGAGCGGCACATCGAGCGCGCTGCCAAGCTGGGGATATTGCGGCGCATGGACGTGAAGATCGACGAAACCTGGAAGGAGATAAGAGCCTACAGGCAGCGTGACCAGTTCGCCGCCTTCCTCGCGCGCCTCGCGAATGGTCCGGTAGTTCGGATCGCTTGGGCGATGCATGGCGGCAATCGTGCCATCCGCGCCGATATCGATCAGCACCTCGTCCAGGATATCGATCTTTCCGCGCTCCGGAGCGTGAAATCCGGAGGCGCAGAGCGTTTTATTCCGCAAGTCCAATGCTGCATTCCAATTCAATCAATGCGTCAGTATCCGCGCACGTATGCACGAATTTAAATCTATAGCGAATGGCGACGGGGTCCATCGCTGGAGCCCTGCGTTTTTACGGTGGCTGCCGTGCAATGATGGGACGCTCGCCCATCCGGCCAGCTGTCGCCGTGATTATCAGGCGCGAACGGACCGGCCGGCATGCTGGAGCAACCAGGCCCTGACTTTGGCGACGGATTGGGCTTGCCTCGGCCTGCGGAGCGAGACCACGTAAAAATCCGCCTGAGCTCGCATCGTTTGCGCAAAAGCCGGCACCAGCCGCCCGGCGGCGATATCCTCGTTGACGAAGACCCCGCTTGCCAGCGCGATGCCCTGGCCGGCAAGCGCCGCCTCGATAGCATGGGATGTCTGGTTGAAGCGAACGCCCTTCGAGGCGGCGACCGGCCTTTCACCCGCGATCGTGGCGATGAACTCGGGCCATTGATTGTGGGTGTCGTGGAGCAGCACGAAACGCGCGAGATCGGCGGGGTCAAGGCGACCGGTGGGCGGCATCAGCGCGGGGCTGCATACCGGGACAAGCTCCTGCTCGAACAGCAGATCGGCCTCCAGCGAGGCTGGAAACGGTGGTCGCGCCAACCGGACCGCGATATCCACATCATCCGATTGGAAGTTCGCGACACGTTCGCTGGCGAGAATGCGCATATCGAGATCCGGGTGCGCTGCTAGGAAATCCGGTAGCCTCGGAATCAGCCATTTTGATGCGAAAGTCGGCGTGACGCTGATCGTCAACCGCAACGGCTCCGGCCGCAACGTCGCGGTTGCGTCGGAGATCAGTTCGAAGGCACGCCGGATGCTCTCGGCATAACCGCGTCCGGCCTCGGTCAAGGCAAGCTTGCGGGGGAGGCGCTCGAAGAGAGCGAGGTTTAACTCCTTCTCCAGGCCACGGACCTGCTGCGCGACAGCTGCCTGCGTGACGCCCAGCTCCTCGGCTGCGGCGCGAAAGTTGAGATGACGGGCGGCGACCTCGAAGGCGCGCAAGCCATTCAGCGGCGGAAGGCGGAAAAGCGGGTCGTTCATTCGATAGATTTTCTACTGGTTCACGCCAACCGAATTGGCTCGAAGCTATGTTATCATGATGGTATCATCATGCACTGAAGCTGAAAACACGCGCGATGCGCAAGAGAAGCGACGAAAGGGTGGGTATCATGACAGTAGAAAAAGTGGCCCTGGTAACGGCGGGCGGCAGCGGCATGGGGGCGGATGCCGCCATGCGTCTGGCGGCCGATGGCTTCAAGCTCGCCATCCTCTCGTCCTCGGGTAAGGGTGAGGCGCTGGCCAAGGAACTCGGCGGCGTCGGCGTCACGGGGTCGAACCAGTCGAATGACGATATCAAGCGCCTTGTCGATCTCGCCATGCAGGCCTGGGGCCGCATCGATGTGCTCGTCAACAGCGCCGGACACGGCCCGCGCGCGCCGATCCTGGATATCACCGATGAGGATTGGCACAAGGGCATGGACGTCTACCTGATGAACGTCATCCGCCCAACCCGGATCGTGACGCCGGTCATGCAGGCGCAGAAGTCTGGCGCAATCGTCAACATCTCGACCGCCTGGGCCTTCGAACCGACAGCGATGTTTCCAACATCAGCGGTCTTCCGCGCCGGTCTCGCCTCATTCACCAAGATCTTCGCCGACACCTACGCGGCGGATAATATCCGCATGAACAACGTGCTTCCGGGTTGGATCGACAGCCTGCCGGCAACCGAGGAGCGCCGCGAATCGGTACCGATGAAGCGCTATGGCACAAGCGAAGAGATCGCGGCGACCGTGGCGTTTCTGGCGTCGGAAGGTGCCGGATACATCACCGGGCAGAATATCAAGGTGGACGGCGGACTCGGCCGATCGGTGTGATCGAAACCGCTGACGTTGCGGGAACAAGCGGCTTCTGACGGCCGCTTGCTAAACGACATCGGTGGAGGATTGATAGCGAAAAGCTATCAAAATATTTTTCTTTATCTATTTCATTTATCGCCGACCCCTGTTTATGTTGCGGCGCGAAAGCGGGTTTTCGCTTCGCAGCAATTCTACAGGAGCCTTCATGTCCCTTATCAACACATCCATTAAGCCCTTCAAGGCGCAAGCCTTCAAGCAGGGCAAATTCATTGAAGTGACCGATGCCGACACCAAGGGCAAGTGGGCGGTATTCTTCTTCTATCCGGCTGACTTTACTTTCGTTTGCCCGACGGAACTCGGCGATGTCGCCGATCACTATGCCGAACTGCAGCGCCTTGACGTCGAGGTCTATTCGGTCTCGACCGACACGCATTTCACCCACAAGGCCTGGCACGACAGCTCCGAGACCATTGGCAAGATCCAGTATACGATGATCGGCGACCCGACCGGCACGATCAGCCGCAACTTCGAAGTCATGCGCGAATCCGAAGGCCTTGCCGACCGCGGCACCTTCGTTGTCGATCCCGATGGCGTCATCCAGGCTATGGAAGTCACCGCAGAAGGTATCGGCCGCAACGCTGTCGACCTGCTGCGTCGCATCAAGGCTGCGCAGTATGTGCGCGCGCATCCGGGTGAAGTTTGCCCGGCCAAGTGGGAAGAGGGCGAAAAGACGCTCGCTCCGTCGCTGCACCTCGTCGGCAAGATCTGACGTTCAAATAATAGGCCGCCTTCCGGTCCAGACGGTAAGGCGGCACCCAATACCATATTCAGCGCCTTAAACGCGGCGCGGCCATCCATTTTTAGCGGAGTGTCCCATGCTCGACGACAATCTGAAATCCCAGTTGAAGGGCTATCTGGAACGGGTCGTTCGCCCGATCGCGATCACCGCTTCGGTCAATGACAGCGCCAAGTCGAAAGAGATGTCGGAGCTTCTCGCCGAACTGGTCGCTCTTTCCGACAAGATTTCGGTCGTGGAAATGCGTGATGACGGCGAGCGTGCACCATCCTTCGCGCTGACCAGCCCGGGCCACGACATCAACCTGCGCTTCGCCGGCATTCCGATGGGCCATGAGTTTACCTCGCTTGTGCTCGCTCTGCTGCAGGTCGGCGGTCATCCGCCGCGCACCGAGCAGGCAATCATCGATCAGATCAAGGATCTCGACGGCGATTTCCTTTTCGAGACTTATTTCTCGCTCACCTGCCAGAATTGCCCCGACGTCGTGCAGGCACTGAACCTGATGGCCGTGCTGAACCCGCGCGTGAAGCATGTGGCGATCGATGGCGGCGTGTTCCCGGCCGAAGTTCAAAGCCGCCAGGTCATGTCTGTGCCGACGGTCTATCTCAACGGCCAGCTGTTCGGTCAGGGCCGAATGGAAGTCGAGGAGATCGTCTCCAAGCTCGACACCAACTCGGCTGCGCGTGCCGCCGAGAAGCTGAATGGCCGCGAAACTTACGACGTGCTCGTCATCGGCGGCGGTCCGGCCGGCGCTGCGGCGGCCATCTACGCCGCGCGCAAGGGCATCCGCACCGGCGTTGCCGCCGGGCGCTTTGGCGGTCAGGTTCTCGATACGATGGCGATCGAGAACTTCATCTCGGTGCAGCATACCGAAGGACCACAGTTTGCGGCTTCGCTGGAAGCGCATGTGAAGCAATATGACGTTGATATCATGAACCTGCAGCGCGCCGAGAAGCTTGTTCCCGGCAAGGACATGATCGCGGTCGAGCTCGCCAATGGCGCGACGCTGCGCTCGAAGACGGTGATCCTGTCGACCGGCGCCCGCTGGCGGCAGATGGGCGTTCCCGGCGAAGACCAGTATCGCAACAAGGGCGTTGCCTATTGCCCGCATTGCGACGGTCCGCTGTTCAAGGGCAAGCGCGTTGCCGTCATCGGCGGTGGCAATTCCGGCGTCGAGGCGGCGATCGACCTTGCCAACATCGTCAGCCACGTGACGCTGATCGAGTTCGACAACAAGCTGCGTGCCGATGACGTCCTGCAGCGCAAGCTGCGCAGCCTTCCCAACGTCGATATCCTGCTTTCCGCCAAGACGACGGAAGTGCTGGGCAATGGCCAGAAGGTGACCGGGCTCGTCTACGAAAACCGCATTGCCGGTCAGCGCCACACGCTCGATCTGGAAGGCATCTTCGTCCAGATCGGCCTGCTTCCGAACACCGAATGGCTGAAGGGCGCCATCGAACTGTCGCCACGTGGCGAGATCATTGTCGATCACCACGGACAGACCTCGGTTCCCGGTGTCTTTGCCGCCGGCGATTGCACCACAGTGCCTTACAAGCAGATCGTGATTGCGCTCGGCGAGGGCGCGAAGGCGTCGCTTGCAGCCTTCGACCATCTGATCCGCACGTCTAGCCCGGACGAGGATGCGGTGAAGGCGGCTTGAGGCTGATCGACACGGTTCTGAAATGACGCTTCGCGAGCTGGAATACCTGATTGCCTTGGCGGACCACCGGCATTTTGGCCGGGCCGCCGAAGCGTGCCTGGTCAGCCAGCCGACACTCTCCATGCAGATCCGGAAACTGGAGGAGACCCTTGGCGCTCTGCTGATCGAGCGCACGCCGCGCACGGTCATGTTGACACCGTTCGGCGAGGATACCGTCAAGCGGGCAAGGCGCATCATGCAGGAGGTTGCCGAGATCAGGTCATCGGCCTTGCGCAGCCTCAATCCGGAGGTGGGCACCCTGCGTCTCGGCATCTTCCCGACGCTCGCTCCCTATTTCCTGCCGCATGCGGTGCCGCGCATCCACAGGCAGTTCCCGCGGCTGGAGACGCTGCTGATCGAGGAAAAGAGCGATGCACTCCTGGCGCGCCTTAAAAGCGGCAATCTCGATGCCGCGATCCTCGCTCTTCCCGTCAATGACGACCAACTTAAAGCCGAGTTTCTCTTCGAGGAAGACTTTCTGCTCGCCGTTCCCGACATGCATCCGCTCGCAAGGCGGCAGTCCCTGGTGCTCAGGGACCTCGATCGCTACGACCTCATGTTGCTGGAAGAGGGGCACTGCCTGCGCGACCAGGCGCTCGATGTGTGCCGCTTGTCGGGTGCAAGCGAGCGCACCTCGTTTCGCGCCACTAGCCTGGAGACACTGCGCCAGATGGTCGGCGCCAATGTGGGGATCACGCTTCTGCCGGAGCTCGCCGCGCTGTATCCGGCGTCGGGCGACATAAGGCTGCTGCGTTTCGAAGGCATATCGCCGAACAGGCGGATCGGCATGTGCTGGCGCAAGGGTTCGGCGATGGGCACTTTTCTGGAAAATATCGCCGGTCGCCTGCGCGACGTTGCCCAGGAGCTGCTTGCCGACATCCGACCAAAGCCGACCGCCTAAGGCGCCGTTAATTCCATTCCCACAGTAGCTTGGTCGAGAACGGCCGTGTGCCGATTAGGAGTTCGGGTTGCGTCAGCTTGGCCTCGAAGATCGCTGCATCCGCGTCACCATTCAGCCCGACGAACAGCATTTTCATCGAAGCGCCGCGCGGCTGGCCCTTCTTCCGGTAGGCGAATTGCACTGCACAGGTCGGATATTCCCATCCCGCCGTCAGCGTCTGCGCGAACGCTTCCTCGGCGAGCCCGTTTGCCCGGCCCGTCGACGCCAGGAACTGGCCTAGTCCGAAGAAGCCGGAAAACACCCGGTAGGCCGTCTCCTGCGACATCTGCGTGCCTTGGCCGCTTGTCGTGTCGCGACGGTAGAAAAGGCTGTCCACCTGGCCCTGCTTACGGCTCATCGCGTAGCTGATCAGGTTTTTCTGGGCGAGCAGCTCCATCGTCAGATCGTAGGTCTGATAGCTGCCGGGGTCGGTATGCAGACCGTCGATACGTGCCTTCAGGTCGACAACATAGTCACGATAAAATGCGGCGCTCATCGGCGTTTCCTCATGTTTTCCGGCGCGTGGTAGCAGAAAACGCGGAGATTCCAAGGGGGCCGGCAGCCGGCGCGGCAAGGGTAGCATCTCGCAGATCTGCGACAGAAGCTGCGCGTCACGCGCATAGCGCATAGCTGTTCTGCAGAATTATGCCTATGATTTGAGCGTGCTTGCTGTATAAACAAATCATCGAAGCGATGCACCTCCTCCCGCAGAGCTTCGAGTTGCAGGTGGCCTTATCCTCCTCCCAAGGGTACCTGCGGGAATGACAGCATTCCTCCTCCCAGCTGTCGTTCGGTTAAATTCGAAAAGYCTGTCGCACCTCCTCCCGCGGCAGGCTTTTTCGATTCTGACCCACGCGTTCTTCAGCTTTCAGTTTTCCGGATTAAACGGTTGCGCCAGCGCGCAACCCGTCAGGCTTGCGCGCCTTTCGCTCGGCCAGGTGTCAGCTGATGCCGCCGAGGCAGACATATTTGATCTCGGTGAACTCCTCGATACCGTACCGCGAGCCTTCGCGGCCGAGACCTGAGAGCTTGACGCCACCGAACGGCGCTTCCGCCGTCGAGATCAGGCCCGTATTCACGCCGACCATCCCATATTCCAGCGCCTCGGCAACGCGGAACACACGCGCGAGGTCCTTGGCGTAGAAATAGGAAGCGAGGCCGAATTCGGTGTCGTTGGCCTGTTCGATCACATCCGCCTCGTCTTTGAAGCGGAAGAGGGGAGCAAGCGGGCCGAATGTCTCTTCGCGCGCGACTGCCATATCCTTCGTGACGTTGGCGAGAACGGTGGCCTCGTAGAAAGTGCCGCCAAGCGCATGCGGCTTGCCACCCTGGATGATGTTGGCACCCTTCGCCAGCGCGTCAGCCACATGCTCCTCAACTTTCTCGAGCGCCGGCTTGTCGATCAACGGACCGAGGATCACGCCTTCATCGAAGCCATTGCCGGTCTTCAGTTTGCCGACGGCATCCGCGAGCTTCTTCGAGAAGGCGTCGTAAACGCCGTCCTGCACATAGAGCCTGTTGGCGCAGACGCAGGTCTGACCGTTGTTGCGAAACTTCGCGATCAGAGCACCCTCGACGGCTGCGTCGAGATCGGCATCGTCGAAGACGATGAACGGCGCATTGCCGCCGAGCTCGAGCCCGAGTTTCTTGATCGTCGGCGCGCTCTGCTTGTAGAGTTCGGCGCCGATTTCGGTCGATCCAGTAAAGGTAAGCTTGCGCACGGTCGGGTTCGACGTCATCTCCGCGCCGATCGCGGCGGCGGAGCCTGTTAGCACCGAGAAAAGCCCGGCCGGCAGGCCGGCGCGCTCGGCAAGCACGGCAATCGCGATTGCCGAGAACGGCGTCTGCGATGCCGGCTTCAGCACCATGGCACAGCCTGCCGCAAACGCCGGGCCGGCCTTGCGGGTGATCATCGCATTGGGGAAATTCCAGGGCGTGATCGCCGCGACCACGCCGATCGGCTGCTTCATGACCATGATGCGCTTGTCTGGCTGGTGGCCCGGTATCAGGTCGCCATAAATGCGCCGCGCTTCCTCCGCAAACCATTCGATAAAGCTCGCACCGTAGACGATCTCGCCGGTGGCTTCGGCAAGCGGCTTGCCTTGCTCAAGCGTCAGGATTCGCCCGAGGTCGTCCTTGTTCTCGATCATCAGATCGAACCACTTCCGCAGGATGCCGGCGCGTTCCTTAGCGGTGCGGGCAGCCCAGCCCTTCTGCGCGACGCGCGCGGCCTCGATCGCCGCCTTCGTCTCGGCGCCGCCCAGCTTGGGCACGCGGCCGATGATCTCTCCGGTGGCCGGATTGTTGACCTCGATCGCATTGGCGGGATCGGCATCGATCCAATTTCCGCCAACAAGAGCGGCCTGGCGAAAAAGGGAAGGGTCTTTCAGCTGCATCGCATTCATCCTGTTTGACAAGTTGCCCGCATTGACGCCGGCACTGATCGCCTCAGCGTCTTTCTGGTGCGAAGGATAAACTGGTGTCCCGGCCGGCAAGATCAAATTGGCCGAATTGCCCAGGACTTGCAACTGGAGCCGTTAGTGGCTTTTTCAGTGCCGGAAGCGGCGTGACCGTGGGCCACGCCGGTGTTCAACGGACAAAACGGCGGAGCTCAGGCTTTCTTGGAAGGGCGACCGTGCAGCGGCTCGGCGCGGTGCCAGTTCTCCAAAATGCGGCCGTCGGTGTGGTTCTGCTTTGCCCAGCGGATCCCGTTCGAGATGACCTTGTGAATGGTCTTGTCGTGATAGATCGGGTAGGTCTCATGCCCCGGGCTGAAGAAGAAGATCCGTCCCCGGCCGCGTTGGAAGGTGCAGCCGCTGCGAAACACCTCGCCACCCGAGTACCAAGAAATGAATACCAGCTCATCGGGCTGCGGGATGTCGAAGGGCTCGCCGTACATCTCCGATGCATTCACCTCGAAATAGGGCGGCAGTCCCTCCGCGATCGGGTGAGACGGGTTGACCACCCAAACACGCTCAAGATCGCCCTCCGGCGTTTCGCGCCAGGAGAGGTTGGCGTTCGTGCCCATCAGCCGGCGGAAGAGCTTGGAGTGGTGCCCTGAATGCAGAACGAGCAAGCCCATCCCCTTCAGAACGCGCTGCTGGATAYGGTCGATCAGCCCGTCACTGACGTCGTCATGCGCCATATGGCCCCACCAGAGCAAGACGTCGGTCTCGTTGAGTACCTGGTCGGGCAGGCCTTCATCGGGATCATCGAGCGTGCCTCGACGAATCTCGAAATCCGAATGTGCAATGCCTGCCGCAATTGCACCATCGATGCGATCAGGATAGATCTCCTGAACCTCCTTGTGCAATTGCTCGTGGCGTCCCTCGTTCCAGATTGTGACCTTGATCGTCATGATGTCCTCGATGTTATCAACGTGATTAGGATGATTGAGCCGAGCGGATGACGCGCCCGGTGGTGTCGAACAGGTGGCAGGCGGTGCCGTCTGCTGTCAGTGAAACGCGGTCGCCGGGGCGTACCGCGACATCGCCTTCGGCGCGGACGACGATCGGCTGTTTTTCAGAGCCGACGGTCATGTAGGTCTCGACGCCCAGGCGCTCGACGATGACGACGTCGACCGTGAAATTTCCCTGGCCCTCGGGTGCGATCTTGAAATGCTCGGGCCGGATGCCGAGCGTGGCGGCACCCTCGGGCACCGTTCCGGCTCCATCCGGCAGGTTGAGCGTCAATCCGATCGGGCTTTGCACGCGCAACGCGCCGGCCTGCGGCTTGCTGATCGTCACGGGAACGGTGTTCATGCGCGGCGAGCCGATGAAGGTGGCGACGAACTCGTTGTCGGGCTTGTGGTAAAGGTCCATCGGTACGCCCTGCTGGGCGACAAGCCCCTTGTTCAGTACGACGATGCGGTCGGCCATGGTCATGGCCTCGACCTGATCGTGGGTGACGTAAACGACGGTCGCCTTCAATTCGCGGTGCAAGCGCTGCAACTCGGCACGCATCTGTACACGAAGCGCCGAATCGAGGTTCGACAGCGGTTCATCGAACAGGATCAGCGACGGCTTCTTGATGATGGCTCGACCGATCGCGACGCGCTGTCTTTGACCGCCTGACAGTGCGGCGGGGCGGCGATCGAGATAATCAGTCAGTTGCAGGATTTCGGCGACGCCTTCGACCTGCTTGCGGATTTCGGTTTCCGGCACTTTTTTCAGGCTGAGCGAGAAGCCGATGTTCTGCGCCACGGTCATATGCGGATAAAGCGCGTAGGACTGAAACACCATGGCGATGCCGCGTTTGTCCGGCGGCACGTCATTGATACGCTTGCCGTTCAGGATGAGGTCGCCGTCATCGATGCCTTCCAGCCCGGCGATCATCCGCAAAAGGGTCGACTTTCCGCAACCCGAAGGCCCGACGAATACGGCGAACTCACCGTCCTCGACGGTGATGTCGACGCCCTTGATGACCTCCAGGGCGCCATAGAATTTGCGAACGTTCTTGAGATTGATCATCTGTAAAACTCTTTCTGGATATCAGCCTTTGACGCCGCCCGAAAAGGTCTGGACGAGGAAGCGCCGCGCGAAGCCGAAGGCGATCACAGCCGGCAGGAGGTAGATGAAAGCGAGGGCGGCGAGCAGGCCGTAATCGATCTCGTTGATGCGCAGGAAAGCGCGAAAGAGGCCGAGGGGAAGCGTTTGCAGTTCCGGTGACGAGAGGAAGATCAGCGGCAGCAGGAAATCGCCCCATGCCGACATGAAGGCAAACAACCCGGCTGCGGCCAGCCCCGGCAGCGCCAGCGGGATCAGGACGCGGCGGATGCGCTGCGTCATCGTTGCGCCATCCATCAGCGCTGCTTCTTCATAGTCGCGCGGAAGGCCGTCAAAAAAGGTTTTCATGATCCACAGCGCCAGCGGCAGCTGCATGGTCGCAAGCACCAGGATCAGGCCGAGGTAACCGTCGATAAAGCCCGTCCAGCGCATGATCGGCCGCGCGTATTCGCCGAAGATCGGCCGCAGGATCGCGCCCTCGGCATTGTTGAGCGTCAGCAGGAACTTGTAGAGCGGCACCACAAGTGCTGTCGGCGGCAAGACGCGGATCAGAAGGATCGCGTAGAGAAACGGCAGCTTCCACCAGGCCCGCGTGCGCGACAAGGCGTAGCCGCCGAGGCCGGCCAGCACCATGACCAGTATCGTTGCGGAGCCGACGACAAAGAGCGAATTGAATAGCCACTTCGCCCCGTCCTCCTTGGTGAAGACACGCAGATAGTTGTCGAGCGTCCATTGTTCCGGCCAGCGGAGAAACAGCTGGGCATTGCCATCGAGCGAGGCGAAAAGAACCCAGAGAAACGGTACGGCGCAGAAGATCGAGATCAGCGACAGCGTGGCGTAGGCGAGCAGATCCGATCGGGTCTTGTTGGCGTTTTCTGTCGGGGAAAGCACTGCCATGTCAGACCTCCACCTTCATTGCCCGCACGTATGCGATGCCGAGGATCAGCGAGATCACCAGAGTGACGACCGCGACCGCGGCGCCGTAGCCGAGCTGGAAGGCAGTGAAGGACTGGTTGTAGATGTAGATGCTGATGACTTCGGTCGCACCACCAGGGCCGCCGCGCGTCAGCGCATAGACAAGACCGAAGACCGCGATCGTCGAGACGGCGGAAATAAGCATGTAGAGAAGGATCGTCGGCATCATCAGGGGAAGCGTGATGCGGCGGAACATCTGCGATGGCGTGGCGCCGTCCATGCGGGCAGCCTCGTAGATTTCGCTCGGAATGGTGCTGAGGCCCGCAGTCAAGAGGATCATCGCGGTGGCGATGCCGCGCCATGTGTTGACGACGATGATCATCGTCAGCGGGAAGACCTGGAGCCAGTCGGTGGGTGTCACGCCGAAGAAGCTCACGATGCGGCTGAGCGTTGCGTTCTCGCCGCCGGCCAGCATCGAAATCCACATGAAGCCGGCAACGACCTCGGGTGCCGCGTTGGGCAGCAGGATCATCGAGGAGAATATCTGGCGGAAAAGGATCTGCCGGCGCAGCGCAATGGCTGAAATCAGGCCGAGTACGAACTGGCCGATCACCGCCGAGCCGACCACGAAAAAGAACGTCACAATGAGCGCGTTCCAGAATTTCGCGTCATTCAGCAGGCGCATGTAGTTGCGAATGCCCACGAAGCGCGGACGCAGCGCTGCGGCGCCGGTGAGAGCTTCGTTGGTGAAGCTCAGATAGACGGAGTAAAGCGCGGGATAGATCACGAAGGCCAGAAGCAGGACCAGCGACGGCAGCAGGATCACGAGGAGCTGCCGCTCGACGCGTCGTTCGTGAGAATTGAGGACCATGAAGCTCGCAACCTTGTCTGATGATCGCAGACGCGGCCAGCGGGCCGCGCCTGCAGTCTTGGGCGGAAGTTGAAGGGCTTGAGGCTTATTTCACCACGTCGTCGCCGAGCGTTTCCTTGACGTAATCGACAAGGATCTTCTGGGCACCGGCGGCGTCCGTCTCCTTGCGCAGCAGCGCTTCGGTTGCCCGTGCCACGCCTTCGGCGATGGTGCCGAAGCCGGACGCCTGCTTCAGGAAGACGCCGTTGCCGGCCGCGGCGTGGATCGGAACGAGTTCCGTCAGCTTCTGGAACTCGGCGCTCTTAGCCGCATCCTTGCTTGCCGGAATATTGCCGATGCGCGCGGCGTAGGAGACCTGCGTGTCGACCGAACCGATCTCAAGCAGCGCCTTCGTCGCCAGCTCGACGTTCGCGGACTTCGCGTTAACGGCCCACGGAGCAGCAAGGTTCGCGAGCACATACTGGCCGCCCGTCTGGCCAGGAACTGTCCAGGTGCCGACGATCTTTGTCACCTCTGGGATCGGGTTCTTGCTCTCGCGGCCCCAATCGAAGATGTAGCACCAGGAACCGCACGTAGTTGCCGCAAGCTTGCCCTCAGGGAACATCTGGTACTTGGGAATGACCCACGGCTCTGGGCCGAGCAGCGGCTGGGTCGGCATCAGATCCTTGTCGATGAGCTCCTTGTAGACGCCGAAGACGTCCTTGATGCCTTCGCCACTGAGATCGAGTTTTCCATCGGCGTCGACCAGCTGCGGCGTCTTGGAGCCGACGAGCAGATGCTGGAAGCCTTCATCGAAAGCGCCGCTACCCCAGGACACGCCGGCCGGGAAGAGCAGGCCGTAGGCGCCTGTCTTCGCCTTCACTTCATCGGCGCGATCCAGCAGTTCCTGCCAGGTCTTCGGTTGCTCGGTCGAAATGCCGGCTTTCTCGAGCACATCCTTGCGGAAGTAGATTTCCTGAATGCCAAGCATGAACGGCATGACGTAGGTTTCGCCATCGGGGCTCACGGCCAGCTGCTTTGCGACGTCATAGAAATTCGCGTAGCCGTCCCAGGCGGTGATCTCCTTGGTTACAGGGGCGAGGTATCCGGCTTCGACCATATCGGCCACAGCCGCCGTCGACGGGATCGAGAACAGATCCGGCGCGTTGCCGGCGCCAAGCTCGGTGAGCAGCTTCGTCAGGTAATCCTTGTCGGGCGCCGGGTATTCGACGACCTCGACGGTCACTCCGTATTTCTTTTCGATCGCCTCGACCGTCGACTTCATGGCGTCGATGCCGGCCTGGCCGTGATTTGCAATTCGGATTGTTTCGGCATGCGCCAGCGTCGAGACCGCGCTGAGCAAAATGGCGCACAGGCCACCAATGACCGTCTTCTTCAACGGAAGTCCTCCCTTTTTGATTGGCGGCGCCCTCCAGCACCGTTCGAAAAATGTACACGCATTCCTCAATGAGGCAAGACGGATTTCCGAAAGAATTTACAAGTTCATATAATGCATTGATTTAACGCATTAAAATAGAACTTGCGCCGAGTTTTCCGTTTGTGTAATCGTGTACACAATCATGTGGGAGGAGTTTCATGACACAGAAGTTGCGGCTTGGCGTGATCGGCGCAGGCCTGAAGGCGGCTGAATATGCGGCGAGCTGGGCGGCCATGCCGGAGATCGAGTTCGTAGCGCTTGCTGATACGACCGCTTCGTCGCGCCAGCGCCTGATCGACGTGTGCATCGCGGCTGGAGCGCCGGCGCCGAAGAGCTTCGAGGACTACCGCGAGATGCTCGCGAAATGCCGCGATGCGCTCGACATCGTCTATATCTCCACCCCGCACGCCTTTCACGGCGAACAGGCGGCGGCCGTCGTCGAAGCCGGCATCGATCTCTTCCTTGAAAAGCCGATGGTCACGACTGTTGCCGAGGCTGAGACGCTGATCGCGGCGCAGAAGAAAAGTGGCGTCACTGTTGTTACTGCTTTCCAGGGCGGCCTCTCGCCGCTGGTGATTGACACGCGCAAGCGCGCGCTCGCTGGAGAGTTCGGCGAGCTTATCGCGATTTCGGGCATGATCTGGGAAAGCTGGGCGGGCAACTATGCAGGTCACTGGAAACAGGAGCCGGAAATCTCGGGCGGCGGCTTCATGTTCGACACCGGCGCACACATGATGAATACCGTCTGCCTGCTGGCCAATTCCGACTTCGCCAGTGTATCGGCCTATATGAACAAGCATGGCCGCAAGGTCGATATTGCCACCGCCGTTTCCGCCCGCTTGAAGAACGGCGCCATGGCGACATTGACGGCCGCAGGCGAGGGGCCTCCTGGCTGCGCCTCCTACATCACCTTCTTCTATTCGAAGGCGATCGTGCGGATCGATGCCTGGGGCGGCTGGCGCGAGATCAGCGTCGGTCGGGCCAACGAGCCGCGCGAAGAGGCCGAAATTCTCGGAAACCCGATGAAGAACTTCCTCGCCATTCGCGCTGGTGAGATGGAAAACACCGGCTCCGTTGAAATGGGTCTGCGTTTCGCTAGGCTGTGGGATGCAATCAAGGAATCGGCGGCAGGCGACGGCATGCCCGTCCGGCCAGCGGAATAGACGTATCGGGACACGAGACATGAACAAGCGGCGGATCACCTCGAAGGAACTGGCAAAGCTCGCCGGGGTATCCTCCGCCACCATTTCCCGCGCCTTTTCGCCCGATTCCAGGATCGGCAGCGCCACGCGCGATCGAATTTTGTCCGTCGCGCGCGAACACGGCTATCAGCCGAACGCGATTGCCCGTTCGCTGAACAATCAACGATCGAGGTTGGTCGCCCTTGTCGTCAATGCCATTGGCAATCCTTGCGAGGCCGAAGAGCAGCAATTGCTGGTCCACAGGTTGCAGGCGCGCCAGCTGCTGCCGATCATCCTGTGCTGTGCAGATCACGACGATCGCCTGCAACTGATGCGGTTGGCATCCACCTATCAGGTGGATCATGTCGTCGTTTTCTCGGACATGGTGTCGATGCAGGACGCGGTCGATATCTTTCATACGACCAAGCCGATCATCGTCTCGTTCGAACCCTTGGACAACGAAAACGTCTCAAATATTCGCATCGATGGCGCGGCTGCGGCTGACGAGATCATCGAGAAGATTGTCAATGACGGCAAGAAACGCTTTGCCTACCTCTCCGGCACCAAATCCAGCTGGATCGACAAGCTTCGACGCAAATGGTTCGCGGATGCGCTCGCCAGGCGCGGGCTGGCCATCGAGGCCGAAGCCTTTGGCGACTACACCTATGATTCCGGCTTCAAGGAAGCGGTGCTTTTGCTGCATCGCTCGAAGGTCGATGCCATCATTTGCGGCAACGACGTGATGGCGATCGGCGCGCGCGATGCCGCGCGGCGCATGCTCGGCAAGAACACCCCTGATGATATCGCCATCGTCGGCCAGGATGGGATTGCAATGGCTGCGTGGGATTGCAACGACCTGACGACGCTAAGCCTCGACCATGTCGCCTTCATCGATGCGGTTGTCGAGCTCATCGAACGTCACGATGCCGATTTGCCGGGGCCGCACAGCATAACGCTGACCTGCAATGCCCGCTGGGGATCCACCGCCTGACACCATCCGCTCGGCGCCAGGAGGTCGCTGTCTTAGCGACATCTTGACTACGGGGTCCAAACGAAATGGTATGCTTGCCAGACATCATCCAATGGCGGCGCCGCCAGCGTGGCGCCGAGAGCAAATGATCGTGATCAGGCGGCGCAGCATCTTTCTATTCGTGTCGTGGGGTTTGCGCCTCTCTCTTTGCATGACACTGATTGGCCCGGCCGGCGCTGCTGAGACCATCGAAGCTCAGCCGGAGGCAGCCTGCCTCTACACACGCTCGATGACGGGCTCGGCGGAGACGCTTTGCATTCGCAAGGACAGCTTCAACCGCGACCTCTGCGGTGCGATCGAACGGACCGCGAGCGAACATGACCTGCCGCCGGATTTCTTCGCCAGGCTGATTTGGCGCGAGAGCCGGTTCAGGCCGGACGCGTTGAGCTATAAGGGCGCGCAGGGAATAGCGCAGTTCATGCCGGGTACCGCCAAGCTGCGCGGGCTGCAGGACAGTTACGATGTTCTGGAAGCCTTGCAAAAATCGGCCGAATATCTTGATGAGCTCAGGGATCGCTTCGGCAATCTCGGCCTTGCGGCCGCTGCCTACAATGCCGGCGAAAACGGTCTATCGAACTTTCTCAATGGCGGCGGCCTGCCGACGGAGACCCGCAGTTATGTGATGGCGATTACGGCGCATAGCGTCGAGGAGTGGAAGTCCTCGGCACCCGACAAGGCGGCTGGTCCCCTGGCAGAGGATCAGCCCTTTATCGAAAGCTGCGTGGCGCTTGCCGATCGCCGCAAGATGGCCGATCCGGTCTGGCGGCCGGAGGGAAACTGGGCGCCTTGGGGCGTGCAGATCGCGGCCAGCGCCGACCCCGATGTTGCCCGTCGCCTTTTCTTTGCGGCGATTGCACGGTTTCCGGCACCTCTCGATCAGGAGCAGCCTCTTATCCTGCGGCAGCGTGACCGCAGCTTCGGTTTCCGACCGCGCTACGTGACCCGCATTGCGCGGCAGACAAGGGGGGAGGCTAACGAGGTCTGCAGACAGATCCGCAAGACCAACCAGATCTGCCTGATATTCAAGAATTGAATATCGGGGTTCCGGCACCCCGTTCGAGAACCGAGACGTTGTATTCAATGGCTATCCAAAACGGCCTTGCATCGTCTTTTGCCCAACTGGATTGCACGGGTGTGCAAAAAATGACTTCAGAGCTCATTTTGTCATGTCACTGTTACGCGCCGGCGATAGCAGAGCCGTAGTCCAAAGGGCAACGCCCGAAACAATGGAGACGGTCATGAACAGACGCGAGTTTCTTGTCACATCTTCGGCGGCAGCCGGTCTGCTGGCCCTGCCACGCTTTGCGATGGCTGCAGATGGCACGATCAACCTCTATAGTGGTTCCGACGCCAACATTATCGACTTCTGGAACAACACCGTGCTTCCGGCCTTCAAAAAGGCGCACCCCGAAGCTGCCGTAAAGGTTACGGATGCAGGTGACAACGCCGGCTTGCGTGCGATTGCAGACCGTGCGCTTGCGGCTCTCAAGTCGAAGACGGATCCGCAGTCGGATATCTTTGAGGCGTTCAACCCACGACTGCCCACAGGTGGTATCGATGCCGGTCTCTGGGTCAAGTTCTCGGCCGAGAACATCGATGGCTTCGCGACCGTCAATACGCTCAGCGTCGACAGCCCGTATTCGCTGCCCTATCGCGGTTCGCAGGTGTTGCTAGCCTACGACAAGACCAAGCTTGACCCCAAGGATGCCCCGAAGACCTGGGAACAACTGACGGCCTGGATCAAGGCCAATCCTGGCCAGTTCATCTACAATCGCCCCGACAAGGGCGGTTCGGGCGGCAATTTCGTTCGCCGCGCGATCCACGAAGCCAACGGTCGCGATCCCAAGAAGTTCACCATCGACAACTTCACGGCTGATTTCGCAAATCAGGCCCTGACGCCGGCTTGGGCGATCCTCAACGATCTCGCGCCGTCACTTTATGAAAAGGGTGCCTACACCTCCGGCAATACGCAGTCGATCCAGCTGCTTGCACAGGGCGTTGTCACGATGACGCCGGTCTGGTCCGACCAGGTGCTGCAGGCCCTGTCGCAGGGCGTACTGCCTGAGACGACCGGCCTTGTCCAGCTCACCGATCTGGCGCTTTGCGGCGACTTCTCGCGCATGACGGTGTTTACGAACGGCGCCAACAAGGATGCGGCACTGAAACTTGCGGCGTTCATGCTGACGAAGGAAATCCAGGAAGCGATTATCACCGAACTCGGTGGTTTCCCGGCTGTCGCCTGGGATCACATTTCCGACGAACTCCGTCAGAAATATGCCGATGTCATCCCTACCACCATCCCGACCTTCCCGGCCGGCGATTGGGAAAGCAACATCAACGACGGTTGGTATCGTAATGTTGCTCCGGGCATCAGCCGTACCTGATGCGTAAAAGCATGACATTGTCGCTGCCGGCGCGGGCAACCGCGCCGGGCAACGCGCAGAATCCGGTTGGGCTTCTTCTGGTCGCCCTGCCGGTGCTTCTGCTCGGGTGGCTGATCGTCTACCCGATCTTTTCGGCGGTGATCACCACCGTTTTCATTGCGCAGGCGGACGGCACGACCTCGGTGTCGCTGGCTTCCTACCGGTTCTTCTTCAGTGATCCCTACAGCCTCGCCAATCTCTGGGTGACGCTGTGGACGACCGTGGTCTGCGGCGTGTTGCTGCTGATGATCGGCTTGCCGATCGCGCTTTATCTGCGGTTTTCACAGGGGCGTCTTCCAGCCTATGTTCAGGGCCTGGCGATCTTCCCGATGTTCGTGCCGTCGATCATCCTATCTTATGCGCTGATCCGCACGATCGGGCCCAACGGGACCGTCGATCTGCTGCTCAATGCCGTGGGTCTGCCAAAGATCCCGTCCCCCTATCTGACCCCATGGGGGCCAGTCATTGGTCTGGTTTGGGACAATCTTCCTTTGACGGTGCTGATGCTGACAGCCGGGCTTGGCAGTATTGCGAAGAGCTCGGTCGAGGCTGCCCGTGATGTCGGYGCTTCGCCGCTGCGCGTTTTCATCTCGATCATCCTGCCACGTATGGGCAACTCGCTGTTGGTAACGGCGTCCTTCGCCATCCTTGGAATCTTCTCGTCCTTCACTTTGCCCTATGTGCTCGGCCCGGCATCGCCGGAAATGATGGGGCCGTTCATGCAGCGCACCTTCTCCGATGTGAACGATCCGCTGAATGCGCTGACGCAGGCAGTAATTTCCTTCGGATTCTGCCTCGTCTTCGGCATTTTTTATGTGCGATCAATCGCCAAAAATCGGGAGGCGTCGCGATGAGGACGATAGCCAAGTTCAATGGCTCCAAAGTCGATTGGGCGGGCATTCTGTTTGCCGTGCTACTGACGCTGTTCATCGCCGTGCCTCTGGTTGTGGTCGGCACCTGGGCATTTACCGAGGTATGGCGCTATCCGTCAGTCATTCCGCAGCAGTTCGGTTTCCGCTTCTGGTCGCAGACACTGTCTCGCACCGATGTATGGGACGCGCTGTTCTTGAGCCTGCGACTGACGGCGACGGTCACGCTTTTGTCGGCCATCATCTGCTTACCCGCGGCTTATGCATTTGCGCGCATGTCGTTTCCCGGAAAGAACGTGCTCTTCCTGTCTTTTCTGGCCTCGCATGCCTTTCCGAAGTTCGGACTTCTGGTGGCGATCGCTGGCATCTTCTTGAAGCTCGGCTTGATCAGCACCTTCTGGGGCGTTGTCCTGATCCAGCTGGTCGGGACGTTGATGTTGATGATCTGGATCCCCGTGGCAGCGTTCCAGAATATCGATCGGCGCATGGAAGAGGCTGCCCGCGATGCAGGTGCCGGACCGTTGCGGGTTTTCTGGTCGATCACCTTGCCCCAGGCGGCCCCCACAATCATGGCGGCCTTGCTCCTGACCTTTGTCGGAACATTTTATGAAACGGAAGGCGCCTGGCTCATCGGCGCCCCTGAGATCCGCACCATGCCGGTGTTGATGATCACCTTCATCAACAATCAGATCGTGGTTCAATATGGTGCCGTTTTATCGGTGATGCTCTGGGTGCCGTCGTTCTTCGCTCTGATGTTTGCCCGCCGTGTGGTTGGAACGGGCGCATTTGCCCGCGGCTTTGGCGCGTGACGCTAGGATCGGGCATGGCCCGAGGAAAGGCTTGATATGGCACGCTTGACGATCAAGAACGTCTCAAAGACGTTCGGGACCTCGTTTGCGGTCCGTGATTTCTCGCTCGATGTAGAAGATGGCGAGCTCGTCTGCCTGCTTGGTCCGTCCGGATCCGGCAAGTCGACACTGCTTCGCATGATCGGCGGCTTCGAACAGCCGTCGGACGGCTCGATCCTGATCGACGGCAAGGACGTGACGAGGCTACCGCCGGAAAAGCGCCCTACCGGCATGGTCTTCCAGAGCCACGCGCTCTGGACCCATATGGACGTGTTCAACAACATCGCCTTCGGCCTCAAGCTTCGTCGCCTGCCTAAGGCCGAGATTCGCGAACGCGTCGAGAACGCCCTGGCGCTGGTCGGGCTTGCAGACTATGGCAAGCGCATGACGACGCAGTTGTCGGGTGGCCAACAGCAGCGCGTGGCGCTTGCGCGTTCGCTGGTGCTGGAGCCGAAGATCCTGTTGCTCGACGAGCCGTTCGCCAGCCTCGACCAGCATCTGCGCGAACGGCTGCGAGAGGAAGTGCGCGACATCCAGCAGCGCGTCGGCATCACTACCCTCTTCGTCACGCACGGCCAGGATGAGGCATTGGCGCTTGCCGATCGTATCGTCGTCATGCGCGACGGCAGCACCGAGCAGATCGCCCCACCCGATATCGTCTACCGCGTGCCACAGACGGAATTCGTGGCCGGCTTCATCGGATCGATGAACTTCGTGAAGACCAGCATTCGTGGTGGCGTCAGCCAGCATCCGGCCTTTCCCGTTACCGTGCCGATCGAAGATGGCGACGTCGTCCTGGCGTTTCGCCCCGAAGCGTTGTCGCTGCAGCCATCGAAGACGCTCTCGACCGCCATCGTCCATCGCAGCATTGATTTCGGCACGCACAAGATCGTGGATATCGACCTCGCCGACGGGACGCGCTTGAAGGCGATGACGGCACCGGATAGCAACTGGGTGAAGGGCGTGGGCATCGAGGCGACGGCTTCCGCTTTCCGGGCTTTCCGCGACAATCAGCTGGTCTACCAATCGGCAACCTCAGGTGAACGACATGATGATCTTATCCTCGGTAACGCTTGATCGCGACGGCATCGCGATTGATCATGCTGGCCACAAGACTTGGCTGAAATGGCATCGCGGCCACCGCTATGCCGGCGACATCTCGTTTACGGGACAACGCATTGCCGAGGCGATGGCGCTGGGCGCCAGCATCGAGATCGACCTGGTGCGTTTCAATGGCGCTGGCTTCGCCGTTTTGCACGACGAGACGCTGAACAAGGCGACAACGGGCGAGGGGCGGGTGATCGATGCGACGGAGAGCGACTTGCGCGCTCTGCATCTGCGCGACCCCTTCGGCGAACCTACGGCCCACAGGGTGATGCTGATCGATGATCTCGGCCAATTGCTCAAGCGCGTCGCCCGCGAAAGCGGCGCTGTGCTGCAGCTCGACCTCAAGGAAGGTTCCCCCGATATCCGCGAAGAGGATATCGCCGCTTTCGCCGCCGCGATCTCGCCGGTCGCAAAGTCGGTCATTCTCTCGGCCGGCGATCCCGAGGCTGTCGAACGCTTGTCCCAGGCCGTGCCGAACATGCCGATCGGCTACGACCCGTGCCATCACGGTGCGATCGAGCGCCTGAAGCAAAGCCGTGACTTTGACGGTTTCGTCGCAGACGCCGTGGCTGCCTCGCCGCGCGCGCGGATGATCTACCTGCACCATCAACTCGTGCTGTTTGCCGACGATGCCGGATACGACCTCGTTGCGGCCTTCCATCGCGCCGGGCGCAGCATCGACGCTTACACCATCAATTCGGCAATTCCTGCCGCATTGCCGGTCGTGCGCCGCCTCCTGGCGCTGAAGGTCGACCAGATCACCACCGATGACCCTGTTGGCCTGGAGACCCTACTTCTCGGCTAGGTACTCTCGCGCGCCAAGGGCAGGGCGCCCGCGCTGGTATTCGGCCACCGTCGACATCAATCAGGCCCAGTTGATGTGGTGCCTGTTCAACTTCCTGTTCGACTGTAGTAAGCGGGAATTCTCATAATCGGGAATCCATCATGGTCGAAAAGAGCAACACAGATGTGGTTGAGCGGCGCCGTGGCTCCGGCGTGAAGCTGGTCTACGACATTTTGCGCGACGAGATCCTCGATCTGAAACTTGCCCCTGGCAGTTCGGTTGACGAGGTGCTGCTTGCCGAGCGGTTCCAGATGTCGCGAACGCCGATCCGAGAGGCCTTGGTCAGGCTCGCCGGCGAGGGCCTGATCGAGACCCTGCCCAATCGCTCCACACTGGTCTCGAATATCGACCTATTGAACCTGAACACCTATTTCGACGCACTTGTGCTGATGTACCGGGTGACGACGAGGCTTGCGGCGCAAAACCACAGGCCCGAAGATCTGGTCGCCATTCGCGAACTCCACAGCCAATACGCCGCGACTGTCGAGGCAAGAGACCTGCGCGACATGATCGCGGTCAATGCGGCGTTTCATTCAGCAATCGCTGAGGCTGGGCGAAACCCCTATTTCACCGGGCTGTTTCGCAGGCTTCTCGACGAGGGGAGGCGTATTCTCCGGCTTTACTACAACTCCTATGACGAACAGTTTCCGCAACGCTTTGTCGATGAACACGCCGAGATCATTGCGGCGATCGAGGCGCGCGATTTGGACCTGGCGGACCATCTCGGAAAAGTTCACGGCGAGCAGATTGTCGAGCAGGTCCAGCGCATGTTCGTTCGCAACCAGAAGCTCGACATCAAACTCTGAGAAAGCGATTGCATTTTTCTTGTCGACAAGAAATATTTTCGATGATATTTCTTGTCGATAAGGGATGGCGTGCGTGCCGCGCCGCTGATGACCCGTCAAACTGATTATGGAGAGCGACATGAAGGCCAGTATCTTTTCCGGTGTGATCCCTGCGTTGATGACGCCCTGCAACGACGATCGGACGCCCGACTTTGACGCACTGGTGCGCAAGGCCAAGGAGCTCATCGCCAAGGGCATGTCGGCCGTCGTCTATTGCGGCTCCATGGGTGACTGGCCACTCCTGACAGACGACCAGCGCATGGAAGGTGTCGAACGCCTGGCAAAGGCTGGCATCCCTGTTATCGTCGGGACGGGCGCCGTCAACACGGCGTCAGCCGTTGCGCACGCAGCTCACGCGCAGAAAGTCGGCGCAAAGGGCCTGATGGTCATCCCGCGCGTGCTGTCGCGTGGTTCGGTCGTTGCCGCCCAGAAGAACCATTTCAAGGCGATCCTTTCGGCGGCACCCGAGCTGCCCGCCGTCATCTACAACAGCCCCTATTATGGCTTTGCCACACGCGCCGACCTGTTCTTTGCACTTCGCGAAGAGCACAAGAACCTGGTCGGTTTCAAGGAATTCGGTGGCGCTGCCGACATGCGCTATGCGGCTGAAAACATCACCAGCCGCGACGATGACGTATCGCTGATGATCGGCGTCGACACGGCCGTTTTCCATGGCTTCGTCAACTGCGGCGCGACCGGCGCGATCACCGGCATTGGCTGCGTGCTTCCCAAGGAAGTGATCCACATGTGCAATCTGGCGAACGGCGCTGCCAAGGGCGATGTCGAGGCACGCCAGCGCGCGCTCGAACTGGAATCGGCTCTCGCCGTTCTCTCTTCCTTCGATGAAGGCCCCGAACTCGTCCTGTTCTTCAAGCACATGATGGTGCTCAAGGGCGACAATGAATATACGCTGCACTTCAACGAAACGGACGTCCTTTCGGAAAGCCAGCGCGGCTACGTCGAAGCCCAGTTGAAGCTGTTCGACACGTGGTACGCCGAGTGGAGCAAGCTCCCGGGTGCGGTTCAGACCTACAAGGCGTAAGCCTACACAAAGTCAAAAGTAAAAAAGGGCCCCAGCGGGGCCCTTTTCATTTCGTGCCTTGAGGCCGTGGTCAGGCCACGGCGTCGAGCCCCTTGTCGAGCAGACGCTCCAACTGCTCGGTTTCCGCCGCCGTCAGCACGATCCCCTCGGCGTCGGATTTCTGGCGCGCCGTAAACCGCCGTTGCGACGGCAGCCGCGCGCCGCTCCCGACAATGGCATCGAACAGCATTTCGGCGCGCGCGAAGGGGTCACCAGTGCGACCGGCGGCGAACGCCTGAGGCGACATCGCGATGACGAGCTCGCCATGCAGCGGCGCAAGCGTGGTGGTGCCGAGATAGTCGAGTGCTTCCGAGCTTGTCAGGTCACCGATCATGATGCCGGCGAGAAGCTCGATCATCGTTCCGATCGACGATCCCTTATGGCCACCGAACGGCAGCATGGCGCCGGCCAGCGCCGCTTCCGGTTCCGTGGTCGGGTTACCGTCGGGATCGATCGCCCAGCCCTCAGGCAAGAGCTTTCCAGCACGGCGATGCAGCTCGATCTCTCCTCGCGCGGCCACTGAAGTCGCAAAGTCGAATACATATGGGAAAGCCTCATTGCGCGGCCAGCCGAAGGCAAACGGGTTGGTGCCTAGCAATGGCTTGCTGCCACCTGTCGGCGCGACCGTCGCATAACTTGGACACATGGCAAGGCAGGCGAGGCCGTGACGGGTGACAGCTTCAACTTCCCACCATAGTGCCGAAAAATGCGTGCAGTCGTTGATGACGAGGGCCGCGATGCCGAACTTGTCTGCTCGCTCGACAAGATGAGGGAGCCCAAGCTCGAAAGCCGGATTGGCAAAGCCGCCGCCCGCATTGACCTTTACGATCGCCGAGGTTTCGCTGCTGTCGACATGCGCCGTGGCTGCCGGATTGACCTTACCCGCCTTCACCGTGCGCAACACGCCATCCAGCCGGTAGATGCCATGCGACTTTGCGCCGTCAGCTTCGCCGGCCACGATGACGTCGGCCACCGACCGAGCCTGAAACTCACTCAGCCCAGCCTTCAGCAGAACGGCCGTAACGCGCCCCGTGAGTTCGCTCTTGCTTATGCGGACGTGGTCCATGGTCTTGTTCCTTTCGCACCGAATTCGATGGAAAGGTTGAATCGAAAACAGCCGCAAAAACAAGACGTCGACAAGATTATTGGTGGTTTTTACGTCCCCCTTTCTTGAGGGAGGATAGTTGCGAACCAAGCGCAGTATCATTCTGCGTTCAGGCGATGATGAGTGCACCACGAGAGACGCGCCGCATGGCGGCTGTTGCGTGGCCAAGGCGCATCGACGTTCGAGCACTGTTTATTTGCGGCGCCCTCCCGAGCCTAAAGCGCAACGGAAGGGCTACAATCGCCTATAATGCGACAGGTGGCGCGAGACACGAGCAATGGTCGCGCCGTGTGTTGGAAGCGGGGCGGGCGGACATGGAAGTTCATGTTCCAACGGTGTACGCTCGTCATGACGTCGCTGCCGACACAGCAACCTCAGCCATTCCTAAAGCCTCGTTCGAGCGCAGACCTCGCCAGGTGCGCCCCGCCGCTATCTGGATATTAGCAACCTCGATTAGGATCCCAACCATCTCAGGCGGTGTTTGAGGCTGCTACCAGAGTGAGGGTCGAAGAAATGGTAAAGTGCAGTTGCGCGCACTGTGCCTGGATCGCAAGGCTCATTGGCATGGACCGTTCTGTACCCCCAAAACAGATAGAGGTTGCCAGGCACCATTCTTATCCGCGTGAACCATTGCGGATCGACTTCCGCCCGGCGTCGCAATGCTTTCTGCTTGAACTTCTCGAGAATGATTTTGTCGATGACGTTTGCAATGTAGCTCCTGCGAACAGGTCTCGTGATCGGGGCAAGATAAAGATCCCCTGGCTTTCCAGTGTCAGGTATGACGATCGGAACAAGGGCTGTAATCAGGTATGAATCATAATGGAAGTTGAACGAGTGTTTCAGCATGCCGGTCCCCGCCAGGCATCGTAGCAGTTGATAGAACTCCACCGGAGGCGCGGGTCTTTGCCGGCTGGCTTCATAGAGACGGGCGAAAATGGACTGGAAGCGCAACGAGGTAGCGAGATCGTCCAAGCCAGACCCGCGAACGGCTTCACTTCCCCTGTAGGCAATATACTCATTGCCAGAGCGGTGCATGGAGGTGGCAACAAATTTCTGTGCCATGGCGAGGTCGGCGTCCATCAAGAAACGGGGGACGCAAGCAAACCCATTGGTCTCCATCTCAAAAAAGAGCCGCATGAGTTCATCTTGGCAGATATCCGGAAGCCGAATGTCGAGCGCACTGACGGGACCCATTCGAGAACCTCTTTAATTAGTGCCATTGCCGTTTGAGATTACACTAGTGCTTCTCTGGTTCGATGTATGAGCTGAACACCCGATGCTCGTTATCTAGGCAAAAATCGCGCGGTCGACAGTCGCAATATCCGGCGGATAGTCGGTTCCGCGGCGACTTCACATCAAAATTAAGCAATCTTGATAAAATTACAAGTTTAGTTAAGTTGAGAATGCGGATCGTGATAGTTCACGTGCATCTTTTCTCTGGTGATCTGGCGGAGTTATGCCGGCCCGGTCCGTAATGAACACGGTGGTGTTCAGCACAACGAAGTAAAGAGAATTGACGCTTTCCAGTTGGGAGAGACAAGATGCATGTGTTGATCGCCTCTCCCGTTATAGCTTACCCTGGAGTTTCGCACGCAGGAGGCGAGTTCCTCCTTCGTCATATCCAAGCTTTGAGTGTCGATCACGAAGTGACGTTACTTGTTCCGCGCCATACGTTGTTTCCACAAGATGAGGCGAAACTGCCTCTGGCTCCCTGCAAAACGTTGATCATTGACAACACCCCGAGCCGTTTATGGCCATGGACCACCACTCGCTTCTTGAGAATGTTGGTTGACCCTACGAACTTGTTTTCTTCCTTTTGGTCACACGTTCTTCGCAATCCGGATGCCCGCCGCGCCGTTGATGGCGCGGATATCATCGAGCTGCAGTGGTTCGAGATGGCAAGGACAGCCAAGTCTATCCGGCAGGTGGGTTTCAAGAGGCCGATATTCGGGTTTTACCATGACGTCATGTCGCAACGGCTTGCCAGGGAATTCAATGCCGAAGGTAGGGTCGCGCATCGCCTGGTGAAAGCAATCCGCACTGCCATCGTAAGGTATAGTGAGCGCAGCACAGCTAGGGTTTTGACCATGAACGTGTGCCTTAATGATAAGGATGCGCGTATACTCGCGTCGCAGGGTGTGCCGTCGCTCCATCTGGCGGTGGTCAATCCGCCGCTGGATGATGCGGAAATGCCGGCGGTGATACCAGACCTGAGCATCCGCGATCCAATTGCCCTTTTCGTCGGGCAGTTCGGGAGAAAGGAAAACGACCAGGGTGCACGGTGGTTTCTGAGGGAGGTATGGCCAGACATCTACCGGTGCGACCCGTCGTACCGTATAGTTCTGGCGGGCGGTGGCGTATCGCCAGGCCTCCTCGAGATTATTGACACGACGCCTGGTGCGTCCGCTACCGGCTACATGCCTTCGCTGGCGCCCGCCTATAAAAGCGCTCGCGTTGTTGTCGTCCCTTTGTTGAGTGGCGCGGGTGTTAAATTCAAGAGTATCACTCCGATGTTATGGGGAATACCGGTCGTGGCAACAAGTGTGGGAGCGGAAGGCATCCCGCCGGAGCTCTTTTTCGCGATCGAAGACCGCGCGGCGACATTTGCAAAATATGTGACGAGTGGTCTGGCACAACCATCATCATGTGAGACGTTACGACAGAGGTCATTCCTAAAGTGTCGGTCAATCTACACTCAGGAGGCATACTTGAAAGCTACACGAGAGCTTAGTGCGATCGGCCATGCCTGACCAGGAAACTAGGGCTCTTGATCCAGGGCAGCAGCTTCCTGGCCCCGGCGTTGGCCAAAAAGGCAAGGCTTTTTTGGCAACGCGGGGTGCTGCCATCATTTTGTGCGGGCGAGCGCTTCGGATAATCTGTCAGTTTGTCGGATTGATTGTCACAGCACGGTATCTCACTTCATTTGATTTCGGCCTTGTAGCAATGGTCGGTGCTATAGTCGGCGCGGCAAGCATGTTGGGCGACTTTGGTTTGTCTCTTTCTGCGCTTCGATCGCCAGCGTTGACAACGCTGGAGCGAAATTCCCTCTGTTGGACAAATGCAGCACTCGGCCTATCGCTCGCGCTGATCGTTGCTGCGGCAGCTCCCTACCTTGCCGAATTTTATAGTGAGCCAAGGGTAGCCAACATTGCGCTGTGGTTTTCTCCGATTTTCATATTCAACGGCGCAAGTGCCCAGTATCGAACCGACATGATGAGGCGCAGTAAATACATCGAGACTGCAGCGATCGATTCCGCGACGGCAGTATTGGGGCTGGTGGTGGGTATTGCAGCCGCCGCATCGGGGGCAGGTTACTGGACCTTGGTAGCTCAAAATGTCTCGGTTTCCGTCGTTACCTTTCTGCTCCTGATATATTGCTGTGCCTGGCTGCCAAGCTTCAAGTTTCGGCTCGAAACGATCCGCCCGCATATCGGGTTCGGGTGGTTTTCAACGATTACACAGGTTTGCAATTATTGCAGTTCGAATGTCAGTTCAGTTGCGCTGGGAAAGTTCCTAGGAGCTGATGCGGTTGGACTGTTCTCCCGAGCATTCCAACTATTTAGTCTCCCCGTGGACCAACTGACATCACCCCTAACCTCCCTCATTCTTCCCCTCTTGGCCCAAGTCGAATTGAAAGCGTTGCCGCAGGTGCTGCAGCGAGTCCAAAGGTGTCTGGTATATGCTGTGCTTGGAGTCTGTCTATTGGTTGCAGTCGGCGGCTCACCGTTGGTCACTATTGTCCTTGGGGAAAAATGGGCAGGCGTAGCCTCCGTCGTCCAAGTGTTAATGATAGGCGCGATCTTTCAGTTGTCTGGCTATGTGTATTACTGGGCCTTTCTCTTGACTGGCAACACGAGGTCGCTCTTTTGGTGTGAAGTGCCGTGCCGTGTGGTAATGGCAGGCCTGGTCGCTATCGGCGCAAGGCATGGGGAAATGGGGGCAGCCATCGGACATTCTGTCGGACTTGCGGGTTGCTGGCTCGTCGCTGGCACCATTGGAATGCGGGTACTGGGCTGGCGCATTCGGCCCCTACTATTTGGTTCAGCGCTGCCGGTCGCTTTGTATCTTTGGGCCTATACGATTGGTACGATTGCGCGGGTGATCTCGACCCGTTATGTCGATCAGCCTATCGTCTCGCTCTTCATTACGATGGTGTTTACAATCGCCGGCATTTTGAGCGGGTTGGTTCTGCCTGTATACCGACGACACGCCCGCGAGCTGCTCGAGTTGGCTTCGTCGCTCTTCAAGAAATCACCGAGTTTATCGGCGGACAAATGGTAGAGGTTGCGTCGATTTTAAGCACCATGATCTGAAAAGCCGCTTAGGCCGTCGAAAAAGGGCTGGGTTTGGGGCCCTTTAGGGAAGACGCTCCCAGGGATGATCGGCGGGCGACGTACCAACCCTATCAACGGCGACACCGGTGGCCGCATCGATACGTCGCATGAGCGATGCACGACGCTGTCACCGGCACACTTAAAGCTAGAAACCCGAACCAAAGGCTCGGCATGCTGGCTTCAGTTGTTTAAAACAGGATTGGCTCACCTCCATCTGCCGGCGCGTAACGATTGATTTCCATTCCGCAGCTGACTTCGATGAATTTTGGTACAGACCATTTCATTGTTGAATTCCTTTGTGTTGGTTTCATTCGCCACCGGTCTTTCGACCGGCAGCAATTTCGCTGCGACAGGACAGTTTGTTTTGCCACAGCAGTTCATGTCAGGGTCTCACCGGCATGGATTTTATGCACATGCAATCGATGCAGATCGACATCCGCCCGCCCGACGGTTGATCGAGCGGGCAAGAGCCAGCTATTTCGGCAAAGCGAAGGCGATGGTCTCATCGCCGTAAGACGTGCCGAGCGCGCCGTGGCCACCAGCGGTTATGACCACATACTGCCGGCCATCTTCACCCACATAGCTCATCGGATTAGCCTGTCCGCCTGCGGGCAGGCTATAGCGCCAGACTTCCTTGCCTGTATGGGCATCAAATGCCCGGACATAATTATCGGTGGTGGCGCCGATGAAGACCAGACCGCCGGCGGTCGCCAACGAACCACCAAGATTGGGTGTGCCTGTTGGTAGCGGCAAGTTCTGCGTCAGGCCGAAGGCGTTGTTCTTGCGAGCATTGCCGAGCGTCTTGCGCCAAAGCACCTTTTGCGTCTTGAGGTCGATTGCCACCAGCTGTCCCCATGGCGGCGGGACGCAAGGCACCATGAAGGGGCTGAGCCATGCGCGCAGGGTTGCCAGATAGGGCGTGTTTTCCTGCAGGCGCACGTCGAGTTTCTGGGCGTTTTCACCGCCGCTGCTCTTTTGCTTGAGGAGTTCCTTGCCGTAAGGCGTGTTGCGGTCAACCAGCTGGAAATAGAACGGCATGTTCATCGTGTTGACGTACATGATTTTGTTGACTGGATCGACCGATGCGCCGCCCCAGTCCGTCACACCGTCGAAGGCCGGGTTGCCGATTGAACGCGTTGGGCCGATCGGCGTGAAGATGCCTTCGTTGCGTGCGCGTGCAAAATCGATGCGGCATGCGAGCTGATCGATTGGCGTTGCGCCCCACATATCCTGCTCGGTCAGCTTGTCTGGTACGAGCGAGGGCATTCCCACTGGAACTGGCTGGGTCGGTGAAACTGGAACGTTCGGTGCTGCACCGTTTGTCGTAAAGGGCATTTCCTTGGTCTCAACCAAAGGCTCGCCTGTTGCACGGTTGAACATGAAGACCTCGCCCATCTTGGTCGTCTGGATGAGCGCGGGCGTGCCATCAGGCATGTCAAATAGCGACGGGCCGACCGGCACGTCAAAGTCCCACATGTCGTTATGCACGAGCTGGTAATGCCAGCGCAACTTGCCGGTCGTAACGTCAAGTGCGACGAGYGAGGTGCCGAACTTGTTGTCAAAAGGGCGGCGGAAGGCAGTGTAGTAGTCGGGGGCGGCGTTGCCGGTTCCAAGATAGACCAGGTTCAACTTGGCATCGCCGGTGACGGTGCCCCAGACATTGGGCGTGCCCTTGGTGTAAACTTCACCCTCCGGCAGGCGGCCGGGCAGGGCATCCTCCGAACGGCCGACGTCCCAGGCCCAGACCTGATGTCCGTCAAGGGGATCGAAGGCGCGCACGACGCCCGAGGGCTCATCCGTGGACATATTGTCGATCACGCGGCTGCCGACAACAAGGCGATCGTTCATGACCAGCGGCGTGGAGGTCGAGACCTGCCAACCACCGCCCCAGGATTTGCCATTGTTGTCCTTGCCAGTCTGGTCCTTGAGGTCGATGAAGCCATTCTGGCCGAAACCATCGCAGATCTGACCGCTATCGGCATCGAGTGCATAAATGCGACCGTCCATCGTCGGCGCAAAGACGCGGGCCTTGCAACTGTCCGCCTGAGGGGCGTCGTAGTAGCTCACGCCACGGCACACGATGTAGGGATTGGTGCGGGGTAGCTTGGGATCGAATGTCCACTTCACCTTGCCGGTGGTGGCATCGGTTGCGATAACCCAGGAGTGCGGTGTGCAGCTATAGAGCGTGTTGCCGATCTTTATAGGGGTCGATTCAGAGTGATACTCGCGACCCTTGCGATGCAGCTCCATCTCATCGGGCAGGTCGCCCGAATGCGAGCTCCAGGCGACCTGCAACTTGTTGACATTATCCGGCGTGATCTGGGCCAGATCGGCGAAGCGGCTCTGGCCGGCATCATTGCCGTAGTGCACCCACCCCGTCGGGCTCATTGGAGCTTTCTGAGCTGTGATCTGCGTGGTCTCGCCTGAAGCAGGGCCATAGGCGGCGTAAAGGATGGCGCCGACCAAGAGCACGGCAACGACACCCGTCACGGCCTGGAAGCCGCGCCAGAATCGCGGGCTGGCAGCCTTGATGCCGCTCCCTAGTCCTGGCAGCAGGAAGGCGGCAAGCAGGACACTGGGTGCGAAGAGCCGTACTTCGAGCTTCCACGGATCAAGCCCGGATTCAACAAAGCTCCAGACCAGCGTCAGGGTCCAGGCGAGGAAATAGATGATAAAGCCGGAATTGCGACCGCGCGCCACCTGAACGCCGCTGACGACCATCAAGAGACCGACGATGAGATAGTAGAAGGTGCCGCCCAGGGTCACCAGCCAGCCGCCATCCGCGGCAAAGTACAAGCCTAGGAGCGATAGCACCGCCCCGAACACAGTCTGCGCGATCTTCGCGCCTCGAAAAGATAACAAGATTGCCTCACAGAAAGACACTGCCTTGCGGCAAAAGTCGGCGTGATTGGGAGGCCTGCGCAAATTGACGCAGGCCGAGTGACGCCGCGTTTTGCGCCCTTGCTATTTTCAGGACAAGCAATGATGGCCACGGATGAAATCATATCCGGGCAGATGAATTTTTCTCATTTCGCTTTCGCAAGCGGGCAAAATGTCATAGCGCTGCCACGACGGCGAAACGGACGGGTCGACAACAGATGAAACGGATTCCAATCGGCGGGCTGCATGCTTTCGAGGCCGCGGCGCGGCATCTCTCGTTCAAGCTTGCCGCCAGGGATCTAAACCTTTCTCCCAGCGCCGTTAGCCACGCGATTACCAAGCTGGAACGCGAGATCGGTACGCTGCTGTTTGATCGCAGCCACGGCGAACTGCGCCTGACCGCAGATGGGGTGATGTTCCAGCGGCCGGTCGTCGAGGCCATGGCGCTGTTGCGGGGGGCGATGGACACGCTGTCAGCGCGCCAGTCTCTAGTATTGCGCCTGCATTCGTCTCCAAGCTTTGCAGCGCAGTGGCTTGCGCCGCGCCTTACCAGGTTTTTGATCGACAATCCTGGTTTCGAGGTAACGATTTCGGCCGACACCAAGCCCGTGCATTTCGCTCAAGACCAGTTCGACGTCGATATCGTCTATGGCTTGAGCTCTGCCGACGAGGGACTGGTGATCCATTCGCTCGGGCCCGTCGAAGTCCAGCCCATGTGTACGCCCGAAATGGCACAAGAGCTACTAACGATCGAGGATTTGCATCGCGTGCCTCTGATCAGAAGCATGATCAAGAATGTGAGCTGGTCGGACTGGTTTTACGCCAATGGATCGGCGATGCCGCGCCAGCCGGCACTTCGCTTCGATCGCAGCTTCATGGCAATAGCGGCAGCCGCGGACGGCATGGGCGTATGCCTCGAAGCCGTCAAGCTCGCCGAGCGCGAGCTGTCAAGCGGCCGTCTCGTCCAGCCATTTGCTGGAAGGGCGGTGGCGCTTACCGAAGCCAACCACTTCCTTGTTTATCCCCGACGCAACGAGGCCCGACCGGTGGTGGGTGCGTTTCGCGATTGGCTCCTGGCAGCGGTAAACGAGGACTAGGCGAGTGGATGGGGAGGGAGTTGGCCCCTGACACTTTGACATGGGTGCGGATGTGCGTTTATCGCACGGTGCGAGAATACCAATAGATGGCAATCATTAGGCGAATGTCGTTGCCAATGAATCGCTGCAGTTTCGTAGCGTATGTCTGGACACTTAACCGTCAGCATGCCACCCACGCGCTGGCTGGCTAGACCCTGACTTTACAAGGATCTAGCGCTTGCCCAGTGCCCGTTCCATTCTGTCGAGGCCCTCGCTCAGCAACGCTCGTGGGCAGCCGAAATTGACACGGACGTAGTCTCCATAGGCCGCGCCGAACTCTGATCCGGCGCTGAACCCCACTTTGCCATGTTCTAGAAAGAAGGCCTGCGGATCGCCTGCGAGCCCTAGTTCGCTGCAGTCGAGCCAGGCAAGAAACGTCGCTTCTGCCTTGATAAGTCGAATAGCGGGGAAACGTAACGCCAGCTGTTGTGAGAGATAGTCACGGTTGGCCTGGATGTAGGAAAGCATCCGAGCTCTCCAGCCGGAGCCATGGGTGTAGGCTGCAAGGGTTGCCTCAAGGCCGAGAACATTGACGCTATCGACCATTCCAAGCTTCGAGAGCACGAAGCGTTCTCTGATCGACTTGTTCTGGATGATCGCAAAGGCGGTTTTCAGGCCGGCTATGTTGAAGGTCTTGCTGGCCGCCATCAGGGTGATGGTCCGGTTCGCCGTTTCCTCAGACAGTGTGGCGATCGGGATATGATGGCGACCGTCGAACAGCAGGTCGCAATGGATCTCGTCGGAGATGATCAACGCGTCATTGTCCCGGCAGAGCGTGGCGATCTCGGTGAGCTCGTCTTTCGTGAACACCTTGCCTGTCGGGTTCTGCGGATTGCACAAAAGCAGCGCACGCGACTGCGAAAGCGCTGCGGCCAGCGGATCGACATCCATCACATAGCCGTGCTCGGTTTGCCTTAGCGGCACGTCATTACGCACGAGGCCCCAGTGAGACGGCGCATTGAGGATAGGGCGGTAGACCGGCGTCTGCACCACCAGGCCATCGCCGGGCTCGAGCATCGCTTTCAAACCCATATTGAACCCTGGCTCGACGCCCGGCAAAAATACGATGTCCTCAGGCGTGATCGACCAGTGGTATTTCGACTGCATGTCCTCGACAATGCGGGCGCGCAGCTCGTCGCGGGCTACGCCGTAGCCGAGCATCGGATGTTCGAGGCGGTTGCGTATGGCCTCCAAGATCTCGGGTGCTGCTGGAAAGTCCATGTCGGCGACCCACATCGGCAGAATGTCTGTCGGATACTTGCTCCACTTCGAGCTGCCTGTGCCGCGGCGATCATAAACAGCATCGAAATCGGTCATCGCTTACAGTCCCCTGATCATGCCGCCATCGACCCGGATTGACGATCCTGTGACGTAGCTTGCCTGAGAGCTTGCCAGGAAAACGGCAACGGCTGCAAATTCCGACGGGTTGCCATAACGGCCAACCGGGATTTCGTTGCGCGACGCTTCCTCGACCGCCTCGATCGAGGCGCCTGTCTTTTCGGCCTTGATCCCGTCGAGTTCGCGAACGCGGTCGGTGGCGATGCGGCCGGGCAGGATCATGTTCACCGTGATGCCGTGACGGGCAACCTCGGAGGCCAGCGTCTTTGACCAGCCGGCGATAGCTGCGCGCACACCGTTCGACAACGCCAGATTTGCGATCGGCTGGACGACACCAGAAGAACCGATCGTAATGACGCGCCCCCATTTGCGGGAAATCATTCCGGCCAACATGGCGTCGGTGATCGAAAAGATAGAGGTCGCCATCGACTGGAAGGCGTCAACCCAGCTTTCGGTCGACTGACCGAGCGCCGGACCGGCCTTGGGGCCCCCGGAATTGTTGACGACGATATCGACGCCGCCCTGGCTCGTCAGCATTTCGACCAGGGCAGCCACCGAGACGGCGTCGGAAAGGTCGACGGCGACAGGTATGATGTTGTCGGTCGCCTTGATCTTGTCAGCGCTGCGCGCCGCTGCAAAGACCTTGACACTTTCTGCTGCGAGGCCGGCCGCGATGGCGGCGCCGAGACCACGGCTGGCGCCGAGAACGAGTGCCTTCTTACCAGAGATCTGCAGGTCCATCAGTTCAAAGCTCCTAGTTTCTTTTCCTGGCGGGCGATCAGCCGCTCGACTTCAGCCACCGCCGCCGCGTTGAGTGCAGCACCGGGGCGACGCTGGGTGGCGCTGGCGATCGCACCGCGCTTGGCCAATACATATTTGCGAACCGCGAGGCCGAGGCCAGGCTGTTGCTCGTAGCGCATCAATGGCAGATAGGCGTCAAAGAGATCATGCGCCTCCTCATGCCGGCCTTCATTGCTCAGTTTGCAAACGCCCACCATCATTTCGGGGTAGGCGAAGCCGGTCATTGCGCCGTCGGCACCGCGCTGCATTTCTTCTGGCAGGAACACGCCGGCGTTGCCACAAAGGATCGAGACGCGCCGACGGCCCTTTGCCTCGGCGGCACGCAGGTCGGCGACCTTCTGCAAGCCCGGGCAGTCTTCATGCTTCAGCATGACGATGCTCGGATGCGCCTCGAAGATCACGCCAAGCGTTTTCGAGCTGATCTGTACGCCAGTCGCCAGCGGAAAGTCCTGCAGTACGATGGGAACATCGGTGCCGATCGTTTCGACGACATTGCGATAATATGTGACGATCTGGTCGTCGGTCCGCAGGCTGGACGGCGGCGCGACCATGACACCGGCTGCACCGATATCCATGACCGCTTTCGTCAGTTCGCCGATCGCGGCAAGGCCGGGGGCAGACACGCCGACAACGACAGGTTTGCCGGCCGAGCGCGCCAGGGTCCGGCGCGTCACCTCGATCGATTCGGCCTGGGTCAGCTTCGGCGCTTCGCCCATCATGCCCAGGATCGTCAGGCCGTCGGTGCCTTTTTCGTAATAGAAATCGACCATGCTGTCGATGCTAGTGGCGTCGATCGCACCGTTCTCGTCGAAGGGGGTGCAGGCTATGACGAAGACGCCTGAAGTGTCGGCTGTGATATGTGACATGAATAATCCTTGCGAGAGCACTCAGAACCAGGCGGAATTACCACGGCCGACATACTGGCCATCGCCGGGTGCGTTGACGATATCCCTGCCATCATAGGCGAGCTTGCCGCCGACATAGGTGCGCGCGACGCGAACGCTGAATTCGCGGCCGTCAAAGGGGCTCCAGCGGAGCTCGTCATGGGCTCTGGACGCGTCCCACACCTGCGCTTGCGACTTGACAATGGCGATATCGGCATCCGCGCCGACGATGAGCGCTCCCTTTTGCGGCCAAAGGCCGAAGAATTTGGCGGGGCGTTCGCACAGCTGCTCGACCGTCAAGGTCACTGCGTCAAAACCGCGTATCTCGGCTCCGGTGTAAAAGGCCGGTAGCAACGTCTCAAGGCCTGGAACACCTGCGCCGGCATCGAAGATCGATGTTGTGAACTTGTTGTCGATCGGCCAACTCGAGTGGTCGGAGCTCACGAAGGCGACGCGACCGGAGACGACATCATCCCAGAGAAACTCGATCTGACCAGGGCGGATCGGCGGATTGACTTTCATCTTGGCGCCGAGTGCAGGCCCATCGATCTCGGGGTCGAGCCACAGATAGTGGATGCAGAGTTCACCAGTGGCGCGATGGCCGTCGTTCAGATAGTTTTCGACGAGATCGAAGCCGCGTGTCGTCGTCAGGTGCACGATGTGTGCGTGCGCGCCGGCGGCGGCTCCAAGTTCGAGGAACTGGGCGGTCGCGGCCATCTCGGCGGCCGGTGGCCGGCTTTGGGAATGCGCCTCGATGCCATCGCGCCCAGCGGCCTTGGCCGCAGCGATATTTGCGCGGACAATTTCCTGGTCCTCATTGTGCACGCCAAGCGGGATCGCGGTCTTAGCCAGCGCTGTGAAGATCTCCAAAGTCTGGTTGGATGAGATACGCGGAAAGCGGGTAGGGCTGCTTTCGAAGGTCGAAATCTTGAAGGCGACGACGCCCCCTGCGATCAGACCGTCGATCTCGTCGATTGCCTGGCCAGGCATCACTGTAGCGTACAGCGCGACGTTGGTATGGGCATGCTCGCGGATCGCTGCGACCTTGGCAGTCAGCCTTGCGACCGAGTTGAGCGGATCTGGATTGTCATAGGGCATGTCGACAATGGTCGTAATGCCACCGGCCACCGCCGAGCGTGTCGTCGAGCGGATGCCCGGAAGGCCGCCATAACTACAAGCGTGGGTCTGGCCGTCGATAACACCGGGAATGATAAGGTCGGCGCCGGCTTCGAAGCTTTGTGCAGCATCGGGCGCTTCACCGGTGCCGATGGCCGCGATCTTGCCATCGCGGATGGCGATCCAGGCGTTGTCGAGCGGTCCTTCAGGCAGGACGGCAGTGCCGCTGATTACAATATCATAGGTCATGATGCTTGCCTTGCGTATTGAAGGTCGAGGGTGGTGCATGCCAGCGCGACGCCGGCCTGTACCGGATCGATGACGGGAATGCGCAACGCGTCCTGCATCGCTTGGCGATAGCCGCCGAGACCAGCGCAGCCGAGGATGACCACATCAGCACCGTCTTCGTCGCGCAAAAGGCGCGCCGTGCGGGCGACTGTTTCGACCACGTCGCCAGCCATGAGTTCGACGACAGTCATGTCGATGGAGCGATCCCCGGCCAGCCGACCGTCAAAGCCGAGGGCCTTAAGATAGCGGAGGTGACGGTCGATGGAGGATTGCCCGAGTGACACGATGCCGAAATTCTGGCCGAGGCCAAGAGCCGCAAGATAGGCAGCCTCGGCAATGCCGATGACGGGGCGTGTTGTTGCCTTTCTAACGGCAGCAATGCCTGGATCGGAAAAGCATGAAAGCACGAAGGCGTCGGCGTCGGAGATTGCGACGGCTTCGAGGATGTTGGGTATTACCGCTGCCACATGGGCGTCGGTCTCGATACCGGGTGGGGACTTCTGCAGTTCCGTGCAACGGATGTCATGGCAGCTGGCGTCGCGAACGATGCCCAGGCATGTTTCCATCGATCGGGTGACCGAGACGGAGCTGTTGGGATTGATAACGAGAATTTCTGACAAGGCGATACCTGTTGGGGGACAGCATTGCGTCTACTAAATATATTACGTAGTATATCAGAAAATCGACCCTGTCAAAGTTCTGTTGGTCCAGGCATGCCTACGTGAACTGTTCGTGGAAATTGGCGGATTGCTCGCCTATGTTGATGCTGGCTCGACGGATTGCGCCGCCGGAATCGGAAACGGAGATTGATTTTGATTAAAGCGGACACGTCGAGCGGCAAGCGCGGAAAGTCGCTGACGGAAACGGCCTATGCCGTTCTTCGCGAGCGCATCATCACAGGCGACCTCGCGCCCGGCATGGAGGTCTCGGAGCCGGAACTGGCCGAGCAGCTGTCGGTGAGCAAGACGCCGGTGYGCGAAGCGCTGGCGCGACTTTGCGTCGAAGGTTTCATGGAAGCCTATCCGCGGCGCGGCTATCGTGTGACACCGGTGACGGTGAAGGACATGAACGATCTTTTTGCCATTCGCGGCATGCTGGAAGGGACTGCTGCAGCACTTGCCGCCAAAAACCTTTCCGATACAGATCTCGATCTGCTCGATCAACTCGCCGATGTCAGCTATGTGATCGGCGAGGAGGTCAGCACCAAGACCTTTGTCGATTCCAATCAGGAGTTCCACTCCGCCATAGCGCGGGGCTCCCGCAATCCGCGGCTCTATGCCTTGATCATGAGCCATCTGGAGGAATGCGCGCGGCTGTTTTATATGGGCGCACGGGTCCGCGACATAAATCCGGAGACGAATGACGATCATCACCGCATCGTGGCGGCGCTGCGCCAGCGCGATGCCGAAAAGGCGCGCGACGCCGTGGTCGAGCACAATGAAAATACCCGCCAGGGGATACTGGGCGCGCTTGTCGCAGCGGGGCAGGTGGGGCTGACGCTTTGATCTCTCCTGGTCGCCTCAGGCGACCTTGACGAGGTGGCCGGGTGCCGGCTCGTTGTAGCGGGCGACCGGTGGCTGGTAGTCAGCCGGTCTGACGGCACTGCCGATCTCGCCGCCGGCTGTTGCGCGGCGAATATGGCGGCGAGCCGGATCGGCGATCGGAACCGCGCTCAACAGTTTGCGGGTATAGGCATGTTGCGGATTGGCGAAGATCTGCTCGCGCGTACCAATCTCTACGATCTCGCCGAGATACATAACCGCTACGCGATGGCTGACGCGTTCGACGACAGCCATGTCGTGACTGATGAAGAGGTAGGCGATCTTCAACTGCTCCTGCAGTTCCATCATCAGGTTCACGACCTGCGCCTTGATCGAAACGTCGAGTGCGGAGACAGCTTCATCGGCGACGATCAGGCCGGGATTGAGGGTGAGCGCGCGGGCTATGCTGATGCGCTGCCTCTGTCCACCCGAGAACTCATGCGGGAAGCGTCGCGCCATGTCGGCCTGAAGACCGACGCGCACCATCAGATCCGCGACCTTCTCGCGCGCCTCTTTCGTAGTCGCCAGGCCGTGGGTGACCATCGGCTCGATAATGGCGTCGCCAACCCGCATTCTCGGGTTGAGGCTCGAAAACGGATCCTGGAAGATCATCTGCATATGCTGGCGCTGCTTCAAGAGGCTGCTGCGGTCCAGCGCCCTGATATCCTGTCCGTTGATATGGATGGAGCCGCTGACAGGTTCGACCAGACGCAGCACGGAGCGGCCGGTGGTGGACTTGCCGCAGCCGGATTCACCGACTAGCGAGAGCGTTTCGCCCACGTGTAGATCGAAGGAGACGTTTTCAACTGCATGCACGCGGCTGCTGACACGCCCGAAAAGGCCGGACTTGATATCGAAGCGGGTAACAAGATTGCGGACCTCGAGAATGGGGCACTTATTGTTCTCTACGGTGCCCTCGATCTCGCGCTCCGGCAAGACAGCGCCGGTGTCCGTATCCGTCAGCGGCAGCGTGGCCGGGAAGGCGCGGCCTTCCATCGAGCCGAGCCTTGGTACGGCGGAGAGCAACGCCTTGGTGTAGACGTTGGAGGGTTTTGCAAAAATCTGTTCAGTCTTGCCGATCTCCAGCGCGCGCGAGCGGAACATCACGACAGTTCGGTCTGCGATTTCGGCGACCACGCCCATATCGTGGGTAATGAATAGAACGGCCATCTTTTCCTCGTCCTGCAGCGACTTGATCAGTTGCAGGATCTCCGCTTGAACGGTGACGTCGAGGGCGGTGGTCGGCTCGTCGGCGATCAGGAGTTGTGGCTTGCAGGCAAGCGCCATTGCGATCATCACACGCTGCAGCATGCCGCCGGAGAGCTGATGTGGATAGTCGTCGTATCTGCTTGCCGCGGCTGGAATCCGGACGCGCTCGAGAAGCCGCACCGCTTCAACGCGCGCTTGCCTCTTCGAGCAACCGCGATGGCGGATAATGGCCTCGGCGATCTGTCGCCCGACGCTCAGGACCGGGTTGAGCGAGGTCATAGGTTCCTGGAAGATCATGGCGATGTCGTTGCCGCGAATGTCCTGCATCTGTTTTTCCGGCAGCGACAGGATATCGGTGCCGCCCAGCGTGATCTTGCCCGCCACGCGCGACGTATGCTCTGGCAGGAGCCGCATGATCGACATGGCGGTGACGCTCTTGCCCGAGCCGGATTCGCCAACGATAGCAACTGTCTCGCTCGCCGAGATGTTGAAACTCACATCGTTGACCACGGGCGTCCACGCGCCATTTCTGCGGAAGGATGTCGTAAGATTTTCGACCGAAAGGACTGTCAAGCGAGGATACTCCGGATCACGGCAAAGCTGGCAGATCGATATTGCAGCGCGTCAATGTGCAAATGTCAATGAAAATACCTCGTAGAATATCACGTAAGATATTTTAACTTGCGATCCGAGGAGCGATCGACGAATCTGCTTCTAGGGTAGATTTAGACAGGATCCTTACCGGATCGATTGGAGGCCGACATGACAGACGCGCAGCGCGAGACCGTATTGCTCACCCCTGTTCAGTTGCAGGCAATGCGCGCATCTGGCGCTGATGTGACGGTGATTGCTGTTCACTCGATCAACCCCTACACGGGGGAGCCTTCATTCAAAGGTAAGCGCATTGAAGGTGCGATCGACACGCAGGCCTATGAGGATTTTCAGTCGCCGGCCACGCCCGAAGGAGGGCAGCGCCCGTTGCCTGAGATCGCCATGCTCGAGATGAAGGCGCGCGCTTGGGGTCTTCGCCGCGAAAGCACGATCGTCATTTACGACGCCGACCGCAGCATGACGGCTGCGCGGGCCTGGTGGGTGTTGCGTTGGGCCGGGCTGCCTGATGTCAGGGTGCTCGACGGCGGCTTTCCAGCTTGGCTGGCAGCCGACCTCCCCGTCACCGAAGCGGTCTCTCGTCCAACGCCGAGCGACATTACCCTCAAGGCCGGTCAAATGGCCGAGATCGGGCCTGGAGAGGCCCTGCGTCTCGCTGTCGATGGCGTGCTCCTGGATGCCCGCATCCGCCCGAACTATATTGGCGGCGCCTCGCTGCCCGGTCAGCCGCCACGCGGGCACATCCCGCATGCGCTGAGTGCCCCTGCGCCTGATAATGTAACAGATTACGGCAATTTCACAGACACCGAAACTCTGAAGGAAATGTACCGGGCGCTTGGCGCCGATGGCCACAAACCCGTCGGGGTCTATTGCGGCGCCGGAATGTCAGCAGCACACACGGTCTTGGCCCTCGCGTCGATCGGCATCGATGCCGCAATGTATCCAGGCTCGTGGTCGGCCTGGGTGAGTGATCCCACTCGACCGGTCGCAACAGGTGCCGACCCGGCACGGGCGGCATTAGGCTGAATGTTTCGCAAGAATGCTGCTATGCAGAATAATCTTTTCGCATTTGCACAATAATTAGGCCGCAATCGCTACTTGTTCAAAACGCCGGCAGGCAAGGCTTTACAGCCGGAAAAGCGATGATATATTTCGTGGAATATCAGATGAGGAGTGCCTTTAAAGGCTGACGTTAAAGGGCTTGGGCAGACGTTGTCTGCGTCCCTGCCGGACCATGAAAGGGTCGTGCGAATGAAACTGCTTAAAGGACTTGCCGCCGCGGCCTTCGTCGCCTTGCCGATCTTTGCCGGATCCGCAAATGCGCAGAGTGACGAGCAACTGAAGACGCTGGTTGTCGCCGTTCCATCCGATCCGGTCAGCCTTGAGCCCGGCACCAACAAGGCTGAGCCGATCGGCAGCGAGATCATTCTCAATGTTTTCGACACGCTGGTCGCCTGGACCGCCCCGGATTTCAAGCAGCTCGAAGGCCGTCTCGCCAACAGCTGGACCGTTTCGGCGGACGGCAAGGAATTCGATTTCAAGCTGCGTGATGGCGTGAAGTTCCAGGACGGAACCGCCTTTGATGCAGCCGCAGTCAAGTTCTCGCTGGAGCGGACAAAGGCCACCAACTCCTACGTAAAAGCGACCTTCGACCTTATCAAGGACATCGCCGTCGTCTCGCCGGGAGAGGTGAAGATCACGCTCTCCGAGCCCTATCCGGCATTCCTGTCGATCCTCGCGCAGCCGCAGTCGGCAATCGTCAGCCCGACTGCCGTCGCCAAGTTCGGTGACAAGTTCGCGGCCAATCCTGTCGGCACCGGCCCGTTTTCCTTCAAGAGCGCGCAGGCCGACACAAATGTCGTGCTGGAAGCCAACCCTGATTATTTCCGCGGCGCGCCGAAGCTCTCGCGCATCATCTACCGCGTCATTCCCGATGCCTCGACGCGGCGCCTGGAGCTCGAAAGCGGCGGTGTCGACGTCGTGCAGCAGCAGGGCCAGCTCTCGGCCATTGCCGCTGAAGACATCGAAGCTCTAAAGTCCAACAAAGACGTCAAGATCATCGAGGCGTCGAGCCAGATCATTCGCCAGCTGGAATTCAACAACAGCAAGAAGGATGGCCCCTTCGCCAATATCAAGGTCCGCGAGGCAGTTGCGCATGCGATCGACTATGATGGTCTTCTGACCGGCGTATTTGGCGGCACGGCCGAGCGCGTCTACGGTCCGCTGACCTCGAACAGCTGGGCGTTCGATCCCAAGATCAAGGATATGGCGCCCGCCTACGATCCGGAGCTCGCGAAGAAGCTTCTCTCCGAAGCCAGCGTCGATCCGTCCAGCATCAATCTGAAGCTCTATAGCTTCCAGGGTCCGCTGTGGGGCGCCGTCGCCACCTTCGTTCAGGCCAATCTCGCCGATATCGGCATCACTGCTACGATTGAGCAGACCGAATTTCCGGCCTATCGCGCCTTACAGACCGCAGGTCAGTTCGACGCAGCACTTGACGGTCGCCAGCCCTGGTACAACGATCCCGACGCACACATCACCATCGGCTATCTTTCGTCGCTCGCCGACACAGCCATGACCTTCCGCATGCCTGAGGACAAGGCGCTTGACGAGCTTATCTTGAAGGCGCAGCAGACCGTCGATATGGATGCCCGCAAGGCACTCTATCAGCAAGTGCAGGAAGAAATCGTCAAGCGCGTGCCAGGTGCCTATCTGTTCAGCCCCAAGCTGATCGTCTTCACCCGCGCCAATGTCGAAGGCCTGGTGGTCAACAGTGCGCCTCCGCTCAACGAGTATTGGGGTGTGTCCAAGAAGTGAGGCGCGGTGCCTCTTCATGACGAGAAATCGATCCGCAGAGGTTCGCCGCTGCGGGTTACTTCCTTAAAGATATGAGTAGAACTGGGCATGGCGACCTTCATCTTGCGCCGATTGATTGCGTTGATACCCGTCATGTGTATCGTGCTGGTCATCGTCTTTTCGCTGGTGCGCTTCATTCCCGGCGATCCGGCCGTGACGCTTCTCGGACCCGGAGCAACGCAGGCGCAGATCGATGCGCTGCGGGCGCAGCTCGATCTCGACCAGCCGTTTCCGATCCAATTCCTGAAGTATGTCGGCGGTCTGCTGCAGGGCGATTTCGGCATCTCGCTGAAGACGGGCCGGCCGGTCGCCCATGAAATCCTGCTGCGGCTGCCGGCGACGATCGAGTTGTCGGTTCTTGCTGTCATCGTCTCCGTCATCATAGGAATTCCGATCGGCATTTTATCAGCTACACGTCCCAATTCCGTCTTCGACCATGTGACGCGCGTTGTCTCGCTGGTCGGCGTTTCCATGCCCGCCTTTCTGCTGGCGCTGATCCTGCAGCTGGTCTTCGGCACCTATCTCGGCTGGCTGCCTGTTTCCGGGCGCATGAGCTCCTTCATCGTCGCCGAACCGGTCACCGGCTTTGCGATCCTCGACGGCGTGATCACCGGCAACTGGGCGGCGGCGCTCAGCGCGCTGCAGCACCTGATCCTGCCAACGGCCGTTCTCGCCGCCTTCCTTGCCGCCACACTCGGCCGCTTCGTCCGCAACACCATGCTCGAGGTAATGGGTGAGGATTTCATCCGCACCGCCCGGGCCAAGGGCCTGAGGCGCGGCGACGTGATCATCAATCACGGCCTGCGCAACTCGCTTTTGCCGGCCATCACCGTCATTGGCCTGAAGTTCGCCGAAATGCTCGGCGGCGCTATCCTGACGGAGACAATCTTTGCCTGGCCCGGTATCGGGCGCTACATGTTCGAGGCGATCAAGAACCGCGACTATCCTGTGATCCAGGGCACGACCCTGGTCTTTGCACTGCTTTTCGTGTTCACCTCTATCGTGGTCGATGTGCTTTACGGCGTTCTTGATCCGCGCGTCCGCAAGAAGATGAAGTGAGCGCGATGTCAGAGTTTTTCACCTTCCTGCGCAAGAACACGCTGGCCATGGCTGGCAGCCTGATCCTCACTGTTCTGATCCTCGTCATTGTCTTCGGACCCATGGTCACGCCTTATTCGCCGACCAAGCTCGACGTCTTGCACAAGCTTGCCGCGCCGAGCTTCAGCCACTGGCTTGGTACAGATGCTTTTGGTCGCGACGTCTTCACCCGCATCATGCATGGCGGCCGGGCAACACTTGCCATCGGGGTCGGCGTGGTCGCGATTGCCTTTGTCGTCGGCGTTACGTTCGGCATGCTTGCGGGCTTTGCCGGCGGCTGGACGGATAGCGTCATCATGCGTATCGTCGATGCGATCCTGGCGTTTCCGGCGCTCGTCCTTGCCATTGCGCTTGCGGCGGCTTTCGGCCCCAGCCTGGAAAATGCGATGCTGGCTGTGGCGATTACGCTGGCACCGCAGTTTGCCCGTGTTGCGCGAAGCCAGGCGCTCAGCATCTCAGTCAAGCCCTATGTGGAAGCTGCCGTCTCACTTGGTCTGCCGACACCGCGCGTGCTCTTTCGCTATGTGTTTCTCAACGGGCTGGGTCCGCTGCTGGTGCAGTCGACGCTGGCCCTTGGCAGCGCCATCTTGCAGACCGCAAGTCTTGGTTTTCTTGGCCTTGGCGCGCAGCCGCCCATGGCGGAATGGGGAGCGGATGTGTCGGCCAACCTGCAATTCGTGCGTGGTGCTGCCTGGGTGGCGCTTGCGCCCGGCATGGCGATCCTGCTTGCCGTGCTGTCCTTCAATCTGATTGGCGATTCCCTTGCGGACTGGTTCAATCCCCGTCGTCGAAGCGAACTCGACTGAGGCCCGCAATGTCCACACTGACGATCAGTCTTGAAAAGGTTGATTTCCTGCCACCGACGCGGGTGACCGACGACACCAGCGTTTTGACGCTCAAGAACCTGGTGTTCGAGCCGCTTTTGAAATGGCATGACGGACAGGTGCTGCCGGCACTGTTTTCCGGTTGGACGCACGGCGACAACGGCCGGGAATGGCGGTTTACCATCCGCAAGGGTGCGAATTTCCACGACGGAAAGCCCTGTGTTGCCGCTGATGTGATCGAATTCATCGATGGTATTCTCGAAGCGGTCGATACTTTCGGCATGAAGTGGTCTTACGCTCGCTATCTGGCCGATGCAAAAATCACCGCAGAAGGCGACACCACTGTCGTTGTCCTTAACCCCCGACCCTTTGCAGATATTCTCGACATTTTCTCGGAGTTCTACATCTGCAGGCTCGCAAGTGACGGCCAGCCGATCCTTGGAACAGGGCCATTTCGCGTTCGCTCGTTCGAACCCAAGGCAAAGGCTGTGCTCGAGCGTGTCGTCGGCAATGGCGAGCCCCGGGAGATCGTTGCCATTGCCGAGGCATCCGCAGACAAACGCCTTTCGATGCTGACATCGGGTGCCGTCGACGTAGCGCTCAACCTAGAACGCGTCGATGGACGTCTTGACTTCGATGATCGCTTCCAGTGGGGGAAGGCGGTCAATACGCTGTCGGTGATGTTCTACCTCAATTGCCAGGACGGTGTATTCCGCTCGCCGCAGGCCCGACTTGCCGCCAATCACGCCGTCGACACTGGGCGCATCGCAGAAGAAATCTTCCACGGCCTAGCTGTTCCGTCATCGAGCATAGTCAGCCCTCATCATCTGGGAATGGCGACGGCAGGACTGTCACCGATCGTCTTCGATCCAGAGCGCGCGCGCCACTTGTTAGCGCAGGTTAGGGGCAGCAAGCGGATCAAACTGCGCACGCCCACTTTCATGCCCGAGCGAGCCATTGAGGTCAGCCGCTTCGTGGCAACCGCACTGGAGGCTGTTGGCTTTGAAGTGGAGGTCGAAGTTGAGACCGACCGGCCGGAATATGCGCGCCAGATCGGCCGTAAGGAAATGGGAGACATGGCGATTTTCGATTCATCGCCGCACAGCACCTATAGGATCCTGAACGACAAGATCTCGAGCGTCCCGAAGGCTGTGTGGTGGCAGGGCTATGACGACGAAGAGGCGGAGCGCCTGATCGCTTCGGCCAACAGTGCCGTCGAAGCGCAGGCGCGTGAAGCGGCGTACGCAGCCTGCTTGACCTATCTCAACGCCAATCCGCCCTGGCTTTACCTCGTGCATCCCGTCGATGTTTTCGCTGCGCGCGAGGGGATCGCCGGCCTATCCATCGATCACAAGGGCACGTTGACCATCGCCTGAGATCACCTCCTGAGACTATCGCCTGAGATCATCGCCCGCGCATGTGAGGACCGACCATGAAAAAAGACCATTCGATCACCTTCTTCTACTATGACGACATCCACACAGTGGTCTCGTTCTACGAACAGACCCTTGGCTTCGAACTGGTCCTCGACCAGGGCCTCGCACGCATCTACCGGATCGCCGAGAACTGCTACTTCGGCATCGTCGACGGAAATCGCGGCCACCTAAAGCACCAGGAAAAGAGCGCAGTGTTGCTCACGATCGTCTCGCAGGATGTCGAGGGCTGGCACGCCAGGCTCAAGGAGGCCGGCGTCTCAGGTCAGTCGGAGATGCTGCGCGGCCGTTTCTGCGAGCATTTCTTCTTTGAAGATCCCGCTGGCTATGCGATCGAGATCCAACGTTTCCACAACCCCGACGTGGCGAAGCTGTTTCAATGACCGGCATGAACGACAGGCCACTTACTCCAAGATTGGAGGCGATCCTTGCCGAAGCGCGGGCGTTTGCGCAGGCGCCGCTCCTTGGACTTCCAGACGGATCGGTGGCCGATCTCGCAACGGGTTACATCCCGCTCCTCGTCAACTTCACCTTCGAAGACAAGGCAGCCAAGGGACTGCGCAAACTGGAAGATCAGACAGAACCCGAGCCTCCGGTTTATTTCACGGCACTGGAAATGGTGCGCGACCATGCTGCGGTGATCCTTGCCGGCGAGACCGGCAGCGGCAAGACCAGCTTTGCGCGCAGTCTTGCGTCCAGGCTGGCTGTCGGCGCGTCGGCCTTGCAATCGCAGGCGGTATTCCGGAACGATCTGGGAACCGTGCACGAGGAGCACTGGGGTTTAGAGGGCGTCGTCCCCCTTTATATTTCCGTGACCGGATCGAGCTCTTTCGAGACCCTCCTGGGAGATGCTGGCGGCAGCATCGGCGATCTTATTGACGATCAGATGCTGACTGATACATCGGCCACCGTCCTGATTATTATCGACGCGCTTGAGGCTGCCGGCGACGAGGGTCCCCGCGTGCTCGCCGATGCGCTGGCGTTCCAAAAGACCCACCCACGGATCCGTCTGCTGGCACTTGGAGAGATATCCGTCGTCAAGAGCTGGCCGCTTCCAGCTGATTGCGTTCGCTACGATCTTCTCCCGCTTTTGAAGACGCAGCGCATCGATGCTGCAGCCCGCCTGGCAGGGCTCGATCTGGCGGGCTCGAATGTCGCCCTTGGCGCTGCGGCCGCCAACCCGGCACAGTTCGCCATGGCGATGGCATGCGCAGATGCTGGGGAAACCRCCGAAGCGATCACGGATCGCTGGGTCGCCCGGATTGCCGGCGACGAAAAGACAGCGGGCCTTTTATGCGGTCTTGCCTACGATGCCTTGAGCGGCAAGAACGACGATCCCGCACTCTTTCCCGTGACCCGGGTCCGTCAATTGCTGGCGGCGCGCCATCTTGCATCGCAATCACCTGAAGAAGCGGTCCAACCCTATCATAAGAAACCAACCCTCTGGACACCGGTTTTAAAGGGACTGGCAAGGCGTCTTTCAGGCACATCGGCAGCCGAAGGGCTCGTGGAGGCCTTGCTCGCAGGCGATGGCTGCGAGGTCCTTCGGGGGGCGCTCCTTGCCGCCGAACTTTTGAGCGAAAGCAGTCGACTTCGTGACCCCTTGAAGGCACATCTCGTTGCCATCGTGAGCAATGGCGCGCTTTCGGCGCGCGAACGCGAACAGGCGGCTCGTATTCTCTCGCGCTGGGGCGATCCGCGTGACCTGCAGGCACTTGCGGAAATTCCCGCTGGCACCTTCACCTTCGGTTCTGACACGCATCCGAACTCCGCGCCTGCGCATACGGTTGCGGTCGAGGCGTTCTGGATCGGCATCTACCCGGTGACCAACCGCGATTACGGCGCCTTCGTAGAGGCGACGAACCGCCTCTGGCGCAGTCCTGACGGCCTTGCCGCGGATCGCCGCAATGCTCCTGCAACGGACCTCACCTGGCGCGATGCGCGCGCCTATTGTGATTGGCTGACTGAACGTTGGCGAGACGAGGGACGCATCCTGCCGGATGAGGTCGTGCGCCTGCCGAGCGAGCCGGAATGGGAGCGCGCCGCGCGCGGCGATCAGCCCGACGAGGGCACCGACACGATCGTCTATCCCTGGGGTGCAACATGGCAGGACGACGCCTCGAATTCCGAAGAAGCCGGGTTCAACACCACCTGTGCGGTCGGCCTATTCCCGAAGGGCAGGTCGCCTTACGGGTGTTACGACATGGCGGGACAGGTCTGGGAGTGGGCGACCACGCTTTGGGGCGACGACATGGCGACACCGCATTACAGATATCCTTATGCCGACGACGGCCGGGAGGCGCCGGACGCCGGTCCATCTATCCGCCGTGTGCTGCGCGGAGGGTGCTTTTCCAGCGGCAAACTCAAGGCTTGCTGTACCTATCGCGGTAGCCTGGAACCCGATGGTTTTTGGCGTGGAAACGGTTTTCGTATCGTGGTCGCACGGCTCTGAGGATGCGGCGATCTCGCAACGCGGTATCAGGTTGCGGCCATCGCACGACCGGTACTCATTGAGCTTGCATCGCGATCAGCGTTGCGGGCCAATGGGACAGCATGCGCGCGTGATGAACAACGCTCGAAGGTCCGACCTTTCGCCGATCGGTCCAAATCGAGGTCATATATCGGATGCGCGTTGCCAATCCTTGAGGTGCCATTCCTTGACGGCAACGCCTGTTCTGGAATCAAACCTGCCAAAGTTAAAGATCAGCAAGATGATACCGAGCGCCATGGGAGCAGCCCAGATGAAATCAGGCCTCTTCAACGGACAGGAAAAGACTGCAGCTCCCAAAAGGAAGAACACGGTGCTTGCTAGCAAAAGACGGCAACGGGTGGAGCGCAAGAATGTCATCAAAACCTCGATCTGGCAGTGACATCAGTATCCACGGTCGCGCTTGCTTGTTACAGCCAAGGCGTTTCAAAATTTACGGTGTTTGAAGCATGGCAGTGCCGCCTGTCAGGCTTGAACCAATCAAGAGATTGCTCGCAGTCAACCGCCGCGGCACTTTGAATGCGCAATACGCCTCTTTCCCACTGCGCGCGGCGGCCCCGAAACTAAGGGAGATGCGGTGTTCGAAGACCGCGCCTGCGCCACCACCGGCGTGGATGGCCTAATTGGTTGCGCGGTTGCGCCTCAGTAATTGAGTTTGGGATACCAGTCTGTCCCTCGCCCCGCAGGCGTCAGGTCCAGAATATTCCAAAGAGGTGCGATATCGACGGCTCCTCTTGGATCCTGCCCGGGGTCGGCTGCTTGTGGTGGCATTTCGCCATTGTAGAACACATTGACCTGCTGATCTATCTTTTGATAGACTGTAAGGCTTGGATACTCGTAACCCTTATTATCCAACAGACCCAAATCTCGCGCATAGTCGTCGCCTACCGTCTGAACGAAATCGAGGTCACGCCAGCCTCGTTCTATAGCGAACGCCCGCTGACGTTCTACCGGACTCCGGCCAAGTATCTTGAAGGCAACACGTTGCCTGATGTCGGCTCCATTCCCGTTTGCCCCACCAAGGAAGTTCGTACACATAGGGCAGGGGCGTTCACGCTGTGGGCCGAACATCCAGAAATAGGTCACAAGCGTGTCGTGGGACCCAAAGAGGTCAATCAAGCCGACATCGCTGCCGTTTTCGTCCTGGAAACGGTAGTTCTTCTCGATCGCCGGGCCTAAGGGCAGGCGCCGGCGTTGCTCGGCGAGGCGGGTCAGATGACGCCGTACTTCGATCTCTTCCGCCAGTAGGGCCATCCGTGCCTTGGCATAGTCATGGCTCTCGTTCTCGAACCGTGACACCCGTGTAGCGGCCAGATCCTTGGCAGGTTTTAACTCGGTCATGTCCATGTCCTCACTCCCTTGTCTCGGTCACAATCATCGCGCCAGGTGATCAGTCTATTGCAGGCTCGGCCAAAACGGTCCTGTTGTTGTCGGCATCAAAGAAACTCGCAACGGCGCCAAAGGGTCCGCGTGCCTCGCTATCGGGCACGATGCCCTGCGCCGACAATCGCTGTATTTCGACGGCGAGATCGGGGACGACGATCGTCATCACCCCGCTTCCCGCCCGCGTCTTGTCGCCCCAAAGCTGGAGGCCCCCCGTCGCGCTCAAATTGCGCCATTGCGCCATCTGGGCAAGCGGATGGTCGTCGGCTGGACGACCGAGGAAACACTCGTACCACATCAATGCCGTCGAAAGGTCACTTACGGTTGCGGCAGCAAATATGCCTTGCACGTTCAGGTGTGATGCCATTGCAGTTCTCATCGTTTACATCGTCTCAAGGACGTTTATGGCGTTCACGTTCCGACAGTGATGTCGACTTTTTCGCAAATGTAATCACGATCCGCTCTGCAATGCCTTGGCTTTGTCCCGGTTGCACTGCGTCCTCACCTACTTTGCGTCTGTCGGTGCCCACAGGGCCGTCAGTCCAAGGATGTCCCTAAAGCAGAGGACGTGTTCATGGACACGCGCCTGTGACCGCTCCGATCGCGGTCGTCAGCTCAAAGTACCACCATGAGTGCTGGAGTTTTGGATTGCTCTGATGACAGCGCATATGGTCGAGCTTGCGGATCCGGACAGCGGCCCATCTTATCCGGGGGCCGAGCCAGGACGCTTACGGCCGATATGAAGCCGATTAGCTTGGCTGGCCACATGTCACCTTCGGGTGACATAGCCTTGATGAAGTTGGATCAACAGGTGTGAAACCTGTCTTCAACCTCGGCGCTCTTGGTCGAGCGATGGGCTACATGACAGGTGACAGGCGACATGCAAAACTGGGCCCGTAGCGACAAAAGAACTGGGCCCTCCTTAAATAGGGGCTGATGAAGCGGACAGACCATGACATTCTCCGCTGTTTTCACGCGGAGTGAAGCGATGGCGTCGGGGTTCGAAGTTGCTCTTCTTGGGCCGCACCCTTTCCAAATGCAGTCCGTCTCGGCCGCCCCGGGGTGTCAGGCATAGCCCGAACTGCCTTTGTCACGTCTCGGGCCGGTCGATCTCGAATACCACCGGCGCATGGTCGCTCGTGTGCTCCCAGCTTCGCGGCTTACGCCGAACGCTCGCTGTCTTCAGAAAGGGCGCGATAGCTGGACTAAGCAGGGCGTGGTCAATGCGGAGACCTGCGTTGCGCTCAAACGCGTTTCTCCAGTATTTCCAGAAGGTGTAGATACGCTCATCTGGATGCAGATGCCGGATCGCGTCGGTCCAGCCCTGTGCCACCAGGTCGGAATATGCTTTGCGAACCTGGGGCCGAAACAAAGCGTCATCGAGCCACCGTTCTGGCTTGTAGACGTCCAATTCCGTCGGAATGACGTTGAAATCTCCTATTAGAAGGGCAGGGACGTCGAGATCGAGCAATTCAGCAGCGTATTCATGAAGGCGCTTGAGCCAGTGAAGTTTATAGTCGAATTTCGGGCCGGGTGCTGGATTGCCATTGGGCAGGTACAGGCAACAGATCAAGATGCCATCAACGGCGGCTTCAATGTAACGGCTGTTGCTATCGTCGGGGTCACCTGGCAGCCCCTTGCGAGTTAGGTGAGGTTTTTGACCTCTTGCAAGAATAGCGACGCCGTTCCAGCTCTTTTGACCTTGCCAAACGGCGCCATATCCGGCCCTTTCCAACTCCCGATGGGGAAATTTGCCGTCGGAACACTTAAGTTCCTGCAGGCAAACCACGTCGGCCCTTTCCTCCTTCAGCCAACGAAGGAGGACATCCAGGCGCCCGTTGATGCCGTTTATATTGTAGGTCGCGATCTCCATCACACAAGCTAGCTCTCGCTAGCGACCGCCTGGAAAGCTCTGCTTTTGACGCAACGCGTCGAGCTCCTCGTTCGGACTCATGGTTTGATCGAGCGGATCCTGATGTCGGTCGCCTGTGGTTCGCTGATGTCCAGTTGGAAGTACGTCGTCGACGACGTCTTCAGGAAGCTGTTCCGTCAAATCATATGCGCGCACGCGGGCAGAGCTCGCCTCGCCACTGCGCGAGAAGCGCCCGATGCCGGTCGCAGCGCCGGCTACGGCATCGGCCTGGTATATGTCGCCTTGAGAACCGCTCGGCTTTTGATCGTGCGCAGCGCTCCACCCACCGGTTCGCCAGAGATCAGCGCGCTCATCGATGTCGACTGCGCCATCGTCATCGAGAATGTCGTGGGCTGCCTCGTAGGTCGTGCCATCGACCGAAACCGAGACAAGGAAACCGCCGCGGCGAAGTCCTTCCGCATAAAGGTTGCGGTCGTCGTCAGGGAAAAGCCAGTCTCCGAGTTTCGACCAGAAGCTGCCGGCATCGTTGGAGCTGGACGCTTCGCCATCGGCTTCGTAGCCAGCCATCAGCCGCACGTCTCCAAGGCCTGCTGACCTCAGCCTTACGATGGCTCGATCAGCGTCGCTTCGGTTGTCGAAGAAAGCGGTCAGGGCGCCTTTCGTTCTGCCTGTCGCGGAATTTAGTCCGTTGTCACTTGATATACTGGTCATGATTTCCTCCAATGAAAGAATACAAGGGATAAAACACCAGCGTTGGCGGCGTTTCCTTGGGTTCTGGTTGTGTTTTGACCGGCGTTGGCGCCGATCGGCAAAGTCTTTTTTTCCGCAGGACAAAGGTGTCCTTCGGTTCTCGAACCATTCTCCAA
>NZ_JBFTQT010000016.1:0-67166 GCF_056399145.1 Rhizobium sp. 01N48
AGACCAGTCAAACCAGTCGAAATTCCCCGTCCCAAACCGAAATCCGGAACCAATCAGCATCGCAGCCAATCAAAGAAATCCAGAGCGAAAGTCACCGTCGCCAGCAGCGCCGCCGCCCTCGTTCTGTGAAGCGGCTTATAAGGCCCCTAGCCCAAACAAGTCAACAAGCCTTTTTCAAAAAATCGCAGTTTCTGGCAACCGACTGATTTTGATAGGGAATTTCCAGAAGGCTCATTTGAGTGCCGGAAACACACCCTGTTGGCGCAGGCTTGCGGCAAGCATCCTCCTCTATATAGGACTGCAAAAGCATGAGACGAGGCCGTCTGCCCTCACATTTTCACAATCAGGTGGTCTCAAGGGCAGCGTGAACGTCGTGGCCGGTCCATTCGGGTCCGCTCATTTGACTCCCATATGTAAACTATGCACTTTTCCGGCCACCCAAATGCCCCCTGGGCCTGGTTGACCCGATCAGCTGAAAGGATGCGGACGCCTTTGCCATGGTGACTGAGAAGATGATGATCCGCTCGTTCGGCAACGAGCCAGCCCTTCTCGCCGATGGCAGACGTGCGCCCGACCGCCGCGAAGTTTCGCTGCGCTGGCTATCCGGCACCTTTCTGACCGGTATAACCTCGAGCGTATTGATGGGCGTGGCGCTGTTTGCCGCCCTCGACGGCCGCCAGCAGCTGGCGATCCCCGCCGAGGCCTATGCCAGCATTGCCGGCACCGCCAATCCCGACGCCGACGTCACCCGTGGCGGCCGCCTGATCGCGCCCGCCATTGCCGCCAAGCCGTCCGATCGCAAGATCATGGAAGTCTCGACCGTCGTGCATGAAGGCGACAAGGAAGTGGTGCGTCGTCAGCCCTTCGCGCGCGTTAAGATGACGCTTGCCGCCAATCACGTCGCCACCGAGGACTACCCGGCCTTCAACCCTCTCTCGATCTTCTCGGCCGACGAGCCCGAACCGCAGCCGGGCGTGCGCACCGGCCAGATCTACGGCTCCGACGTCGAATCCGAAGTCAGCCTGAAGACCGAGGCCTATCCGGCATCGGCTTCCAATCTGAAGATCGCCGCCGGCATGTCGCTCGACGAGATCGAGGAGAACGTCCGCTCCAACGGCTCGGTGCTGACAGACGGCACCTCGCAGGTCGCCGCCCTCTATTATGTCGACCCGCAGCGCTTCTCGACAGACGACAACGATGTCGACCTGGCATCTGGCCTGACCGCGCGCGTGCTCGAGCAGAACATGACGGTGTCGGCGCCGGAATCCATCACGCCGCAGACCGAGGAATTCGCCGACGATATCGTGCCGGTCCGCCAGGATACGCCGATCGTCAAGGCGATGATGGACCAGGGCTATCCGGAGCCGCAGGCAAAGGGGCTTTCCACCTATCTGTCGCCATTGTTTGGCTCGGAGAACCTCTCGAAGGGCGATGTGCTGCGCATCGGCATCCTGCAGAAGGGCGAGCAGGCGAAAATCATCCGCGCCAGCGTCTATCGCGGTTCCCGGCACGTCGTCACGGTCGCGCTCGACGACACCGACCATTACGTCGCCGGCAGCGAGCCGCCGAAGCTCGATGCGATCGCCACCGCCTTCGACGACAGCGCCATGACCGCACCGTCGAACCAGAATCTTCCCCGCGTCTATGACGGCATTTATCGCGCCGCCCTCTCCTATGGCATGACCAAGGACATGACGGCGCTGATCATCAAGCTTCTCGCCAGCAGCGTCGACTTCCAGGCCGAGCTGCGCCCGACCGATACGCTCGAGGCCTTCTTCTCGGTGGCCGATGCCAGCGGCCAGGCGACGGATCAGTCCGAACTGCTCTATGTCAACGCCCGCTTCGGCGATACCCAGACGCGCTTCTACCGCTTCCAGGATCCGGAAGACGGCTCGATCGATTATTTCGATCAGGACGGCAAGAGCATTCGCCAGTTCCTGCTGCGCAACCCCGTCCCGAACGGAATCTTCCGCTCCGGCTTCGGCATGCGCCGCCATCCGATCCTGGGCTTTGCCCGCATGCACACCGGCGTCGACTGGGCAGCCCCGCGCGGCACGGCGATCATCGCCGTCGGCAACGGCACGGTGGAGAAGGCCGGCTGGGATAGTGGCGGCTACGGCAACCAGACGATCGTGCGCCACGCCAATGGCTATGAATCCTCGTATAACCACCAGAGCGCGATCGCCAAGGGCGTCGTCCCGGGCGCCAAGGTGCGCCAGGGTCAGGTGATCGGCTGGGTCGGCACGACAGGTGAATCGACCGGCCCGCATCTGCATTACGAGATGATCGTCAACGGCACCAAGGTCGACCCGCTGCGTGTGCGTCTGCCGGGTGGCAAGTCGCTCGCGGGTCCGGCGCTTGCGAAGTTCGAGGACGAGCGCAAGCGGATCGATACGCTGCTGGGCAACCAGCCGCCTCCGCAGGTGGCGAGCAAGTAGCGGTTTCGCCTCGGCCTTCCAGAGAGCTGTCTCTAAAGTCCCCTCCCCACCCCCTCCCCACAAGGGGGAGGGGCTAACTCGTGGCATTCGCCTGCCCGATCCTGCCGCCAGCGGCTGTTGAGAGGTTTCTATTCAAGTGGCGAGATCGCGCCCAGCAAGCCCCTCCCCCTTGTGGGGAGGGGTTGGGGAGGGGTCTTCACGAACAAAAACGGCGGCCGAAGCCGCCGTTTCCACTCAATCGCCAATCCGCTTACGCCGCTTCACTGACACCAGCACTTTTCGTGCGAAACAGCAGCCGATCCGTCCCGCCGGTGATCTTCACCGTCGAACCATCCGGCACCTGCCCGCCGAGGATCTGCTCGGCGAGCGGATCTTGGACGTACTTCTGGATCACCCGCTTCAGCGGCCGCGCGCCGTAGACAGGATCGTAACCCTTGTTGGCGAGCCAATGCGTTGCCTCGTCGTCGAGTTCGATCGTGATCTTGCGCTCGGCCAAGAGCTTCACCAGCCGCTGCAGCTGGATGTCGACGATCGCGCCCATCTCGTCCCGCTTCAGGCGGTGGAAGAGGATGATCTCGTCGATGCGGTTCAGGAACTCCGGCCGGAAGTGGCCGCGCACCATCTCCATCACCTGCTCGCGCACAAGATCGCTGTCGTCGCCGTCCTTCAGCTGCGTCAGATATTCCGCACCGAGGTTCGACGTCATGATGATCATCGTGTTGCGGAAGTCGACGGTGCGGCCCTGACCATCGGTCAGGCGACCATCGTCGAGCACCTGCAGCAGCACGTTGAAGACATCCGGATGCGCCTTTTCGATCTCGTCGAACAGCACGACCTGATAGGGCCGGCGACGCACCGCTTCCGTCAGCGAACCGCCTTCCTCATAGCCGACATAGCCGGGAGGGGCGCCGATCAGCCGGGCCACGGAGTGCTTCTCCATGTATTCCGACATGTCCATACGCACCATCGCCGTCTCGTCGTCGAAGAGGAAGCGGGCCAATGCCTTGGTCAGCTCCGTCTTGCCGACGCCGGTCGGGCCGAGGAAGATGAACGAGCCGAGCGGCCGGTTCGGATCCTGCAGGCCGGCACGCGCACGACGCACCGCCCGCGACACGGCCTGAACCGCATCACCCTGGCCAATCACCGACTTCGCCAACTCGTCTTCCATCCGCAACAGTTTCTCGCGATCGCCCTCAAGCATCTTCTCGACCGGAATCCCGGTCCAGCGGGAGACGACATGCGCGATGTTGTCGGGGGTCACGACCTCCTGCACCATGGCGCTGCGATCATTGTCCTGCGCTTCGGCTTCCGAAAGCTTCTTTTCAAGCTCCGGAATGACGCCGTAGGTCAGCTCGCCGGCGCGCTGGAATTCGCCTTTGCGCTGGGCGATCGCCAGATCGTTGCGCGCATCGTCGAGTTCCTTTTTCAGATCAGCGGCAAGGCCGAGCTTCTGCTTTTCCGCCTGCCAGCGGGCCGTCAGCGCATCGGCGCTTTCTTCCAGATCGGTGAGCTCGGTCTCGAGCCGGACAAGCCGGTCGGCCGAGGCGACATCGGTTTCCTTCTTCAGCGCTTCGCGCTCGATCTTCAGCTGCATGATGCGGCGATCGAGTTCGTCGAGCTCTTCCGGCTTGGAATCGACCTGCATGCGCAGGCGCGCCGCCGCCTCGTCCATCAGGTCAATCGCCTTATCGGGGAGAAAGCGATCGGTGATGTAGCGGTTCGATAACGTGGCGGCCGCCACAAGCGACGAATCCGAGATGCGGACCTTGTGGTGCTGCTCGTATTTCTCTTTCAGGCCGCGCAGGATCGAGATCGTGTCCTCGACCGTCGGCTCTTCGACGACGATCGGCTGGAAACGACGGGCGAGCGCCGGGTCCTTCTCGACATGCTTGCGATATTCGTCGAGCGTAGTCGCGCCGACGCAATGCAGCTCGCCGCGCGCAAGCGCCGGCTTCAGAAGGTTCGAGGCATCCATCGCGCCGTCACCCTTGCCGGCACCGACAAGCGTGTGCATCTCGTCGATGAAGAGGATGATCTCGCCGTTTTCGGCCTGCACCTCGTTGAGCACGCTCTTCAGCCGCTCTTCGAACTCGCCGCGATATTTCGCGCCGGCGATCAAAGCGCCCATGTCGAGCGCCATCAGCTTCTTGTCCTTCAGAGACTCAGGCACGTCGCCATTGACGATGCGCAGCGCCAGACCTTCGGCGATCGCCGTCTTGCCGACGCCGGGCTCACCGATGAGCACGGGGTTGTTCTTGGTACGGCGCGAAAGCACCTGGATGGTGCGGCGGATTTCGTCGTCGCGGCCGATCACCGGATCGAGCCGGCCATCGCGGGCTTCCGCCGTCAGGTCGCGGGCGAATTTCTTCAGCGCGTCGAAGCCCTGTTCGGCATTGGCGCTGTCGGCCGTGCGGCCCTTGCGGATTTCGTTGATGACCTGGTTGAGCGTCACCGCCGTCACGCCGGCATTCTTCAGCGTGATCGCCGTCGACGATTCCATCGCCAGCGCCTGCAGCAGACGCTCGACCGTGACGAAGCTGTCGCCGGCCTTCTTCGATGCCTCTTCGGCGGTCGAGAGAACCTTGGCGAGTGGTGCGGCAAGATAGATCTGGCCGTTGCCGCCGGAGACCTTCGGCAGCTTGGCAAGGGCGGCATCGTTGGCAAGGCGGGCGGCCTTGGCGTCGCCGCCGGCGCGCTCGATCAGAGACGCGGCCATACCCTGGTCGTCGTCGAGCAGCACTTTCAGCACATGCTCGGGCGAGAACTGCTGGTGACCCTGGGCCAGCGCATAGGTCTGCGCCGACTGGATGAAACCGCGCACCCGCTCGGAGTATTTTTCAATATTCATCAATAGACCTCCTTAAATCGCCCTGCCCTCATAAGGCACAGGCCGATGACTGAGATTGAGCTCCCTCAAGAGGCGAGCCATGTCTCTTCGCCGGCGGCAAAAACCGAGGCGAAGAACTTGCTCAGGATATGGTGGGAAGCCGCGAAAGTTTAAAGAGGTGGCGCGCCCAAAAAACCACGCCTGCGAGCAAGCCGCAGCCGGCCGGCGGGCAATCACCGAGGGGCCGAAAACGAGATCGCCCCGCCGGAGGGCTGCTCGGGCGGGGCGGGATCGGATTGTATCGAATGGCGCTTATGCGGCGACCAGATCGTCCGTCTCGTTTTCCTTGAACATCTTGGCGAGGTTCAGGAAGCAGATCATGCCGTTTTCGGACGCGATGATGCCCTCGCAGAAGGCGCGGTCGAAGGATGCGGTGACCTCGGGAACCGGCTGCACCTGATCGGCCGAAATCGTGAGAATGTCGGAGACGCGATCAACCAGCATGCCGATGACCATGTTGTGCACTTCGGCGACGACGATGGCGCTGCGCTCATTGGCGACGGTGCTCTTCATGCCGAGCTTGAAGGCGAGGTCGATGATCGGAATGACCGAGCCGCGCAGGTTCATGACGCCGATGACGTCGGCCGGCGAATGCGGGATCGGCGTCGAAGGCGCCCAGCCGCGGATTTCGCGGATGGTCGTCGTCTTCACGCAGAATTCCTGATCGTGCAGGCGGAAGGCAATGATCTCAAGCGTGTCGCCACTGAAGCTCGGAGAATTGATCGTCGTCATTAAAAATGTCCCAACTGTCGAAAGCCAGGGCAGAAGCAACAACGCCACCATTGGCGTCGATGCACTTTGCCTTCAAGCCGCCAGTTCTCTGAATATGAAGAGTACCGTTACGGTTACTGAGGACTGTAAAGAAAGAGTGTTTCCCAAATCTAAACCGACCGGCAGGATTTTTCGCCCGGTGAGTGGGGGAATGCAGCGGAAGGGATGCGTTGAACGGATCCCGGACCCGTTCAACGCAGCTAAGTCTCAGACGATCGTCTTCTCGATCTGCTCTACCGCCCACTCGACCTGGTCCTTGGTGATGACAAGCGGTGGCGCCAAGCGGATGGTGTTTTCGTGGGTGTCCTTGGCAAGAAGGCCGAGATCCTTCAGCGCGTAGCAATATTGCCGCGCGCCGCCGGCTTCCGGCACCAGCTCGATCGCCATCATCAGCCCGCGACCGCGCACCTCTTTCACGATGTTCGAGCGGATCGACCGCAGCCCCTCGAGGAAGTAGTTCCCCATGCGCTCGGCATTGCCGATCATGTCTTCTTCCGTCAGCACCTTCAGTGCCGCGCGCGCCACGGCGCAGGCAAGCGGATTGCCGCCGAAGGTCGAGCCGTGCTGGCCGGGCTTAAGCACGCCGAGCACCTCGGAGTTCGAAAGCACGGCGGACACAGGATAGAAGCCGCCCGACAGCGCCTTGCCGATCAGCGTCACGTCCGCCTCGATACCCTCATGCTCCTCGGCCAGCAGCTTGCCGGTGCGTCCAAGCCCGGTCTGGATCTCGTCGAGGATGAGCGTGACCTTGTTGTCGGTGCAGAGCTGGCGCACCGTCTTGAAATAGCCCGGCTGCGGGATGATGACGCCCGCTTCGCCCTGGATCGGCTCGATCAGCGCCGCCACCGTGTTCTCGTTGATCGCCGCCGCGAACGCCTCCGCATCACCGAAGGGGACAGTTCGGAAGCCCGGCGTATAGGGGCCGAAGCCTGAGCGCGCATCCGGGTCAGTGGAGAAGCTGATGATGCTGAGCGTCCGTCCATGGAAGTTGTCGGAGCAGACGATGATCTCGGCCTTGCCCTCCGGCACGCCCTTCACCTCATATCCCCATTTGCGCACCGCCTTGATCGCCGTCTCGACAGCCTCGGCGCCGGAGTTCATCGGCAGGATCTTGTGCGATCCGGTCAGTGCCGCGAGCTCCTCGTAGAGATGCGCCAGCTGGTCGTTCCGGAAGGCGCGCGAGGTCAGCGTCAGCTTGCCCGCCTGCTCGACCATTGCGGCGAGGATCTTCGGGTGGCAATGCCCCTGGTTGACGGCCGAATAGGCAGAGAGGCAATCGAGATAGCGCTTGCCATCTGTATCCCAGACATACACCCCCTCGCCGCGCGTCAGGACGACGTCGAGCGGCTTGTAGTTATGGGCGCCCAGGCGCTGCTCGGTATCGATCAATCTGGCTGAACTGCTCATGGTCGTCCCCTTTTGTTATGCGGTTTCTTATGCGGCGCGCGTCGGGCGGTCGAAGATGCGGCGGCCGAACAGGCTGGCCGTCAGCTCGACGAGAACGCGGGCGCTCTTGCCGCGATCGTCGAGGAACGGGTTGAGCTCGACCAGATCGAGAGAGGAGACGAGCCCGCTGTCGCAGAGCATCTCCATGAACAGATGCGCCTCGCGGAAGGTCGCTCCCCCGGGCACCGTCGTGCCGACACCCGGTGCAACGTCAGGATCGAGGAAATCGACATCGAGGCTGACATGAAACAGCGCATTCGCCGCTTCGACCTTGGAGAGAATGTCGCGCATGATCGCCGCGACCCCCTGCTCGTCGATCGAACGCATGTCGAAGACGTTGACGCCGTGTTCCTTGATCAGCTCGCGCTCCGGCGCATCGACCGAACGAATCCCGACCTGGAAGACATTCTTCGGATCGACCAGCGGCCGGTCGCGCGGCAGGATGTCGGAGAGATCGGCCTGGCCGCAATAATAGGCGACGGGCATGCCGTGAATATTACCCGAAGGTGACGTCTCCGGCGTGTTGAAATCCGAATGCGCGTCGAGCCAGAGCACGAAAAGCGGCCGCTTCTGCTTGGCCGCATAGCGCGCCATGCCCGATACCGAACCCATCGACAGGCTGTGGTCGCCGCCGAGAATGATCGGGAAACGACCGGCATCGGCGATCTCGTAGACGCCGGCTTCAAGCGCCCGCGTGAACGCGCCGACGGTGCGCAGATTGTGCGCCTTCGGATTGTTCGGCAGGTCGCGGGCCGGCACGATCTGCACGTCTCCGGCGTCGGCGACATCGTGGCCGAGATCGACAAGCGCGCGGTCGACACCGGCGATCCGGAGCGCCGTCGGCCCCATCGCGGCCCCCCTGCGGCCGGAGCCCTCTTCCAAAGGCGCACCGATAAGGGTGACCGATCGCGACTGTGCCTGCATCTTGTTCTCCTGCTCACTGCTTCGGTTGAATATCTGACATCGCCACGGCGACAAAAAGATGAAAAAGTGCCAGTTTCACAGCATGATTTGACAGTTTGCTAAGTCCGACCATACAAAGTGACATCCCGCTCTCACAAAGTAAGACCATGGACGACCTCGATCAGGAACTTCTGAGCGCCCTGCGCCACAACGCCCGCGCACCCGTCTCCTCGCTTGCCGCCATGACCGGCGCCTCACGCGCCACCGTCGCCGCGCGCATCGACAGACTGGTCGCCAACGGCACCATCGCCGCCTTCACCATCCGCACCGGCCACGAGACCCGCGCCGCCGGCGTGCGCGCCATCGTCATGATCGAGGTGCTCGGCAAACTCGCCGACAAGGTCGCCGACCAACTGCGCGGCCTGCCGCAGGTGCGCGCGCTTCACAGCACCAACGGCAAATGGGACTTCATCGCCGAACTCGAAGACCGCGACCTCGTCTCCTTCGACGAAACCCTGCGCCGCATAAGACTGATCGACGGCATCAACACGACTGAGACGAACATATTGCTGAAGACGCGGAAGACCAGCTTTTAAGGAGAGAGAGGCAGAGGCGCCAGCTGTACGCCACTAGTGGTTATTGCCAGCCATCAGCCGGCACACTACTGTGACAACACGTGAGAGTTGAGAGCGGTTACTCGATTGAAACCACCGGCCTGGCAGATCATTCTTTTTACGGCTGCAGTTGGGCCGCCGCTGGGCATGGTTCTGCTGTTTGTGCCCCTGTGGCTGAGAAGCTGGGAGCTTGCCGGATTTCTTCTTGCGATGGGATATGCGTTTGGCCTCGTGCCGTCGATAACGGGAGGCATGTTGTTCTCCATTTTGCGCTATCGCTTTGGATCGGGATTTCGCTGTGCCGGTTTTTGTGGCGGATGCGCCACGGCCGTCTGCGCAGCGTGCGCGGTCGCCTATTCCAAGCAAGGTGCATTTCTCGGGCTCGAAATCCTCTCATCCCCGATCATCTATGTCGCTGGCATTGGCGGCGTCCTTCCGGCCCTCGGCACCCGCCTCTTAGCTCAATACCTTGCGCCAAATGCATTCGCGAACCCTTCGCCATGATCTGCGCAAAGAGCCGACAGCACCCTGGAAAGGCGGCGGCTAGGCGCCAATAGCTTCTCTCATCTGCGTCAGCATGGATGATGTTGCATGCATACGTTTTGCGTTAGCGCTCCCCCCACAGACAACAGCCTGGAAATCACGATCAAGAAAAGAACGAGAAGTAACGACGCAAGCGGGCCGCAGCGCCTCCGATCAGATAAGTGTCAGCCGCTTCGTCCGTTTCCGGTCGACGGTTGACTCACCCAGGGGCGAACAATACCCTGCGAGTTCAGTCGTTAGGCTTGTCCTCAGATGACAGATCCATCTCTTCAGCGGCGTCTTGCCGCCATCGTCGTTGCCGATGTGGTGGGATATTCTCGCCTGATGGAGGCTGATGAAGTCGCGACGGTGGAGAACCTCCGGGCGCTCCGTTCCGGCGTTATCGAGCCGGCAGTGCTGAGCCACAACGGTCGAATCTTCAAGATCGTAGGCGACGGCTTCCTAATCGAATTCGCTAGCGCATTGGATGCGGTCAAGGCAGCGCTGGAAATACAACGGGCCACCACTGCCACCGAGACCCCGGGAGACCGACGTCTGCTTTTACGCGTCGGCGTCAATGTGGGAGATGTCATCGGCGACGGCTCGGACATCCTTGGCGACGGCGTGAACGTCGCCGCGCGCCTTCAGACGCAAGCCGCATCGGGAGGCATCTGCATTTCAGCCGGCGTCCACGGCGAAATCGTCGGCAAGATCAACGAGCGGTTCTTCGATGCAGGCGAGCGCTACCTGAAGAACCTGACCCGGCCGGTCCACGTGTGGCATTGGCCGGATGCGCTGCAGAGCATATTGCAGTTGCCCGAAGGTCCCTCGATCGCCGTCTTGCCATTCACCAATATGAGCGGGGATGAAGCGGACACGCATTTTGTCGACGGCTTGACCGAAGACCTGATTACCGACCTGTCCCGTACGGCTGGCCTGTTCGTCATCGCGCGCAATTCCGTCTACGTTTACAAGGGCAAAGCGGTCGACGTACGGCTGGTCGCCCAGGAACTCGGCGTCCGCTACGTCCTCGAGGGGAGCGCCAGACGCGCGATGGGGCGTGTCCGCATCAATGCGCAATTGTTCGACGCGCTTGGCGGCAAACACCTGTGGGCCGACCGGTTTGACAGGACGGTGGAAGATGTTTTCGAGCTGCAGGACGAAGTCAACGCCAAGATCGTCGAAGCCCTCGTTGGCCGCCTGACCGCCCCGGCGCAACGCAATCGTCCGAAGAACGTCGAGGCATACGATCTGTGTGTCCGCGCCCGCCTCCTGACGGAAGAATCCCCGCAAACGGAGCGTGAGGCACATATGCTGCTCCAGCGCGCCGTTCAGCTCGAGCCGTCATATGCCGAGGCCCTTGGTCTTCTCGCATATAACCGTTGGCTCGCCTGGACTCATTTCGGCGAACCCGAAGACCCCAACCGGGCGATGGCAGTGACGTTGGCGCAGAAAGCGGTCGACCTGGATCCCAACGATGCAGGCTGCCGATACATTCTGGGGACCATCATGGCCTATGAGCGGCGATGGGAGGAATCGGAGGGAGCCTTCGCCAAGGCCCTGGAGTTGGACCCCAACCACGCCGACACCTGGGCTGCCATGTCGGACATGTCCGTGCTTGATGGCAAGGTTGCCGCCGGCCTGGCGCAGATCGAAAAAGCACTGCGGCTCAATCCTTATCCGGCCTGCTGGTATCTTTGTCATCTTGGACAAGCGCAGTACGCCGCGCACGACTATCAGGCAACGAAGGTTACCCTGCGCAGGGAGGAGACCTATCGTACCAACTCACGCAAATTCCTGGCTGCGACGCTCGCACAGTTGGGCGACGATGAGGAAGCGCACCGGGAAGCAGAATTGTTCCTGATCGCCCATCCCCATTTCACGATCGACCATTGGCTGAACTCCCAGCCGCTCCGCGACACAAATGTGGGAGACCATTTCGTCGATGGCTTCCGGAAAGCCGGCCTGCCGGAGAGGTGAAAACGCCGGGGGGCGTCAACGCCCCCACCCTCAATATTCCTTCTCGTACACCACGCCCGCCTCGCCCGCACCATTGGCGCCGGCCGCACCGCGCAGCTTCACGCCGCGCCCGACATCGAGGTTGATGATCGCCTTGGCGCCGTCCTTGGTGTTCTGCTGCAGCTCGATATAGGTGCGCTCGTTGAGATAGCGGCCAACGCCGACATTGGTCTGGCCGTTGGCATCGGTGCTGATATCGAAATCGTCGACGCCCAGCTGGTTGCGCAATCCCTGGAACAGCGAGGTCGAGCGTCCGCCCGCAAGCTGGCTGACGGCATCGGCGAGCTGGGCGATCTGGATCGCCGAGAGCTTCGACATCGACTGCCCGAAGATCAGCTGCGCCAGCACTTCATCCTGCGGCAGCGCCGGCGAGGAGGAGAAGGTGATGGCCGGATCGGTCGCCAGTCCCGCCACATCGACGGTCAGCGTCGTCGTGCCCGAGGTCGACGTCGCCGCCATCTGCAGCGCCGGCGTCAGATCGCCGGCAAAGGTGATCCGACTCTTGTCGGAGAAATCGAGACGGCGGTTGAGGATGGTGAGACGCCCGCGACGCATGGTGAAGCCGCCGGAAACCACAGGCACGGACGCCGTACCCCGAATGGTCACGCTGCCGCCGAGCTCGGCGTCGATCCCGCGCCCGCGCACGAAGATCTGCGAGGGCGCATCGACCTGGATATCGAGATTGAGCGTGCTCGACTTGCCCCTCGCGCCTTCCTGCGTCGTGTCGCGCATCTGCGCGAGAACGGCCTTCGGCGCGTTCTTGTGGCGGATGTCGATCTCGCGCAACGATGTCGGGAGTTTCTCCGGAACGGTGATCGAGGCCTTTTCGAGTGTGAGCTTGCCGTTCAGCGTCGGGTTGGCAAGAAGCGGCCCGCGCAGGCCGATCGTGCCGTCGACCGTGGCGACGACAAGCGTGCCGTCGACATAGACGGCCTTGTTGAGCCTGACGTCGATATTGGCGGGGAAGTTCGCTGCCGGCTGGATACCGACATCGCCGGTCACCGCGATGTTGCCGCCGCTCGCAAGCTGCCCGGTCAGGCGCGAAATCACCGCGCGCTGCCCGTCGAAGCGGATATCGGCGGTCAGGCTGTTGATCTCCAGATTGCGCCGGACGTCGATGACCTTGGCGCCGCTGGTTGCAACCGTCCCGTTGATCACGGGCGCCGACGCGGTGCCGCCGACCTGCAGATTGAAGTTGGCGTTGCCTTCCGCGACGAACCCTTGCGCGGCCAGCTGTGCGCCGAGAACGGCAAACGGCAGGTTTCCGGAAAAGCGCATGTCGAGCGCCCGGTTCCCTGAAATGGCCAGATTGCCGCCGCCCCGCAGCGACAGACCGGCATCGCCGGTAACCGTCGTCTCGATGGTGAGCCGGCCCGAAGCGAGCTTGCCGTTCGCGCCGATCGCCAGCGGCGAGACGCCGGCGCCGCGCGTCTGGCTGGTCGCGGCATTGCGCCAGTCGAGCTTGAAGTCGACATCCGGCATTGGCAGCTTGCCTGACGCCGCGACCGTGCCGGAGATATTGCCCTCGGCGGCCAGCCCCGGAACGAAGGCGTTGGCGAGGCCCGCCGGCAGGTTCGATATGTCGGCCTTCACGGCGAGCGATTGCGCATTGGCGCCCGCGACCACGAAGTTGCCCGCCGCCTTCAGCGCCACGTTGCTGCCGGTCAGATTGGTGGTGAAGTCGAGCTTGTTGTCGGCGAGCTTGCCGTTGGCGTTGGCAGACAGCGAGCCGACGCCCGCGGCCCGCGTCTGCGTCGTCGCCGCGTTCTTCCAATCGAGATTGAAGTCGATGACGGGATTGGCAGGCGTTCCCGATGTCTTTGCCCGGCCCGAAATCGTGCCTTCGGCGCCAAGGCCAGGCACGAAGCCATTGGCAAGGCTCGCCGGCAGATCGGTGATATCGGCGTCGACGGAAAGGCCCTGGATGTTGGCCCCGACCAACGCCGCCGTCCCCTTGGCCTTAAGCAATGTCTTGCTGTTGCTGGCCAGATTGGCGTCGAAATTGATCTTGTTGTCGGCGAACTTGCCCGTCGCATCGAGGCTGAGCGCCGAAAGGTTGGCGCTCTTGGTCTGCCGCGTCGTCGCGTTCGCCCAGTTGAGCTTGAAATCAACGGATGGCAGCGGCAGCGCGCCGGAAACCTTGGCCGTCCCCGAGATCATGCCGCCAGCATCGAGATCGGGCACGAAGCTGCTGACAAGCGCTGCCGGCAGCTTGTTGAGCGTCGCATTGGCCTCGATCGTCGTCGGCTTGGTCCCCTCGATCCCGACCTTGCCGGCCGCCTCGAGCGCCGCGCCGTCCTGACCATCGAGCTTCGTGGTGAAATCGAGCGCCTTGTCCTCAAGTGTCCCCTTCAGCGCCAGCGCCATGGCCGGCAACTTCGCCGCCTTCGTCTGGCTGGTCGCGACATCGGCCCATGCGAGATCGAAGCTGGCCTTCGGCTGCTGCAGCGTGCCGGATGCCGAAGCAGTGCCGGAAATCGTGCCGCTGGCGCCGAGCCCATCGACGAAACCATTGGCAAGCCCAGCCGGAACTCCGCTCAACGTCGCATCGACCTTGAGATCGCCGATCGCCGAACCTTGAAGCTTGAGATTGCCCGCCGCCTTCACCGACATGCCGCCGGTGGCCGAGACGTTGCTGTCGAAAGTGAGCGTATTGTCCGCGAACGTCCCGTTCACCGAAGCGCCGACGCCCGAAAGGCCGGCCGCCTTGATCTGGCTGGTCGAGGCGTTCTTCCAATCCAGCTGGAACTGCGCTGCCGGCATCGGCAGCTTGCCGGATGCGCCGAAGCTGCCCGATATCATGCCCTGTGCGGCAAGATCGGGCGCGAAGGCGTTGGCAAGCGCCGCCGGAATATTGGCAAGCGTGCTGTCCACCTTTAGCGTCTGCGCGTCATTGCCGGTGACGACGAAGCTGCCATCGGCCTTGATCGCAAACCCGCCGCTGCCGCCGGCATTCGCATTGAAATTGAGGATGTTGTTTTCGAGCTTGCCGCTTGCCGTTAGCCCGAGCGAGGAGAGCTTGGCGACCTTGGTCTGGCTGGTGGCCGCGTTCTTCCAGTTCAGCTTGAAATCGAGCGCCGGCGCGGGCAGCTTGCCCGAAGCGGTGACGCTGCCGGTAATGGCGCCTTCGGCATTCAGCCCGGGCACGAAGGCATTGGCCAATCCGGCCGGAATGTTGACGATATCGGCATCGACCTGCAGCGACTGCGCATTTTGTCCAGCAGTGACGAAATTGCCGGCCGCCTTCAGCGAAACGCCGCCCTTGCCGCTCAGATCCGTTTTGAAATCGAGCTTGTTATCGGCGAACTTGCCATCCGCGCCGATCGCCAGCGCCGAAAGCCCGGCGCCCTTCGTCTGGCTGGTCGCGGCGTTCTTCCAGTCGAGCGTGAAATCGGCCACGGGTGCCGCCGACGTACCCGTCACCACGACCTTGCCCGAGATCGCACCCGCGGCATCGAGATCGGGCACGAAGCTGTTGGCAAGGCTTGCCGGCAATTGCTTGACCACAGCATTGATGTCGAGCGCTTGCCCAGCCGAGCCGGTCACGTTGATCGCGCCGTCACCGGTCTTGATCTCGAGACCATCGAGCGTGACCGTACCATCAGTGATCGATAGCTGCGAAGGCGCAGCGAGGTCCACCGCAATGTCATGCGGCTTGGCTGAGAAGCGGTCGAGCTGAACGAGCGTCGTGCCGGCATTGGTTTCGACACCGCCGCCCGCCACCAGCGGGTGGTTGTCGTAATAGCCGTCGAGGCTGAAATTCGTGCGGTTCCCGAGCTGCGTGAAATTCACCGCCAGGCTGTCGATCTTGTTGGTGCCGGATGCGACCTCGTCGGCCTTGATCGCTCCCGTTGCCGCAAATGCCGAGAGATCGGTAACGGTGACATCAACATTGGGGCTGACGATCGCGAAATTGCCCTGCTTCAGGCCACTGCCCGTCGCCGCCACCTTCAGGCCGATCTTGCCGGCATCGTCGGAAATATCGACCGATCCCTTGAGATCGCCCTCGGCCTTCTGGCCGGCCAGCGCCGCGATAAGGCTGAGATCGGGCAGGTCGAACGTCAAAGCGCCCGTCGGCGCGAAGCTTTCGGACAGCGCGACGTGACCCGTCAGGCTGTTGTTGCCGACATTGGCCTTGATCGACGGCAGCGTCGTCTGCCCGCCTTCGGACAACACGTCGGTGCTGATATCGATCGCCTGGCCATCGATCTTGCCGGTCGCCTTCACCTGCGCCTTGGGCGCCTTCGGATCGGCGGTCGCATTGAGCGCGACAGCAAGATCGCTCAGCCCGCGCCCGGCCATATCGATCGCGGGAGCGTTGAGATTGGCCGAAAGCGCCAGCGCCGAGAGATCGCCGCCGGCCTTCAGGCTATAGGTCACGGCACCCGAGGCCGTGTCGAGCAGCGGCTTGATATCGGGCACGCGGCCGGCAAGCGTCGCATCGAGCGTCGTTCCGTCGAGGACGATATTGCCCGTCGCGACGGTGAGGTCCGACTTGATGCTGAGGTTCGACAGATTGATCTTGTCGGGAATGGTGCCCGCCACTTGGCCTTCGATCGTGACAGGCGTCTTGAACCGCGCCGCGACAGCCGGCGGCATTGCCGGCGGCTCGACGGTGAGCTTGGCATTACCGGTGAGCGAATTGTCGGTGAGCTGATACGCACCGTTGAGGCTGGCATTCGCCGATGCGCTTTCAATCGTCGCGCCATTGAAGCCGATCGCGGCCGGCGAAATCTGCAGCGGCAGTACGATCGTCACCGGCCCCTGAACCGCCCTGTTGATATCGGGGTTGGCGAAGGTCATGTCGCCGGCCACAAGGCGGATCTGCACCGCGCCGGAGCGACCGCTGAGATTGAAGTTGTCGCTCTTGGCCGTCAGCTTCACGTTACCGATCGTCGCCTGCGGCAGCACCGCGGTATCGAGCGAAGCGCTGGCATTCAGCCGCGATGCCTTGGCATCCCCCGTCAGCGCCAGATTGACGCCCGTGATCATGAAGCGCGCTTCGCCTTCCGCCAGCGGCCAGCGGAAATCGACCGGCCCGGATGTCCCGAGCAGATTGGCGTTCAGGCTGTTCTTGCTCTTCGGGTCCAGCGTACCGGAGGCGGCGATGACGACGGCGCCAGTCGCCACATTGCCGGTCTGGATATCGATCTTGCCGGCATTGTCGAAATTGGCCGCGAGATCGATGTTCGTCTGCCCGGCAAAGAGCGGCCGGAATGCCGCCGGCATCAGCGAGCTCAGATCGCCGCCGCCCTTGATCTCGACATGATGCAAAGCCTGGTCCGGCGTCAGCGTGTGATGCGCTTCTATCGCGGCGCGCTGCTGGCCATCGAGCGAGGCCTGCAACTTGGCTTTCCAGTCGGAGATCGGGCCATCGCCATTGAGGCTAATCTCGACGGCCGGGTTGTTCGGCAGAGCAAGCACGCCGGCGAGCAACCCGCCCTTCGGTTCGTTGAGCTTGGCCTTGACCGTAAGCTGGCTGTTTTCGGGCAGGAAGGCGACATCGGCCGTCAGCTTGGCATCCGGCACGTCGTGGCGGTGAACCGTGATATTGGCATCGCCGCCCTTCGAATCCGCACGTACGCTGCCATCGGCCGAGAGCGTGAAAGCGCGCCCGATCAGGGGCTGCGACAGGCTGATCTTCGGCAACGAGATCTGATCGATATCTATCTTGATCGGCAGCGAGAACCCGCCGCCTGCCTCCCCTTCCGCGGCCGGCCGCGACGGCAATGTGCGGACCGGCTTACGCAGAACGCGGATGGCATCCGCCTCCAGCCGCGTCGCATGGAAGCGCCCGGTGAAAAGCGCCAGCGGATTCCAGTTGATCGACAGGCCGTCGACATCGGCAAACGTTCCGCGCGTATCCGAAAGTACGATGCGGGTCGCGCCGAGGCCGCCGGTGAGCAGCCCCTGCGGGTCCATCACCCGGATGGTCATGTCGCGGTTGGAGATTGTCGACGTCACCTTGTCGACCAGAATGCGGGCGCCGAAGCCGGTGAAGCCGAAGATGCCGATGGCCACGGCAAGCAGGATGACGAGAACGCCGGCTCCGTAACCGAGCAGTCGTGCAATCCACTTGAAGATGTTCGTCAGCGTAAGCATGGACCCGGAGCTATCCCGTTTTCTGCGCGGCTATCGCAATCTCGCTGCGAGCCTGAACCTCGTTAGAACGACTGACCGATGCCAGCGTAAATGCCGTAATCCGTCCCACCCTCGAACTTGTTGAGGGGAACGGCGAAATCAAGCCGGATCGGCCCGAATGGGGTAGCGTAGCGCAGGCCGATACCGGCACCTGCCCTGATATCCGAAAAATCGGGCGCAACATCGGCGGAGACCACGCCGACATCGATAAACGGCACGATGCCAATCGTGTCGGTGATCTTCACGCGCGTCTCGAAAGACGCGGTCATGAAGGAAGCCCCGCCCGTCGCCTCGTTGGCGGCGTTATAGGGAGAGATTTCCTGATAACCGTAACCACGCACCGATCCGCCACCGCCGGCAAAGAAGCGGCGTGTGGCGGGAATATTCACGAGATCGTCGGCGCCAAGCAGGAACCCGGCCGAAAGCTTGCCGGCCAGCACGATCCGGTCTTCGGCGCCGAGGCCGTAATAACCGGAAACCGATCCCTCGAAAGCGGAGAAGAACGTGCCGTTATAGGCTTCGTAGCTCGGCGTCACCTTGCCCATCAGCCGGTAGCCGGATGTCGGGTCGAGCTTGTTGTCGCGCGCATCGCGATCGAACTGCAGGGGGGCAGCGAAGGTCAGGTAGGTATTGTTCCCGAACGCGTCGTCATCCTTTTCCCAGCTGACTTCGCCCGCACCGGTAAACGTGTCGGTATCGTTGAGTTCGTAGGAATAGCCGAGCGATGCCGTCACCAGCTTGGCGCTATAGGCATCTGGATTTTCGGTCTTGGCAAGAATGCTGGCGATCAGCGTACCCGATGGAACGAAGGCGCCGGGCTTGGTGAAGGTGATGCCCGCCGAGAAATCGAGATCGCCAAGCGCCGTCGCATCCCCGAGGCGGCCGACCGCGCCCTCGACGCGCAGCCCTTCCGCTCCGCCGAACAGATTGCGATGGCCCCAATAGCCATTGACCCCGAAACCGTCGATCGTCGAATACTGCGCGCCGACGCCGAAATAGCGCTGCTTGCCCTCCGACACTTCGATGATCATCGGCAGGCTGCCGTCGCCGGCCAGCTGGTCGCCCTCGTGAATGGTGACACTTGAGAACACGCCGAGCGCCCGCAGCCGCTCGCCGGCCTTCTTCAGCGCCTCCGGAGAGTAACGATCACCTTTGTTGATGCGCGAATAACGCTCGATGAAATCCGACCGCACCGCCTTGGCGCCGGTGACGCCCACCGTTCCGATCGGCGCAACCGGCCCGCCCTCGGCGGCGAGCACGACGTCGACTGTATCGGTCTTGTGGTCGGCCACCACCTTGCGCGTGGTCAGCTTCGCCAGCGGCCGTCCCTCGCTCTTCAACTGCTCGACGATCTTATCGCCGGCCTTGATGATGGTAAGCGACCCGGCCGAAGCACCCGACCCGAGATCGTAATCGGCGGGATTGCGGTTTGCCGCATCGCCGCCGAATTGCACTTCGCGCACATGAAACACCGGCCCGGCCGCAACGCTGACATTGACGGGGACCGGGCGCGAGCGATTGAAAGTGGGGTTCGGCGGCAGGTCGTCGATATTGCGTCCATCCACGGTGATGGTCACGACACCGCCATAGCGCGCCTTTTCATAGAGAGCCGCGATCAGCCGTTCGCGATCGTCGCGCGCCTTGACGACGACACCGAGATCACCCGAAACCGGCTGCTCCTTGTCTCCGACCAGGCGCGAGCTGTTCTCAAGCGCCTCCTTGAGGTCGGGATCATTCGCGTCCGATGTCAGCGTCACCTCATAGCGAACGGGGTCGGGCACCTGGTTGGCGTCCGTATCGTCCTTGCCGAAGAAATTGATCCCGAAAAGCTTGAAGGCGTAAGCATTCGACACGAGTGCCGGTGACAAGGCAGTCGCCACCGCGACCATTGTCACGATGCCTGCTCGCCGATACGCAATACCCGGTTTCGGTGCCTTCCGTCTAATCTGCATCCGCCGCTTTTTGGTTACACTGGATTTAAGCTCTGCGCCCCCCGGCCTGATGCGACCTTAGCGGCAAAATTCATTTTGTTGTACCGTTTTAAACCGCATGATTGCTGATTTAGCGGAAAAAAACGAAAATCCCGGGCCAGAGACCCGGGATTTGAAAGGTTTTGGCGAGGGATCAGCCGCGGCAATCGTCGATATAGCGGCGACCATATTCGTCGCGGTAGTAGCACTGGCCGGGCTGTTCGGACACGCGGCCGATCAGCGCGCCGGACACGCCGCCGACGGCAGCACCCACAGCAGCACCACGAACATTGCCCGTAACCGCGCCGCCAATGATGGCGCCGGATGCCGCACCGATGCCCGCACCCTGTTGCGTCGGCGTGCAGCTTGCAATCGATAGGCCGATAAAGGCGAGCGCAATAATCTTTTTCATCAATAACTCCTGATTGGTCGCCCGAGTGGGCGGTGGCCGTCCCTGATTCCTGTCTTTTTTGTAACCTAGACTGCAAACTATGGCGCAAAAAGGGGCAAGCAACCGCTCCAATCGATTTCAATTGGCCAGCAGCCACGAAAATCGACTGGCAAATCGGTCACCAAGAACCATGCGAAGCACCGCGCGCAGAGCTGCAATGCGCGATTGATCTGGCCAAGGACGCCAATTTCAAATTAAAGTAATTCGAAACTAGGGGCCAATTGACGCACATGGTGCTAAATCGGACCAAATGGGTTGACGTGCAGTCGTCATTGGGCGGAGAACGCCTGCACGATACTGGAGCATGAGATGGATTTCGAAGCATTCTTCAAGAACGAGCTGGAAGGCCTTCACAACGAAGGTCGTTACCGCGTGTTCGCCGATCTTGAGCGTCACCGCGGAAATTTCCCGCGTGCCACGCGCCACACCCCCGAGGGGCCGAAGGATGTGACCGTCTGGTGTTCCAACGACTATCTCGGCATGGGCCAGAACCCCAAGGTGATCGAGGCGATGAAGAACGCCATTGATCACTGTGGCGCGGGTGCGGGAGGCACCCGGAATATTTCTGGCACCACGCACTACCACGTTCTGCTTGAGCGTGAGCTCGCCGATCTGCACGGCAAGGAATCGGCCCTGGTCTTCACCTCGGGCTACGTCTCCAACTGGGCGGCGCTGGGCACGCTCGGCGCCAAGATCCCCGGCATGATCATCTTCTCGGATGCGCTGAACCACGCCTCGATGATCGAGGGCATTCGCTACGCCAAGTGCGATCGCGTCATCTGGAAGCACAACGACCTGCAGGATCTGGAAGCCAAGCTCGCCGCCGCCGATCCGAAGGCGCCGAAGATGATCGCATTCGAGAGCGTCTACTCGATGGACGGCGATATCGCGCCGATCAAGGAAATCTGTGATCTCGCCGACAAGTACGGCGCCATGACCTATCTCGACGAAGTCCACGCTGTCGGCATGTACGGCCCGCGCGGCGGCGGCATCGCCGAACGCGAAGGCCTGATGGACCGCCTGACGGTTATCGAAGGCACGCTCGGCAAGGCCTTCGGCGTCATGGGCGGCTACATCGCGGCATCCACCGCGCTCTGCGACTTCATCCGCTCCTTCGCATCCGGCTTCATCTTCACCACGGCGCTGCCGCCGACGCTCGCAGCCGGCGCGGTCGCCTCGATCCAGCACCTGAAGGTCAGCCCCTTCGAGCGCGCCCGTCACCAAGATCGCGTTCGCCTGCTCCGCGCCCAGCTCGACAAGGCCGGCATCCCGCACATGCCGAACCCGAGCCACATCGTCCCGGTCATGGTCGGCGACGCCGCCAAGTGCAAGTGGATTTCGGACCTGCTGCTCGACAACTGCAACGTCTACGTCCAGCCGATCAATTACCCGACGGTTCCGGTCAAGACCGAACGCCTGCGCATCACGCCCACGCCGCTGCACACCGATGCCGACATCGAGCACCTGGTGGAAGCGCTGCATTCGCTTTGGTCGCGCTGCGCACTGGCCCGGCACGTCGCCTGACCAGACTCAAAAATATCTCTGCTTAGTTGATAAGCCCGGCAGCCCGCTGCCGGGCTTCCTTGTCGACGGCGAACACGTCGTCCATCGTCGCGGCCTCCGGCAGATGTGCCAGCTGGTCCATCACCGTTTCAGTCACATCGGCCATGGCGAGGAACGACAGACGCCCGGCGATGAAAGCCTCAAGAGCCACTTCCTTGGCGGCATTCAGAACCGCACCCTGCACGCCGCCGCGCGTCATCGCAAGGCGAGCGAGCCGCAGCGCCGGGAAGCGCGTCTCGTCGGGTTCCTCGAAATCCAGCCGCGCCAGCTTGGCGAAATCGAGCCGCTCGATCGGCAGGTTCGGCCGGCGCGGATGCGCCAGCGCGTAGCCGATCGCGGTGCGCATATCGGGCGCGCCGAGCTGTGCCAGCACCGAACCATCGGTATAACCCACCATCGAATGGATCACCGATTGCGGATGCACGATGACCTCGATCTGCTCCGGCGTCAGCCCGAACAGGTGCTTGGCCTCGATCATCTCCAGCGCCTTGTTGAACATCGAGGCGCTGTCGATCGAAATCTTCAGCCCCATCGACCAGTTCGGATGCGCGCGCGCCGTCTCGACGGTCACACCGGCCATTTCCTCCAGCGAGGCGTTGCGGAATGGTCCGCCCGACGCCGTCAGGATGATGCGTTCCACGGCGTGGCGCTGGTTCTCTTCCAGCACCTGGAAGATCGCATTATGCTCGCTGTCGACAGGCAGGAGCTTGCCGCCGCCGCGGCGCACGGACTGCACGAAGAGATCACCGGCGGAAACCAGGCATTCCTTGTTGGCGAGCGCTATATCGGCGCCCTTGCGGGCGGCGGCCAGCGTCGGCGCAAGGCCCGCCGTCCCGACGATCGCCGCCATCACCCATTCGGCCTCGAGGTCGGCTGCTTCCATCAGGCCTGATTGCCCGGCGGCAACCGCGATCCCGCTTCCATCAAGCGCGCTCTTCAGCGCCTCGTAATGGCTGTCACTCGCCGTCACCGCGAGTTTGGCGCCGGCCGCGCGCGCCTGCTGCGCCAAAAGATCGACGTTTTCGTTGCCCGTCAACACGGAGATTTCGAAGTTTTCGAGACCGCCCAGATGCTTCACCACGTCGAGCGTGTTCTTCCCGATCGAGCCGGTCGAACCGAAGATGGAGAGGCGCCGAGGCCCGTTTCTGCCCGTGATCATGCGCGATTTTGCCTGCGTTCCGTCATTTCCCTCGGCTCTACAGGGGATTGGAATGACCGGCAAGTGTGCAGTGCAGCAGATTTTTGGGCCTGAGGGGTTTACATCCCCGCCGGTCGATGTGATCCTGACAACAATCCTCAGGGATAGGAGCATTGGCAATCGTATCGGTTGCAATTTTCAAGCTCCGGCGGCGCAAATTTCGCGCCCGCTTCCGTATCCGCGCCAAAGGCCGGACGCGATAGAAACCAGAACGAGATGTTGGGTTTACAAGGCGAAATCCTGCGCGCTTTCGTGCGTTTCCGCTTCAAGCCCGCATCGACCAGAAGACCCTGACCGTCACGAAGGGACAAATGGCCATGAAAGCGACAAGCAGTTTATTGCTTCTGCCCGCCGCGCTCATTTCATTCGCACCGCGCGTCAACGCAGAAAACCTCGTCATCTGGACACCCGTGAAAGTGTCCGAACGCTCCTACAAGGCAACAATGGGCTTTCGCCTGCCCGCCGAATGGGAAACCAGCGCCGGCGCCGATATCGGCCTTGCGGCATCGAAGGGAGGCGTCCTGCTCGGCGGTTCCGAGCAGGCCTCGCTATGGGGCAAGATCACCAAGGTCAGCGTCACGCCCGCCGCTCGCGCCGAGCGGTCCGCCAGCGTGCGCGTCGATACGTTGCGGGGAAGCGGCGCACTGATGCTCAGCCGCTCCCGCAGCTGGATCTTCTCCGACTCGCTGGACATGGTCTCGACCCGCTTCGTGCAGGTCCGTTACGACGCCGTCGACACCCGCCAGACATCCGTCGATACCTCGCAAGCGCTGAAGCTGATCCAGCCCTGGACCGGCACCTCGCTCTCTGCGGCAGCCACCGTGTCGGGCTTCAATGGCGATGTGACGAGTTCGCTGGCGCTGAACCAGTTGATCCTCCCCGACCTTAATTTGAGCGCAACAATCAGCAATCCTGGCTCATCCACCCGCTCGGGAAGCATCAACCTGAACTACCGGGTCAGCTGGTGACCGTGCAAACGGTATCGGCGGCATCGGATTTCGCAATCGGATGGGAGGAAGGAAGGCATGACATGGCAAGTTACGAGCTATCACCGTCCGCACGAAAGACGGATATGAGCGAAGAGGCGGCCCTGAAGGCGTATGTCTCCACCGCGCTGGCCGTCGCCAGCGGCTTCGACGCCTCGCACATTGCGGTGACGGTAGAGCAAGACGAGATCATTCTCACCGGATTGGTCGCGACCAAGGCGGACCTCGCCAGCGCCATCGTCGTCGCCGAGACGACGGCAAGCGATCACACGGTTCGCAACCGGATCGTCGTCGCGCAGTCCGTGCTCGACAACCTCGGCGAAGCCGTCTGAGCATCAACCTGCGAAGCGTTCCATCAGGAAGCCCGAGGCGACGCGATCCGTCTTCTGCGTCGTGACGGGGCCGCTCGGCTGGTAGCTGACGGCAATGAGAAGGCCGCCGATCAAGAGATAGGCAACCGCGAGCATCGAGAGTTTCATGGTCATGAGCTTGGTCTCCTTTGACCAGAACAACGCGACGATCGGCCGTAGGTTCCCTTCCCGAAATGGGCCACCCACACGGCACCCATGAAACGAAAAAGCCGCCCCTGACGGGACGGCTTTTCCAATGAAATCATATGATAAAATCAGCCGGCCGGCGTCAGCGTGACCGAGGTGCCGGTTGCAGCGACGTTGAGGCCAAGCTGGCCGGTAACGCTGATGGTCTGCAGCTGGATCGAGCCGGCGGTGCCGCCGAACAGCACGTTGGCGCCGACGCCACCGGCAAGCGTGGCTTCAGCGGTGATGCCCTGGTAGAGGCCGCCGAGCGAACCGCGGTGATAGCCGGCCGTCGGAGCAAAGACTGCCCAGACGAGACGGCCGCGCGTGGTGAAGCCGAGGTCGACGCCCATCTTGCGGATGGTGCCGCTGTAGTGATCGACGGAGCCGCGCGTACCGTTGAAGACGCAATCGACGGACTTCGCCGAACCCAAGACGTAGCCGACACCGCCGCCGACGTCGCAGGTCAGAACGCCGATCTTGACGCCATCGCGCTGATCCGGCTCTTCATAAGTCGTCACAAGATCCGCTGCCGCTACCGAAGTAGCGAAGACTTGAGCCAGCGAGGCTGCTGCGACGATCGATGCGATTGTCTTGTTCATTGTGGTCTCCTTAGTATCCTGACGAAAAACATAGTGCCTTGTTATAACTTACCAACCCCGGTTGTATGAACAAAATTAACAAATGCTCAAAAGCAAATGTGTGGGGTTTGATTCGCTACATGCATCCCGATTTCTGGCTGATTTCGGGCGTCAATCAGGCGGCGCCTGAATAAATCCCTGTCATCGCCTGTTGTTCCACCGTCATCACGCGTTCTTGTCTTCCGAAGCCCGACGAATTGGTGGTGTCCGCGCACAAAAAAGGACCCCGGGCTGCGCCGGGATCCTTGATCGCAATGCGATGATTACTTGAAGTCAGGGCATGCCTCGCTCTCCGAAGCGCCGCTATTGCCGCCCTGGGCGGCCGTCGTACCCGGCGCCGGCTGTGCCGGGCAGCGCGTGCGGTCGACGGTGCCTGTCGTATTGGTGTTCGGCCCCACGCTCATCGTGCCGGGGGTGGTGCTGTAGGTGGCGTTCGGATCGACCACCGTTGGCGATGTTCCAGTCGTGTTCGGAGCATCCGCGTTCGCGCCACCGCCGCTATCGACCGTGCTGCTGCCGATCGTCGATCCAGCCGGGCTCGGGTTGGACTGGGCCATCGCCCCGCCTGTTGCCAGACCAAGTGCCAGGATCGATGCCGCGATCAGTTTCGCTTTCATGATGCTTCTCCTTCTTTCGTATCGACATGGGGTCAACGACAGAGGGCTTTCATCGTTCCCAAAAAAGCGGACCAAAAAAATACGGGCGCATCTCAAGCGCCCGTATCCGAAAGCATCCGACAGGACCGCCTCAGGTTTGCCAGTCGTCCGTCGCCGCATGCGCGGCAGCGGCAACCGGGCTGTCGGCCAGCGAATAGGCGTGGATATAGTCGATCTTCATCTCTGACCCGTTGGGCAAGCCATTCGTCGGCGAACCGGCAATGCCCCCGACGGCGAGGTTGACGATCATGTACATCGGGTCGTGCATATCATCAGGCGTATCGGCATGGGCGATCGCCACGTCGTCGAAATACCAGACGATCTGGTCCTGGTCCCAGAGCACCCCATAGGTATGGAAGCCCTCGGTGCTCGCGACGCTGACCGCCGTCTGGTCCATCGTATGGCTGCCGCTCGCTGCCGAATGCGCGGTGACGTGAACGGTGTTGGGATCCTGCCCGCGCATTTCCACCACGTCGAGTTCCGGCGGCCAGGAGCCGTCCTCCGGCAGCAGCCAAAAGGCCGGCCAGACGCCCTGATCCGTCGGCATGTCGGCGCGGATTTCGAAGTACCCGTAGGTCTGGGCGAAGGTGGAATGGGTGTTCAGCATCCCCGACGTATAGTCGAAACCTTCGAGCTGGCCTGCAAGCGCCGCCGGCGTTTGCGCCGCCGTGATCGTCAGCACGCCGTCATGAACGGAGAAAGGATTGACCGACGCCGTACCGGCATAAGACGGGTTGATGTACCACTGCTCCTCGGCATTATCGGGCAGCGTGCTGCCCTTCTCGGACGCCCACCAGAACTTGGCATCCCAGGTTCCCTGACCGCCGCTATGGAGCGACAGGCTGTCGAACTCGTCGGCGAAGGTCATCGTCAGCGCCGAGCGATCAAGCGTCAGCTGGAACTGATCGGCATGAAGCGCCGAAGCCGTCGTATTGGCCAGCACGAGGCTTTCACCACCACCGAGGTCGATCCGGAGATTGGCGCCCTCCTGTGTCGAGTGGCTGACAACCTGATCGAAGCTCGTCAGCGAATAGCCGTTGAAGCGGATCGTGTCGTCGCTGCTGAAATCGACGATGAGGTCGCTGCCATTGCCGCGGGTGAAGAGAAAAGTATCGGCCCCGCCGCCGCCGATCAGCACATCGTTGCCCGCGCCGCCATCGATCGTCTGACTGCCCGCGGCACCGGAGATGATGTTGTCGGCGCTGTTGCCGAAGGCATAACGCCCGGCGCCCGTCACCGTCAGGTTCTCGAAGTTTTCGGGCAGCGTATAGCTCATCCAGGTGTTGATCGTGTCGATCCCGCCACCCGGCTCTTCGACCGCGCGGTTGATGGCGGAGTAGAGATAATAGATATCGTCACCCGTACCGCCCTGCATGGTCACGTTGACCGAGCTGTCACCCCATATGCTGTCATTGCCGGCTGTGCCGTTGAGCACCGGTCCGGATCCTGTCGCCGACAGCCAGGCGGTTGAAGCGCCGCTATAGAACAGGCTTGTGCCGACTGCGTTCTGAATCGACTGTGGCATGGTTCATCTCCTAGGGTTTTCGTGATTGAAACATTGCCAAGGGCATCCGCACGATGCCCTGATGGCCGAACGCTCCTCCCTTGCCCGACGCGCCTCCTCCCAGGCGCCATCAGGCACAGGCCCTTATTCCTCCCTAAAGGCACGGGCGGCCTGATCGGTGAACGGCTTGGCGAGATAGGCCAGCGCCGTCCGTTCCCCCGTTTCGATGAAAGCCTCCACCGGCATGCCGGCCACCGGCGTCAGCTTTCCAAGCCTTCGCCATTCGCCGTCCTCGATATGAACGCGCACGCCGTAGTAGCTCTGGCCGGTTTTCTGATCGGTGGTGAGATCGGCCGCGATGCGCTCCACCCGGCCATTGAGCTCCATGGTGGTGCGCTGGTTGAAGGCAGACAGGCGCAACACCACCGCCTGCCCCACCGCGACCTGATCGATATCCTGCGGCGACAGCCGGAGATCGGGCGTCAGCGCATCGCCGTCCGGCACGATCTCCATGATCGCCGCTCCCGCCTGCACCACGGCACCGGATGCATGCACCGACAACTGATGCACGATGCCCGCCTGTGGCGCGCGAATGTCGATATGCTTGAGATCGTCCTCGACCGCGACCAGCCGCTCGGCATATTCGCCGGTATCGCTTTGCGCCTGCCGCAGCTGGTCCGAGACTTCGCTCCGCCTGTCGTCGCCAAGCTGGATGATCTGCAGTTCGGTCTCCGCGATCTTGCCCTTCACCTCGGCGGCCGACGCCACGAGGTTGCCGAGCTCGCCGGTGAGATCAGCCGCGTCGCGCTGCAACGCATAGACCCGCGTTGCCGGAATGATGCCCTGCTTCAGCAGCGGCTCGAGGCTCGCCAGCTCCTTGCCGATGATCTCGATCGCCTGCCGCTTGCCGTCCTGCTGCGCCACCAGCCCACCCGCCTGCTGGCCGAGCTGACGGATGCGCTCGCGCAGCTGCGCCACCTGTCCGCTGAGCGAAGCCCGCCGGTCCTCGAACAGCCGCTGCTCGCCCTGCGTCAGTGTCTCCCGCTCCTCCGGGGGCGCTTGTTTCACAAGATCGGGAAACGCGAATGTCTCCCGCCCATCCCGCTCGGCCGAAAGCCTTGCAGTGCGCGCCGCCAGCTGCCGCAAGCGCCGAGAGACGATCGAAACCGTCGCCTGCGCCTGCGTATCGTCGAGCCGCAGCAGCACCTGCCCCGCCTCCACCTTGTCGCCATTGCGAACGAGGATCTCGCCGACGGTCCCGCCCTTCAGATGCTGGATCGGTTTCACATAGCTGTCGACGACAAGCGTGCCAGAGGCGATCACCGCGCCGTTGAGATGGATGGTCGCCGCGAGACTGCCGAGCACGCCGACGAGAACGAGAACCGCCGCCAGCGCCACAAGCGCCAGCCGCCGGATGGCCCCTTCGGCGATCGGTGCGCCCGCACCATTTGCACGAGGCTTCATCGCGCCGCCCTCCCCTCGCTCACCCGCCCGAAACGCACCGGCGAGAATGCCGCCGATACAGCCGCCACGGGCCTCCCAAGCACCTCTTCCTTCGGCCCGAAACCGCGCACCTGGCCCTCGGCCAACACCAGCACCTTGTCGATACCGGCAAGCGCGCTCGGCCGGTGGGCGATGACGATCGCGATCCCGCCGCGCTCACGCACCCCCGCGATCGCACGGGTCAGCGCCGCATCGCCCTCGGCGTCGAGATTGGCATTCGGTTCGTCGAGCACGACCAGGAAGGGATCGCCGTAAAGCGCGCGCGCCAGTGCCAGCCGCTGCCGCTGGCCGGCGGAAAGCACCGCCCCCTCCTCGCCGATTTCGGTATCGAAACCCTCGGGCATCCGCACGATCATCTCATAAATGCCGGCGGCCCTGGCGGCCGCGATCACCGCATCCGATGACGCCGTTGGATCGAAACGGGCGATATTGTCGGCGATCGTTCCGTCGAAGAGCCCGATCTCCTGCGGCAGATAGCCGATGTGCCGCCCGAGCGCTTCCGGCTCCCATTGCGACAACGACGCATCGTCGAGCCGCACCGCTCCCATGCGCGCCGCCCAGATCCCGACCAGCCCGCGCGCCAGCGACGACTTGCCTGAAGCGCTCGGCCCGACGATCCCGATCGCCTCGCCCGCCTTGGCTTCGAACGAGATGCCGCGCAACAGCGGCACGGCCGAGCCGGGTGCTGAAAGATGCAGGTTCTCCACCTTCAGGCCTTTGACCGGCGCAGGCAGCCGCACGTCCGGGTCGACGATCTCATCCGCCTCGCTCAACCGAAGCAACCGCGCCCAGCTCTGGCGCGCCGCGGCAAAACCCCGCCACTGGCCGATCGCCAGTTCGACCGGCGCCAGCGCCCGGCTGATCAGGATCGAGCTCGCGATCATGATCCCGCCCGTCGCCTCCTGGCGAATGACGAGAACGGCCCCGACGGCCAGCACACCCGACTGCAGCACCAGCCGCACGACACGCGAGAGTGTCGACAGCGACACGGTGATCCCCGTCGCCTTGAACTGCGTGTCGCGGTAGCGCAGATTGATCGCCGACCAGCGCTCCTCCAGCCGTCGCGCGAAACCCATCGACGCCACCGTCTCGGCATTGCGGCGGGTGGCTTCGGCAAGGGCCGTCCGCTCCAGCCCGATCCGCGCCGCGGCCTGCGTCGGCGCCCGCGTGCGGATCTCGGCGATGATGGTCAGACCAACGAGAACAAGCGCGCCCGCCAACGCCACCGCCCCGATCCAGACATGAAACAGGAAGCAGAGGCCGAGATAGAACGGCATCCAGGGAAGGTCGAACAGCGCCGTCGGCCCCGGCCCGGAGAGAAAGCCGCGCACCATGTCGATATCGCGCATCGGCTGCAGCCCGTTTTCCTCGACGCTGCGCCGCGACGGCGCGGTGGCGAAGGAGCGGAAGACGATCGGCCCGAAGCGCTCGTCGACCGACTGCCCCAGCCGCGCCAGCACCAGTGAGCGTAACAGTTCGAGCAGCCCCAGAAAGGCGAAGAGCGTCAGTGTGATGATGCCGAGCCCGACAAGTGTCGGCAGGCTGCGGGCGGGAATGACGCGGTCATAGACCTGCAGCATGAAGAACGAGCCGGTCAACGCCAGGATATTGATGAAGCAGCTCGTCATTCCGATCCCGATCAACGTGCCCCGCACGGACGAGACGGCGGAAATCAGGAACGGCGTGGATGTTTTCGCCTTGAATTGGGACAAATGACCTCTCGATCGCATGAAACTGGGGCAGTGATGTCCCGAACATGGATCACAACAGTGACGAGAGCTTGCTCTTTCTATGGTTGTGCAAAACTAATAAATCTCACTGTTAACGCGAGTTTTGCATTGCAACATGACCCTGTGCCGCCATGACGCAACACCGTACCCCTATGACACAGCTGCCCAAAATTTGCGTTTGCCCGACATTGCTCGTGTCCATGACACCGAACGGACCAGCGCAGGATTGAGCAAGCGGGTCATTGCGAAGAGGAGAATGTCGTCAAAAGCTTGTTGATCGACAGGGACAGTCAAGCTATGCAGGGGACGCTGTCCACGTAGCTCAGCAGGATAGAGCACAGGATTCCTAATCCTGGGGTCGGAGGTTCGAATCCTCTCGTGGACACCATTTTCCTGCACATTCGATCGTTTTGGCACGGCCTTGGCCGGGCTCCATCGCGTCATACGCGATGCGGGGGAAGACCCGGACAGCCCGGGTCTTCGATATCAGCCGATCATTCGCCCAGCCGTTGCTCGGCCAGACGCACCCAGTACGAAATGCCGTGGCTGATGACGTCGTCGTTGAAGTCGTAGGCCGGATTGTGCAGGCCGGCCGTATCGCCGTTGCCGATGAAGATGAAGGCGCCGGGGCGGGCGTTCAGCATGTAGGAGAAATCCTCGCCGCCCATCATCGGATCGATATCGGTATCGACGTTGCCCGCACCCGCGATGTCGGTCGCCACCGCCGTCGCATAGACGGTTTCATCCGCATGGTTGGATGTGACGGGATAGTTGCGCTGGAAATGGATATCGGCCTCCGCGTCATGCGCCTCGGCCACGCCGGCAACGATCTGCCGGAAGCGCTTCTCCGCGAGATCGCGCACGGCCTCGTCGAGCGTGCGCACGGTTCCGGCGAACGTCGCTTCGTTGGGAATGACGTTATGCGCGAAGCCGGCATTGAACTTGGTGACCGACACCACGACCGAGCGCAGCGGATCGACGTTGCGAGATGCGATCATCTGCAGGTTGGTGATGATCTGCGTGCCGATCGCGATCGGATCGATCGTGCGGTTCGGCTGCGCAGCATGCCCGCCGCGCCCCTTGACCGTGACGGTGAACTCGTCGGTCGCGGCCATGATCGGCCCCTTGCGGATGGCGAAATGGCCGACGGGCAGGCCGGGCATGTTGTGCATGCCGTAGACCTCCTGGATGCCGAAGCGCTCCATCATGCCGTCCTTGACCATCAGGTCACCGCCGGCCCCACCCTCTTCTGCAGGCTGGAAGATGACAGCGACATTGCCGTTGAAATTGCGGGTCTCGGCGAGATACTTCGCGGCCCCGAGCAGCATCGCCGTGTGCCCGTCATGGCCGCAGGCGTGCATCTTGCCCGCTATCTTCGATGCCCATGGCTTGCCCGATATCTCGGTGAGCGGCAGCGCGTCCATGTCGGCGCGCAGGCCGATCGTGCGCGATCCCGCGCCATTGCCCTTGATCAGGCCGACGACGCCGGTGCGGCCGATGCCGGTGACGATCTCGTCGACGCCGAATTCCTTGAGCTTCTCGGCCACGAAGGCGGCCGTCTCTTCCACCGCGTAGAGCAGGCCCGGCCGCTCATGGATGTGCCGGCGCCACTCGGTCACTTCGTCCTGAAGTTCGGCGGCTCTGTTCAAAATCGGCATGCTTGCTTCCCTGCTGAAAATCGAAAACGGCGGCAATAACGGAATTGATACCACGGCTCGCAAATAAGTTAGACAATGACCTTTGCCATGTCATGGCCATATACGTTAAATAGGGGAAACTTTCGAGACATCAGGACATCTTTAAGGACAAACCGTGTCGACGCGCCAGAAACGCCTGCTTGCCGCCTTGCGGCCGATCACCATCGCCGCTTCCGCAGCCGCCATCGCTTTTTCCGCGACGACGCAGGCCTATGCCAATCCGCATATCCTGGTCGATGTGCAGAGCGGTCGCGTGCTCGAGCATGAGGATGCCTTCCGCAAGTGGTATCCGGCCTCGCTCACCAAGCTGATGACCATCTACACCACCTTCGATGCGATCCGCTCCGGCCAGATCAGCGTCGATACGCCGATCGTCATGAGCAAGACCGCCGCCGCCCAGCCGCCGGCCAAGATGTATTTCAAGCCGGGCCAGAAGCTGACGCTCGACAGCGCGCTGAAGATCCTGATCGTCAAGTCCGCCAATGATATCGCGGTTGCCGTCGCCGAAGCAGTCGGCGGCACGCAGGACGCCTTCGTTCTCCGAATGAACGCCGAAGCCGCCAAGCTCGGCATGAACGACACCCACTTCGTCAATCCGAACGGCCTGCCCGGCAAGGGCCAGTACACGACGGCGCGCGATCTCGCGATCCTGTCGGTCGCGCTGCGCCGCGATTTCCCGCAATATGCGAGCTACTTCTCGCTGGAAGGGATCACCACGGGCAAGCAGAACATCCCCGCCATCAACATGCTGATCGGCCGCTTCGCCGGCGCCGATGGCATGAAAACCGGCTTCATCTGCGCATCGGGCTTCAACCAGATCAGCTCGGCGACGCGCAACGGCCGCACGCTGGTTTCCGTCGTGCTCGGCACCGATAGCCTCGCCGCCCGTGCCGACGCTTCCGCCGACATGCTGCAGCGCGGCTTCACCACGCAGCCGACAGGCACCGACACGCTGGGCTCACTGAAGCCCTATGGCGAAACGCAGGAAGTCGCCGATCTCACGGCCGAGATCTGCAGCGCCAAGGGCGCCAAGATCCGCAGCGAAACGCGCGACGAGGTGGGCCGCATGAAGATCCATTCGCCCTATATACAGGAAATGGATCACGAGCCGAACTTCGTCTATGCAGGCCTGATCCCCGGCCAGAACGACCCGCAGCCCGACAAGCTGGCGACGGCCGGTGGCGTCGGCGACATCGCCAACGTGCCGATCCCGACACCGCGGCCTACCTCTGGCTTCTAAGGCTTGCGACCTCCAAAGCATAAATACATCCAAGGCATACAGGCATGAGCGCAGTTGCGGATCGCATTCCGGTCACCATCCTCACCGGCTTTCTCGGCGCGGGCAAATCGACCCTTCTGAACCGCATCCTCAAGGATCTGGCCATGAAGGACGCGGCCGTCATCATCAACGAATTCGGCGATGTCGGCATCGACCATTTGCTCGTCGAAAGCTCCGGCGACGCAATCATCGAGTTGTCGGATGGCTGCCTGTGCTGCACCGTGCGCGGTGAACTGGTGGATACGCTGGCCAACCTGATGGACGCGATCCAGACCGGCCGCGTCAAGCCGGTGAAGCGCGTCGTCGTCGAGACCACGGGCCTTGCCGATCCGGCGCCGGTCATGCAGGCGATCATGGGCAATCCGATCATTGCCGAAAGCTTCTCGCTCGATGGCGTCGTCACCGTCGTCGACGCCGCCAACGGCCTGCAGACGCTCGACAACCATGTGGAAGCCGTCAAACAGGCCGCCATGGCCGATCGCCTGATCATCTCGAAGAAGACGCTTGCTTCCCCCGCCATCTTGGAAAAGCTTGAAGCCCGCCTGCGCGCGCTCAACCCGCGCGCCGCGCTGATGGATGCCGACGACGCCGAAACCGGCACCGCCGCCACCCTCGTAAACGGCATTTACGATCCCGCCACCAAGAGCGCAGATGTGGGCCGCTGGCTGCGTGACGAAGACGCTCATGATCACGGTCATGATCATGACCACCATGGGCACGACCACGGCCATCATCATCACGGACATGACGCTCACGGTCACCACGATCATGGGCATCACCACCATGATCATCACCACGACCACCAGCACGCACACGACGTGAACCGTCACGACGCCTCGATCCGCTCATTCTCGATCGTCGAGGACAAGCCGATCGATCCGATGGCGCTCGACATGTTCGTCGATCTCCTACGCTCGGCCCATGGCGAAAAGCTTTTGCGGATGAAGGCGATCGTGGCGATGTCGGATCGTCCCGACCGGCCGCTGGTGCTGCATGGTGTGCAGAGCATTTTCCACCCGCCGATCCGCCTGCCGGCATGGCCTAATCCCGAGGACCGGCGCACCCGCATGGTGCTGATCACCAAGGATTTGCCGGAAGCCTTCGTCAAGGACCTGTTCGACGCCTTCCTCGGCAAGCCGCGCATCGACACCGCCGACCGCACGGCCCTCAACGACAACCCGCTGGCCATACCAGGAATGCGCTTCTAGCACTCCGGGAATGCGCTTTTAGAGTTATCGCTTGCGTATCAGGAAACGGTGACCGCTCTCGGTCTTCTCGGTCTCGATCAGCTCGTGACCGTCCTCATGGCAGAAATGCGGAATATCGATCCCCGCCAGGGGATCGGTCGTCTCGACACGGATCGTCGCGCCTGATGGCAGCGACGACATCTTCTTGCGTGTCTTGATGACGGGCAGCGGGCATTTCAACCCGCGCAGATCGTAGGAGATGGCGCTCACGCGCGATCAGTCCCGGCCCCAGAACTTCCAGAACGGCTTCTTTGAGGCGACCTCGACCGATTCAGGCTGCTCGACAGGCGCGAAGGCCGTCGCGGTGGTGGGAGCTGATTCCATCGGGTTCGGCGTCGGCACCGGCACGGATGCCGGGTTGACGATCGCGGCATCGGCCGTCTTCACGGCAGCGGTGGCGTCGGCAGGTGTCGAGCCGGTCACCGTATTGGCCGCAACCGTGGTCGCGGTCTTGGCAGCCGCCATGCCTTCAAGGTCGGCGACCTTCATCATCTTGCCGGCCTCGAGCGAAGTGCCGGTCGGCGCATAGGCGAGTTCGCGGCCCTTGCGCTGCTTGGCAACGACGGCCTTGCGCTCGGCTTCCGACGGATCGTACCACGCCATGCCGTCGAATTCCTTCGACGCCTTGGTGTAGGCCAGCTCATAGGTCTTGTCGTAGGAGGCAAGCGCTGCGGTCAGCGCCGGCGGCGTCGACATCTCGGGGCACTTGCCGCCGGGATTGAACGCGCCGGAGGACTGCTGGTTGAAGACGTATTTCTTCTCGCAGAAATTCACTTCCGGCGGACGCTTGGTGACTTCGAAATTGTCGTAGCCGACCTTCAGCATCTTCCAGAAATCGGCGTTCTCGTTCATCCGGTGCTTGAACATGTTCTCGGCCGTCATCCGGAACGGGAAGGCCTGCAACTGCACGCCCGTCTGGCCGCCCTTGAAGGCGTCGCGCGCGAATGCGTAGATCTCAAGCACCTGCTCGTCCGTCATCGAATAGCAGCCGGACGACGAGCATGCGCCGTGGATCATCAGATCCGTGCCGGTGCGGCCGTTGACGGCGTCGTAGCGGTTCGGAAAGCCGGTATTGATGGCGAGATAATATTTCGAGTTCGGGTTCAGGTTCGCCTTGGTCAGGTTGTAGAAACCTTCCGGCGCCTGCCGGTCACCCTGTTTCACCTTGGGACCGAGACGGCCCGACCAGGCGCAGATCTTGTAGCTGGCGATCTTGTCGTAACGGTTGTCCGTCTTCGCCTTCCAGATCTCGAGCTGACCTTCTTCCTTGAAGATGCGGATCAGGATCGGCGAATTGCGATCCATGCTCTTCGCGGCCATTTCGTTGAGGATGCGCGGCGGAAGCGGCTGTTCGACCTTGTTCTTGACCTTGGACAGGTCGATCTGCGTGGTTTCCAACGCGTCGTTGCAGCCGGCCAAGGCCAGCGCCATCAGGGAAACATAGGCAAAATGACGAAAGCGCATTCAATCTAGCCCAATTACGAGATGCGACCCAATCCGTTGAACGGGTTCGAAGTGAAGCGAATCATTGGCCCAATCTGGTTTATAAAACCTTAACGACCATGCCGCGCACCCACGACCCCCGCAAGCACAAAAGCTATTGATAACACTAATGTGGCCAAGGTTTGGCCGCAATCCGCGGCCTCCCCCAAGCCTGCTTCGCAACCCCGTTAGAGGTTGCGGCCCATGTTCAGGAACTTCTGGCGGCGATCGTTGCGGATCTGCTCGCCGGTGCGGCTGGCCATTTCGCCGAGCGCATTGGCGATGACGTCGCCGGTCGACGCGATCACGCTATCAGGATCGCGATGCGCGCCGCCGAGCGGTTCACCGATGATGCCGTCGATGATGCCGAGCGCCTTCAGGTCATCCGAGGTGATCTTCATGTTGGTGGCCGCTTCCTTGGCGCGGGCGGAATCGCGCCACAGGATGGAGGCCGCCCCTTCAGGCGAGATCACGCTGTAGATCGCATGCTCGAGCATGTAGACCCGGTTGCCGGTGGCGATCGCGATCGCACCGCCCGAACCGCCTTCGCCGATGACGACGGAGATGATCGGAACCTTGAGGCCGAGGCACATTTCCGTCGAGCGGGCGATGGCTTCCGCCTGGCCGCGCTCTTCGGCGCCGACGCCGGGATAGGCACCAGCCGTATCGACCAGCGTGATGACGGGCAGACCGAAGCGGTCGGCCATCTCAAGCACGCGGATCGCCTTGCGGTAGCCCTCGGGGCGCGCGCTGCCGAAATTGTGCTTCAGGCGGCTCTTCGTGTCGTTGCCCTTTTCCTGGCCGATGACGGCAACAGGCTGGCCACGGAAGCGAGCGAGACCCGCCTGGATCGCGGCGTCCTCAGAAAACTTGCGGTCGCCGGCGAGCGGCGTGAATTCCTGGAAAAGCGTCTTGGCATAATCGACGAAGTGCGGCCGCTGCGGATGACGCGCGACCTGGGTCTTCTGCCAGGCGTTGAGCTTCGAATAGATTTCGACCGTCGCTTCGCGAACACGAACTTCGAGCCTGCCGATTTCATCGGATGTGTCGATGCTCTCGTCTTCCGAGGCAATCTTCTTCAATTCGATGATCTTGCCTTCGAGGTCGGAGATCGGCTTTTCGAAGTCGAGATAATTGTGCATGAGGTGCGTTTCCGTTCCTTGTGCCCGGGGCATTTGTCTTTTGGCTGCCCTTGTCGCCGGTCCTAATCCTGCTTTTTCGCCTGTTTGGCAAGGGGGTGATGCGTTTGGACCAGTTGCTGGAGCCTTTCTTCCAGCACATGCGTGTAGATTTGCGTGGTGGAAATGTCCGAATGGCCAAGCAGTTCCTGCACCACGCGCAGATCGGCGCCGTTGGCCAGCAGATGGCTGGCAAAGGCGTGCCGCATCACGTGCGGCGAGATCATCGATGGGGTAAGCCCCGCGCGGATCGCCAGGTTCTTGAGGTCGCGGGCAAAGACCTGCCGGGCGAGATACCCCTCCTTAGAGGCCGCCGGAAACAGCCACGGGCTTTCCTGTGGATTTTCGGCTTTTGCCGCCTCGGCCGCCAGCATCCGGCCATAGAGCTTCAGCGCCGCGATCGCCGATTGCGACAGCGGCACCAGCCGCTCCTTGTTGCCCTTGCCGCGAATGATCAGGAAGCGCCCCTCCTGGTCGAGCACGCGGGCGGGAAGCGACACCAGCTCGCTGACGCGCATGCCGGTGGCATAGAGCAGCTCCAGGAGCGCCAGCATGCGCAGCCGCTGCAATTGCCCGGGCGCCTCGTCCTGCGCCTCCTCCTCGGCCTTTTCCAAAAGCCGGCCGACTTCGTCGACGCCCATCGTCTTCGGCAGCGCCCGCCCCTTCTTCGGCGCGTCGAGAATGCCGGTCGGATCGTCGATGCGCAGCCCCTCGGCATAGAGGAACTTGTAGAACTGCCGCATCGCCGCCAGCCGCCTCGCCTGCGACGAAGGCTTGAAGCCCTGCGCGGCAAGTGATGCCAGATAGGCCGAGAGATCGGCGGAGGCGGCCTCCGTCAGCCGCACGCTTCTGCCGTTCAGGAAGGAATGCAGGTCGTCGAGATCGCGCTCGTAGGAGGAAAGCGTATTGGCCGCGGCACCCCGCTCGGCGCTCATCATTTCGAGAAAGGACTCGACCTGAACGCGGCTGAGATCCCTCATCGCGTCACTTCTTCGCCGGGCTGATCGCGCCGGTGGCGGGCGGGTTGATACGTTCGGATGGAATGCGGATCGTCACGTCGCGCTCCTTCGGCTCGACGAAAGTCACGAGCGCCCACATCGTTCCGTATATCGCTCCGGCGATGACCGCCAATATGGCGAGAAATCGGAACAGGCTCGGCATTCAACAACTCCATGGCTTTGCTTCTTTATGAAGAAGCGCGTTTGCAAGTGCAAGAAGCAGCTTTTGAACCATGATTCCCTTACCTCTGACTTGACGCTACACCTGCATTTGTTGATACCGTTCGCAAACAAAGTGTGAATGGACCAATGAACGACCCAGTTCTGATCGTTGCCGATAGCCTGAGGGACAGAGCTCGTGCTGCGCTCGGTTCGCGCAATCTGATCCTCGTGGGTCTGATGGGCGCCGGCAAGTCGTCGGTGGGCCGCATCGTCGCCACCCAGCTGGGCATCCCCTTCATCGATAGCGATGCCGAGATCGAGCGCGTGTCGCGCATGTCGATCAGCGAGCTTTTCGCAGCCTACGGCGAGGACGAATTCCGCGCGCTCGAGGGACGGGTCATGAAGCGGCTGCTGAAGGGCGGCCCGCGCCTCGTCTCCACCGGCGGCGGTGCCTTCATCAACGACCGCACCCGCAAGCATATCAAGCGAGGCGGCCTGTCGGTCTGGCTGAAGGCCGATCTCGACGTGCTCTGGGAGCGCGTCAACAAGCGCGACACCCGCCCGCTGCTGAAGACCGAAAATCCGAAGCAGACGCTCGAAAACCTGATGAACGCAAGATACCCGATCTATGAGCAGGCCGACCTCACCGTCCTCTCGCGCGATGTGCGCAAGGAAGTGATGGCCGACGAAGTGCTGAAAGCCGTGATCGACAGCAGAACCGAAAGTGCAGCCTGATGAATGCGATTGCCGCCTCTGCCGAATGCAAGGTTCACGTGCCGCTGGGCGACCGCGCCTACGACATCCTGATCGGCCCCGGCCTGATCGCGCGTGCCGGCGCCGAGATCGCCGCCCGCCTCAAGGGCCGCAAGGCCGCCATCATCACCGACGAGAACGTCGCGCCGCTTTATCTCAACGCCCTCGTCGAAAGCCTGACGGCATCGGGCATTGCATCGTCTTCGCTGGTCTTGCCGGCCGGCGAAAAGACCAAGAGCTTCGAGCATCTGATCACCGCCTGCGACAAGGTTCTGGAAGCCCGCGTCGAGCGTAACGATTACGTGATCGCGCTCGGCGGCGGCGTTATCGGCGATCTCTCCGGCTTCGTTGCCGGCATTGTCAGACGTGGCGTGCGCTTCGTGCAGATCCCCACATCGCTGCTGTCGCAGGTCGACAGTTCCGTCGGCGGCAAGACCGGCATCAACAGCCGCCACGGCAAGAACCTGATCGGCGTCTTCCACCAGCCCGACCTCGTGCTGGCCGATACCGATGTGCTCAACACGCTCTCCGAACGCGAATTCCGCGCCGGTTACGCCGAAGTCGCCAAATACGGTCTGATCGACAAGCCCGATTTCTTCGCCTGGCTGGAGAAGAACTGGCAGTCCGTCTTCTCCGGCGGCGCCGCCCGCATCGAGGCGATCGCCGCAAGCTGCCAAGCGAAATCGGATGTCGTCGTCGCCGACGAGCATGAAAACGGCCAGCGAGCCCTGCTCAATCTCGGCCATACCTTCGGCCACGCGCTGGAAGCCGCCACCGCCTATGACAGCAGCCGCCTCGTCCATGGCGAAGGCGTTGCAATCGGCATGGTGCTCGCCCACGAATTCTCGGCCCGCATGAACCTCGCAAGCCCTGACGATGCAAAGCGCGTCGAGCATCACTTGAAGGAAGTCGGCCTCCCCACCCGCATGTCGCAGATTCCAGGCACGCTGCCGCCGGCCGAAGTGCTGATGGACGCGATCGCGCAGGACAAGAAGGTCAAGGGTGGCAAGCTCACCTTCATCCTCACCCGCGGCATCGGCCAGTCTTTCGTCGCAAACGACGTCCCGGCATCCGAAGTATTGAGCTTCCTCAAGGAAAAACACCCGCAATGACCCTCGAAGGCACGCTGGCATTTCTTTCCGCATATTGGCCGGAAATCGTTTCCATCGTGGCCCTCGTCCTCATGTCCGCCTTCTTCTCCGGCTCCGAGACGGCGCTGACAGCCGTATCGCGCAGCCGCATCCACACGCTTGAGGCAAACGGCGAGGAACGCGCCGGCATCGTGCGCGAACTGATCGAGCGCCGAGACCGGCTGATCGGCGCGCTCTTGATCGGCAACAACCTCGCCAACATCCTCTCGTCCTCGATCGCCACCAGCGTCTTTCTCGGCCTGTTCGGCAACTCGGGCGTGGCGCTCGCGACGCTTGCCATGACGGTCATCCTCGTCATCTTCGCCGAAGTGCTGCCGAAGAGCTGGGCGATCTCGATCCCCGAGCGTTTCGCACTCGCCGTCGCCAAGGCCGTCAAGGCCTTCGTCTTCATCGTCGGCCCGGTCTCCTCCTTCGTAAACCTCATCGTCCGCTGGATCCTCGCCCGCTTCGGCATCAACCTGTCGCGCGAAGTCTCCATGCTCTCGGCCCATGAGGAGCTGCGCGGCGCGGTCGATCTCTTGCATCGCGAGGGATCGGTGGTTAAGGCCGATCGCGACCGCCTCGGCGGCGTGCTCGATCTCGGCGAACTCGAACTGTCCGATATCATGGTCCACCGCATGGCCATGCGCTGCATCAACGCCGACGATCCGCCCGAAGTGGTCGTTCGCACCATTCTCGACAGCCCCTTCACCCGCATGCCGCTCTGGCGCGGCACGACCGACAACATCATCGGCGTCGTGCATTCGAAGGACCTGCTGAGAGCGCTCGCCGAGCGCAACGCCGAGCCCGAACAGCTCGACATCATTAAGATCGCGCAGAAGCCGTGGTTCGTGCCTGACAGCACCAACCTTGAAGCGCAGCTCAACGCCTTCCTGCGCCGCAAGCAGCATTTCGCCGTCGTGGTCGACGAATATGGCGAGGTGCAGGGCATCGTCACGCTTGAAGACATCCTCGAGGAGATCGTCGGCGATATCTCCGACGAGCACGACATCGAGATGCAGGGCGTACGCCAGGAGGCGGACGGGTCGGTGGTGGTCGACGGCAACGTGCCGATCCGCGACCTCAACCGCGCGCTCGACTGGCAGCTTCCCGACGAGGAGGCGACGACGATCGCCGGCCTCGTCATCCACGAATCCATGACCATTCCCGAGGAGCGCCAGGCCTTCACCTTCTACGGCAAGCGCTTCATCGTCATGAAACGCGACAAGAACCGCATCACCAGACTGCGTATCCGCCCGGCGGAGGAGAACGAAAACAACCCCGCCTGATCTACCGTCCCCCCTTGTCACCCATTGCGCGCTGCGGGAGGAGCCCGGCGAGCAGCATCATTATGGATTTGATATGTTTGATCTTCTCTGGCGCTCGATCGCCATCGGCATCGGCGCCACCGTCCTCATGGACATCTGGTCGATCGCGCTTGCCAAGGGCGCAATACCGAATTGGGGACCACCAGGCCGCTGGCTCTGGCATCTCTTCGCCAAGGGCACCGTCTTTCACGACGATATCGGCAAGGCCGAACCCTATAAGCACGAAGTCGCGCTCGGCTGGGTCTTCCACTACGCCGTCGGCATCATCTACGGCATCATGCTGGTGATCCTGACCGGCCCTTACTGGCTCGTCGCGCCTACCTTCCTGCCCGCCTGGATCTGGGGCATCGTCACCATCGCCGGCGGCTGGTTCCTGCTGCAGCCGGGCCTCGGCATCGGCTGGGCGGCATCGAAGACGCCGAACCCCAACAAGGTCCGCTTCCTCGGCCTCGTCGCCCACACCGTCTTCGGCTTCGGCCTATACGCGACGGCACTTCTGATTCGTTAGAGACGACCGGCCATCCTTGCGAAACCGCCGCACCGCGCCCATATGACGCGGTGTCGGCTTACCAGCGCACCGGCTCTCCGGGCGCCGCCGGCTCCACTGCCAGCGCATGCAACCCCGCATCCAGTTCAGGTTTCAAAAGCTCCGTGATCGCCCGGTGACGCGCCAGCCGTGTCATGCCGGCAAACGACGCGGACACGATCCTGACCCGCATATGGGTCTCGCCTTCCCCTGTAACGTCAGGGTGATGGCCGGCATGCAGGTGGCTTTCGTTGATGACATCAAGCCGCTCCGGCGCGAATGCCGCGGTGAGCTTCTCTTCGATGGAGGATTGAACCGTCATGAGCCGATCTTGCTGCCTTGAGAAAAAGGTTCCCACCAAGCCAGCAACATTCCCGTTTGTCAATTCTTGTCCTCACCCATTCTGAGCCCCATAATTAGCGCCGTCATGAGACTTGATTCCAAATATTTCGATCGCATCCGCACCCGCCGCAAACGCGAGCAGGAACCCGAACAGGCTCCCCCGTCCTGTCAGTGGGACGGCTGCGACAAGAAAGGCGTGCATCGCGCTCCCGTCGGACGCAATGCCGAGGGGCAGTTCTTTCTCTTCTGCTTCGAGCACGTCAAAGAGTACAACAAGGGCTACAACTATTTCTCCGGCCTCTCGGACGGCGAGATCGCGCGCTACCAGAAGGAAGCGATCACCGGCCACCGCCCGACCTGGACCGTCGGCGTCAACAAGTCGGCCAAGGATAGCCCGATCCAGTCGGATATCCGCTCCGGCGCCTATACGCGGGTTCGCGACCCCTTCGGCTTCGTCAAGGAAAACAAGAGCAGCGGCCCGCGCTTTCCCGAGCAGCGCAAGCTGAAGAGCCTGGAAGCCAAGGCCTTCGACACGATGAACCTTGCGGCCAACGCCACATCGTCCGAGATCAAGAGCCGCTACAAGGAACTGGTGAAGAAGCACCATCCCGACGCGAACGGCGGCGACCGTGGTTCCGAAGAGCGCTTTCGCGCCGTGATCCAGGCCTATCAATTATTGAAGCAGAACGGTTTTTGTTAATTCCCGTCCTTGCTCTTGGTCTTCAATCGGGTATGGTCCAAATCGGCTGAGGCCGCAGGCAACCGCGGCACCTTTTTCCGCGTTTGTCTCACAGGCGCCTCGGCCACTTCCGGACGCGGCGTTTCTTGTCCGGGACTATCGTCAAGAATGCTCGCAGGCGGTGATTTGATCGTCCCCGAGGTTTCGTTTCAGTCCCGGAGAAGCATCGCCGACGTTCAGACATGAGCGCGTGGGATACCACAACGCCATGATCGCGAAACGAGCTGAGACAGTATGGCAGGGTGTCGACCACCCGCCTTGGAGACATGATGAGCAAGATTGACCTTGATATCTCGGAACTTCCGGACACCACCGTTTCGGTCAGGGAGGTCTTCGGCATCGATTCCGACATCCGCGTTCCGGCCTACAGCCAGGGCAGCGCCTATGTTCCGGATCTCGATCCCGACTATCTCTTCGATCGCGAAACCACGCTCGCCATCATTGCCGGCTTCGCTCATAACCGACGCGTGATGATCTCCGGCTACCACGGCACCGGCAAGTCCTCGCATATCGAGCAGGTCGCCGCCCGCCTCAACTGGCCCTGCGTGCGTATCAACCTCGACAGCCATGTCAGCCGTATCGATCTCGTCGGCAAGGACGCCATCGTCGTCAAGGACGGCCTGCAGGTCACCGAATTCAAGGACGGCATCCTGCCCTGGGCCTACCAGCACAATGTCGCGCTCGTCTTCGACGAATACGACGCCGGCCGCCCCGACGTCATGTTCGTCATCCAGCGCGTTCTGGAATCCTCCGGCCGCCTGACGCTGCTCGACCAGAGCCGCGTTATCCGCCCGCACCCGGCCTTCCGCCTGTTCGCGACCGCCAACACGATCGGCCTCGGCGACACGACCGGCCTCTATCACGGCACGCAGCAGATCAACCAGGCGCAGATGGACCGCTGGTCGATCATCTCGACGCTGAACTATCTGCCGCACGAGCACGAAGTGAACATCGTCGCCGCCAAGGTGAAGAGCTTCGGCAAGGACAAGAACGGCCGCGATACCGTCTCCAAGATGGTACGCGTCGCCGATCTCACCCGCGCCTCCTTCATGAACGGAGATCTCTCGACCGTCATGAGCCCGCGTACCGTCATCACCTGGGCTGAGAATGCCGAGATCTTCGGCGATCTCGCCTTCGCCTTCCGTGTCACCTTCCTCAACAAGTGCGATGAACTGGAGCGTCCGCTGGTTGCCGAGCACTATCAGCGCGCCTTCGGCGTCGAGCTGAAGGAAAGCGCCGCCAACATCGTCCTGGAGGCCTGAGGCTAACGGATCATGGCAGCGCGTGGTGACAATTCGAAAGCAAAGCCCGGTGCACCCGTCGACGTGGAGCCGCTGCGCCGGGCGATAACCGGCAGCGTGCGCGCGATCGCCGGCGACGGCGAGGTCGAGGTGACCTTCGCCAACGAGCGGCCGGGCATGACCGCCGAGCGCATCCGCCTGCCGGAACTGTCCAAGCGCCCGACGATGCACGAGCTTGCGGTGACCCGCGGGCTCGGTGACTCGATGGCGCTGCGGCTTGCCTGCCATGACGAAAAGGTGCACGCGACGATGGCGCCGCAGGGCTCCGACGCCCGCGCCATCTTCGATGCCGTCGAGCAGGCGCGCGTGGAATCGATCGGCGCGCTGCGCATGGAAGGCGTCGCCAGCAATCTGCGCTCGATGACGACGGAAAAATACGCCAAGGCCAATTTCTCCGGCATCGAACGCCAGGAAGACGCACCCGTCGGCGAAGCCGTCGCCATGATGGTGCGCGAAAAGCTGACAGGCGAAAAGCCGCCGGAATCCGCCGGCAAGGTGCTCGATCTCTGGCGCTCCTTCATCGAGGACAAGGCCGGCAAGGATCTCGAGAACCTGACCGGCGTCATCAACGACCAGCAGGCCTTCTCCAAGGTCATCCGCAACATGCTCACAGCCATGGAAATGGCCGAGGAGTATGGCGATGACGACAGCGATCCCGATTCTGACGACCAGCAGGACGAAGAAGACAAGCCGAGCGGCGAAGACCAGAACGACGACGATGTCGAGGACGATGCCGGCTCGGATGCCGCCCCCGTCGAGGACAGCGAAGTCGCCGACGAGCAGATGGAGGACGGCGAGACCGAAGGCGCCGAGATCTCCGACGACGACATGCAGGAAGAGGGCGAGGACGACTCGGAAACGCCGGGCGAAACCCGCCGTCCCAACACGCCCTTCGACGATTTCAACGAGAAGGTCGACTACCACGTCTTCACCGAGGAGTTCGACGAGACGATTACCGCCGAGGAGCTGTGCGACGCCGCCGAGTTGGAGCGCCTGCGCGCCTTCCTCGACAAGCAGCTCGCCCATCTCCAGGGCGCCGTCGGCCGCCTCGCCAACCGCCTGCAGCGCCGCCTGATGGCGCAGCAGAACCGCTCCTGGGACTTCGACCTGGAAGAGGGCTATCTCGATCCGGCCCGCCTGACGCGCCTGATCATCGACCCCACCCAGGCGCTCTCCTTCAAGAAGGAGCGCGACACGCAGTTCCGCGATACGGTCGTGACACTGCTGATCGACAATTCCGGCTCCATGCGCGGCCGCCCGATCACGGTTGCCGCCACCTGCGCCGACATTCTCGCCCGCACGCTGGAGCGCTGCGGCGTCAAGGTCGAAATCCTCGGCTTCACCACCAAGGCCTGGAAGGGTGGGCAGGCGCGGGAACAGTGGCTCGCCAACGGCAAGCCGCAGACGCCGGGCCGCCTGAACGACCTGCGCCACATTATCTACAAATCCGCCGACGCCCCATGGCGCCGCTCGCGCACCAATCTCGGCCTGATGATGCGCGAAGGCCTGCTCAAGGAAAACATCGACGGCGAAGCGCTGATGTGGGCGCATAACCGCCTGATCGCGCGGCGCGAGCAGCGCAAGATCCTGATGATGATCTCCGACGGCGCGCCGGTCGACGATTCGACGCTCTCAGTCAATCCGGGCAACTATCTGGAGCGCCACCTGCGCGCGGTGATCGAACGCATCGAGACCCGCTCTCCGGTCGAGCTCCTCGCCATCGGCATCGGCCACGACGTCACGCGCTACTACCGTCGCGCTGTCACCATCGTCGATGCCGACGAACTGGCCGGCGCCATGACCGAACAGCTTGCCTCGCTCTTCGAGGACCAGGCGGCGCAACCGCGCGGCGGACGCGCCCGCCGCGCCGGCTGATCGCCCATGAAGCTATCGGCTCCGGCGTTCCGAACCCGTTTCGCTGGAGCCCTCATGCTGGCCGCCTCACTTGCGACCGGCACATCCGCATTGGCCGAAACGCCGGCCGCGGAAGTGAGAAGCAGCATCATCTCGAACTTCAAGATCGGCTCCGACGAGAAGCGCTTCGGGCCTTTCGAATTCGTTGGCGGCCTGGAAATGGTCTCCCCGAACCGTCTCTTCGGCTCGCTGTCTTCCATCCGTTTCCGCGATGACCAAAAGCATTTCGTCGGCGTCCTCGATACCGGCCACTGGATGACCGGCCGCATCGAGCGCGGCGCGGACGGCAGCCTCAGCGGGCTTGCCGATGTCGAGATCACCCCAATGCGCGACCGCGTCGGCAAGATCCTCGAAGGCAAGGCACTGATGGATGCCGAGGGCGTCGCGCTGAAGGACGGCAAGGTGCTGGTCTCATATGAGCAGTTTCACCGCGTCGATCTCTATCCCGATCCCGGTTTCGAGACCTCGCGCGCGCTCGACACACTCCCCATCCCTTTCGAGAAGAAGCAACTGCGCGCCAATCGCGGCTTCGAGACGATCGCCGTCTCGCCGCCATCGAGCCCGCTCAAAGGCGGCACGCTGATCGTCGCCGAGCGCAGCCTCGACGACGACGGCAACGCCTATGCCGCGATCCTGGACGGACCGCTGAAAGGTAAGCTGGCGCTTGCCCATTACGGCGACTTCGACGCCACCGACGGCGCCTTCCTGCCGAATGGCGACCTCCTACTGCTGGAGCGCCGTTTCAACATGGCTGAAGGCATCGGCATGCGCATCCGCCGCATCAAGTCGGCCGATATCAAGCCCGGGAGCGTCATGGATGGCGAGATATTGATAGAGGGCGATTTCGGCTACCAGATCGACAACATGGAAGGCCTAGACACCTTTACCGCCGCCGATGGCAGCACCCATGTCATCATCGTCTCCGACGACAACCACTCGATTCTCCAGCGCAACCTGATGCTGGAATTCAAGCTCGACGAGCAGCGGCCCGGCCCATCGGCCGACACCGCCGCCTCGCATTGACAGGGCGCGTCAGCCCTCGAAGTAAGCATGTCGGTCGAGATCGGCGATCAGCCCCTGATGCCTGGGCTCCCAGCCGAGCGTTTCCCGCGTCCAGGCGCTGGACGCCCGGTTGTTGATCGACGCGAAATGCGTGAACCAGCCGAAATGCTCCGCCGCCTCTTCCGGCGACTTTGAAACGACAGGCAGGCCCAGCCGCTTGCCGATGACGCCGGCGATCTCGCGAAACGGTATCCCCTCCTCCGCCACGCCATGGTAACGCGCACCCGCCTGCGCCTTCTCCAGCGCCAGCCGGTAGAGGCTGCCAGTATCGAGGCGATGCACCGCCGGCCAATGGTTCATGCCCTCGCCGATATGGGCCGAGGCACCTTTCTCGCGCGCGAGACCGATAACGATGGGCACGAAGCCATGGTCGCCATCGCCATGTACCGAGGGCGGAAGACGGACCACCGAGGCGCTGAGGCCATCCGGCACCATGGAGAGCGCCGCCTTCTCCGAGACGCGCGGAATGGCTGACGACGAGGGTGCCGCCATCTCCTCCGTGGCGACCGCGCCCGGCGCCAGCAGACCCGTGCCCGAGGTCACGACCATATGCCGCCCGGAGCCCGAGAGCACCTTGCCCATCGCCTCGATGGCGCGCCCGTCAATCTCGCAATTCTCCTTGAACTTGGAGAAGTCGTGGATGAAGCCCGTATGGATCACGCCGTCGCAGGCATCAGCCCCCCGGCGCAGACTGTCGAGATCCTCGAGATCGCCGCGATGAGCCTTTGCCCCCGTAGCCTCTAGCGAGGCGGCCGAAGCATCCGAGCGGGCGAGACCGAGCACCTGATGGCCGGCCTGAATGAGATCCTGAACGACGGCCGAGCCGACAAAGCCGGTGGCACCGGTAACGAAAACGCGCATGCTCATCTCCTTGCTTGCTGCGACGCGCCTGCCGATGCGGACGTGTCGAGTGCGGGCGTGTCGAGGAAAAGCTAGGGCCTTGAGACGATACGGTCCATGTTATATTGTCCGGAATATCTTCGCGATCGTCCGGAGTTTTCAATGGATCCTCTGTCAAACGTTCTCTCGCTGTTGAAGCCGCAAAACTATCTCTCCGCCGGCATGGAGGCGGGCGGCGATTGGGCGATCCAGTTTCCAGACCAGAATGGTGGCATCAAGTGCGGCGCCATCGTGTCGGGTAGCTGCTGGCTCAGTGTCGAGGGTATCGAGGATCCGGTACATCTACGCCCCGGCGACAGCTTTCTGCTCCCACGCGGCCGGCCGTTCAGGCTCGCCACCGATCTCGCACTTGAGCCAATCCCGGCCGCCACGATATTCCTCGGCCCACGCAAGGATGGCATCGTCTCCTTGAACGATGGCCGCGACTTCTCGATCGTCAGCTGCCGCTTCGGCCTTGCCGGCAGTCACGCCGATATCCTGCTGAAAATGCTGCCGCCGATCGTGCTCTTACGCGACGAGCAAAGCCAGGCAGCGCTGCGCTTTGCCGTCGAGCAGATGATGCAGGAACTGCGCGCACCGCAGCCGGGCGGCTTTCTGATCGTCGAGCACCTCGCCCATATGATCCTCGTGCAGGCCTTGCGGCTGCATCTGGCGGATCGCTCGAACACCGGCGTTGGCTGGCTCTTCGCGCTCGCCGACCGACAGATGAGTGCTGCGATATCGGCGATCCACGACAGCCCGGCCGAACGCTGGACGCTGCAGGCGCTTGCCTCGCACGCCGGCATGTCGCGCTCCACATTCGCGCAGAAATTCAGGGAAACGGTCGGCACTTCGCCGATGGAGTATCTGGCGCAATGGCGGATGCTGCTGGCCGGCAACCGGCTGGAGAACTCCCGCGACCCGATCTCGGTCATCGCGCCCTCGCTCGGCTACGAGTCGGAGGCGGCCTTCAGCACGGCATTCAAGCGGATCATGGGCTGCTCGCCCCGGCAATACGTCCGCGACCGCCCCAAAATGGCGACGGCGCTTTCATGATGAAGCGCCGCCGTTAGATTTTATCGAGGATCAGCTGGCCGCGCGGGCGCCCTGCATCGGCCTGAGCACGCTCATCAGCGCGCCGTAGGGCAGAAGCATCACGAGGCCGACCAGGAGCTTCACCCAGAAATCGCCGATCGCCCAGGAAATCCAGCGCGGCGCCTCGGCGGCGAAAACGCCGAGAACAGGCGACGCCTCGAGCGCGAAAGGCTCGTTCGGGCCGAGGAAGACGAAGAAGGCGGCGAATGACAGCGAGAAGAAGATCACCGTGTCGAGCATGGAACCGAGCACCGAGCCGACCAGCGGCGCGCGCCACCAGGCCTGCCGGCGCAGCCGGTTGAACAGCGCGATATCGAGCAGCTGACCGGCCAGATAGGCCGTACCGGAAGCGATCGCGATGCGCGGCACCGATGTGAAGAAGGAGAGCGCCACGCCGACGAGGAAGCCGGCAAACACCACCTTGCGCGCCGCCTGCGGCCCGAACTGACGGTTGGTGAGATCGGTGATCAGGAAGGCGACCGGATAGGTGAAGGCACCCCAGGTGAGCAGATCGGCGAGATTGACGCCTGCGAACGTGACGTTCAGCGGGAACTGCACGAGGAAGTTCGACGAGACGACGACAAGCGTCATCAGGGCGACGTAGATAAGGGTATAGCGCGTCTGAAGCATTTTTTTATCCTGGGGTATGCCACCAGTTGGAGGAATATCAGGCAAAGCAAAAGGCTTGAACGGGATTATCCGTGCAAGCCTTTTGAAGCCGTATAGCTTAAAGTCGGTTATTGCTTAAGCAGCAACAGCCGTTTCAGCGGTCTTCTTGACGATCTGGCGGCGCAGCAGACGAGCGCGCATCGACAGTTCGTTTTCGCTTGCCTTGATCAGGAAAGCATCGAGACCACCGCGATGCTCGACGGTACGCAGAGCAGCAGCCGAAACGCGAAGACGGTAACGCTGGCCGAGCGCGTCGGAGATCAGCGTAACCTGGCACAGGTTCGGGAGGAACCGGCGCTTGGTCTTGTTGTTGGCATGGCTGACATTGTTGCCAACGAGGACTGCCTTGCCGGTCAATTCGCACATGCGGGACATGGGACACCTATTCTTGTTTTTCTCGGCCATCGATTGCCGACCCGCGCAAAGTCGAGCTTGCAATCCATCAGGCCATGATTGGAAAGTTGCGGTTCTATAATCAGACAGACCGTGCACGTCAAGCCAAACCTTGGCCTTTCCGGCGATTCAGTCCAAAAGCCTCGCAATTCCGTCAAAAAGCTTTTGTTCTCTAAAGGCCACGACAGGCGTATAGACCGTATCTCGCGACCTGACCAGCGCACCGAACAAGGTTCAATTCATGGCTCATTGGGGCAAACGCATTTTCATTTCCGCCTTGGCGGGCCTGATGGCCATTCCGGCAGGCGCCGCCGAAGTCGTGCATCACACGGAATACAAGGTCGCGCTCGGCATCATCACCATCGCGCGCGCCGCCTTCATGACCCGCATCGAGGACGACAAGACCTATCGCGTCTCCGGCGACATCAGCTCGGCCGGCCTCGCCGATCTTGTCACCACCATCTCGGCCAAGACCAGCGTCGATGGCCGGCTGCGCGGCAATCGCATGCAGGCGGACCACTATCTGCTCTACTACAAGAGCGGCAAGCGCGCCCGCACCTATGATGTCCGCTACTCCAACGGCAACATCACCTCGACCACCGTGAAGCCCCCGCGCAAGCCGCCGCAGAACTGGGTCGACGTTCCGGCCTCGGACATGCGCGCCGTGCTCGACCCCATTTCCGGCCTGATCTTCCCCGCCGACACCAATGTCTGCGCGCAGAAACTGCCGATCTATGACGGCGAGATGCGCATGGATCTCGTGTTGTCGCCGAGCGGATCGAAGGACTTTTCCACGCAGGGCTTCACTGGCAAGGCCACCGTCTGCAACGTGCGCTTCGTGCCGCGCTCGGGCTACAAGAAGGGCCGCAGCGACATCGAGTATCTGAGCAAGAGCAGCCGCATGGAAATCTGGTTTGCCAAGGCCGACGCGGCCAACGTCATAGCGCCTGTCTTCGTTCGTATCCCGACCCAATACGGGCCGGTCACCATCACGGCGGTGAAGTACAGCGCAAGCTGACGGAGCGGCCTAGACCGCGTTGACTGCGACCCACAAACGAAAAGTGCGGCAATCATGCCGCACCCCTGTTTCTGACGTCGATCCCGATGATCCCGGCTTCGTGAACCCAGCAGGCGTATCGCGCTCACCTGCCTGTTGGTGATTAGGCGGCGCGATACTCGCTGCTTGGGAGAACATCTCGCAACCGGATCGCCGGGCGAGCGCCGCTTAGCGCATCGCGATGACCATCTTGCAGAGCTTGACGAGGCTGCCGTCGAAGCCGCCGCCGCCGCCGGCCAGGATATCCTTGCAGCGAACCTTCATCTTCGCCCGGTCACCTGATGACATGTCGTTGAAGGCCTGGAGCTGCCGGCTGTTCATGTTGTTGAGGCTGTTGCGCCCATTGGTTCCATTGGTGCCGTTGGTACCATTGTTGCCGTTGGTCGGGTCGTTCGGGTTCTGCGGATCATCGGTTCCCGGCAGGCCGAGATTGAGGTTCAGCAGTGTGTTGGTGCCGAGAGCCACCTTCGCCTTCGCGCCCAGCAGGCTGGAGCCGCCGACATTGGCGTTGACACCCGTGTTGAGCCCGCGCGATCCGCCGACGCTCGCGGTGTTGCTGACGCCGAGGCCGCCACCGCTACCACCACCTATAGAGGTGTTCGTGCCGACGCCACTGGACCCACCGACCGACGCCGAAACGCCGAGGCCGCCGCTTGAGTTGCTACCGACGTTTGCATTGACGCCACTGGCACCGCCGACCGACGCGGTTGCAACATTGCCGTTTCCGCCGACGTTTGCATTGACGCCATTTGCGCCGCCGAGCGATACGCTGAGCCCATTGGTGGTCCCGATGCTGAGACCATTGCTGCCGCCGACGTCAAAGGCGCTCGCGGGCAGCGGAGCCAGAAAAGCGGCGCAACCTACGGCCAGAACAGCGTATTTCGATGCATTAAAGTTCATTCCAACCTCCACGAGATGCTGCCGGGCCCAATGCCCAGGCAGTCGAAACCAATGAAGGGAAGCGCGCATTCCCGAAGCGGCGGTCTGTAACCAAGAGTGGAAGCCAGCCCGCCTCTACATGAAAACAAGAATATGCGTAAATTCTAACATTTCAATGTGTTTCGCGTATAGGTTTTGTAAGCCTCGCAAGACGGATAACATATTATGAATAGCTAATGCAAAATACATGCACAACCGGAGACATATGTCTCCGTAAATGGGACGGATTGCAGCAGGATGAGACGGCCAGGTGGAATAAGGCGAAACAGGGGCGTGCGATGTGTACCCGTTCTGGAATATACGCGCCGATTTATACAATCAATGATACGCATTCCATCGTTTACCTCGCGCGCCAAAATGAAACGGCCGGCACCGCATTTAAGCGATACCGGCCGCCTCGATCATTCTGATATGACGATCAGAATTCTTCCCAGCTGTCCGCCACCGGCGCCGCCATGCCGTGGGCTCTTGCCACGCGCGAAACCAGATGCAGCGCGGGCGAGCTCTGCGCCGCCCTGGACGGTGGCCTGATGGCATAGGCCTCGCTGAGCTTGAACTGCGCGATCAGCCCGCGCAGCGCCTCGGCCTCGGCCGCCAGCTTGTGGCTCGCCGCCGTGCTCTCCTCGACCATGGCCGCGTTCTGCTGCGTGGATTGGTCGAGCTGGTTGACCGCCTGATTGATCTCCTTCAACCCCGTCGCCTGCTCCTTCGAGCCCTCGACGATCGCCACGACATTGACATTGATGTCGTTGACCTGGCTGACGATGGTCTCGAGCGCCTTTCCAGTCTGCCCGACCAGATCGACCCCGTTGCGCACCAGCTCGCTGGACTTGGTGATCAGCGACTTGATCTCCTTGGCCGCACTTGCGGAGCGCTGCGCCAGTTCGCGCACCTCCTGCGCAACGACCGCGAAGCCCTTGCCCGCCTCGCCCGCGCGCGCCGCCTCGACACCGGCGTTGAGCGCGAGAAGATTTGTCTGGAACGCGATGTCGTCGATCACGCCGATGATATTGGTGATCTCGCGCGACGACTGCTCGATCTGGTCCATCGCCGCCACGGCGCTGCGAACGACCTGACCGGATTGCTCCGCCCCCTTCTTGGTCTGGGAAACGAGCTTGCCGGCCTCGTCGGCGCGGTGGCTGGAATCGTTGACCGTCGTGGTGATCTCCTCCAGCGCCGCCGCAGTCTCCTCGACGGAGGCCGCCTGCTGCTCCGTGCGCTTCGAGAAGGAATCGGCCGTCGAGCCGATCTCGCGGGAACCGGCAGCGATCGCATGCGCGTTTTCGCCGACGGTCTTCATGGTCTCCGAGAGCCGGGCGATCGTCGCGTTGAAATCATGCCGCAGCTGCTCCATCGAGGGCACGAAGGCTGTCTCGACCGTCTTCGTCAAGTCGCCCTCCGAAAGCCCGCGCAGCGCCTGCCCAAGCAGGCTGATGGCGCTCATGCGCTGCGTCACGTCGGTGGCGAACTTCACCACCTTGTAAACCCGGCCATTGGCATCCGTGATCGGATTGTAGGCCGCCTGGATCCAGATCTCCTTGCCGCCCTTGCCATAGCGAACGAACTCGTTGGCGATGAACTCGCCCGCAGCCAGTCGGCGCCAGAAGTTGGCGTATTCCTCGGTGCGCGCGTAGGACGGTTCGCAGAACATGCTGTGATGCTTGCCGACGATCTCATTCAGCGAATAGCCGAGGCCGTTGCAGAAGTTTTCGTTGGCCTTGATGATCTCGCCTGTCGGCTTGAACTCGATGACCGCCTGCGAACGCGAGATCGCGTCCAGCTTGCCGGCGTCCTCGACCGCCTTGTTCTTGGCATCCGTGATATCGGACGCGAGCTTCACGACCTTGAACGGCTTGCCGTGCTTGAAGACCGGGTTGTAGGAGGCCTGGATCCAGATCTCGCGCCCGCCCTTGGCGAGCCGCTTGTAGGCGCCGGCATCATATTCACCCCGGCCAAGCCGGGCCCAGAAATCGCGATACTCCTGCGATGCCGCCAGCGCCGGCTCGCAGAACATGCTGTGGTGCTTGCCGACAATGTCGGAAAGGCTATAGCCGAGAGCATTGCAGAAATTCTCGTTCGCCTTCAGCACATTGCCTTTCAGATCGAACTCGATGATTGCTTGCGATTTTGCAATCGCACCGAGGATATATCCCGCATCAGATGCCAGACCGAACATTCCCATCCCCTTGCCTGCGACGCCATCCATTGGCGTTGCGCGTTGTTAGGAGAGGCATCGGGAACGCGTTCCTTCGAAGATCTATGGGGCAAATCCTGACAGCAAGTAACAACTATCTCAGATCGCATCCACCGAAGCTCTCACAACCGATGATCATGCCGCGAGAGTTAACGCCCGGTATACAACCAATATCTAATTTAAGGTCTCAACCCTGCAAAAACTCATAGTGTATTTCTTATATTTCAGGGACCGCGCGACCGCCCAATGAAAAAGGGCGCCCCGAGGGACGCCCTTTTAAACATGTCTGCTTTCAAGCCGCGAAGGCTTATTCCGAAGCCGCATCGGCCATGGCAGGCGCTTCGCCGGCGCCGGCATCGCCTTCGGCAGCAGCTTCGCCTTCGGCGCGGCGCGGACGACGCGGACGCGGGGTGGCGGCGCGACGGCGCGGCTGGCGGGTCGTTGCCGCACCGCTTTCCTCGTCCATAGACACCTCGGCCGGAATGCCTTCGATCTCCGGCTGCGGGCCGGTACCGTCGATCACTTCGGGCTGGGCTGCGGCTGCAACCGGTGCCGGACGCTCTTCGCGACGGCGCGGCTGGCGAGCCGGGCGCTCTTCGCTGCGGGGCTGCTCCTCGGCGCGCGGCTGCGGCTGGGGCTGCTCTTCGCTGCGCGGCTGCTCGTCGTTCTGACGGCGCGGCTGCTCTTCGTCGCGGCGCTGGCGCTGCTCGTTGTTGAAGCGGCGCTCGTCCGAACGGCGGCCCTGCTGCTCGTCATTCTGACGGCGCGGCTGCTCATCGTTGTTGCGGCGCTGCTGGTGCTCCTGCTGCTGGCGCGGAGGCTGAACGACCACGACGTCGTCATTGTCGCCGCCATCCATCTCGTCACCATCGCGCTCACTGCCGTCGCGGTCGAATTCGCCGCGGTCGTCGCGCTGGAAGCGTTCCTGCATCTGCGCCTGTGCGGCGGCAATGATGCGGTAGTAGTGTTCGGCGTGCTGCAGGTAGTTTTCAGCCATGACACGGTCGCCGGAGCTCTGCGCGTCGCGACCGAGCTGCGAGTATTTTTCAGCGATGTGCTGCGCGGTGCCGCGGATCTTCACGTCTGGGCCGGAGCTGTCGTAGGTCCGCGTCAGCGGATTGCCGCCCTTGCGGTTGAAATTGTTGTTGTTGTTATTGTTATTTCCGCCGCCGCCGCCGTTATTGTTGGTACGCCCGCGACCGCGTTTGTTCTGCTGTCCTGGCCTCATCGATCGTTCACCTGAATTCTCTGTTTGTGTGGAGTGATGGCACCGTCAACCGTGGTCGTTCGTCCGACTCAGGGTATTCGTGCCGCAAGCATAATGCGCCTTTGCGCCAACCTGCCGCTTGTTCTCAAGTCAGTTTGACTGATTCACGCATTGGGTCGTCTTCAACCTTTGAAACTCTCGTTTAAGAGAGTGGACCCCCGAGGCCGAGCTAGCTTCGAACGAACAATCGTTCTGACCTATCTCTCCAATACGTCGGGGCAACCTATATTGCTTCCCGTTTAAATCCAAGCCTTTTCTTCGCAATGACACCAATGGACTAGTCTATTCAGCCGCTTGTTGCCGATCAGCTACGGGCGAATACCAGCACACGGTCGTTGTGGCCGTAATCCTTCACCGATTCCAAGCATTTGAAGCCTTCAGCCTCAAAAACTTCGGTCACTTCCGTTCGCTGATCGTAGCCTATCTCGAGCCCTATAACACCGTCTGGATGCATGAACCTTGCGGCATCCTTGGCAATGGAACGGTAGGCGTCAAGCCCATCCACGCCGCCATCCAGTGCGGCGGCCGGATCAAATTTTGTCACTTCGGGAGCAAGAGTGTCAACGACACTGGACGCTATATAGGGCGGATTTGAGACAATAGCGTGAAACTTCCCGTCTATGGCCTGAAACCAGCTGGATTGCACCGCCTTGAAGCGCTGCTGCAGCCCGTTTCTTTCCGCGTTGGATTGCGCCGTCTTCAGCGCGTCGACGGAGATATCGCTGCCGATGCCCGATGCCTCGGGACATTCCTTGAGCAGCGCGAGGCATATCGCCCCGGTTCCCGTTCCCATATCCAGTATATGGAGATCGCCATGCCTGCCCGCAAGGTCTCTCATATAAGGAAGCATGGTATCGACGAGGATTTCCGTATCCGGCCGCGGCTCCAGCGTTTCCGCCGAAAGCGACAAAGGCAGGCCGTAGAACTCCCGCTCGCCCAGAATGCGATGCACCGGCTCATGCGCCAACCGGCGCACGATCGCGTCCTCGATCCGCGCAACAGCCACGTCCTCGACGACATCGCCACCCCGCATCAGCATCTCGGTCGTGGTCAGCCCAAGCAGCCCCGAAATCAAAACGCGCGCGTCGGCGGCCGGATCGGCCACGCCGGCCTCGGTGAAGCGTCGCCGCGCCTCGGCCAGAAGCTGGGAAACCGTCGCGCCGACCTGTTTCCCTTGATCGCTCATGGCTGCTGCTCGCCGAGCTGCGCCAGCTGGCTCGCCTGGTAGTCGGCCATCAGCGCATCGACGATCTCGTCAATTTCGCCCACCATCATCCGGTCGAGCTTGTAGAGCGTCAGGTTGATGCGGTGGTCGGTCACGCGGCCCTGCGGGAAATTGTAGGTGCGGATGCGCTCGGAGCGATCACCGGAGCCGACCTGGCTCTTGCGGTCGGCGGAGCGCTCGCTGTCGGCGCGCTGCCGCTCGGCGTCGTAGAGACGCGACCGCAGCACCTGCATCGCCTTGGCGCGGTTCTGGTGCTGCGACTTCTCGGAGCTGGTGACGACGATACCCGTCGGCAAGTGGGTGATGCGAACAGCCGAGTCGGTCGTGTTGACGTGCTGACCGCCGGCACCCGACGAGCGCATCGTGTCGATGCGGATATCCTCGGCGCGGATCTCGATGTCGATCTCCTCGGCCTCCGGCAGCACGGCAACAGTCGCCGCCGACGTGTGGATACGCCCGCCTGCTTCCGTCTCCGGCACGCGCTGCACACGGTGCACGCCGGATTCGAACTTCAGCTTGGCGAACACGCCCTTGCCGGTGATCGTCGCGATGATTTCCTTGAAACCGCCGGCTTCACCCTCGCTGGAAGAGAGAACCTCGACCTTCCAGCCATGTGCCGCCGCATACCGCTCGTACATGCGAAACAGGTCGCCCGCGAATAGCGCAGCCTCCGAGCCGCCGGTGCCGGCGCGGATTTCGAGGATGGCGCTCTTCTCGTCGGCCGCGTCCTTGGGCAGAAGCAGGATCTGGATTTCTTGTTCCAGCGCCTCGATCCGCTCCTTGACCTCCGGAAGCTCCATCTCGGCCATATCCCGCATCTCGCGGTCGACGGTCTTGTCGTCGAGCAGCGTCTCGAGATCGGCAAGCTCCGACAGCGCTTTTTCATAGGCGCGGATCTTGGTCACGACGGGCTGCAGCTCGGCATATTCGGAGGCAAGCTTGACGTAGACGTCGGCAGCCGGGCCGGCCGACATGCGCGCTTCGATCTCGCCGAAGCGGCGTTCCAGCTCGCGCATCTTTTCAACGGGAAGCTTCGCCACCCTCACTCCAATTCTGTTTGTCTCTGGCTACAGAGGGATGTTGTGTGTTTCGGCGAAATGGGCAAGCAGTTCGCGGATCGATGTCGGCGTCGTCGTATCGTCGAGCGCCTCGTGCATCGCTTTCGAAAGCGCCCCGACGTCGAGGCCGAGCAGCATCGCCTTGACTGGACCGATGGAAGCAGGCGACATCGACACCGAGCGGAAGCCGATGCCCAAGAGCGCCATGGCCGAAATCGGCTTGCCCGCCAGTTCGCCGCAGAGCGTTACCGGCGTGTTGTTGCGCTCGCCGGCGCGCACGATATCGCGCAGGATACGCAGGAACGGCTTGTCCAGCGTGTCGAAACGATCGGAGACCCGCGCATTGCCACGGTCGACCGCCATCGAGAACTGGAACAGGTCGTTGGAACCGACCGATACGAAATCGACCGCCGCCATCAGCTCGTCCAGCTGCCACAGCAGCGCCGGCACTTCGAGCATGGCGCCGAACTGCAGCTTGCGCGGCAGCCCGTGGCCGAAGCGCGACAGGCGCTGCACTTCCTTCTGCAGCAGTTCGCGCACCGCGGTAATCTCGGAGACCTCAGTCACCATCGGCACCATCAGCTTCAGTTCCATGCCGGCGGCTGCCTTCAGCATGGCGCGCAGCTGCGTGCGCAGAAGACCGGGGCGGTCGAGCGACAGACGGATCGCACGCCAGCCAAGCGCCGGGTTCTCTTCTTCATGGCCGCGGAAGTAGGGCACGACCTTGTCGCCGCCGATATCGAGCGTGCGGAAGGTCACCGACCGGCCGGCGGCCTGCTTCAGGACGTTGCGGTAAAACTGCTCCTGCTCTTCCGCCTTCGGAAGCGTGGAGGCGATCATGAACTGCAGCTCGGTGCGGAAGAGCCCGATGCCCTCGGCGCCCGATTCCGACAGTTGCGGCAGGTCGACCAGCAGGCCGGCATTCATCTGCAGCGACACGCGCTGCCCGTCCTTGGAGAGCGGCTCGACTGCGCGCAAGGCCCGGAACTGCTCCTGACGGCGGGCGCGGAAGCGCACCTTCTCCTCGTAGGAGCGCTGATGCTCCGGCAGCGGCCGCAGATGCACATGGCCGCCATCGCTGTCGATGATGACGGCGTCGCCATTATCGGCCAGCGCCACGATCCCGGCCGCCTGGCCGATGACAGGAATGCCCATGGCGCGCGCCACGATGACGACATGGCTGGTCACGGCGCCCTCTTCGAGCACCAGGCCGCGCACATTGGCGCGCGGATAATCGAGCAGTTCGGCGGCACCCATGGCGCGCGCCAGGATGATCGCGTCCGCAGGGAAGCCATCGCCCGAGGTGCGGCCGGTATAGCCAGTCAGCTGGCGCAGCAGGCGGTTCGCCAGATCCTCGAAATCATGCATCCGCTCGCGCAGATAGGGGTCCGTCAGGCGCATCATCCGCGCCTTGGTGTCGCTCTGCACCTTCTCGACCGCGGCTTCCGCCGTCAGTCCGTTGCGGATCGCCTCTTCCAGCTTGCGCACCCATCCCTGGTCGTGCGCGAACATGCGGTAGGTCTCGAGCACCTCGCGGTGCTCACCCTCCATCGAGACGTCGCGCTGCGAGAGCAGATCGTCGATCGAGATGCGCAGCGAACCCAGCGCTTCGGCAAGCCGGCGGATTTCCTTGTCGGCATCATCGTTGAGAAGATTGGTGACGACGATGCGCGGCTCGTGCAGCACGACATAGCCGAGGCCGATGCCTTCATTATAGGTGTCGCCGTCGATGGTGACCGAGCGGGTGAGATCGAGCTCGAGCCCCGGCTTGGTGAGCTTCTTCAGCTCGCCGGTGGCGATCATCTCGGCGAGAACCATCGCGGTCGTTTCGAGTGCTTCCAGCTCTTCATCGCGATAGTTGCGGCTGGCCTTGTTCTGCACGACGAGAACGCCGAGCGAGCGGCCGGCGCGCAGAATCGGCACACCGAGGAAGGAATGATAGATCTCTTCGCCCGTCTCCGGCAGGTAGCGGAACGCAGGGTGCGATTGCGCGTCGGAAAGATTGAGAGGGGCGGCCGATGCGGCGATCGTGCCGACGAGGCCCTGCCCCATTTTCAGCTGCGCCAGGTGGACAGCTTCGCGGTTCAGACCTTCGGTTGCATAGAGTTCGAGCACGCCGTCGGAACGCAGCACGTAGACGGAGCAAACCTCCGCCACCATGTTGCTGGCGATCTGGCGAACGATCCGGTCAAGACGCTCTTGTGGCTCCAGCGGCTCCGCCATCAACTCGCGCAGCCGCTTGAGCAGCACGCGCGGACCGCCGGAAAGGTCTCTCATTGCGTCTCAAGCTCCAAAAACAGAAGGCAAAGTGGCCCGGCAGATCGCCGCGCCACTAATCAACTTGTACGCGCGGCGGCCCTGCTGGGAATCAATTCTTATCCAGACCGTAGCAGGAATGCAAAGTCCTGACAGCGAGTTCCGCATAAGGACCATCAATCAGGATGGAAATCTTGATTTCCGAGGTGGTGATCGCCTTGATGTTGATGCCTTTATCGGCAAGTGCCTTGAAAGCGGTCGCCGCGACGCCGGCGTGGCTGCGCATGCCGATGCCGATGACGGATACCTTTACCAGGCCCGATTCGTTCTGCACGACGTCGTAACCGATCGTATCCTTGTGCTCGCCGAGCACCTTGATGGCCTTGTCCACGTCGCCCGACGGCACGGTGAAGGTCATGTCGGTCTTCGAGCCATCTTCGGAGATGTTCTGAACGATCATGTCGACATTGATGTGGTTCTCGGCCAGCGGTCCGAAGATCGCGGCGGAGACGCCCGGACGGTCGGCGAGACGGCGAAGCGAGATCTGCGCTTCATCCTTGGCATAGGCGATGCCGGTGACTACTTCCTGTTCCACGATTTCTTCCTCGTCACAAATCAGCGTTCCGGGCGGATTCAAGAAATCACCCATGCCCGGAGCATCGGGATCTTCAAAAGACGAACGCACGAAGGTGCGCACCTTGTGCACCATGGCAAGCTCGACGGAGCGAACCTGCAGAACCTTGGCGCCGAGCGATGCCATTTCGAGCATTTCCTCGAAGGCGATCTTCTTCAGGCGGCGCGCCTGCGGCACGATGCGCGGATCGGTCGTGTAGACGCCGTCGACGTCGGTATAGATGTCGCAGCGGTCAGCCTTGACGGCTGCGGCGATTGCGACCGCCGACGTATCCGAACCACCACGGCCGAGCGTCGCGATGCGGTTGTCGGGGCCGAGACCCTGGAAGCCGGCGACGACCGCCACCTGGCCCTCGCCCATCCGCTTGATCATTTCCGAGCCGTCGATCTCGAGAATACGAGCCGCGCCATGTGCGTTGTCGGTGCGGATCGGGATCTGCCAGCCCTGCCAGGAGCGGGCGTTGACGTCCATGGCCTGCAGCGCGATCGCCAGGAGACCCGAGGTCACCTGCTCGCCGGAAGCGACGATGGCGTCATATTCGCGGGCATCATAGAAAGGCGAGCTTGCGCCGACGACCTTCGGCGTGTTCTGCACCCAGCCGACCAGCTCGTTTGTCTTGCCCGACATGGCGGAAACGACGACGGCCACTTCATGACCGGCATCGACCTCGCGTTTGACGTGGCGAGCAACGTTCTTGATACGGTCCAGGTCAGCGACGGATGTTCCGCCGAACTTCATTACGATGCGTGCCATAAGCCTCTACCACAGCAAACCGCCGGGAGAGACGAACGCCAGACCCGGCACGACGAAGCCTTGGAAGCCACGGGCCGAAGAGCCGGAATTGGGAGGTTCTGGAACCCTTCTAAAGCCCTGCGCCCAAGGGCCCAAGTTGCGGCGTCTCTTAACGAGTTTGTGAGGGGGTGGCAAGGTGGAGAAAGGAGAATGACGGCCTCAATTGCGCGTGTAATTTGCAGGCCGCGCGAGGCAGCGCCGAACCGCATGTGACATGACTATGACAATCCCGCGAGGCGCTGGGCCACCAAAGCGCACTGCCCCGTCCCCGCACATTTTTCGGCGTAAAGATTAGATTCAGCTTTTTTTGGTAATTTCCCGTTAGCAATACCCTTTGATGTTCCTGGCGCCACCTGAGTTCGGCGTCCGGCCTGTAATGAGTAACGGGTTCCCAATGCGTTTTTCGGCTGTGCCAGCAATCTTCCTTGCCTGTCTGACCCTTGCGGGTTGCACGTCGACGTCTGGCCCCGACGTCTTGGCTTCAGCCGCCCCATCACGCGAGACGACAAGCTCGGTGGCCCCGCCCGCAGCCGTCCCATCCGCACCGGTACCCTCCGCCGGTATCGCCGCCGGCCAGCAGACCGCGCCGCATCAGGAAGTGCTGGCATGGGCCGGCCCGATCCCGGAATCGAAGGCCTTCGAGTCCGCCGACCGCGCCGTCGGCGCACCGCTTCCCGCCGAGCGCCCGATGGCAGCTACGGAGGTCGCGATGATGACGCCGCCGGCCCGCCCGCCCGTTGTCACGCCGGTTGTCGCCCCGATCATGGAGCGCCCCGACCTTCCCGATATGGAAGAGACGGCCCAGCCGCGCACCCGCAGCAAGCTCTACAGCCGCCAGTTCCGCGACGCCAAGCCGATCAACTTCGGCCGCTCCTCGCCGCACAAGCTCGCCGTTCACGGCGTCGACGTCTCGCGCTGGCAGGGCGATATCGACTGGCCGAGACTGCGCACCCAGGGCGCCAACTTCGCCTACATCAAGGCCACCGACGGCGGCGACCACCTCGACCCGATGTTCCGCACCAACTGGCGCAAGGCCAAGGAAGCCGGCCTGAAGCGCGGCGCCTACCACTTCTTCTACTGGTGCCGCACCGCCGGCGAACAGGCCGACTGGTTCATTCGCAACGTCCCGCGCGATCCCGATGCGCTTCCGCCCGTCATCGACGTCGAGTGGAACGGCGAATCCGCCTGCAAGCGTCGCCCCTCGACCGAAAACGTGCTCGAGAAGATGCAGGTCTTCATGGACAAGCTCGAGCGCTATTACGGCAAGCGTCCCGTGATCTACACGGCGCCCGACTTCTATGCCGACAACCTGCAGGGCGCCTTCCAGAACTATCCCTTCTGGCTGCGCTCGGTCGCCGCCCACCCGTCCAAGCGCTATCCGGGCCGCAAGTGGCTCTTCTGGCAGTATTCCGGCTCGGGCCTGTCGCATGGCGTCGAAGGCAGGATCGACCTCAACGTCTTCAACGGCAGCCCCGACCAATGGATGCGCTGGTCTTCGGGACGCCCCAGCGACCGGATGATGGCCGCCAACGACTGACGATCCGACAGCGATCAACCTGCACTGATATCGATCGGGCACAGGCACAACCGTGGCGCGGCACACCCGCTGCCACGGCGCAGCTATTTTGTCACACCACTAAAATTCGGGTGTCGCGTATATTTCCAAGCATAGGTAACTGTGATTCTTCTTCAATCGTAAGTATGCGGCGTAGATTGATTCGCGAATGTCTTTGATGCTGAATGATTTGGCGGAGATTCCGAATGGGAAATCTTGATATCGAAACCTGGGCACTGGCCCGCGCCCATCACATTGTGTTGAACGAGGGACTTAACCTTGCGAAGGCGGCGCAGGACCTGGACCGCAAGCGCTCCAGATCGCTGGTCTACGAACTGCGCAAGGTGATCGCGGTAGCAATACTCGAAGCCCATGCTGCCTCGAGCAAGAACGATGCGATGCCGCAGGGCTGAGTGTCGCGTGACAATGGCGAAACAAGTCGCCTATTCCTCCCTCATGCCTGTGCTTGTCACAGGCATCCAGCCACGGCGCGTCTGCGCCGTGAATGACCTGCTCCAGGTATGTATTTCGCCGAAGAAAAGTCTCTCGCCGCGCGGACGCGCGTCGGCTGGATTCCCGCCACAAGGGCGAGAATGAGGGAGAGGGTGAGGCCATCTCCAATGCAATTAATTGTTGCGCCAATATGAAATGCAACTAATCTTTCCGCTTGCGGCTGCGCATCGTGGGGAGATGTCATAATGCCATTCACAATTACGAGATCCATACCGGCCAGAGAACGCTGGACGCGCGTCTGCGACATTAGACAGGGCGCGGCCTACGCCTTCACGGCATCTGGCCAATGGAATGATTGGAATATTCCGGCGGACCCCGTCGGCTATGACCGGGCGTGGCTGAGACCGTTTGCCGGATTGAGAGTCATGCCCAAAGAACAGTGGTTCGCCCTGATCGGGTCAATCGATCAGGACACCGATACGGCGTTTCTGATCGGCGCGTCCTATCCGTCCTGGATCGCCTGGAAAACCGGCGTCCTCTACTGCTTCGCCAACGATATTCCATGGATGTACTGGAACAACTCCGGCGCGGTCGAGCTGACATGCACTGAACTCTAGCAAAGCCGAACGCCCGAAAGACGCAGTTGCGTAAGGCCCAGGAAACGGGCAGCCTAGAGCATGTCGCGCAAAGGTGTGAAGCGGTTGCAGGCTCGGGGACCGGCCGATCATGACACGCATGCAGAAAATCGGCGTGGTTCTCGGCCTTGCGCTCGTCGCGAGCTTCACGCTGCTGCGCGCCACCGATCCGCCGCTGCTGCGCCAGATCCGCGACATCACTTTCGACGAATACCAGCGAATCACCCCGCGCAAGTTCGAAAACACCCCCGTTAGGGTCATCGATATCGACGAGGCGTCGCTCAGGGAATTCGGCCAGTGGCCATGGCCGCGCGACCGGCTGGCGCTTCTGGTGCAGCGCCTGTCCGACATGGGAGCGGCGGCCATCGCCTTCGACGTGCTGTTCGCCGAGGCCGACCGCCTGTCGCCACGCTCCATCATGCGCGATGTCGCGGGCGTCGATCCGACGCTTCTTAGCCGACTACCCGATAACGACCAGCTCTTCGCGCAAGCCATCGCCGACAAGCCCGTGGTCCTCGGCTTCGGCCTCTCCATGGACGGCAGCTACAAGCCGCCCGTGAAAGCAGGCTTCGCCTTCACCGGCGAGAGCCCGTTCAACGCCCCGCCGCGCATGACGGCGGCAACGCCGGTGCGCCCGCAATTGCAGATCAACGCCACCGGCCTCGGCCACATCAGCCTCAACCCCGGCACCTACTCCGCCACGGTCCGCCGCGTGCCCCTGCTGCTTAGCGATGGCCTGCAGCTCTATCCGAACCTCGCACTGGAAGCGCTGCGCGTCGCCCAGGGCGCCTCGACCTATGTCGTCGCGGCTGCCCCCGATATTCCGGACACGCTGACCTCGATCAAGGTCGGCGATTTCGTGGTGCCCGTCACCTCATCGGGCGAGCTCTGGCTCTACACCAGCCCCGATATCGCCGATCGCTACATCTCCGCCGGCAAGGTGCTGGCGCCCGATGGCCCCGCGCCGGATGTCGCAGCAGCCGTGCAAGGCAGCATCCTCTTCGTCGGCACCTCGTCTGCGGGCCTGCAGGATATCCGCACCACAGCGCTCGGCGAAAACGTGCCCGGCGTCTCCATTCACGCGCAGACCGTCGAGCAGATCCTCTCCGGCCACTTCCTCTCCCGGCCGGATTGGGCCGATGGCATGGAGATCCTGCTGATCGCGGTGTTCGGCACCTGCCTCGTCATCGTCACCACCTTTGTCAGTCCCGCCGTCGGCCTCGCCTGGGGCCTGATCGTCACCGCGCTTGCCTTCGCAAGCTCCTGGTTCGCCTTTTCGCGATGGGGTCTGCTGTTCGATCCGCTCGCCCCGATCGTCGCCGCCTCGATCATCCACTTCGCCGCCACTTCCTTCCGCATCCTGGTCATCGACCGCGAGCGGCGCGAGGTGCGAAAGGCATTCGGCCAATATCTCTCTCCCTCGCTGCTCCACCGCATCGAGCACAATCCGGATGCGCTGCGATTGGGTGGCGACGATCGCGAGCTGACGGTCATGTTCGTCGACGTCCGCGGCTTCACGACGCTGAGCGAGCGCCTGCAACCGGCCGAGGTCGTCCGCTTCCTCAACACGTTGCTCGATGCGCTGAGCCGCCATGTGGTGGCCAATGAGGGCACGCTCGACAAGTTCATCGGCGACAGCATCATGGCCTTCTGGAACGCGCCCGTCGATGTCGCCGACCACCCCGCCAAGGCCGTGCGCGCCGCCCTTGCCATGCGCGAGACGCTGGCGACGCTGAACGCGACCGACGCCTTCGGCTTCGGCGAGGAGTACAAGGTTGGCATCGGCATCGGCATCCACACGGGCCTCGCCTGCGTCGGCAATATGGGCGCCGAAAGCCGCTTCAACTATTCCGCCGTCGGCGACGCGGTGAATGTCTCGGCCCGCATTGAGGGCTGTTGCAAGGAAGTCGGCTTCGATATCCTGGTCTCCGAGACGACCGCCGCTGCCCTACCACACTTCGCCCTGCTCGACGCCGGCTCGCTCGGCCTCAAGGGCAAGAGCACCCGCACCCGCCTCTACGCCACGCTGGGCGACGAGACCGTCGGCCTCTCGGCGACCTTCGCCCTTCTTGAGACCGCGCACCAGGCCCTGGTCGAAGCCTTCGCCACCCGCTCCGCCGACAGCCGCAAGCTATTGGCAAGGGTCCGGCAGCGGGCGCAGCCCTACCCGGCGACACTGCCGGAATTCTACCGCCGCCTCGCCCGCCGAGGCGATCATTTCAGGGAAACACCGACCGAAGACCCCGCCCCGCTATCGGAGCAGGCGTCGTGACAGGCGCAATTGCTGGAATGAAACCGGCCTAGTACTACAGTTGCGTTTGCCTCGAAATCGTGATTCACTTCTGGTGTTTGACGGGAGGGAATTCGATGTCGGTTTCGGGTTGGTCTGGATCAATGGTGGCTTGGCAGCAGGAGCTTGATACACTGAAGCAGCGGCTAGGCTCGGTC
>NZ_JBFTQT010000017.1:0-33888 GCF_056399145.1 Rhizobium sp. 01N48
CGCGATCACCAGACGGCGTGAACCCCTACGTGGGTTCGCGCCGTCGCCAGGAACGCCCCTCCGGTCGGGCTACGCCCTCCCTTCGTGACGCTCCTGGCGACACTCTCATCCAGATTGACGCTGTTCCCAGGTTGATTGCCGCGCCATAGATCCGATCGTGCGAGATACATAACGCTCCCCTGATCGAACTGCCCCCCGCCAGTATGTACAGGAATTTTGACCTGGACTACCTAGCTACAACTCACGCACGGGAACTAAATAAAGCTCTTTCTTTGAATGGAACAGCGCCCTTCACAGACTATGAGCGTTACATAATAGATCGCCTTGAAGGGCGAAGGCAGGCAGGCGATTTTCTCGACAAAATGTCAATGCTCTCTGGCATGGATGTCACCGAGCTCATGGGGATGTACGCGACCTTCGGAAAGTACACTAACCTCGATCAGCATAGCGCTAGCGATTGGCACATCGGAGCGCAGGCTGGATTCAGTCTAATGCGCCAGGGCCGGCCAGGAATAAGACAATTCCTTGAGCAGATGACGGCGGACACGAACTTGAAAAGATCCGCCCGCGGAGGAGGCACGATCATTGGCGGGATCAATCACGGACTAAGCCCCGCTTATCCTTTCCGGTCGGGTCCGGACTATGATCTGGTCCGGGCCGAAATCATCGCCTACGTCAATGAACACGTGGCTTTCACGCCCAAGCAAAAGATCTTCGGTCAAGCCTCGTTAGGCACCCATGTGAACCTTCACGATGCAGTGAAGACTTTGGGAGGGGGCGGCACTGCCCTTGCCCGAGGGATACTGATGCATTTTGCTGATGAGCAAGACGCAACGGCGACCGTATTTCCCTTGTCCGCATACCAGAAGGCTCAAGAGTATTGGGACGATCTCGTATTCCCAATAGGCGCGAATCTGCTGCTCGGGACGAACGGACCCCATTTTGTTCAACTTGTTGATCGCGGCGTCATTGAAAAGGACGAGCTATTCAGAAAGCTGTTTCCGTCCAACATGGTCAGGTATTCAAGAAGGCAACTTCAGACGCTGGTCGACGCAGCTCGCAGTTCATCACCAGTAGCTGAACAGGAAGGCCTGGTCTCGCTGCCCAAAGCCGTCCTGTTAGTTCGCGTGCCGTACGCGGACATCATCACCCTTCTCATGGAGAGAAAGCTATCCAAAGTGTACTACGACCTGAAGTTGCCTGGACTGGCGTCGATCTTTGTCGATCCTGCGGAAGTGTCGGGTCACTTTCCCTTAGATGAGCGGTGGATGATGGTGGGCGACGTGGCAGCGCTGATGGGAGCTTCAAAGCGAGATATCTGTCAAATGACACGGGGAGGGATCTTGCCTTTCCACAAATTTCGAGTCCCTGGACGTAGCCAGTCGATCTTCCTCGATCGGAGCGAGATCCAGGATTTTCATGCAAAGTATACCCACGCAAAAGCCCTGGGGACAGAAACTGGCCTGAAAAGCCATAAGGTGGCGCAGCTTCTAAAATCCGCTGATGTCCCAAAACTTCGAGCGGGCGTCGCCGTATATTGCGAGAGAACAGCGGCCAGAGCGGCTCTTGCCGAGGCCGGGCATCCCTAAATCGTAATTTTTGCCGAAGTTTTCAGCCTCCCGTTTCCTGCGAAACGGGAGGTTTTTTCATGCCAATTTTTCATCAAAAATCGCAGCAAAATCAATGATTAGCGTGACTTTCGCCTTCGGCGCTCTAATTTCGAGTGTCAGTCTCTTGTGACGTTTGTGTCACGTATGGTGTCGCGAGGGCTGACTAAGTAACTGTTTTTCTTGGGTGGCCGGTGTCTTTCCCAGTGACGCGCAACAACCTAGCCTTATCGGCGAACCAAACAGATAAACGATTTCGACACGGAGGATGTTCAATGGATTATCGAAAGCTTGGACCAAGCGGGACAATCGTCGCGCCATACTGCCTGGGAACGATGACTTTCGGAGCGGAGGCCGACGAAGCCACCTCGCACAAGATACTCGACGACTATTTCAAATGGGGCGGCAATTTCATCGACACCGCCGACGTTTATAGCGCCGGCGTTTCGGAAGAGATTATCGGTCGTTGGCTTAAGGAGCGGCCGACCGAGGCCCGCCAGGCGGTGATCGCAACGAAGGGACGGTTTCCGATGGGAAACGGCCCGAATGATATCGGGCTGTCGCGGCGGCATTTGAACGTCGCGCTCGACGACTCGCTTAGACGTCTCGGCGTCGAACACATCGATCTCTACCAGATGCATGCATGGGACGCCCTGACGCCAATCGAGGAGACGCTGCGTTTCCTCGATGATGCCGTCTCCAGCGGCAAGATCGGCTATTACGGCTTTTCCAATTACGTCGGCTGGCATATCGCCAAGGCGGCCGAAATCGCCAAGGCGCGCGGCTACACCCGGCCGGTGACGCTGCAGCCGCAATACAGCCTGCTTGTGCGCGATATCGAACTTGAGGTCGTGCCGGCTTGCCAGGATGCGGGCATGGGCCTGCTGCCTTGGTCGCCTCTCGGCGGCGGCTGGCTGACGGGCAAATACCGCCGTGACCACATGCCGACGGGCGCGACTCGGCTTGGCGAAAATCCGAAGCGCGGCATGGAATCTTACGACCAGCGCAACGCCCAGGAGAGGACTTGGGACATCATCGGCGCAGTGGAAGACATCGCAAAGTCCAAGGGCTGCAGCATGGCGCAAGTGGCGCTCGCCTGGACCGTGGCGCGGCCGGCCGTGACGTCTGTCATCCTTGGCGCCCGCACGACGGAGCAACTGGCGGACAACCTCGGCGCGGCCAAGATCAGCCTCTCCGACGAGGAGATGCGCCGCCTCACCGAGATCAGCGCGCCGCACCCCTTCGACTATCCCTACGGGGTCGGTGGAACGAACCAGCGCCACCGCAAGCTCGAGGGCGGGCGGTAAATCATTAGGCAGCGGCGGCATATACCGCCGCTGCCTTGTACCTTCAGATACGGACGCCAGTCGCGTCGTCGAACAGATGCACCTGTGCCGGATCGATGGTAACGCCGATCGTCTCGCCGCCGCGGGCCGTGCTGCGGCCCGTTTCAACGATCGTGAGTTCCGGTGTAGTCGCCGCGGTGATGAAGGTTGCCGAACCCGTGGATTCGACGACGTCAACGGGGATGTCGAATGTCCCCTGCCCTGTCGCTGTGATGCCGATATGCTCCGGACGGATGCCGACAGTGACCTTGCGGCCCGGCTGGAGCTGGCGATTGCTCAGCAGCGTGTGCTTGAACGTTCCGAGATCTATCGCCAGGCCGCTTCCGTCCGCCTGCACGACACCAGGAATGAAATTCATCGCCGGCGAACCGATGAAGCCGGCCACGAACTTGTTGGCCGGCGTGTCGTAGAGCTCGAGCGGCTTGCCCTGCTGCTCGATGACGCCCTCGCGCATGACGACGACGTGGTCAGCCATGGTCATCGCCTCGATCTGGTCATGGGTGACGTAGACCGAGGTCGCGCCGAGCCGATCGTGCAGCGCCCGGATTTCCTTGCGCATGTGAACGCGCAACGCCGCATCGAGGTTCGACAACGGCTCGTCGAACAGGAACGCCTTGGGGTGACGGATGATGGCGCGGCTCATCGCCACGCGCTGCCGCTGACCGCCCGATAATTCCCGCGGATATCGCTTCAGTAGGTTGGAGAGACCGGTGGTCGCCGCCACATCGGCCGCGGCCTTCTTTGCTTCGGCCTTGGCGACACCGCGAATGCGCAGGCTATAGGTCAGGTTTTCCTCGACCGTCATGTGCGGATAAAGCGCGTAGGACTGGAACACCATGGCAACGTCGCGCTTGCGCGGCGGCACGTTGTTCATCAGCTCGCCGGCGATCTTCAGGTCACCTTCGGAGATGCTCTCCAGGCCTGCCAGCGAGCGCAGCAGGGTGGACTTCCCACAGCCCGATGGACCGACGAGCGCCACGAAGCTGCCCTTGGTGATCTCAAGGTTGATGTTCTTCAGCGCATGGAAGGCGCCATAATGCTTGTTGACGCCGCTGAGCTCGATCTGATTGGTCATTTGAGGGCTCCAGAGGTGAGGCCGGATACGATGCGGCGCTGCAAGAGAACGAAGATGGCGAGAACGGGCGTCACATACATCGTGGCGTAGGCCATGATATTGTTCCACTCGCTGGTGTTCGGTCCCATGAAGGAGTTGAGACCGACGCTGGCTGGCTGAAGCTCGGCTTCCTGGATCATCGACTTCGAATAGACGAACTCACCAAAGGCCTGCATGAAGATCAGGATCGCACTGACGAGAATGCCGTTTCGGGCCAGCGGCAGTACGATATTGAAGAAGGCGCCGAAACGGGAGTTGCCGTCGACAAGCGCTGCTTCCTCAAGCTCCATCGGCACGGCCATGAAGGTCGCACGCACCAGGACCACGAAGAACGGCATGCTTTTCGCGGCGATCGCCAGGATCACGGCGAAGCGCGGATAGTCGAGCAAGCCGAACTGCGAGAAGCCCACGAAAATCGGCGTGATCATCAGCGATGCCGGCAGGACCTGAAGCATGAGGATGAGGAACAGGCCGATATCCACCCACATGTTGCGATAGCGCGCCAACACATACGCACAGCCGACGCCGAGCACCGTGATCAGCGCCACGGAACCGAAGGCGATGACGACAGAGTTCCAGAGATAGCGCCCCATGTTCCGGCTTTCCCACACATAGGTGTAGGTTCCCCATTGCGGTGAGGATGGCCAGAAGCTCGGCGGATTGGCGAACATCTCCGAGCCACTTTTCAGCGCCGTGATATACATCCAGTAGAGCGGAAAGAGATAGATTGCCGCCAGAACGATCGCGATGAAAAGCATCAGGCGGTTGCGGTTGGTATCGCTCATCCGCGCACCTCATGTTTTGTCGACCGGACATAGACGATCGAGGCGAACATCACGAAGACGATCATGATGACGGAGATCGTGGCGCCCTTGCCGAAGTCGTATTGCCGGAAGGACAGGTCCCAGGCCCAGTACTGCGTGACGTTGGACGAATTGTTCGGCCCGCCATCGGTGATGGCCGCGAACAGGTCGAATTGCTGTAGCGTGAAGATCAGACCCAGCGAGACAATGGCACCGATGGTCGAGCGCATCATCGGCAGCGTAATCGTCCAGAAGCGCTGCCAGGCATTGGCGCCGTCGAGTTCGGCTGCTTCATAGAGATCGCCAGGGATGGAAGACAGGCCGACCGAGAGCAGGATCATGTTGAACGACGTGCCAAGCCAGATATTGGCGATGACGACGGCCCAGAGCGAGAAATTGGGATCCGAGCGCCAGAAGATGTTGGAGCTGATTAACCCGCTTTCGCGCAGGATGAAATTCAAGACGCCGAAGTCGCCCGATAGCACCCAGTTCCAGATCGCGCCGACGACAAGGCCGGGCATGACCCAGGAAACGAGGAACAGACCTCGCAGCCAAGAGGCGCCCGGGAAGTTCACCCAGAAGAACAGCGCCAGGCCGAAGCCAGTCAGGAATTGGCCGGCAATGGAGCCGACGACGAACAGCACGGTGTTATAGATGATCGGCAGCGTTTCGGGCTGCTTGAACAGATCGACATAGTTCTTGAAACCGACGAAGGGGCGCACGAAGGTCCCGAGGCTGAACATGTCGACCTCCTGGAAACTCATGACGATGTTATAGACGAGCGGCAGGCCCGCGAGCACGAACAGGAAGATGAGCGGCAGGGTGACAAGCGTGATATCGAACCCGCGGCCATCGGTGATGCTGGAAAATAGCCTCTTCATGGATACCCCTTAAGCTCCGAACGGGGCTGCCTGGCGCTTGCGCGGAAGACAGCCCCTGCCGGGAGGAAACGGTGGGATGGCGAAAACGCCATTGGGGTCGGACAGGCGGAGCGCGTCGCGCACGCTCCGCTTGCCCTGATATGTCACTCTTCGACGGCCTTGATCTTCTCGGCGGCCTGATCAAGCGCATCCTTCGGCGACATCTGGCCGGTCAGTGCGGCCTGGATCGCATCCTGGATTGCCTTGGAGATCTTCGGCCATTCCGGCGACGGACCGCGCGGCTGAGCATATTTCAGCTGCTCGACGAAGGTCTTCAGCGCATCGTCCTTCAGCTTGTTGCCAGTCGGCGGGATGGCGATGTCGGAGCGAGCCGGCAGCTGGCCGAACTTCTGGTACATCGTGTCATCCTTCGAGGCGAAGAACTCGAGCGCCTTGAAGGCTTCCGCCGGATGCTTGGAACTGGAGAAGATTGCCCAGTTGTAGTCGCCCATGGCCGAAGACCGCGTCGCGCCTTCCTGCGGAACCGGCAACAGCGCCGTGCCCCAGTCGAACTTGGCGTCCGTCAGCATGCGGTCGATTTCCCACGGACCGGAGATGGCCATGGCCGCATTGCCGGCGTTGAAGGTGGCGGTCGCGTCCCACTGGCTGCGGGTCAGCGTATCAGGAGAAGCAAGCTTCTCGTCCATGATCTGCTTCCAGACCGTCAGCGCCTTGACGGCACCGTCTGCGTTGATCGTCTTGTAGGTCGCACCGCCCATCTGCGCCCAAGGCAGGAACTGGAAGGTGCCTTCCTCGTTGGCCTTTGCCGAGAAGGTCAGGCCGTAGACGTTCTTCGACGGATCGGTAAGCTTCTTGGCGTCCGCGACCAGTTCGTCCCAGGTCTGCGGCGGCTTTTCCGGATCGAGGCCGGCGGCCTTGAACATGTCCTTGTTATAGTAGAGCGCGATCGTGTTGGTCGCTTTCGGCACGCCGTAGAGCTTGCCGTCCCAGGTGGCGGACTTCAGCGGTCCGGGGAAGTAGTTCTCGGGCTTGATGACGGTCGACTTGGCGATCATGTCGGTCAGGTCGAGAAACGCCTTGCGGGCGGCGAACATTGCATGGTTCGGGTTGTCGATGGCGATGATATCGGGCGCCTTGCCGGTCGAAAACGCGCGCATGGATTCGCTGACGACGTCATCGAACTGGATCTGGCGGTATTCGATCTTGATGCCGTTGTTCTGATCGTTGAATTCCTTGATCAGGTTCGGCGCCGGCTGAATGTCGCGGTCAAGCGACCAGAGGGTCAGGGTGACGTCTTCGGCCTTGGCGGTTAGGCCAAAGAGCGACACGCCCGCCAGCGCAAGCGCGCCGATCATTGCAAATTTACGGATAGCCATGGTTCTCCTCCTTTGTGGTTATCCTAGATCGTAGGCCGGCAATTCCTCCTTGCCGGCCGCGATATCATCAAACCGGATCGACGACGAAGTCGCCGCCCCGGGCATGCTTCAAATGGTTCAGCGCATGAACCTGGCCGGTCATCTCGAGCGCGTCGCGATAAACAGGATCGTGCCAACCTTCAATGTCGATGGATCCCGACCAGCCGGCGAGGCGCAGTTCCGAAATGATGTCCGTCCAGTTGCTGTCGCCGAATCCCGGCGTGCGCATGAACACGAACTTCTCCTTACCGAAGATGCCATGCTCCTTGATGACATCCCAGCGGATCGTTGCATCCTTACCGTGAACGTGGAAAATTTTCGACGCCCACTTGCGGATCTGCGGCAGCGGCTCGATCAGATAGACCATCTGATGGCACGGCTCCCATTCGATACCGATGTTATCGTCAGGCGTCTCGTTGAAGATCAGCTCCCAGGCATCGGGATTGTGCGCGATGTTCCAATCGCCCGTCTGCCAATTGCCGTCCATAGCGCAGTTTTCGAAGGCGATCTTCACGCCCTTGTCGGCGGCGCGCTTGGCGAGCTCGCTCCAGATTTCCTTGTAGCGCGGCAGGCTGTCGGTCAGCACCTTGCCACGGATACGGCCGGTAAAGCCGGCGACGCAGGTGGCGCCGAAGTGATGCGCATTGTCGATGCAATCCTTCCAGCCCTGAAGCGTGTCGAGATCGATATCGGTGGTTTCGAGCGGGTTGCCGAACATGCCGAGCGTCGAGATGGTGATGTCACGGTCGCCGATGGCGTCGACGCAGCGCTTTCCGAGTTCGGCAAGGTTCTGGCCATTGGTCGTCTGCCAGAAGAAGGGTTCGAAGCTTTCGAAGCCCATATCGGCGATCTGGCCGATGCGCTTGTCGGCGCCGCCCTTGGATGCGCTGACCATGGTTCCGATGCGAATGGACTTGGCGGGGTTGCTCACAATCTCAATCCTTATGCTGAAATTTCGATACGCTTGCCGGTCTTCGCGCTTTCGATCGCGCCGAAAACCATGGCGAGGCTTCTGATATTGTCGGAACTTGCCGTTTCCGGGCGCTTGCCCGTCTTGATCGCCTCGACGAAGCTGGCGATCACGCTGGCGTGGCCGTGCGTCTCCTCGTCATGTTCGGGTGCGGGGACCTCGACCGGTGTGAAGCCGTGCAGCAGACCGGGCTCGCTTCCAGCGGTCGCGGCCTTGAAGCCGTCTTCGCCATCCCAGGTCAGCATTCCCTTGGAGCCGACGAGGCGCCACTGGCTTTCCCAGCTCGTGCGTTCACCTTCGGCGCACCAGGAACCGCGATAGGTGAAGACCACGTCATCAGCGAATTCGAAGGTCGCATTGGCGGAAGCGCCGTGCCGATACCAGGAACCCTTGGGATTGCGCTCGACACAGTAGACCGCGAGCGGCTTCTTGTCGGCGACGAAGCGGGCGGCGTCGAATGTGTGGATAGCCATGTCGAGCAGCAGCACGTTCTGCATCTCTTCGCGGAAACCGCCGAAATGCGGCGCCAGGAAGAAATCGCAATGGATGCCGGTGATATCGCCGATCGCACCACTTTCAACGAAACGCCGCATGCGGCGGACGCCAGAGATGAAGCGGCGGTTCTGAATGATGGCGTGGACCTTGCCGGTTTCGGCGGCGAGATCGATGAGAGCGGCCCCTTCGGCAAGCGAGGTCGCCATCGGCTTTTCGCTCAGCACGTGGCAGCCAGCCTTGAGCGCCGTCGACACCACGTTGAAGCGCGCGGTCGGGATGACCACGTCGAAGACGATATCGGCTTTGGATTTTGCGATGACGTCGGCGAGATCCGTGCCGATCACGGCACCGCTCAAACCAAACTCCTCGGCGAGCTTTTCAGCCGCCGCAGGATTGACGTCGACGAGGCCCTTGACCTCGATCTCGGCGGCGAGAGCCGGGGTTTCCTTGATGGCGCGCAACCAGCCCTTGGACATGGCTCCGCAACCGCAGAGAACGGCATTCAATGTCACGATTTCCTCCCGTGGACAGTTTCTGGCTTTCCTCCCGAAACTTGCCCCGTAAACGTTTACGATACTAAGCGGAAACGTTTCTCGCTGTCAATCCCACGCGATCAGACAAAAAATGCTGCGAAAAACATCTGCAAATGCGGGGCCTTAACACCGGCTGCGCCGCAGCGCAGCACGAAAAAATTTCGCACTGTTTTGCACCGCGTTGCGTCGGGAACACAGGTGACCGGATCAGATTGCGATTCTTCGGTTAGCGGATCAGGATCGCGCGGAAGTCGTTGACATTGGTTCCCGTCGGGCCGGTCTCGAACAGGTCGCCGATCGCAGCGAAGCCCCTATAGCTGTCGTTGCCATCGAGAAGTCGGCGCGGATCGAAACCGGCGGCGCGCAATCGTTCGACGGTTTTCCCGTCCGCGAAGGCACCCGCGTTGTCTTCGGACCCATCGATACCATCGGTGTCAGCGGCAAGCAAATGCATGTCGTGACCCTGGATCGCTAGCGCCATCGCGAGCGCGAACTCGCCGTTGCGGCCGCCCTTTCCGCCCTTGCCTCGGAGCGTCACGGTCGTTTCCCCACCGGAGAGAATAACGACTGGCTTTTGGAACGGCCGATCTTTGGCAAGCACTTCGCGAGCGATCGCCGCATGTACCGAAGCGACATCGCGCGATTCTCCCTCGATAGCATCCGACAGGATGGCGGCTTCCACCCCGTGCGATCTGGCAAGCGCGGCTGCCGCCTCCAGCGAGACGCCGGCCGAGGCAATCACATGATGTTCGTGGCGGCCGAAAACCGGATCATCCGGGCTCGGCGCATCGGCAGTCGGCGTGGCAAGGAAATCGAGCGCGGCTTGCGGAAGCGACATCTTGTACTGCGCGATGATGTCAAGCGCATCGTGCCGCGTCGAGCGATCCGGAACGGTGGGGCCGGAAGCAACATAAGCAGGATTGTCGCCGGGGATGTCCGACACAACCATGCTGACAACACGCGCCTTGGTCGCCGCCGCCAGCCTGCCGCCCTTGATCATGGAGAGATGCTTTCGCACCACGTTCATCGCGGAGATCGGCGCGCCCGAGGCGAGCAGGATCTCGTTCATGGCAATCTCGTCTTCGAGCGTCAGCCCCTCAGGCGGCGAAGGCAGCAGGGCGGACCCTCCCCCGCAAATCAGCGCGATGACGAGATCGTCCTCACCAAGCCCGCTCACCGCATCCATCAGCCGCTTCGAGGCGACGAGACCGGCGTTATCCGGCACAGGATGCGAAGCTTCAAGGATCTCAATGTTTCGGGTCTCGCAGCTATAGCCGTAACGCGTCACCACGACACCCTCGAGCGGACCGTCCCAGACACTCTCGAGCGCCTGCGCCATCTGTGCAGCGCCCTTGCCCGCGCCGATCACGACCGTTCGCCCCTTCGGCTTGGCAGGAAGATGGGCGGTGAGGCCCGTGAGCGGGTCGGCCGCCCTAACAGCGGTGGAGAAGAGATCTTTTAGGAAATCGCGCGGTTGCATGGGCTGGCTTTCGAGAAAATTCAAATGTCGAGGCTGAAGGCATCGCTTTCGCCCGCAACGAGCTCAAGCGGCCAAATCGTGTTGCGTGCGCCATCAGGATAGAAATCCGCATAGGCAGGCATGGTCGCGAGCAGCGTTTCCGCAAGCTCGGCGCCGAGATCGCGCAACGACATCCTGAAACAGGTGAGTGTCGGCTGCAGGAACCGGGCACGCGGCTCTTCGCGAAAACCGATGACGGCGAGATCTCGACCGGGGACGATGCCCGCCTCGACCATGCGTCGGTAAAGCCCGATCGCCATCAGTTCGTAGATCAGAATAATCGCCGTAGGCCGAGGATCAAGGCGGATGAGTTCGTCACCGGCCTGATATCCACCTTGCTCACTCGACTTCGCGCGAATGACGAGTTCGGGATCAAAGGCAATGTCGTGACGTTCCAGCGCGCTACGATAAGCATCGAGAAAAATGTAGCCGAGATTGACGTCTGTTGATGGCACCGCGATCGCGATCCGTCGATGCCCCTTGGCAACGAGCCGATCGACGGCGCAGGCTGCGACGCCTTCGAAATCGAGGTCGATCCAGCTATAATTGCCGCCGGACGAGCTACGGCCGAGCGCAACGAAGGGTATTTTTGCCTTGGCCAGGAAGTCGATGCGCTTGTCGACGCGTTGCGTGGCGGAAATGATCAGTGCATCGACCACACGACGCGCCACCATGCGCTTCAGATACTCCTGCGGGTCCTCGTCACTCGGGCAGGGCAGCATGATGAGATCGAGCTTGTGGCGTGAAAACACGCTTTGCAGACCGCCGGTCAGGCCGAGGAAAAAGTTGTCGGCGTTTTCGACCGTTTCCTTGCTGGACTCGATCATCAGGCCGATGACGTTGGTGGTTCCCTGCCGCAGGCTTCGGCCCGACTGGTTCGCTACATAGCCAAGCTCTTCGGCCGCCGCCAGCACTCGCTTGCGAGTCTCCTCATTCACATCAGGTTTGCCATTGAGCGCCCGCGACACGGTCCCGATCGAGATATCGAGATGCTTGGCCAGTTGGCGAATTCCCCTCATTCCGACAATCGTCCTCCCAGTGGCGATGGCTAGCCGACCTTATGTGACACACCAAAACCGATCCGGAAAGGACCAAGGGCAACGATATGTAGTGGAGCCAAAGACGACGGGCCGACGATCGCCAACTTTCGCGCCTCGTCTGAGCTCTGCCTACTACCGATGTGGCGATGGTCGCGAAACGCCGTTACGGAAAAAGATCCGCATCTCTCATCAGCGGCGCCTGCGCGTCCTTGGATGAAAGGATGGGTGTTGTCGCGATCGGCCAGGCGATGTTGACCGTCGCGTCGTTCCAGATGATGGCACGCTCGTGTTGCGGCGAGTAGAAATCTGTCGTCTTGTAGAGAAACTGCGCGGTTTCAGACAGAACCACGAAGCCATGCGCAAAGCCCGGCGGGATGTAGAGCTGGCGTCTGTTGTTCGCCGACAGGATTTCGCCAACCCACTGCCCGAAGGTTGGAGAGGACCGCCGCAGGTCCACGGACACATCGAAGACCTCGCCTTCGACCACCCGAACCAGTTTTCCCTGAGCTTGGCTGATCTGGTAGTGCAGCCCGCGTAGCACGCCCTTGGCCGACTTGGAGTGATTGTCCTGAACGAATGAAACCTCAGCTCCGACCGCTTCGTTGAAGCGGGCCTGATTGAAGCTTTCGAAAAAGAAGCCGCGTTCATCACCGTAGACGGTGGGCTCGATCAGCAGGACCTCGGGAATTGCCAGTGAAGAGACTTTCATCGGTCAACCTGCCTCCGTCAGCAGTCGCATCAGGTATTTCCCGTATCCGTTCTTGCAGAGCGGCGCCGCCAGTTGCTCCAGCTGTCGGCCGGTGATCCAGCCGTTGCGAAACGCGATCTCCTCCGGACACGACACTTTCAGCCCTTGACGTCGCTCCAGCGTCGAGATGAATTGCCCGGCGTCAAGCAATGAATCATGCGTTCCTGTATCGAGCCAGGCGTAGCCGCGGCCCATGATTTCGACGGTCAGGCTGCCGTCTTCCAGATAACGCCGGTTCAAGTCCGTGATCTCGAGCTCGCCGCGCGGCGAAGGACGCAGCGACTTGGCGAATTCAACGGCGCGTTCGTCGTAGAAATAGAGTCCCGTCACCGCGTAGTTCGATTTCGGCTCCGCCGGTTTCTCCTCGATCGAGACCGCCCTGAAGCGCTTGTCGAACTCCACGACGCCATATCGCTCCGGATCGAGCACGTGATAGGCGAACACCGTTGCGCCTCGATCGACCGACATGCCGCTTGCCAAAAGGATCGGCAGGTCATGGCCGTAGAAGATGTTGTCGCCGAGCACGAGCGCCGACGGCGCTCCATCGAGAAACGTCTCACCGATGATGAAGGCCTGCGCCAGACCATCGGGCGATGGCTGTTCGGCGTAGGAGAACTTGACGCCCCAAGCGCTGCCATCGCCCAGCAGCTGCTCGAAGCGAGGAATATCCAACGACGTGGAGATGATCAGGATGTCGCGGATGCCGGCCAGCATCAGCGTGCTGAGTGGATAATAGATCATCGGCTTGTCGAAGACAGGCAGCAACTGCTTGCTCATGGCAAGTGTCGCCGGATGAAGACGAGTGCCGGATCCACCGGCGAGAATGATGCCTTTTCGGGTCACAGCGCCCACCCCCGTTCCTTCAATTGATAAAGTACGCGATCGACATGCACCGTCCATTCAGGCAAGGTGAACCCGAGGGCGGAACTCAAAGCATTCGTGTTGAGCGACGAATTTCGCGGCCGTGCGGCCGGCCGTGGAAACTCTTCGGTCGTAATCGCCTCGATATTGGCCGGATCGACAGCCGAGACGAAGCCGTGCTCGATCGCCTTTTGGACAATATGCTGGGCAAGTCCGTGCCAGCTTGTTCGTCCGGACGCAGTCAGATGATAGGTTCCGTCGGCAATGCCCCCGCGCCGATGCGCGGCAATTGCAAGCACGGTGACATCAGCGAGCACCTCGACGGCCGTCGGCGCGCCAAACTGGTCCGCGACGATTCGCAGGTTCGGACGCTCCCGCGCCAGGCGCAGAATGGTTTTCACGAAGTTCGTGCCATCAGCAGAGACAACCCAACTCGTGCGAAACAGCAGATGCCGACAGCCGGACTCGACAATCGCCAACTCGCCGGCACGTTTCGACTGGCCGTAGATATTCAACGGATGCGTCTCGTCGCTCTCGCAATAAGGCGTTTCCTGGCGACCATCGAAAACGTAGTCCGTCGAATAATGCACCAGCAGCGCGTCGCTCCGGCGGGCGTAATCCGCCAATTCCTTCACGGCCTTGTGGTTGACGCGAAACGCCGCATCGGCATTCGTCTCGGCAAGATCGACCTGCGTATAAGCCGCCGCGTTAACGATGATATCAGGGCGAACCGCATTAAGACGCTCGGCGATGACTTCCGGCTTATCGAGATCGAGTTCGTCGCGCGCGAAGGCGACGAGATTACCGAATGGGAGCAGCGCGCGCTGAAGCCCGCGTCCAAGTTGACCATTCTTTCCGAGAAGAAGCACGGTCATGCGTATTGCTTCTCCACCCAGTTGCGGTAGCTGCCTGAGGTTACGTTCTCGACCCAGTCGGCATTGTCGAGATACCACTGGACAGTCTTGCGAATTCCGCTCTCGAAGGTCTCAGTCGGACGCCAGCCGAGTTCGGCCTCGATCTTGCGCGCATCGATCGCGTAGCGCCGGTCGTGCCCGGGGCGATCGGTGACGAAGGTGATCTGCTCACTATACTTTTTGCCATCGGCTCGCGGCTGCAACTCGTCAAGTACCGCACAGAGAGTTGTGACGACATGAAGGTTGGCGCGCTCGTTCCAGCCGCCGATATTATAGGTTTCGCCAAGACGTCCGGCTTCCAGCACACGTCGGATCGCGCTGCAATGATCCTTCACGTAGAGCCAATCACGGATCTGCAAACCATCGCCATAGATCGGCAGAGAACGGCCTTGGAGCGCGTTGTGGATCACTAACGGAATGAGCTTTTCCGGGAAGTGCAGCGGGCCATAATTGTTGGAGCAGTTGGTGGTGACGACAGGAAGCCCATAAGTATGGAAGTAGGCGCGAACCAGATGGTCGCTTGCCGCCTTGCTAGCGGAGTAAGGGCTGTTGGGCCGGTAACTCGTTTCTTCGTTGAAAGCAGGATCGTCAGCATCGAGCGTCCCGAAGACCTCGTCGGTCGAAACGTGCAGAAAGCGGAAATCGGATTTGGTCTCAAGGCCAGTCCAATAGGCGCGCGCGGCTTCCAGCAGACGAAACGTGCCCAGAATGTTTGTCTGAATAAAATCTTCCGGGCCGTGGATCGAGCGATCCACATGGCTTTCCGCGGCGAAGTTTACAACCGCGCTTGGCTTGTATCGCGTGAAGAGATCGCTCAGAAGCGCTGCGTCGCCGATGTTGCCATGCACGAAGATATGGCGCGGATCCTTCTCCAAAGACCGCAAGTTATTCAGATTTCCGGCATATGTCAGCGCATCGAGATTGACGATCGGCTCGTCGTGTTGCACCAGCCAATCCAATACGAAGTTCGAGCCAATGAATCCGGCTCCCCCAGTGACAAGTATCATCGCCTACGCACCTCTCAACCAACGCAAACACCAGGATTGACGAAGAAATCTCAGTAGACGTTGCTCCGATCCCGCAAGCCGATCGCCGTCATCACGACGATCCTGAGATCAAGCCACAACGACCAGTTGTTGATGTACCAAATATCGTGCCGCACGCGGTCAGCCATCCTGTCGACGGTCGGCGTCTCGCCCCTGTGCCCATTGATCTGCGCCCAGCCCGTCAGGCCCGGCTTCACATGCCGGCGAGAAGCGTATTGGGCGATCAGTGTTCCATAGAGATCGTCATGGGCCAACGCATGTGGACGCGGGCCGACCACGGACATCTCGCCGCGCAAAACGTTCCAGAACTGCGGTAGCTCATCGATGCTAGTCGAGCGTATGAAGGCACCGACACGGGTTACGCGCGCATCGTTGCGTGTCGCCTGGCGGATAACGCCGGAATCTTCCATCACGCTCATGCTGCGGAACTTCAGAATCCGGAACGGCTTACCGTTGTGTCCTTTGCGGCACTGCATGAAGAAGACAGGGCCACGACTATCTAACTTAATCGCCATCGCCACCAGCAAGCACAGCGGAAGGGTAACGATCATCGCGCCCATGGAAAAGGCAATATCGAACAGTCGCTTCACGATACGCTCGACCAAGCCAAGCGGAGGCCGGTGGATCTGAAATGCGCGGCTCTCGCCGATATCCTGAGCGAAACCCTGGGCGATATCGCCGACCAGGCCCGAAAACATGACGCTGACAGGAACGCAGAACTCACGCAATGCCGACAGGCACTCTTCTAGAACGGCGGCATTGGCATAATCGCCCCAGACGATCAGGACCTCATCGACCTCGGCTATGCCATTCTTCTGAAGTCGCTCTTGTAGCAGGCTTGGAGCCTCGTCGGCAGCGCGAAGGTGCATAGTATGCTTGATGGATAGCCCGCCCAGCGCAGCCTTGTGGATGAAAGGATCAACCGGCGTCGAGTCTGGGCATATTAGTAAGACGCGCCGGGTCGGGAAAGATGCATGGGCAACCGCGCGGTTCAGGTAGGAATACCAAGCGAGCCTCAGGGTCGTCAGCGTGCCAAAAGATAGAACGGCGGCCGATAGGATGGCGCCGCGCGACACCGTTGTTCCAATCTTGAGGAAGAAAACAATCGCAAGAAGAAACGCAACGACCGCTGGTAAGAACGTGCAGATAATAGCCATCTGCCGGCGAAACGACAACAGCCCGGCAGGACGGTAGGCATGAGCGCCGCCCATAGCCAAGACGAAAACCGTGGCGACAAGCAGGCCGATGCCCGCAAATCGCGACAAGTCGCCATCCATCCCCAAGAATACTTGCTCGTACAACATGTACCCACCGGCGCTTGCAAAGAATAGCGCCGCGAAATCAAGAACARCCGCGACATAGGTCGTCGCGACGGCATTGAAGCTGAACCACAGTCGATCATTTCTGGCTGAAAGCCGCGCGTTCCAGCTGTGTTCCACTGGCATGGTCATAACGTTTATCCTCAACCCGCCAGTCTAGTTAACACAAGATTAATACGCCCAACAATTCGCCCAGCAATACTCCTTATTTAGTATTTCGCAGCCAGAGTATGTTTTTCTCCGATGTTTCGTCGAACATACTACTTAGCGTGGGAGTAACTCTCGAAAACACAATCCAAGAGTAGGCGATTTATACGCCAACAAATTTCGACCGTACTGGTAGTATATGTCTGATGTGGCATGCCCCCTGAGCGGGAGGACGCGTAATCGAGCCAACGATTGGCTAGCGACAAGCCACGCCACGAACGGCCTTACAACCTCGGGCCAGACAGCGATGCTTACAATGAAAGGCAGGCCGTTCATGCACTGTAAGCGCGCCCAGTGTCGGGACCGACCTGCATTGCTCATTTAGTATTAATACTTCAAACTTATACTTCAGATTTATTCGAAACTAAGGTTGAGGCGGCCCATTCCACTGCGCCATCACTCTTCGAACTGATCGTCGTCATCGCCATCAGAACCAAATGACCGGGCCTGCATTTCGGCAGAACTATGTTGATAGGCACGTGATTTTATCTCGTTGCTGATCAGAACGATCCAGTTATGCGCACGGCCGCTGCCGGATCCATTTTCGGGCATGACAAGAGCCATGCAGGTCATCACGCGCGGTCCGGTCTCCCGATAGGGCTGCATGCTCCAAGCGAAGGGCTCATCCCGCTGTTGGCGCTTGCGAAATGTAACGCTGCGCTTGCGTGCGCTCTTCCACGCCATCGTCATCGACCTCGGTTATCGATGCCACAAACGCAGAACTGCCGCCTTCCCCCATCGGGCGTCTGATGGATCGATCGAAAAGCAACCGGCGCTGTAGGCAGCAGCCGGTATGCGATCGTGGCTTTCCGACCCGGGATTGCGTGTCTCGCGCCAACGCGCATGATCTCCCTAAGTTCATCTGTCATCAGCGTGCGCCTCAAATGTCATCTCACTCATGTCGCGATGAAGAGCGGCTTGCGCGCTCGGATATCGTCCCGCCGCGTGGCGGCAGCACCCCGCGAAGAAGCACGCGATCGGTGAGATTTTCTCAGAATGGAATGTCGCCGACGAGCAACTCCATCCGCCGATCCGCTGCTGAGTAGCGGCAGCGCGAGCTCAACTGTAACGTGAGCGGAGGCAGACGCGATTACGAAGGGGCTATCGGAGCGTGAGCGATAACGTTTTTCGTCTGATCCCCCATCGAGAGAGGTGGCGATTCTCATTGTCTTTCGCATATCCCCCCCCCGGAAAGCACGCAAACAACACCTCCGAAAAAGATTTTTCCGGACACAATACTTAGACTCTAAGGAAGCCGCACTCGACGATATTGCTCTCGTTCACTTTATTATTAACTTGGTACGATGCTAAGCGCAAAAATTCACCGATGCAATAGTCAAAATTCATTACGGAAACAGTGAAGACTGACGCAAGCGGCAACGGCAATATCGCTAGCACAAACGCAAATATCAGGGGTAGGTATATTTGTATTGGCGCATCATCACTTTTGATATACAGGCAAATACAATGAAATTACTTTTAATAAAGAATTCCGTAAGCATATCAACCGGAAGTGTTCTTGAAGCTGTTCTATCGGCTCGCATAGGGCGACGGGTGGTGACGGTTCTCTGTGAGAACTGATCAGGCAATTAGACGCCGACCAGCAAACCGCACAGCGCTTCCGCCACAAGCGTAAACTGGGGTAACCAGTAACGACCGCGCCGATAACGAGGTTGACCGTCGAGATCTCAGACCAGATGAATAGCAAGTCGAAGTGTCCAGACGAGGCCGCTGCATTGACACTGCAAACGATGACGAGAAGGAAGCCGGTCGCCATCATCTGATCGTAGGCGCTATTGGCGCGACTGACGGACGAACAAGCACTGTGCTTCACGCCCTGCATAAGCCAGCCAACACCATGATGACTGTCGGCACAAGGCTAGGCGAGTTGTCAGGATCGGTGGCGATAATGACGCCGGCAAAGCCCGTGAAGCTGCACGGGGAACAAAGACCGGTATTCTCTTCGGCAAACGCTCAAGGTACGGGCGCGCTCCACGCGACCTGTGCACGCGAGGTTGCCTAGACGCGCGATATTGCATAGGAGGCACAGTCGTAGTGTATCAATGAACAGCATTGAACTTTGGCGGAGAGAACACGTGACCGACAAGAGCACATCAATTCCCTATGCTCTGCTTTCATGGATACTGTGGCCAGCGCTGTTTTCAGCGGGACTGGTCGGAGCCGGGTTCGCCTTTCGGAGCACAGCGCCGCTGCTGTGGTTCAACGCGGTCTATCTGGCGATCGTCTGCTTGATCGCCCTCTTCGAGCGCGTGATTCCTTTCGAAAAGGAATGGTTGCAGCGGGACGGCCAGACATTTAATGACGTCGCGCACACGCTGCTGAGCAAGGGCGGCGTTCAGCTGGCCGCCGCGCTGGGTGCGACCGCGCCGATGGCTGTCGCGACCGTCGCCCATCCTTTGTTCATGAGCTTACCCGATGTGTGGCCCGGCAGCTTGCCGCTGGCTCTTCAGGTGGTTCTTGGATTGGCGATCGCCGAGCTCGGACTATACGTGGCCCACCGCGCAGCGCACGAGATCCTATCGCTATGGCGCTTTCATGCCCTTCATCACAGTGTCGAGCGACTGTGGGTCGTGAATACCGGCCGGTTCCATTTCATGGACTCGCTGTTCAAGATCGCACTCAGCCAGCTTCCGCTCTATCTCCTGGGCGCGCCGCTGCCGGTGTTTTTATGGATTGGCGCCGTGACGGCCTTCATCGGCCTTCTCACCCACTGCAATATCGACGTGCGGACGGGCCCGCTCGACCTGGTCTTCAGTACGCCGGGCCTGCATCGCTGGCATCACTCGCGCGTATTGGCAGAGGGCAATACGAACTACGGCGAGAACCTGGTTTTGTGGGATCAACTGTTCGGCACCTATTTCAATCCCGACCGTCGCCCGCCAACGGATATCGGCATCAGCGGTCGTGTCGCCGACAACTTTATTGGCCAGCTGTTCCAGCCCTTTTCGAAGAAGGGCTACCGACAAATTCTTGGCCGCCGGGTACACCCCGACGGCCAAGAGATAAGAACAGGTGATGAAGGATCGCGGAACCCGTCAGGCGCCATCAGCGAGAACGATCCGCTCAGCACGGATGGCACCGCCTAGCCTGGCTTAGTCCGCCGATGCGTTCCAGCGCGAGTCGGACTGGAACAGATCGTTCAGCTTGTAGGCGACCTCAGTACGGTTGGTTGCCTTCAGCTTCTTCATGATGTTGCGAATGTGAACTTTGACGGTGCTTTCGCGCAGATTTAGTTCATAGGCGATGATTTTGTTCGCCTTGCCCTTGCGCAACGCCTGGACGACTTCGGCCTGGCGCAGCGTGAACATGCGTGACAGCTCTTTCTGGCGCGGCGCGTTGTCGACAGGAGCCGACGACGTGAAGGTCTTGCCCGCGACGATGAAGGTGCCGCCGGCGACGGCGAGCCCAATGGCTTCCACACAGACTTCGATACCCACAGAGGTGGGAATGAAGCCACGAGCACCGTGCTCGATCGCCCGGAGCGTCTGGTTGAGATCGTCGCCATCCGCAAGGATAACCAACGGCGCCGGTGCGAGTTCGGTTGCGATGCTGGCGATCTCTTCATAAAGAGCGCCATCGCTCGACGCACGGCCGGTGATGTTCAGCAGGACCGCCTTGACGCGCTGCGTTGCATCTTTCTTTCGCCGCCATTCCGCCACCGAGCCCACCGCGCAGGCCTTCATGCCAAGACCGTTCTGCGTCAACGTCGTCGCGAGGCATTCGCGCTCGAGTGTTCTGCCGTCGATAATCAGCAAGCACCGGTCCTCGCCGATAACCTTTACTTCGCCCAGTTCGCTGAGAGCTCTGGGTGCCACGGCAACGGCCTGAAGTCTGTTGACAGGCGTGCGTCCGCTTTCAAATTCCGAAGGTACGTAATTCATACTAGCCTCATACTCAATAGTGTTAGAGGTGACCATTCGCAACGAAATGCAATACTCGGGGGACATCGGCGTGTATTAAGTCAGTAAAGTAGTTTATCCGTTTTGGATCACTTATCGCGTGTGGTTTCTACTTTATTAAGAACCTACATACATCAGTAGTGACAATCAATACAAAATATTTCGTCAGCGTTAGATTAAAAATGCGTAGTATATAAATTTGTACCGCCAAAAGATGAAAACAGGAATTATTTTTTACTCCGAAGCAAAAACCTCAACCAAGAAGCGTACGGCATTTATTCTTTAGAAATACCGTTTCTTAACGATAATAATCGTTTGTGTTTTCGCCTCAGGGTATAGTGCCAAAGTCCGTACTGTTCTGACATAGACGAAGCAACATCATCCCTAGTAAATAGTGTAGCAACGCCTCTGTAACGGGATCACGAAACTAAGCTAATCCAATTGGTTAATCCCTCGTTTACCCTTGAGGCGCGGATGTCAGGGCGATCTTCGACGATATTGGGCGCTGTGGATAACATTACGCCTCGCCGCGCGCCGATCATCGGACGCGCAGACACACGGCCGGGCAATTGCGCGGCTCGAACGCCTAAGTCTCGCGGTTTTTTTACTGTCGGCCTCTGAAGCGACGCTGATAGGTCGCATCATAAAGAGAGCTTTCGCGAAAATCGGTCGATGACAAGGATGGGCCGACAAAGATGATCGCCGTCCGCTCGATCGGCTGCGCGGCCACCTTGGCCTCGATATCGCCGAGCGTCCCGCGCACGATCCGCTCATCCTGCCAGCTCGCCTTTACGACGATGGCGACGGGGCATTCGGCCCCGTAGAGCGGCGAAAGATCGCTGACAACCCGGTCCAAAGCATGAATGGCGAGGTGGATGGCAAGCGTAGCGCCTGTGGCGCCAAACCGCGTCAGGGTCTCGCCATCAGGCATCGGCGACGCCCTCCCCGATACGCGGGTCAGAACCAGGCTCTGCGCGACCTCGGGGATGGTGAGTTCGCGCCCGAGCGCGGCCGCCGCTGCGGCAAAGGACGGCACGCCTGGTGTCATCGTGTAGGCAATGCCATGCTTCTCAAGGCGGCGGACCTGTTCGGCGACTGCACTCCAGACCGAGAGGTCGCCCGAATGCAGGCGCGCAACATCCTCGCCAGCATTGGCGGCACGCAGATATTCGGCCTCAATCTCATCGAGCGACATGGGGGCGGTATCGACGATCCGCGCTCCCGGCGGGCAATAGGCGAGAAGATCTGGCGAAACGATCGAACCCGCATAGAGGCAAACGCGGCATTTTCCGATGAGGTCGCGGCCGCGCACGGTGATGAGATCCGCGGCACCCGGGCCAGCGCCGATGAAATGAACGGTCATATCCTTGTCCTCAATTCTTGACCCAGTGCCACTGCGTGACGGGCATTGCCGGGCGCCAGCCCGTCATCGCGCCGATCGCACCGGCGCGGGAAATATCGATGCGGGTCAACGACCCGCCTAGGCTGGCGCGCAAAGCCAGCAATTTCGCATCCATCTCGAGCGTCACGGCATTGGCGACCAGTCGGCCGCCGCTTTTCAGCGTCGCGATCGCCTCCTCCATTACCCCATCCTCGCTTCCCCCGCCACCGACGAAGACGACGTCGGGTTCGGGCAGCGACTGCAACGCCTGTGGTGCTGCGCCTTGCACGACCGCAAGCCCCGGCACGCCAAAGGCGGCCGCATTGCGCGCAATGCGCTGCGCCCGCTCGCTAGATTGCTCGATGGCAATGGCCCGAAGCGACGGGTCACACAGCATCCACTCGATGCCGATCGAGCCGGAGCCGGCGCCGATATCCCACAGCAGTTCGCCATGGCGAGGCGCCAGCGTCGACAGCGTCAATGCCCGGATCTCGCGCTTGGTAATCTGGCCATCATGCTCGAAGAGCGCATCGTCGAGGCCGGGCGCAAAGGCCAACACGCGCGCACCCTCGCCGGCCACGATATCGATGGCGCAGACGTTCAGCGGATCGATGTCCTTAAGGTCAAATGCATCGGCTTGGCAGGTCCTGACGCGTTCACGCGCGCCGCCAAGCGCTTCCAGCACATGCAGCCGCGACCGGCCAAAACCAAGGGCCCGGAGCAAAGCCGCGAGCTGCGTCGGCGTCTCCTGATCCGAGGTCAGCGCGATGATGCGCCGGCCGTGATGCAGATGAGGACGTATGAGATCGAGCGAACGCCCATGCAGCGAAACGCTAGAAACTTCCTGCAATGGCCAACCCAACCGCGAAGCAGCAAGGCTGAAGGATGACGGCGCTGGTATCGTGCGCATCTCCGTGGCATCAACGCTCCGCGACAGTGTGGCGCCGACACCATAGAGAAACGGATCACCCGAGGCGAGCACGACGACAGGCGAGCCACGTCGCGCGGTGATCGCAGCCACCGAACGCTCGAACGGGCTTTCCCACGCAAGGCATTCGCCCTGAATGAGACCGGCCATCAGCGCATGATGGCGAGCGCCGCCGAAGACGACGGAGGCAGCGGCGATCAGCCGCTTGGCTTCATCGCCGAGCCCTGCTGGACCATCCTCGCCGATGCCGATAATAGTCAGCCAAGGTTGGCCGGGAGCGCAAGACATATCAGCCATGAGCAAAATCCGCATTCTGATGCTTGGCGGCACGACCGAGGCAAGCGCGCTCGCCAAGGCTTTTGCCGCTCAACCGCGCTACGATGCCCTGCTGTCTCTCGCTGGCAGGACCGAAAAACCCGCTCCGCAGTCCCTGCCCACCCGCGTCGGCGGATTTGGCGGCGCGGAGGGGCTCGCGAGCTTTCTGCGTGACGAAAAATTCGACCTGCTGATCGATGCCACGCATCCCTTTGCCGCGCGCATCTCGCAAAACGCCGCGGAAGCTGCCGCAATAAGCGGTCTTCCAGCCTTCTGCCTTCGTCGCGCGCCCTGGCAGGCCGAGGCGGGCGACCGCTGGCGGCATGCCGCGAGTGTCCAGGACGCGATCGCGCAAATCGGCAGTGCGCCGCGCCGCGCGTTTCTCGCCATCGGTCGTCAGGAAGCGCATAGGGCGGATGCCGCCCCGCAGCACCACTATCTTATCCGAAGCGTCGACCCGGTCGATCTGCAACCCCAGCTTCCCCATGCACATTATCTTCTCGATCGCGGACCCTTCGATGTCGAACGCGAGGTCGCGCTGCTGCGGGAGCACCGCATCGATGTCGTCATCACCAAGAACAGCGGCGGCTCGGCCACCTATGCCAAGATCGCCGCGGCGCGCGCGCTCGGTATCGAGGTGATCATGATCGGCCGCGCAGAAGCGCCCGCCATCTCCACGGTCGCCACTGTCGACGAGGCCTTGGCGATGATCAATCACCTGCTGCCCCCGGGCTGAAGCGAGGGGTATAGATGAGATCAGCCCGGCCCTTGCGTTCGATGATCTTCGTCTCCGCCGACCCAATGATCACGCATGTCGCCATATCGGCCGTCGCGGCATCCGCGACATCGAGCGGCTGAACGGAAATACGCTCATCGGGCCGTCCAGCGGCGCGGCCGAAGATAACTGGTGTCGAGCGGGGCAGCTTTTCGCGCAGCAATTCGAACGCCTTGCCGAGCTGCCAGGGGCGCGCCTTGCTGATCGGATTATAAAGCGCGATCACAAAGCCGCCTTCGGCTGCTGCGGTCAGACGCTTTTCGATCGTCGCCCAGGGCTTCAGATTATCGGAGAGCGAGATCGCGCAAAAATCATGGCCAAGCGGGGCGCCGACACGGGCGGCGACTGCCAGCATAGCGGTGATACCCGGGAGGATAACGAGATCGACATCCCGCCACGCGTCTGGACCATTGTCGACCGCCTCGCAGACCGCAGCCGCCATGGCGAATACGCCAGGATCGCCACCAGAGACAACGCAGACGACCGCGCCCTCGGACGCGGCCCGCAACGCGGCGCTCGCGCGATCCAGTTCCTCGCGATTGTCCGAGGCTTGACGCGTCTGGTCGGCCCGCAAATTCAGGCGATCGAGATAGGGGCCGTAGCCGAAAAAGACCGTGGCCTTCGAAACGGCTGCATGCGCCTCCGGCGTCATTTGATCTGGATTCCCCGGACCGGTGCCAATAACGAAAAGCTGCCCGCTCATCGGTTGCTCTCCCATCCGGGAACGAGGACCAGCGAAAAGTAAGGCGCATCGCCTTCCGGCCGGTCGGCGAGCTTGATTATCGCCGCGTTGGCCATGGTGCCGCGCTCGACGTAGACCGCTTCGGCAAGCCTTCCCGATGCCTGCAGCGCGCGGCGGATCTTCGGTAGGTTGCGCCCCACCTTCATGATTACCGCGGCTTGCGTATCGGATAGACGGCGCTCGAGCTCCTGCTCGGCCATCGTCCCGGGCAGAACCGACAATACGTCGTCGCCCTGCACGATCGGGATGCCGGCGAGAGACCAACAGCCGGACATCGCACTGATGCCGGGGATGACCTCGGTAGGATAGCGGTTGGCGAGGCGTACATGCAGGTGCATGTAGGAGCCATAAAACAGCGGATCGCCCTCGCTGAGGACGGCCACGGTTCGGCCGGCGTCGAGATGCGCGGCGACAGCCGCCGCCGACTCCTCGTAGAAATCGGTGATCTGTCGCCGGTATTCGGCTTCGTTCTTTTCGATCTCGGTGGTCACCGGATAGTAGAGCGGCAGCATAACCGCGTCCTGCCCGATCAGGTGCTCGACGATCGCCCTGCCGTTTCCGCTTCTGCCGCGCTTGGCGAAATAGGCAATCACATCGGCCGCTTCGATTGCCTTGACGGCCTTGACGGTGAGCAGTTCCGGATCGCCGGGACCAGTGCCAACGCCGATTAGACGACCGGCGCAGCTCATAGACCAGGCCTCGCCAAGGCGTTGACGGCCGCTGCCGTCATGGCGCTGCCACCAAGCCGTCCGCGCACGATCGCATAGGGAACGCCGTAGGAATTCTCAGCCAAGGCATCCTTGGATTCCGCCGCACCAACGAAGCCGACAGGCATGCCGATGATCGCCGCCGGCTTCGGCGCGCCATCGCGCATGAGCTCAAGCAAGTGGAAGAGCGCAGTCGGCGCATTGCCGATGGCAACGACACTGCCGGCAAGACGATCCTTCCAGAGATGAAGGGCGGCGGCCGAACGTGTGTTTCCCGTTTCCTTCGCCAATTCCGCGGTGCGCGGATCGTGCAAGGTGCAGAGGACATCGTTCTTTGCGGGAAGCCTGGTGCGGGTCACGCCGTGCGCCACCATTTCGGCGTCGCAGAAGATCGGCGCGCCGGCATGGAGCGCCGCGCGCGCGGCGCTGACGAAATGCGGCGCGAACACGAAATGCTCGGCGGCTTCAACCAATCCACAGGCATGGATCATGCGCACGGCAACGTCGGCCTCCTCGGCGGAGAACCGCGACAAATCGGCCTCGCTGCGGATAATCGCGAACGACCGTTCATAGATGGCGTCACCGCTGTGGATGTAATCGTAGTCTGGCATTCCTAGTCCTGTCGCAGTGCTCGCGTAATCGTGGCCGTCCCCACCCTGTCGAGACAGGTCCTAGCAGATTCGCCAGCTTGTCTTTCACTTTTGATGAGACGGGAAAGCCTCTCTATAGCGGAATTGATGTCACTACCAGCAATCTGTGCATCAGGCGCATCCGACGCTAGGCCATCGAGGACAAGATGGTAGCCGTCTGCGGCTCCCGAGATGGTCAGAGCACGGCGTGGGTGGGCGCAGCCCTTGGCGCAGCCGGACAAATGCAGGTCGAGCGAGCCATCCAACGCCTCCGGACACCGCTCGATCAGCGTCTCCGCTAATGCCTTGGTGGCGTAGAAGCTCGACGCGCAAGCGCCTGCACCGGCACAAGTGGCGATGCGCGATGAGAGATCGTCGCTATCGGCGGATAGACCGAAGCGCTTCGCCGATAGCCGCACTGCCGCCGCGCTCTCTTTGTTCAAGCCTGTTATGAAAAGGCCGCGATCGGGCGCCGGTCGGATGTTCGTCACATCATGGCTTTCGACGAACGTCAGAAACGCCAGAAGGTCGTTCGCGTGTATTTGCCCGAAACGCGGCTTGAGACCGATCACCGCCGTACAGTTTTCCATTGCAGGGATGCCAATCGATGGCGTCTCGCCCGCGCGCGGATGGCGCGAAATGGCGTGCATATCCGGGAAGACAGATACCAATCGCTCCGGATCGATATCGCGGCAACGTTTCTGCCAGCCGATCGAAAGCAGCAGCTTGAGGACATCACCGACCGCCTCGATCGCTTCATCGGCAGTGCCGACGGCAGCCGGACGAGCGCTGGCACCATACCCAGCAATGGCGACCAGCCACTCTTCCGCCGAAAGGGCCAACAGCCTGACATCCGCCGTGACATCAGCCAAATCAAAGCGCCCACCGCCATCGACGATGATCGACAGCTTCGGCGCAAGCCCCGGCGACTGCAGATATTCGGCGAGCCGATCCCGCAGCAGCAATTCCATCGCGGCAGCATCCGCGACGTCACCGAATTCAGCACCATTCAGCGGCGGCAACTCGATCACGGGATTGGGCGACACGATGATGCCGGCCGCATCCACCGCTTCGGCGAACGGCTCGACCGTCTCCGGCCGAAGTCCTCTGATCTGGAGGCTGCCCCGCGCCGTGATCTCGAGCAAACCGTTACCATGCAGCAAGGCGGCTTGTGCCAGTTGCGCGCACTGATGAACCGTCAGGACGCCACCCTGCGGACGCAGGCGAGCGAGCAGGCCATCGCCCGTCGGCATCGGCCGCGCGAGAGTCGGACAGGCACCGCGCCGCGCATAGGCTTGCGCGGCTTCGCCTGCAATGTCCGTCTTGATGCGCTCGTCGAGTGCCATCTCGTCATTTCCTTCCGCCCGGCGCCTGCATGATCGCGACGCACGGGGCAAAGCCATTGCCAGTGTCACAGATCGTCGAAATCGCGACCCTTGCGCAGCAGGTAGATATCCATGATCCACCCGTGTCGCGCCCGCGCTTCGGCGCGCAACTTCACGATATCCGCGGCGACATCGCCGAGCCGTCCCGAACGCACGATCTCATCGTCCGTACCGAGATAGGCGCCCCAGAAGATCTCGGCATCCGGATCCTCGATCTTGGAGAAGGCCTGCTCTCCATCTAGCATGACCACGGTGCTATTCGCCCGGTTCCCATGCTCGACAAGCCGGCGCCCCGTCGTGATCTCGACCGGCTTTCCTACCATGTTAATCGGAATGCGGTGGCTTGCCGCCAGCGCCTGGATGCTGGTGATCCCCGGGATGACGCTGAAGTCGAAATCAACGGTGCCGAGTTCCCTTGCCCGCTCGATAATGCGGATCACGCTATCATAAAGGCTCGGATCGCCCCAGACGAGAAAGGCGCCAGCGCCGCCGTCGGGGAGATCGTTGATCAGCCGCACAAAAATCTGCGCCAGTGCCGCATGCCAGTCATCGACGCTTTCGACATAGCTGCGGTCTGCCGTCTTGCGGTGCGGAATCGCGAACTCGACAATCCGGGTCTTCGGATTGGCGACGAAGCGCTCGCAAATCTCGCGGCGAACGGAAGCAAGCTTCTCCTTCTCCTCGCCTTTCGTCGGCAGGAAGATCATGTCGGCGGCGTTCATCTTGCCGATGGCCTGGATGGTGACGTGTTCGGGATTTCCCGTTCCGATACCGATGACATAAATGTGGCGCACGCCGGCTCTCCCGATCAATTCTCCCTGCTTTTGACGCACATGGTTCGGCGCTGCAAGGGCATGGATCAAATGGCCAAGTCCAACAGGCGGCAACGCCCGCCGATGTGCCCAACAGCACACGTGCGCAAAACAGAAAAGCGGCCGGACTTGCGCCCGGCCGCTTCCCTATGGTGAACACCCAATCCACGATCCTGTCACAGAGTGCGGATCGGGCGTTCTGGCGCTTCCTTTGCCCCCAGAAGCGCCATAACTCGACTATTCGCGCTCGCCCGTGAAGTTGAGCAGCAACTGGAAGATGTTCACGAAGTTCAGGTAGAGAGACAGAGCGCCGAAGACGGCAAGCTTCTGGTTCGATTCCTGATCGTAATTCTCCGAATACTGCTCCTTGATGTTCTGCGTGTCGTAGGCGGTCAGGCCGACGAAGACAACGATACCGATGACCGAGATCGCAAACTGCAGAGCGCTCGATCCAAGGAAGATGTTGACCACGCTGGCGATCACCACGCCGATCAGACCCATCATCAGGAACGAGCCCATGCGGGACAGGTCACGCTTGGTCACATAGCCATAGAGGCTGGTCGAGCCGAACATCGTGGCGGCGATGAAGAAGGTGCGTGCGATGCTGGTGCCGGTGAAGACCAGGAACACCGAAGCCATCGACAGGCCCATGACGGCACAAAAGGCCCAGAAAGTCATCTGCGCGGCGCTTGCCGACATCGTCTGGATCTTGAACGAGAAGAAGAAGACGAAGGCGAGCGGCGCCAGCATGACCACCCACTTGAGCGGCGACTGGAAGATCGGCACATAAAGCGCCGGCGTCGAGCCAACGATGAACGCGACGATGCCAGTGATGACAAGACCGATGCCCATGTAGTTGTAGACGCGCAGCATGTGCTGGCGAAGACCCTCGTCGAACATGGCCTGCGAGCCAACGGCCGCACCGTAACGCTGCTGATTGATTGGGTTCATTGAGATCTCCTCGAGTGAACTAGTAAAGGGTACGGGCAAGCCCATCGGCTGCCTGATCCAGTGAGATGGAGCGATCCGCGGTCACCAGCGCATAGGCGACGTCACCGATCTGCCAATAGGCTGCCTCGGCGCCATCGAGCGCGATATGGTTGACCGACTGAACGGAGAAAACGCCCGGACGAACGGCAAACAGCGACAGCTGCTTCTTGTCGGAGGTGATCGACATTTCGACGCTCGGGCCGAACTCGGACGGGAATATCTGTACGTCCGAGATCGTCCAGCCACCCGGAAGCTGCGGCATGACGATGCCGGTTGCAGCGCGAATTTCATCCGGCTTATAGCCTTCCGCCGGCTGCGACGAGACGGACTGGCGCACCAGGGCTGTCTTGTAGGCCTGAACGGCGTCCTCGACATAGGCGGGCGCCGGGACGGATGCAGCCACTTCAGTTGCGGTAAAGGCACCGAACGAGGTGTGCGCTACCCAGCCGGCCGCCACCATGACGCCGACGGCAGCAACGCGCTGCATGGCGTGGAAGATACGACCGTAAGCAAGTCCGCGCTCGAGACGGCGCGCAAGATCGCGCGTTTCCGCCCGGCCCGAGGCGCCTTCATGAGCGAGCGCCAGGCGCAGTTCGCCGCGCATACTCAGATCGGCCATGACCTTTGCGGCCGTTTCGGGATTCTCGGAAAGATAGGATTCCACCTGGATGCGGCGGGTCACATCGAGTTCGCCATCGACATAGGCATCGAGATCGGCGTCGATAATGGGATCAACTGCTTTCATTTCCGCCTCCTTCGATCAACCTCAAATGTGGTGCGCGCGGTGTCGCTTCCTCGATTTCGCGCAGGTGGGCGCGGGCGCGCGAAATGCGCGACATCAATGTACCAATCGGAACGCCGAGCGCTGCAGCAGCTTCCTGATAGGAGAGGTCTTCAATCGCCACGAGATGGAGGGCCTCGCGCTGCTCTTCCGGCAAACGGAAGAAAGCATTGCGCACCTGCTGCAGACGCACGGCATGTTCCTGCGCGGCTGGCAAGGACTGCTCGGCCTCTACGGCGGCCTCATCGTGCCGTCGTGTCAGCGATCGCCCCTGTCGGACGCGGTCGATGTGAGCGTTATGCACAATCGAGAGCAACCACGTACGCAAGTTACCGCCACTGCGGAAGCTCTGCTTCTTCTCGTATGCCCGGACCAGGGCATCATGGACCAGATCTTCGGCGTCATCCGAGTTGCGCACCAGGGAGCGCGCGTAGCGCCGAAGCGCTGCGAGCTGATCGATGACATCGAATGGGCGTTCTTTCCGTTCCATAATTGAATATACGAAGCCGCGCGTTGTTTTATTCCCCGCGGCCGCGATTTTTTCTGCTTTTTCATCGTCCAGCGACCGAAACGGCCGAACTCATGAAGAATATCAAATTAAAATCAATACTTTAAGCATCGCTCGGAGATGCCACAAATGCACGCAAATTGTCAGGCATGCTGCTCGTCCGACAATTCCTCGAGGATGGGACAGTCCGGTCGGTCATTGCCGTGACAGGCGTGGACCAGGTGCTCAAGCGTGTGCCGGAGTTCGCTGAGCTCGCGGATCTTGCGGTCGATCTCGGTGAGCTTGGCCTGGGTCAACTCCTTAACATCGGCGCTGGCCCGGCTCTTGTCCTCGTAAAGCGCCAGCAGCTGCCGGCACTCCTCGACTGAAAAACCGAGCCCTCGCGACTTCTTCAAAAAGCGCAGTTTGTGAACATCGGCAACCGCGTAGTCGCGGTAGCCGTTGTCGTTTCTATCGGGGCGGATGAGGCCGATATCCTCGTAATATCTTATCGTCTTCGATGGCAGGCCGGACCGTGCCGATGCTTCACCGATATTCATCGCAGCCTCCTAAAGCTTGGCGGCGTGCAGCCGCAGCGCATTGCCGATGACCGAAACGGATGACAGGCTCATCGCCGCCGCCGCAATCATCGGCGAAAGCAACAGACCGAAGACGGGATAGAGAACGCCGGCGGCGAGCGGCACGCCGAGCGCGTTGTAGCCGAAGGCGAAGCCGAGGTTCTGGCGAATATTGTGCATCGTCGCCTCGGCCAGACGCCGCGCCCTGACAACGCCGTTGAGATCGCCCTTGACCAGGGTGATGCCGGCGCTCTCCATCGCGACATCGGCCCCCGTGCCCATGGCGATGCCGACATCGGCCGCGGCCAGCGCCGGTGCATCGTTAACGCCGTCGCCGGCCATGGCGACCACCGCCCCCATGGCATGCAGCTCGTCGATCAGCGCCTTCTTGCCCTCGGGCAGGATGTCGGCGCGCACATCGTCGATCCCCAGGCTTCTGGCGACCGAGCGCGCCGTGCGCTCATTGTCGCCAGTCGCCATGATAATCTTGAGGCCGCTCGCATGCAGCGCCTTGATCGCGGCGGCTGTTGTCGGCTTGATACGGTCGGCGACAGCCACCAGCCCGGCGAGGCGCTGGTCGACGACGACGAACATCACGGTCTTGCCTTCGTCCCGCAACGATTGCAGCTGCTCCCCATGGGCGGCGACGTCGATGCCGAGATCGGCCATCATCGCTGCGTTGCCAAGCGCCACGGCCGCCTCGCCGATATTCCCGCGCACGCCTTTGCCCGTTGCCGCCTCAAAGCCCGTGATATCGGCCAAGGCGATCCCGCGCTCTTCCGCGCCCGACACGATAGCGGCCGCCAGCGGATGCTCCGATCCTCGCTCCAGGCTGGCGGCGAGTTGCAGCAGTTGGTCTTCTGCCACGTCACCGAGTGCCACAACATTTGTCAGCCGGGGCTTTCCTTCGGTGAGCGTGCCCGTCTTGTCGACGATCAGCGTATCGACCGTCGAAAAACGTTCCAGCGCTTCCGCATCCTTGATCAGCACGCCCTCATGGGCGCCGCGACCGGTGCCGATCATGATCGACATTGGTGTGGCAAGACCCAGCGCGCAGGGGCAGGCGATGATTAGGACGGAGACGGCGGCGAGCAGCGCGTGAACCATGCGCGGCTCGGGACCGACGAGAGCCCAGATCGCGAAAGCGGCGATCGCGGCGGCGACAACGGCCGGGACGAAGAAAGCAGAGACGCGATCGACGGCGCCCTGGATCGGCGCGCGCGAGCGCTGTGCCGTGGCGACCATGTCAACGATGCGCGACAGCGTTGTCTCCGCACCGACCTTTTCGGCCGTCATCACCAGCATGCCGTTCTTGTTGATGGTACCGCCCGTCAGCGTATCGCCAACACTCTTTTCGACGGGCATCGGTTCGCCTGTCAGCATGGATTCGTCGATCGTCGATTGCCCCTCGCTGACCGTGCCATCGACAGGAACCCGCTCGCCCGGCCGAACGCGCAGGCGATCTCCAACAACGATATCGTCGACCGGCACATCGGCCTCGCTGCCATCGCGGCCAATACGCCGCGCGGTCTTCGGCGCGAGATCGAGCAGTGCGCGAATAGCCGAGCCGGTCCGCTCGCGTGCCTTCAACTCAAGCACCTGCCCGACGAAAACCAGGGCCACGATAACGGCCGCCGCCTCGAAATAAACGGGCACGGCGCCGCCATGTCCACGGAACGTACGCGGAAAGGTGCCCGGCGCCAGCGTGGCGGCCAGACTATAGATGTAAGCCGTCCCGACACCGAGGCCAATCAGCGTCCACATATTCGGGCTGCGATTGACGAGCGACGCCCAGGCGCGGCGGAAGAACGGGAGTGCTGCCCAGAGCACCACGGGCGTGGCTAGAACAAGTTCGGCCCAGGTCGCAAGCGGCTCGCCGAGCCAATCGCGCACAGGAAGGCCGATCATCGGCCCCATCGTTATGACAAGCAGCGGAACCGAGAGAATGCCGCTGATCCAGAGACGGCGGGTGAAATCGATCAGCTCGGGATTGGGGCCTTCATCCATGGGCGGGATGCCCATTGGTTCAAGCGCCATGCCGCATTTGGGGCAATCGCCGGGATGATCGCTGATCACCTCGGGATGCATCGGGCAGGTATATTGCGTATCCTTCGGAGCAGGTTTCGGCTGCGGCTTTCTGCCATTGCGATAATCCGCCGGCGCCGCTTCGAACTTCGTCCTGCAGCCGGCCGAGCAGAAATAGTGCTTCTCGCCCTCATGCCGCAGGAAGTGCTTCGCGGTCGCACGGTCGACGCTCATGCCGCAGACCGGGTCCCTTGCTGTCAGATAATCCTGCGGCGCAGCTTCGAATTTGGTGCGGCAGCCCTCGCAGCAGAATAAATAGCGCCGCCCTTCATGCTCGAACGACGGCTTGCCGGCAGCGGGATCGACCGTCATGCCGCAGACGGGGTCGCGGACCACGACGTCATCCGCCGGATGATGATGGTGGTCGCTGTGGCCGTGGTGATGTGCGTGGGTGTTATCCATGAGTATCTCCAATGAAAGAATACAAGGGATAAAACACCAGCGTTGGCGGCGTTTCCTTGGGTTCTGGTTGTGTTTTGACCGGCGTTGGCGCCGATCGGCAAAGTCTTTTTTTCCGCAGGACAAAGGTGTCCTTCGGTTCTCGAACCATTCTCC
>NZ_JBFTQT010000018.1:0-11214 GCF_056399145.1 Rhizobium sp. 01N48
ACCAGTCCGTTCAGGCGGGTGTCGCGGTAAGCGGTCCACCACGCGACCGTCGAGACGTCGCCGTCGGCCTTGGCCGAGCCTTCATTGAACTTGGCCGGGAGGGGCATCTCCGGGGGAACATGATCCGGGCCACTCACACAGCCCGCGAGCAATAGCAACAATGCCGGAGAGGCAAAACGAAAAGACGCCATTAACTATCTTCCTGTAACTCGACCAAAAAAATCATTCATGTCAGAAGCAATGAAGCTTCACTATCGGCCGCGCTTCGCTCGAAACGAGAAACACCATCCCGAAGCAGTTCGCGGCAATGTATCAATGAGTCTCACTTTATCACAGTGCAGATATGTCACACTCATACCTCATTTTTTTGACGTCGCGAGAAGACGCGGCGGATAACCACAAAGAATGATGGTACGAAGAAAATGCCAAGCGCGGTCGCAAACAGCATGCCGCCAAGCACGCCGATACCGATCGCGTTCTGCGCAGCCGAGCCCGCACCGGTGGCGATCGCCAGCGGCACGACGCCGAGGATGAAGGCCAGCGACGTCATGATGATCGGCCGCAGACGCAGCCTTGCTGCCTCCAGCGTCGCATCGATGATGCCCATGCCTGTTTCCATTCGGTCCTTGGCGAACTCCACGATGAGAATCGCGTTCTTCGCCGCCAGACCGATGGTCGTGAGCAGGCCCACCTTGAAGTAGACGTCGTTTGCCTGGCCGAAGACGGTTGCCGCGACCAGCGCGCCGAGCACGCCGACCGGAACGGCCATGATGACCGAGAACGGGATCGACCAGCTTTCATAGAGCGCCGCGAGGCAGAGGAAGACGACGAGAACCGAGATGGCATAGAGCATCGGCGCCTGCGAACCCGACAGGCGTTCCTGATAGGAAATGCCCTGCCATGCGACGGTGTAGCCGCCGCCGAGTTGTGCCGTCATCTCTTCCATCGCGTTCATGGCGTCGCCGGAGCTGACGCCGGGTGCTGACGCGCCGTCGAGCGGGATGGCGCTCACCGCATTGAAGCGGGCAAGCGTCGGGGCGCCCTTCACCCATTCGGTGCGGGTGAAGGCGGAGAAGGGGACCATCTCGCCATTGGTGTTGCGGGCATACCAGTGGTCGAGGTCGTCTGGCTGCATGCGGAAGGGTGCATCGCCCTGGACGTAGACCGGCTTGATCTCGCCGTTCAGCGTGAAGTCGTTGACGTCGCGACCGGTGAAGATGACCGAGAGCATCGAATTGACCGAGGAGATGTCGACACCCATGGCGCCGATCTTCTCCTGGTCGATGATGATCTTCATCTGCGGCTCGACTTCCTTGTTGTTGCTGCGGAGCGCAACGACCTTGCCGCTCGTGTTGGCCATGCCGATCAGGCGCTTGGACGCCGCGTCGAGCGCCTCGGTGCCATGGCCTCCGGTATCGACGAGATACATGGAGAAGCCGCTGGACACGCCAAGACCCTGGATCGCTGGCGGCAGCAGCGCGAAGACCTGGGCTTCGCGGATCTGCGAGAAGGCGCCCAGCGCGCGGGTTGCGACGGCCTGCGCATGCAGCTTGTCGTCCGTACGCTCGGCGAAGTCCTTGAGCTTGGTGAAGACGATCGCGCTGTTCTGGCCGGAGCCGTTGAAGCCGAAGCCAAGGGCGCCGAAGACGGACTGCACGGCGTCCTTTTCGTTTTCGCGATAGTAGGTCTCGACCTTTTCGACGACGGCCTGGGTCTGCTGGGTGGTCGAGCCCGGGGGCGTGGTCACGATCGTCAGCAGCACGCCCTGGTCTTCCTGCGGCAGGAACGAGGTGGGCAGACGGGTGAAGAAATAGGCGCAGCCGAGGCCGACCAGCAGGAAGACGACCATGACGCGCCACGGGCGCTTCAGGAGATAGCCGATCGAGCGGACGTAGCCGTTGGTGGAGCGCGTAAAGTTGCGGTTGAACCACTCGCTGGCACGGTTCTTCTTGTGGTCATGCACCGGCTTCAGCATCGTGGCGCAGAGCGCCGGCGTGAGCACGATGGCGACCAGCGCCGAGAGCAGCATCGCCGAGACGATGGTGACGGAGAACTGGCGATAGATGATGCCGGTGGAACCGCCGAAGAAGGCCATCGGAATGAAGACGGCCGTCAGGACGAGCGCGATGCCGACGATGGCGCCGGTGATTTCGCCCATCGATTTCTCGGTGGCCTCCATCGGCGACAGCTTCTCTTCCGTCATGATGCGCTCGACGTTCTCGACCACGACGATGGCGTCGTCGACGAGCAGACCGATCGCGAGCACCATGGCGAACATGGTCAGCGTGTTGATCGAATAGCCTGTCGCGGCAAGGATGCCGAAGGTTCCGAGCAGAACCACGGGAACCGCGATGGTCGGGATGAGCGTCGCCCGGAAATTCTGCAGGAAGACCAGGAGAACGACGAAGACGAGCACGATCGCTTCGATCAGCGTGTGCACGACCTTCTCGATCGAGAGCTCGACGAAGGGCGTCGTGTCGTATGGATAAGTGATCTCGACGCCTTCGGGCAGGCCCTTGGAAATGGAATCGAGCGCGGTCCGAACACGGCCGGCCGTATCGATGGCGTTGGCGCCGATCGCGAGGTTGACGGCGAAGCCGCTCGATGGCTGGGCATTGTAGCGCGAGGAGCCGCCATAGCTTTCCTGGCCGATCTCGATGCGCGCGATGTCGCTCAAGCGAACCGTCGAGCCATCCTTCTCGACCTTCAAGATGATGTGCTCGAAGTCGGAAACGGTGGTCAGCTGGCTCTGCGCGGTGATCGTGACGTTCATCTGCTGGCCTTCGACGGAAGGCTGGGCGCCGAGCGAACCCACGGATACCTGCGTGTTCTGTGCCTCGATCGCCGAGGTCACGTCGCCCGTCGTCAGCTGATACTTGACCAGCTTGTAGGGGTCGAGCCAGACGCGCATCGCGTAGCCGGAGCCGAAGATATTGACGCTGCCGACGCCTTCCAGGCGCTGGACCTGCTTTTCGATCGAGTTCGACAGGATGTTGCCGAGATCGACGGAGTTGCGCTTGCCGTCGGTGGAGACCAGCGCGCCGACGAGAAGGATACTTGAGGTCGAGCGGGTGACGCTGATGCCGGCGTCGATGACGTCGCTCGGCAGCTGAGACTGTACGAGCTGCAGCTTGTTCTGCACCTGCACCTGGGCGATATCGGGATCGGCCGCCGTGCCGAAGGTCAGCGAGATGCTGGCCGAGCCGGTCGACGAGGTCGAGGTCATGTAGGTGAGGTCGTCGAGACCGGTCATGCCGTCCTCGATGAGGGTCGTCACCGATTTCTCGACCGTTTCAGCGCTGGCGCCGCGATAGGTGGCGTTGATGCGCACCGTGGTCGGCGCGATATCCGGGTACTGCGAGATGGACAGCGTGAAGATCGCCAGCACGCCCGCGAGCATGATCGTGATCGCTATGACCCACGCAAAGATCGGACGTCGGATGAAAAACTTGGCCATTGGCTAATTCCTGTACGGCTCGGATCAATGATCGACGCGTTACTTCGCGGCGGGCTTCTGCGCGTCGCCGGCGGCGGCCGGAGGCGCCACGGGCACGACGATACCCTTGTCATTGATCTTCATTTCGGTCGGCTTGACCGGCATGCCCGCGGTGATCGACTGCAGGCCGGAAACGATCAGCTGATCGCCGTCCTTGACGCCTTCGGTCACCAGCCATGCATTGTTGGATGGCGATGCGTTTTCGAAGATGCGGTTTTCGACCTTGCCATCCGCGGAAACGAACTGAGCTGACAGCTCACCATTGGCGTTGCGGCTGGTTGCGAGCTGCGGCAGGGCGAAGCCGTTTTCGGAACCGAGTTCCAGCGTCGCGCGGACATACATGCCCGGCAGGATGATGCGGTCGGGATTGGGGAAGCGCACGCGGATGGTGAAGGTGCCGGTCGTTTCGCTGACAACCGACTTCGACATGTCGAGTGTGCCCTTCTGATCGTATTCCTTGCCGTTTTCGAGGATCAGGCGGAAGGCGTCGTTGCCGCTGGTGCCCTTGATCTCGCCATCGGCAATCGCGCTGCGCAGACGCAGCAGGTTGGTGCTCGATTCCGTCAGAAGGATATAGGCCGGGTCGAGCTGGCGCACGGTGGTCAGCGCCGTGGTCTGATTGGCGGAGACGACGTTGCCGACGTTATAGGCCGTCTGGTCGATGACGCCATCGAAGGGGGCGACGATCTTGGTGTGGTCGAGATCGATCTCTGCTGCCGAAAGGGCGGCCTTCGCCGATTCGACCTCGGCCTGCGCCTGCAGGAGGTTGGTCCGTGCTGTCTCAAGCTCGATCTGCGTGGCGCCCGAGCCGACGAGGCGCTGGTAGCGGTCGAAATTGCTCTGCGCGCTGGGAACGCTGGCTTCGGCCTTGGCGATGGCGGCGCGCGCCTGGGCGACGGCTGCGACATAGGGGGCGTCTTCGATCTGGTAGAGAACGTCGCCCTTCTTCACCTCGCCGCCTTCGCGGAAGGTGATGTCGCGGATGAGGCCACTGACCTGCGGACGGATGTCGGCGGCCTGGAACGCTTCGGCGCGGCCGGGAAGGATTGTCGTAACCGGGAAGTCGCCCTTCTTCAGCGTGATCACGCCGACGGCAGCTGCCTGCTGAGCCGCCCCGGCACCGCCGGCGCCCGCGGCCGGTGTCTTGCCGCTGTCGCTGCAGGCGGCGAGAACGCCACCGATGGCAAGAGCCGAGGAAACGAGGAGAAAGCGACGTATCATGTTCAATTCCCTATGCGCTGGCTCGCGGATCGAAGCCTGCCGGGGATGCCACACGACAAACGATCCGGAGTCAAATGCCTCTGATGCGAATTAACAAAGCCTTTAGAAAGTGACGTAATTTATGAATCGTCACTTAGCAAGTGCTATTTTGCAGTGCGGCATCGGCGAAATCGACGATCTGCCTCGCTCGCTCGACCAGGGTTTCCTTATCGTCCTTGACGATCAGAACGGGATGCAGCACGCCTGCAAGCACATCGGCGACGGTCTTTGCGGCGCGCGCAGGGTCCGCGCAGTGATAGCGGCCTTCCGCGACACCTTCGCGAATGATTGCTTCCAGTTTCTGGATGACCTTTTCACGATACCGCCTGCCGGCCTCGATCTTCGCCTCGATGCTGACGAGGACCATTTCGAAGATGTAGGGGTTTTTCTGGATGTCCTCGAGGTGGCTGTCGAGCAGCCGGAGCACGAAGCGGAGCAACTGTTCGCGCGGCGGCAGGTCATCGGCGACGAAGCGGTCGGCGACGTCGCTCAAATGCCGTTCGGCGATCGCATCGACCAGGGCGGTCTTCGAATGAAAGTGCTTGAAGACGTTGGCCGGCGACATGTCGAGCGAAGCGGCGATATCGGCGATCGAGACGGCGACGAAGCCGCGCTGGCGAAACAGCTGCTCGGCCATCGACATGATATCTTCGCGGGTCTCTTCGGCCTTGCGCCTTGGCCTTCGTGCCATGAATTCTCCAGCCGGATCCGCCCGGCTTCGGTGTTTTTCAAAATCTAACGCGACATTGAAAGGGCCTGCAAGCTAAAGTCGCAGGCCTTCATGCAATCGAGCGATTACGGGAAATAGCGCGAGAGGTTCTTGCGCACGCGCTCCACCGGGGTCGCGCCGGTGTCGTCAGGCACGAAGGTCTGCGCGGTGATCGCTTCGTATGCCTTTATATAGACAGCCGAGGTCTCATCGATGAGATCGGTCGGGATCTCGGGGATCTCGTCCTTGTAGGGGTCGCAGCGTTCGGCCACCCAGGCGCGGACGAAATCCTTGTCGAAGCTTGCCGGGCGCGTGCCGGCCTCGAAGCTTGCCTGGTAGCTATCGGCGAGCCAGTAGCGGCTGCTGTCGGGGGTATGGATCTCGTCGGCGAGGATGATCGTGCCGTTCTCGTCGGTGCCGAACTCATACTTGGTGTCGACGAGGATGAGGCCGCGCTTGGCCGCCATCTCCTGGCCGCGGGCAAAGAGCGCCAGCGCGTATTTGGACAGCGTAGCCCACTGCGCCTGCGTCAGCAGACCGCCTTCGACGATCTGATCAGGCGTCAGCGGCTCATCGTGGCCACCGTCGAATTCCTTGCTTGTCGGCGTGATGACCGGCTCGGGGAGCTTCTGGTTGTCGCGCATGCCATCCGGCAGGCGCATGCCATACATCTCGCGCTCGCCCTTCTTATAAAGAGTAAGGATCGAGGTGCCGGTGGTGCCGGCGAGATAGCCGCGCACAACGATCTCGACCGGCAGGATGTCGAGGCGCTTGCCGACGACGACGTTCGGATCGGGATAAGCGATGACGTGGTTGGGGCAGATATCCTTGGTCGCCTCGAACCAGTAGCGCGCCGTCTGCGTGAGGACCTGGCCCTTGTAGGGGATGCAGGTCAGGATCCGGTCAAACGCGCTCAGCCTGTCGGTGCTGATGATGATGCGGCTGCCATCGGCAAGGTCGTAGTTTTCTCGCACCTTGCCGCGGTAGTAATTCGGCAGTTCCGGGAAATGGGCTTCTGAGAGAATACGCACTGGCTTGACCGTCCTTTTGGGTTACGGGGTCGGTTTGATCGGGGCTTTCCCCTGCTCTAGTTCCATCGCCGGGGATGTCAAGCAAGCGGGGCTCAAACCCAGAAGACATATAGAAGCAGCAGGCTCAAAAAGTAGCTCAGCACCGTTACCGGCAGGCCGGCGCGGATGAAATCGGAAAAGCGGTAGCTGCCGATGCCCATGGCGAGCGTATTGTTGTGATGGCCGAAGGGCGTGAGGAAATCGAGTGAAGCACCGAGGGCTACTGCCAACAGATAGGCCTGCGGCTGGTGGTGGCCGGCTGCCGCGAATTCGATCGCGATGGGGCTCAGCACGATGGCGACGGTGGCGTTGTTGACGAAGGGCGTCAGCGCGATCGCCAGCAACAGCACGACGGCAATGCCCGCGAGCGGCTGCGAGACCGGCAGGATCGCGCCCAGCGCCGAGGCGATCACTTCGGCGGTCCCCGAGGTGCCGACGGCCGAGCCGATCGGGATCATCGCGGCGAGCATGATGATGACGGGCCAGTTGAGGTCGGCCATCGCCTGGCGGATGTTCAGGTAGTTGAGGAGCGCCAGGACGAGCACGACGCCGGCGAGCGCGATATCGGGCCGAACGACCGTGGTCGTGGCGATGCCGCACGCAAAGATCGCGAAGGGATGCCAGCTCAGCGAGAATGAAGGCGGGACGGGCGGCGAGGCGAGCGGCAGACATTCGCATTCCTCGAGCGCTTCAGAGATTGCGGCGCGGTTGCCCTCCAGCACCAGGACGTCGCCGATCGAGAGCTGCAGATCCTCGAAGCGTCCCTCGATGCGGGGGGAGCGCATGGATAGGGCGCCGATCGCGATGCCGCGCATCGTGAAGACCTCGAGCGAGCGCAGGCGCGAGCCGACCAGCGTGCTCTCCGGCATGACGACAGCCTCGACGCGGCTTGCCTCGGCCTGCCCATGATCCGTCTGCAGGGCGCCTGATGCGGCGAGGTCGATAAGGACCGTGTCGTCGGCTTCGGCCAGGAGGAGATCGCCGGCTTCGACAATTGAACGTTCGGCGGATCCGAACACGAAGGCGTCGTTGCGCAACAGCGCGTGCGGCTTTAGCGCGAAGCGGGCAGGGAGATCGGCGAGGCTTGCGCCGATCAGCGGCGAGTTCGCGGGCACGCGCCGTTCCGCCACCATGCGGCGCCGTGGCGTTTCGGGTGCTGCCGCATCGTCCTCGCTATCCGCAGAAAAGAGCAGCGGCGCCAACACTGACGTCATCAAGATGCCGGCTGCGGCGACCGGCAAGCCGACATAGGCGAAATCGAACAGACGAAAGCTCTCGCCGGTCGCGGCCGCAAGCGCGTTGCTGACCAGCAGGTTGGCGGGCGTGCCGATCAGCGATACGAGGCCGCCAAGCAAAGCGGCGAACGAGATCGGCATGATCAGCTGCCGTTTGGGGATCGCGCTGACGGCGCTGATGCGCAGCGCCACCGGCAGCGAGATCGAGAAGGCGCCGATATTGTTCATGAAGATCGAGATGAAGCCGGTCACGCCGGACAGGATGGCGATGACGCCGGTGCCGCGCATGCCGCGACTGGCAAGCGCTGTCGACACCCTGTCGAAGAAGCGGGTGCGGGCAAGCACCTGAACCACCAGCAGAATCTCGACGACGGTGATGACCACGGGGCTGGCAAAGCCCGCGAAGACCGCATCGGTCGGATAAAGCCCGAGCGCATAGCCGGCAAGCAGACCCGCGATCGCCACCACCTCGACCCTGAAACGGTCGATCAGAAACAGAACCAGCATCGCGATCAGCAGGATCAGCAGACATGCTTGTTCTAAGGTCATCAGGTCTTCCGGATTGATGCGCTTGCTTTACGTATTGACTGAGAATGTAGCGGTTCGCGGCGCGCTGTATAGAGGGGCGGGCGCAGAGCGCAGTCTATAATCGAGCTCACTCTATAATGAGGCGCACTCTATATTAGGGACGACGGCTCAGATCCCGGGCGCGCGCCAGGCGCCTTGTTCGGTGCGTTCCAGCATCGGGGTCGCGAAGACGGCGACCGTCCGTTCCAGCCATTGCGGGCCGGCCTCGGCGAGTGCCGTGCGCCAGCGCTCGGATTGCAGCATGGCGGCGCCGATCGCGACCGGCTCGATGGAGCAGGCTGACAGCAGCTTGAGGCCGGAGACGATCGAGGTGCCGCTCGAGATGACATCGTCGATCAGCGCGACGCGCCTGCCTTCGAGCAACGGCAGCATGCGCGGATCGATATAGAGGCGCTTCTGCTGGGTGGGAGTGGTGATCGACGACAGCGGCACGGAGAGCTCGTCGCGGTACCAGAACTTCCTGGAGGTGCCGAGCGGCACATATCTTTTGTGTCCGAGTTTCCGCGCCACGGATGAGGCGAGCGTCAACCCGAGCGTCGGCAGTCCAGCGACGACATCGATGTCGAGGCTTTTGAGCTTGTCGGCAAGCTGCCCGGCCAGCGCGTCCAGCACCTCGAAGCTCGCCTGGTTGATGATGAGCGAGGCAAGCGCGTGTTCGCCATCGGCAAGCGGGCGAAGCGGCAGGCGGAGCTGGCGACCGTCAGTCAGCGTCGCGACATAGAAGGATGTGAAGTCACCCCCGATCGAAAAGGTGCCGGGCGCGTGCAGCTCCTGCCAGAAATCGTGCGGGGCGAGGGCGGCGCTGTCTGTCATGATGTCATCTGGTCCGTTTGGTCGTTTCCATGCCGGCGCGGCGGCGCAGCGCCTTGAGCTCGGCCTCGGTCAAAGCGCGTACCGCACCTTTCGGGAGATCGCCGAGTTGGAGGTCACCGATCGCCACGCGCACCAGCCGCAGGCATTCGGTGCCGAGCGCTTCCAGCATGCGGCGGATCTGGCGGTTGCGACCCTCGTCGAGCTCGACTTCGATCCAGGAGTTGCGCTCGCCTTGTCTTAAAAGCGTGGCCGCCGTCGCCTTCAGGAGTTCGCCGTCGTGGCGAACGCCATAGGCCATCTCGGCCAGCATCTCGGGCTCCATGACGCGATCGACCTGGACGTGATAGGTCTTGGTGACATGGGTGACCGGGTCGAGCAGCGCCTGGGCGAAGACCGTGTCGTTGGTGAAGAGAAGCAGGCCTTCGCTTGCCTTGTCCAGCCGGCCGACCGGCGACAGATGCGGGGTATCGACATCCTTGAGGCAATCGAACACCGTCGGGCGGCCTTCCGGATCGTGGCGTGTCGTCACCAGCCCGCGTGGCTTGTTGAGCATCAGATAGGTCATCGGCTCGGCAGCGACATCGCTGCCGTCGACCTTGATCTTCGCCGATGAGAGGTCGATCCAGGCGGCGCTATCGAGCACGGTGCGGCCGTTGACGGTGACGCGACCGTCGGCGATCAGCTTTTCCGCCTGGGTTCGCGAGCAGTAGCCAAGCTTGGACAAAGCGCGCGGCAGGGTCACCCGCTTGCTCTCGACGGCATCCGGCTTATTGCGGCCGTTCTGCCTTTGCGGTGCGCGCCGCTCTCTCAATCGCCTGTTCCTCTGCTCTCTATTATCGGCGTTTTTGGCATGAACGGTGAGGGGATGCCAGACGCGGGGTCGCAAAACGCGGGGATAAGAAGGATCGGACAGGAGGGGAGGGGGCTCTGTCGCTCAGCCAAAAAGAAGAGGCGGCGCCGGTGGCGCCGCCTGTCTTGGCCGCATTTATATATAAGGAGCGGATCGCGGTTGCGACCGCTCTCAGTGACGCGCCATGAAGCCGGCGAGCTGCTCGCGGTTCATGGTAACACCGGCTGCCGCCTTGGCGGGATCCGGATGGGTGTAGGATACGCTGGGCATTTCAGGTAGTTCGAGAGCCTGTTGCATGTTCATGATACCGACCGCCAGGCGGCCCTGCGCTCCGTCTACCGTGACTTCGACGATGCAGTTCGATCCTTTGGCAATCATCAGCAGTCCTCCCTCGTTCTTTATAGTCTCCATTATTGGCCTGAAAAACGGGTTTTTCTAAGACCTAAGTAGTACGGGCCGGATGATACTTCGGATCATCCGGCCCGTAAACAAATTAGATACGTCTAATGTTAACGAATGCTATCGCCACCACTGCTGGCGCTGCGGGGCGGCCTGGGCGCCGCTCAGGAGATAGCCGGCGAGAAAGCCGAGCGCGCCGGCAAGCGCCAGCGCCGTTGTGGTGGCTGCCGGATGCTCGCGAGCGGCGTCGGCCGCGGCCACACCTTCGGCCTTGATCTGGGCAACGGCGGTCTTGGCGCGGGGCGCCATATCCTCATAGGCCTTGCCGGCGCGATCGCGCACTTCGTAATAGGCCTCCGCGCCCTGGGCCGAGATCATCTTCTGCAGACGGGCGACCTCCTGCTGCAGGGCGCTGATGTCCTTGCTGACCGCAGATCTCACATCATCTGTATTGGAAGCCATTGGGCTGTCTCCTTTGTTGCTGACGATAGAAACACGTCTAGAAACACATGGGAGAGGGGTTCGGTTCCGAAAATCGGGCGTTTTGGATGCGGATAATGGCCCATAGGGGAAGATACGCCGTGGATTGGCCCGATGTTCGGGCGCATGCGTGGAGGCGTCGAAATGTCTCCACAGACAGGTCCCGAAATTCCCCCAGTCAAAACAACATGTTATAAAACTGTCAAAAAACTTTGCGTGTGCTTGTTGACTTGTTCGGCTTAGGGGCCTTATAAGCCGCTTCACAGAACGAGGGCGGCGGCGCTGCTGGCGACGGTGACTTTCGCTCTGGATTT
>NZ_JBFTQT010000019.1:0-2787 GCF_056399145.1 Rhizobium sp. 01N48
TGTGGCGCGACAATTTGGATGGGAGGCGCGACGATCAGGATGAAGAGATCGGGTGGTCGCGATCTGGTGAAGATGGACTGTGGATTGATGCGTTGCAAGGGGTATTTTCGCCGTTGTCGCGGCGCGTCAAACAGGCCTGCCTTTAGATTGTCGCGGCGCGTCAATCTGGATGAGAKACATTTGTCGCCGAAGGCTGACCAAAGAAGGCCGGCCTCCGTAAGAATGGAAGGCCGACCTTCATTTGCGCGACACTCTATGCTGATGTTGTTTGTCGCGGCGCGTCAATCATCGAGGGCTGAGGCCAGCGTTGCCGTCGCGCCGTCGGTGTTTTCCGTCAGACGCGATATTGCGGTTTTGCGCCTGTAGCTTTCGACGTTCATTTCAAAGATCGTCGCGTGATGAACCAGTCTATCAATGGCGGCCAACGTCATGGCTTTGTCGGGAAAGACCTTGTCCCATTCACCGAAGGGCTGATTTGCGGTGATGAGAAGCGAGCGGCGCTCGTATCGCGCACTGATCAGCTCAAAGAGCACACTGGTTTCAGCCTGATCCTTGCTCACATACGCCATGTCGTCGAGCACCAGCAGATGATACTTGTCGAGCTTGGCGATCGCCCCTTCGAGATCGAGATTGCGGCGGGCGGCTTGCAGTTTCTGAACAAGGTCGGTGGTCCGCGTGAACAGAACACGCCAGCCATTCTCGATCAGCCCGGCGCCTATGGCGGCGGCCAGATGCGACTTTCCGCCGCCTGGCCCGCCAAACAGCATCAGATTGGCGCCGTTCTTCAACCAGACATCTCCCGCCACCAATGCCATGACCCGGGCTTTCGAGACCATGGGCACAGCCGTGAAGTCGAAGGTATCGAGAGTTTTTCCTGGAGGAAGACGCGCTTCGGTTAGGTGGCGCTGCATACGCCGCGTTTCGCGTTCGGCGACCTCGAACTCAGCAAGCGCCGCCAGCAGCCGAGAAGCCGGCCAGCCCTCGCTGTCAGCCCGCTCGGYGAAGGTTTGCCAGGCGCGGGAGATGCCCGGCAGCCGCAAATCGGTGAGCATCAGGGACAAGCGTGCGGTATCGACAAGATCGTTGTCATGCCGTGACCTCCACGGGGGTGCTGATAAGCCTGTCGTAATCGACCAGTCTACCCAGATTGACGCTGACATGCGGAACACAGGCCGGGTTCGGCGCGAACCGGGTGCGCATGGCGTCAATCGTCGGGACGGTTCCCGCATCGAGCTCACCCTGGATGGCGTGAGCGAGTGCGGCTTCGACATTGCGCTCATGGGCCAGGCTCAGCAGTTCCACCGTCAGACGGCAAGCATCGCGTTCCGGCAGCCTCTCCATGGCGGCATTGTAGAGATTGCGATAGGCATCCCTGGGGAAGAGCTGATCGCGATAGCTGAGTCTGGGCAAAGCTCCCGGCTTCTGGCGCAGGGAATGAATGACGTGACGGTAGTTCACGACGTGCTGGACGGAGCCAAGCTGACCTCTGACGCGCGGCAGCGTCATCAGCGAGGTGCCGCCGAGAAACAGTTCAATATGCTCCTTGAAGAGCCGGGCGCGCAGCCGATGTCCGATCAACCGTGAAGGAACGGTGTAGAATACCCGGCGCAGGGTAAAACCGCCACTGCTGGTGACATAGACGATCTCGTCTTCGCCTTCAGGCTGGCGCTGGCGCGGTAGCGCCAGCAGGCTTTCGCGCTCAATGGCGATCTCCCTGGCCCGACGGGCATTGCGCTGGCCGACAACCTCGTCGATGAAGGTGGCAAAACTGGCGACGTCGGCAAAGTCGCGCGTTGCGCGCAGCAGAAGAGCATYCTCCAGTTCCCGCTTCAGATCGCCATGTGATCCTTCGACCGCGCCGTTCTCGTGGGCGACACCGCGATTGTTGCGGCTGGCCTTCATGCCGTAATGGGCGCAAAGCGCTTCATAGCGATCTGTCATATCCTGCGCGGTATCGGCATTGAGGTYGCGGAATGCCGCGGAAAGACTGTCCGTGCGGTGATCGCGCGGCGCGCCGCCGACAGACCAAAGGGCGTTTTGCAAACCACTTGTCAGCGCAGCAAAACTCTCGCCGCCTTCGACAATCTCGGCATGCTCGAAGCCGCTATATGCCAGCCGGAAGTGATAGAGCAGGTATTCGAARACCGCGCCGGCGATCGTGACCTTGAGGCCCGGTGCGTGGGTAAAATCCGACAAGCCCATGCGTCCCGGCTCGTGAACCTGCCGGAACATCACCTCCTGATCTTCGCCATGGGTCGCACGCCACGCGCGGATCCGGCGCTCAAGTGTGCGGCGAATACCAGAACCGAGTTCTGGGTGACGCTTGCAAAGCTCACGAAGAATGCCGACAGGGCGCAAGCCAGGAGCGCTTCGCAGCATGGGAACCACCTCTTCAGCGAATATCCCTTCCAATGGATCAGGCCGACGTCGTTCGTGCTTGGCCTTCTTCTCGCTTGGTGGACGGGGGTCTGCTTCGATCCGATAACCAGTGGATGGGCTGAAACCAGATCTGGCGGCCGCGACAGGGACACTGTGCTTCTGACGATTTTGCATATAAAGCCTCAAYTGTTGATCCGTGATGTGTCTGCCGGGCATTCATTCTTCCTTTGAGCGGGAAGAAGAAATGCACCAGGCACATCGCGATCACCAGACGGCGTGAACCCCTACGTGGGTTCGCGCCGTCGCCAGGAACGCCCCTCCGGTCGGGCTACGCCCTCCCTTCGTGACGCTCCTGGCGACACTCTCATCCAGATTGACGCTGTTCCCAGGTTGATTGCCGCGCCATAG
>NZ_JBFTQT010000020.1:0-1431 GCF_056399145.1 Rhizobium sp. 01N48
ATGGATGGTACGGCATCGAGTGTTGCACTCATGGGCGGTTCTCCTTTGCCAAGACCTTGCCGACGGCGTCATAGAAGGCGAGAGACCGCTGCAGCACGGTGTCGCCGGCGGGTTTGACGACAAGGGCTTCGCCTCGTGTTTGTGGCCAGTGTTGCGTCGTGATTGCTCGTCGGTGATCAGGATGAATCCGGCGTTGTTTACGGCCCTCCAGGACAGGATGAGCCGCGATCAGAGTGCCGTTCTCGAAGATGCGGACCTCGTCGGCAAGCGAATGAACCTCTACCGTTCGACTGCGGGTCGCATCCGGAACGCTGTAGRTGTTGCCGCCGACGCTGACCATGCCTTCCCGCGATACGCGGCGCTCCAGCTTCAGAACGGACTTGAACGGTGCCAGGGGTAGCGGCCGCAGATACGGCCGCTCCTCGGCGAAGGCCTCGTTGACGACACGTTGGGTCGTCGCGTGCTTCCTTGGGTTGGCGACGGTGTCGAGCCAGTGCCGGAGCTGGGCGTTCATGTCGTCGAGATTGCGGAACGACCGAGCCAGGAAGAAGTCTTCTSGGATATACCGAAACGGCCGCTCAACCTTGCCTTTTGTCTTGGCTCGGTAGGCCTTGCACGCCTTAGGATGGAATCCATAATGGCGGGCCAGATCGATGAGAGCGCGGTTGTAGATGATGCCCTCCGTCTGACCTTCTCCGATAACGGCAGTCTTCATCCGGTCGTAGAGCACCTCCCGCGGCGCACCACCAATCGCCTCGAAAGCGGCGATGTGGCAACGTAGGACGGTCGGCAGGTTCTGGTGCATGACGAAGCGAGCCCAGATGAGGCGACTGTGTCCCAACACCATCGAGAACAACCAGATGATCCTTGGTGTCATTGGCTCATCGGTGAAAACGACATGGWACTGGGCAAAGTCGACTTGGGCCTGTTCGCCTGGCGGCGTCTCGAAGCGAACTTCGAAACCTGGATTTGCCGGAGGTCGCACGTCACGAAGAAAGTCTGTGACGGCGGTGTAACCGCCGGCATAACCTCGATCCCGTAGTTCTCGGAGTAACCGACTGCCAGTGAGACCGGGATAGGCCTTCACCCGCTCCCGCAGGTATGAAGCGAACGGATCGATAACCGTCGCGCGAGGCTTTCTCGGTCCATAAGCCGGAGCCTCAAGGCCTCGTTCAATGTATTTGCGCACCGTCTTGCGATCGATGCCTGTTTCTCTGGAAATAGCCGACACCGTCAGCCCCTGCTGATGCAGATCCAGGATCATGATCGTCTCCCTCAGCTTGATCACCAATGTCCCCCTTCCGACCATCGGAAGGAGTATCGGCGATGACGCGCCGCTGGTCTTCCGGGGCGCGCCCCGGAAAACCAGCGGCGCAGCACCTGGGGAAGATTCAAACGGCACTAATGGGGAGTATTGCTCCGGTACTGACA
>NZ_JBFTQT010000021.1:0-1265 GCF_056399145.1 Rhizobium sp. 01N48
GCCTGGGCGAGCGAGACCTGACGCTGGGCGTCGAGGACGTCGAGCAGCGAGGAGGCGCCGTCCTTGTAGCTGGCGGTCGACAGATCCAGCGTTTCCTGGGTCGTCTTGACCTGGGCGCGSAGTGCSGCAACCGTCTGCGCATCGCGGCGAACCGCCGACAGCGCGTTTTCCACTTCCTCGACCGCCTGCAGAACCGCCTGCTTCCAGGCRAGATACTGGGTCTTGGCGTCGGACTTGGCGATATCGACATTGGCGCGCAGGCGGCCACCGTCGAAGATCGGCAGCGTCAGCGTCGGGCCGAAGGACCAGCTGGTCAGGCCRCCGCCGGAAACGCCGGCTGCCTTGACGTAGGTGGGCGAGATCGAGCCGGAGAGCGAGATCGACGGATAGAGCTGGCTGATCGCAACACCGATATTGGCGGTGGCRGCGGCCAGATTGCGCTCGGCGACGCGGATGTCGGGACGATTGCGGATCAGGTCGGCCGGAACGCCGGAGACGATGCCGGCACGGAAGACCGGCTGCGAGCCGCCGCGCTGCAGTTCRGCGACCATCGAGCCGGCCGGCTTGCCGAGCAGGGTGGCGATGTGGTGGGCGGCRACGCGGAAGTTGGTTTCCAGRCCCGGGATTTCAGCCTGGGTCGACTGYACCAGACCTTCGGCCTGCACGACGTCGAGACGCGAGGCTGCACCGGCATCGAGCTGGAACTTGGTCAGCTCGTAGGTTTCCTGGCGCGATTTCAGGTTGGCCCTGGAGAGCGCGATGCGCTCCTGGTAGTAGCGGGCGTTGATGTAGGAGTTCACCAGATCCTGGAGATAGGTGAGCTTGGCRACGTCGGCGGTCGAGTAGGCGGCGTCGAGGGACGCCTGGGCGCTTTCCTTGGAACGGCGATACTGGCCGAACAGGTCGAGCAGCCAGCCGACATTGGCGCTGCCGCCACTCGTGTTGGTGGCGCCGTTGCGGGTGGAGAGATCGCCGAGCGTGCCGCTGGTGGTGTGCGATGCGCCGACCGTCAGGCTCGGCAGCGAACCAGCGCCAGCCACSGTGACGTTACCGGCAGCGGCATTGATGCGCTCCAGCGACTGCTGGATCGACAGGTTCTCGCTGAGGCCCTCGGTGACCAGTCCGTTCAGGCGGGTGTCGCGGTAAGCGGTCCACCACGCGACCGTCGAGACGTCGCCGTCGGCCTTGGCCGAGCCTTCATTGAACTTGGCCGGGAGGGGCATCTCCGGGGGAACATGATCCGGGCCACTCACACAGCCCGCGAG
>NZ_JBFTQT010000022.1:0-1139 GCF_056399145.1 Rhizobium sp. 01N48
CCCCCTTGTAACTTGACGATTGCCGCATCGGATCTAGCTCCTCCCTGCGGTGACGGACCGGAGCCCGCTACCCCCTTGGGCGTTAAAGCCCGCGTCAGAGCCGGGGCCAGGTCCGTCGTTCCATCGAACCCGAACAGTCGCCAGGGCCGCTTGCGCAAGCAAAGCCCGCTTAGACAAGGATGGGACAAGATGGACAATGTAGTCGGCATTGATGTTTCGAAGGATCGTCTTGACGTGCATGTGTTGGCGTCGGGCGAGAGTTTCGTGGTCACCAATGACCATGATGGCCTGGACAGGCTTTGCGCGCGTCTCTTGCAGGACGGAGCCGACATCGTCGCTCTGGAGGCGACTGGTGGCTACGAGATGCTTTGCGTCGCCGCCCTTTCGGGTGCTGGCATTGTCGTTGTCGTGGTCAATCCGGCTCAGGTGCGAGCCTATGCCCATGCCTTGGGAAGGCGGGCCAAGACGGATCCGATCGATGCAGCCGTGATTGCCCGCTTCGCGGCGGCGACCAAGCCGCAGATCCGGCCGCTGCGCGATGCGCAAAGCCAAGCGTTGTCGGCCCTTGTTTCCCGCCGCCGGCAGATCGTTTCGATGATCACGGCCGAGGAGCAACGGCTGCGTATGGCACTGGCCAAGGAGGCGCAAAAGAGCATCAGGCGGCTGCTCGCCGCGCTCAGGCGCGAGCTCGAAAGCCTGGACGGCGAGCTCGACGCTCATATCCGCAAGTCGCCTCTGTGGCAGGTGCGCGAGGCGCTTCTGAGCTCGGTGCCGGGGGTCGGACACATCACCGCTCGCACGCTGCTGGCCGAGATGCCGGAGCTTGGCAGTCTGGACCGACGGCAGATCGCCGCGCTTGCCGGCCTTGCGCCATGGACGCGCCAGTCGGGCCAATGGCGCGGCCGAAGCTTCATCGGCGGCGGTCGGGCGGTGGTGCGCACGGCGCTGTTCATGGCTGCTCTGGTGGCCTGCCGTCACAATCCTGCGCTGAAGGCCTTCCGAAACAGATTGGTCGAAGCCGGCAAGACCAAGAAGGCGGCCATAGTTGCCGCCATGCGCAAGCTGCTCACCATTCTCAACGCCATCATCAGGGACAACAAACCATGGCAAAACGCTTGACCGGCAAGACAGTCGCTCTG
>NZ_JBFTQT010000023.1:0-1131 GCF_056399145.1 Rhizobium sp. 01N48
GCCTCACCCCGAACCTGACGCACCTGCCGACGGACGGATGCGTCGAAGAACGCACCGCGCATGAAATGCGCCACATGCCTCACCCCGAACCTGACGCACCTGCCGACGGACGGATGCGTCGAAGAACGCACCGCGCATGAAATGCGCCACATCGTGACTCAACTGGTAGCGATCCAGGCAAAAGTAGCGTTCTTCGGTGTGATGTGGAAACCGCGGCCCCCTGCCTTTTTGATCGGTGAATAGATGGAAGCTGAACATCACGTCCACCTCGACGATCGAACCGTGCACAACAATCGAAAGCGTAAATGGATCGAGATGTGAGAGGTCGTATACCCGCGCGCCGACCGTGAACTTCCCGTATGACACCTGGTGCACTCCATGCGCAGCTCTTCCTGGACGGCGTTGATGATAGCGGCGCGAGTCAGCACACAAGTGCGCTCGACGTCGCATCGTGGCGCATCCTGCTGACGTCATGATGCCTGCCCGTCAGTGCGCGGCAGGCATGACGTTGCATGCCTGCCGCAGGATGCATCACCCGACCAACGGTCGGGTGCTACCGGGTGACCGGTGTCGCATCGTTTTTGCGGTGCAACCACCGGTACAACACCGGCAGCACCAGCAACGTCAGCAGCGTGGACGACACGATGCCGCCGATCACCACCGTGGCCAGCGGGCGTTGCACTTCCGAACCGGCGCCCACGTTGAAGGCCATCGGCACGAAGCCCAACGAGGCCACCAGTGCGGTCATCAGCACCGGGCGCAGCCGGCCCAATGCGCCGTCGCGCACGGCATCGGCCAGCGGCGAACCGCCGTCGCGCAGGCTGCGCACGAAGCTGATCATCACCAGCCCGTTGAGCACGGCAACGCCGGACAACGCAATGAAGCCGACACCGGCCGAGATCGACAGCGGAATGCCGCGCGCGGCCAGCGCCAGCACGCCGCCGGTGAGCGCCAGCGGTACGCCGCTGAACACGATCGCCGCGTCCTTGACCGACCCGAACGCCCAGAACAGCTGCCGCCATACTCGATCCAGTACCCGTTGGGTACCTGCACGTCGGCGCTGGCTGGCCGAAATCAGCTGTTCGAAGCTGCCGCCATACTCGATCCAGTACCCGTTGGGTACCTGCACGT
>NZ_JBFTQT010000024.1:0-1131 GCF_056399145.1 Rhizobium sp. 01N48
TCCTCGGGCAGGACCACCGGCCCTTCCGTGGACGACGGGTCCATCACCACCGACGCGGTCGCGTCATATCCCCCCAGCAGAAAGGCCAGGGAAAGAATCGCGCGCTTGTACATGGGTCTTCCTTGAAGGGTGCGCCGCGGCGCAATCAAAAAGTGTAGCGCGCGTGGCGGTGCGTTGCGGCCTCCCGTCTACCCCGGCCACGGTGGAAAGCCGGACGCACCGGCACAAAAAAACGGCGCCCAAGGGCGCCGTTCTTCGGTTTCAGCGCGGTGGCCGATCAGAACTTGGCGTCGAACTCCGCTGCGTAGCCGGTGTTGACCAGCACCTTCTGCAGCACATCGGTGTTCTTCACGTTGCCCGCCACGATCTGCTGGGTCTCCGGACCGCGGCTGTCCATACGGGCCGGGGTGGCGCCCTTGTAGTCACAGACCCGGCCACCGGCCTCGCGCACCAGCAGCACGCCGGCCGCGATGTCCCAGGCCTTCAGCCCGGCCTCGAAGTAGGCGTCGGCGCGGCCGCAGGCCACGTAGGCCAGATCCAGCGCGGCCGAACCGGTACGGCGCACGTCTTCGGCGTGCACCAGCAGCGCATCCACGGCCTTCAGCTGCGAACTGGCGCGCTGGCGCTCACGCGGGGCGAAACCGGTGTGGATCATCGCACCGCCCATGTCCTTGCGGTCGGCCACGCGGATGCGACGGTCGTTCAGCACCGCACCAGCGCCACGGCTGGCGGTGAACAGTTCATTGCGGAGCGGATCGAAGATCACCGCATCGATCGGCTCGCCGTTCTCGACCAGCGCGATGGACACACAGTAGTGCGGGAAGCCGCGCAGGTAGTTGCTGGTGCCGTCCAGCGGGTCGATCACCCACATGTACCGGTTTACACCCTGCACACCACCTTCTTCGCCCATGATCCCGTACTCGGGATAGGCGCGCTTGAGTTCCTTGACGATGACCTTTTCCGCATCCGCATCGACTTCACTGGCATAGTCCATGCGCCCCTTCTGCACGACGTTCAACGCCTCCAGCTTGTTGATGTTGCGCAACAGGACGTTGCCGGCGAGGCGGGCGGCCTTGACCATGACGGTGACGGCGGGTTTCTGCATGGCGAAAAGCTCCCGGAAAGGCAGAG
>NZ_JBFTQT010000025.1:0-1065 GCF_056399145.1 Rhizobium sp. 01N48
CGTCTTGGGCGTGTCCAGCATGAAGTCGCGCAGGAAGACGTTGAGGTCGCCCAGGTTCTTGGCCGACTGCGTCTTGTGCAGCAGGCGCAGCGCCATTTCATTGTCGATGCCCAGCAGGTGCCGGAAGCGCTCGGCGTAGCCAACGAAGCTGTCGAAGTGGTGCACGTCGCCCAGGCGCTGCTTGAGCTTGCGCAGGTCCAGGTCGAAGCCGCCCAGGTCCTTGGCGATGTCGAACGGCCGCTCGGCGATCAGGTAGTGCTTGCGCACGTCAGCGGCGGCCGCGCCGTTGCCGGCGATCCAGAACAGGCGCACCAGGCTGACCACGCGGCCATCGCCGGCGCGGTACTCCAGCACCAGCGCGGTCCAGGTGGCGCCCTTGCGCAGGTACTGGGTGGCAATTTCGCCAGTGCCCCGGTCCTGCTGGTCGGCCCACGCGCCGCGCACGTAGGACACCAGGTTACGGTCGCGGCCACTGCGTTCGGCTTCGCGCGCGGCGGCGTTGAAGTCGACGATCGACGGCGGCACCAGCATGGCCGACATGGCATCGAGCAGGGTCGACTTGCCCGAGCCCGAGCGGCCCACGAACAGGAAGCCGCGCTCGGCGATCGGCACTTCGGTCAGGCCGTTGAAGGTGCCCCAGTTGTGTACCTGCAGGCGGCGCATGCGGAACTGCTGCAACCGCGGATCGGGCAGCCCGTCGTTGAACAGGGCGGGGGTGTGCTTGGAAATGGCCATGCGTTATCGGTGGTCCGTTCAGGCTTTTGCTGCGGGGGTGTCGCGCAACTGGCGGTACACGTTGGACAGCGCGGAGACGTCTTCGGCGGAGAACAGCAGCTTCAATGCCGGCGACACTTCGTGGCGGTCGTCCTGGCCGGCAAGCCGGGTCAGGATGTGGTTTTCCTTCATCTTCTGCACCGCCGCGGCCACGCGACGATTGAAGCCGGCGCGGTCGGTGGAGAGGTTCTTTTCGTAGATGGCCAGGGCCTCGGCCATCTCGGTGTCGGCCACCACCGCGCGGTTGCCGCGCGCATCGGCTTCGGCCAGCTGCTGGCGCAGGTACAGCAG
>NZ_JBFTQT010000026.1:0-1050 GCF_056399145.1 Rhizobium sp. 01N48
CTGGCCACAAACACGAGGCGAAGCCCTTGTCGTCAAACCCGCCGGCGACACCGTGCTGCAGCGGTCTCTCGCCTTCTATGACGCCGTCGGCAAGGTCTTGGCAAAGGAGAACCGCCCATGAGTGCAACACTCGATGCCGTACCATCCATGATCGACCGTATTCGCCATGACCTGGTCGGCCTGAAGATGCCGCGCGCACTGGAGGCGCTCGACCATGTTGTGCGACGCCTCGAACACGGCGAGCTGTCTGCCCTTGAAGCGATCGATATCCTTCTTTCCGAGGAGTTGACCCTGCGCGAGAACAGCCGCATCAAGACGGCGCTGCGAATGGGTAGGCTTGCGACGATCAAGACACTCGTTGGTTTCGACTTCACCTTCCAGCCTTCGCTTGACCGCGATCGCATCTTCACCCTGGCGCAGCTTGGCTTCGTCGATCGACACGAGGCCGTGCATTTCCTCGGCCCACCTGGAACCGGCAAGAGYCATCTTGCCACGGCGCTCGGAGTCGAAGCCGTAAAAGCTGGAAAGAGCGTCTACTTCACGAACCTTGCCGACCTCATAGGTTCGCTGGCCCGTTCAGAACGAGAGGGTCGGCTTCAGGAGCGCATTCGCTTCTTCTGCAGGCCAAGCCTGCTCATCGTCGATGAGATCGGATATCTGCCGGTCGTCCAGGGTGGCGGCAATCTATTCTTCCAACTCGTGAACGCCCGATATGAACGAGGTGCGATGATCCTGACGTCAAACCGAGGCTTCGCTGAGTGGGGCGATGTTTTTGGCGATCCTGTCGTCGCAACCGCGCTGCTCGACAGACTGCTTCATCACGCCGTCGTCGTGCAAATCGAGGGATCGAGTTACCGGTTGCGGCAGCATGCCGAACTCATGCCGGAGCACGTTCGATCCAAAGCCCTTATAGCGCCCCCGGCATTCGCACCACCTCAAAAGCCACGCGGCCGGCCGCCGAAAAATCCTCAATACGCCCTGTCGTCCACGTCGGCATAAGTGGGGAATTTTACTTCGGCACAACTGGGGAAAATTCACCCGGCATTGACA